>NZ_MSGO01000018.1 GCF_001929375.1 Actinomyces oris | reverse complement strand
CGATGAAAACTCGAGGCTAGGCTCACAGGACAGCTCGGATTCTCTAGCCTGATTCCAATGCGCTGTCGGGGCCGAGAGGAGTCATGTCCTCTCGGCCCCGACGTCGGTCATGGGCAGGCAGCCGACGGCGGCCGGCTCACAGCATGCAGGAGACGCAGCCCTCGACCTCGGTGCCGGTCAGGGCGGCCTGACGCAGGCGGATGTAGTAGAGGGTCTTGATGCCCTTGCGCCAGGCGTAGATCTGGGCGCGGTTGACGTCGCGAGTGGTGGCCGTGTCCGGGAAGAACAGTGTGAGGCTCAGCCCCTGGTCCACGTGCTGGGTGGCCACGGCATAGGTGTCGATGATCTTCTCGGGGCCGATCTCGTAGGCGTCCCGGTAGTACTCGAGGTTGTCATTCGTCATGAAGGGCGCCGGGTAGTAGACGCGGCCGATCTTGCCCTCCTTGCGGATCTCCACCTTGGCCACGATCGGGTGGATCGAGGAGGTGGAGTTGTTGATGTAGGAGATCGAGCCGGTGGGCGGCACGGCCTGCAGGTTGCGGTTGTACAGGCCGCCCTTCTTGACCTTCTCCGCCAGCTCGGCCCAGTCCTGACGTGTGGGCACGTGCACGCTGGAGGCCGCGAAGATCTCCTTGACGCGCTCGGTGACCGGCACGAAGTCCTGGGTCACGTACTTCTCGAAGAACTCGCCGCTGGCATAGGTCGAGTCCTCGAAACCCACGAAGCTCTCCCCGCGCTCCACGGCCATCTCGTTCGACGCCGTCAGGGCGGCGAACAGGACGCTGGCGAAGTAGACGTTGGTGAAGTCCAGGCCCTCCTGAGAGCCGTAGTGGATGCGCTCGCGCGCCAGAAAGCCGTGGAGATTCATCTGCCCCAGGCCGATGGCGTGCGACTCGTGGTTGCCCCGGTCGATGGAGGGGACGCTGGGCAGGTGGGTCTGGTCGCTGACGGCGGTCAGGCCGCGCACGGCAGTGCGGATCGTGCGGGCGAAGTCCGGGGAGTCCATCGTCTTGGCGATGTTGAGGCTGCCCAGGTTGCAGGAGATGTCCTTGCCCACGTGGGCGAAGGTGAGGTCCTCGTTGAGCTCGCTGGGCTCGGAGACCTGAAGGATCTCGGAGCACAGGTTGGACATGACGACCTTGCCCTTGATGGGGTTGGCCCTGTTGACCGTGTCCTCGAACATGACGTACGGGTAGCCGGACTCGAACTGGATCTCGGCCAGGGTCTGGAAGAAGGTGCGGGCATTGATCTTCTTCTTCTTGATGCGCCCGTCGTCCACCATCTCGCGGTACTTCTCGGTGACGTTGATATCCGCGAAGGGCATGCCGTAGACGCGCTCGACGTCGTAGGGGCTGAAGAGGTACATGTCCTCGTTGTTGCGGGCCAGCTCGAAGGTGATGTCCGGGATGACGACGCCCAGCGAGAGGGTCTTGATGCGGATCTTCTCATCGGCGTTCTCACGCTTGGTGTCCAGGAACCGCATGATGTCGGGGTGGTGGGCGTGCAGGTAGACGGCCCCCGCACCCTGGCGGGCCCCGAGCTGGTTGGCGTAGGAGAAGGAGTCCTCCAGCAGCTTCATGACGGGGATGACGCCGCTGGACTGGTTCTCGATGCGCTTGATGGGGGCGCCCATCTCCCGCAGGTTGCTCAGCAGGAGGGCCACTCCCCCGCCGCGCTTGGACAGCTGGAGGGCGGAGTTGATGCCGCGGGCGATCGACTCCATGTTGTCCTCGATGCGCACGAGGAAGCAGGAGACGGGCTCCCCGCGCTGGGCCTTGCCCTCGTTGAGGAACGTGGGGGTGGCCGGCTGGAAGCGGCCGGACATCATCTCATCGACGAGGTCGAGGGCCAGCTGCTCATCACCGTCGGCCAGGGTGAGGGCCACCATGGTGACGCGGTCCTCGAAGCGCTCCAGGTAGCGCTTCCCGTCGAAGGTCTTGAGCGTGTAGGACGTGTAGTACTTGAAGGCGCCCAGGAAGGTCTCGAAGCGGAACTTGTGGGCGTAGGCGGCCTTGAAGGCGGACTTGACGAACTCCGGGGAGTACTTGTCCAGGATGTGGCCCTCGTAGTAGCCCTCCTCGACCAGGTACTCGAGCTTCTCCTCCAGGTCGTGGAAGAAGACCGTGTTCTGGTTGACGTGCTGGAGGAAGTACTGCCGGGCGGCCTCATGGTCGGCGTCGAACTGGATCCTGCCCTGCGCGTCGTAGAGGTTCAGCTTCGCGTTGAGCGCGTGGTAGTCCAACTTCGGGGAGGACACGGTCTCAGAGCCGGTGTCCGTCAGCGTGTCTGCCAAAAGTCTTCCAATCCTTCTTTGACGTGTGCGACGTCCGTGGGGGTGCCGAGCAGCTCGTAGCGGTACAGGAACGGCACCCCCAGCTTGCTGGCGATGATGTCACCCGCCAGGCAGTAGGCCTGGCCGAAGTTGGTGTTGCCAGAGGCGATGACGCCCCGGCACAGGGCCCGGTTGTCCGGGTTGTTGAGGAAGGCGATGACCTGCTTGGGCACCGCCCCCTTGATGGAACCACCACCGTAGGTGGGGACGACCAGGACGTACTCCTCGTGCACGGTCAACGGCGGATCCGTGCGTCTTAAGGGAATACGCGCCGTCGGGAAGCCGAGCTTACCCACGAATCGGTGCGTGTTCTCCGAGGTGGAGGAGAAGTAGACCAGCAGAGGCCCGCTACTCACGGCGCGCCCCCACGGCCTCAGACCGCGACGGACTCGACGGCCAGGGCGAGAGTCTTGATCTTGTCCGGACGGAAACCGGACCAGTGGTCCTCTCCGGCGACGACGACGGGAGCCTGGGCGTACCCCAGGGACTTGACCTGCTCGAGGGCCTGAGCGTCCAAGGAGATGTCCACCGTCTCGTAGGACAGGCCGGCCTTGTCCATGGCGCGGTAGGTGGCCGTGCACTGGACGCAGTTGGGCTTGCTGTAGATGGTGATCGCCATGTCCGTCTCTTCCTCAGGATCGGGTGGCGGTGACTGCGGCCCGTCCCCGGACAGGGACTGCGCCGGCGGCACCACACGCTTGTCATTCACGGGAGGCCAGAACGGCCCCGCGGAGCAAGACACTACCCCTTGGGGTGATCCGGGTCCATCACCCCAAGATGCTGTGTCTAGCGTGGCCCTGTGCACACCACCCCTCCCCTCTGTGGAAAACACTCGCCTCACTGTGGACGGCTGGTGGAGACAGTCCGTGGACGCCTCGCTGGAGAGGCTCGACCCCATCCCCACAATCCGCACAACGATGGTCCTGCACGGGTACGACATCTATTCACCCCCCTTAACCACAGGGAGGGCCGGTCGCCGTCGGCGCGCTACCCCCAGCCCTGGGGATGGAGACGCAGAACTCACCCTCTCAGACGCGCCCGTTCGGCGTGTCGCCACATCCAGCGAACACCCAGCAAATTACCGGGACCTGACGGCGACGAAGGCGACCACCTCGACCACCGCCCCCACCCACGGCGCACAACCGGGGCGGAAGTAATCGTAGAAACATCGGAGGTCGAACCGAGAGTACGCAGCCTCACACTGAGCAGGAGGCTCATACGCAGTGCCATTCATTCAGATCGACCCATCGTTATGTTATCGTAATATTACGGTTCCTGACCCATCTCCCCCAAGGACAACCTCATGCAGCAGGTGTTGCACGACCTACCACTGACACTGGCCTACATCGGTGCCGACCTGGTGGCCCTCGCACTCCTGGTCGGGGCCCTCTACATTCCGCGCCACGGTCGCCGCGACCTCGTGGCCGCCTACATCGGCGTCAACGTGGGCGTCCTGGCCGTCACCCTGCTGCTGTCAACGAGTGACAACGTCGGAGCCGGCCTGGGTCTGGGGCTCTTCGGCGTCCTGTCCATCATCCGTCTGCGTTCCACCTCCCTGGCCCAGGGGGAGGTGGCCTACTTCTTCGCGGCCCTGGCCCTGGGCCTGCTCGGCGGCATCAAGAGCGAGCACATCGCCCACCTCATCATCGTCGCCATCCTCATGGTCCTCATCCTCGCCTCCCTGTGGGTGGGCGACCACCCGGCGCTCATGCGCCGCAACCGCAACCAGGTCGTCACCCTCGATCGGGCCATCAGCGACGAGAACGAGCTCATCACCGAGCTTGAGGACCTGCTCGGCGCCCAGGTGCGCACCGTCGACCTCATGACCCTGGACCTGGTCAACGACACCACCGTCGTGGAGGTCCACTACCGGCTGCGTCCTCGGACCCGCACAGCGAAACCGGCTCAGTCGCAGGCCGCCCAGGTGTCCCAGGAGGAGGTGCCGCAGCGCCCCCGCCTGATCCAGGAGGTTCCGCCTCACGTCCTCGCTCAAGTCTCCACTCAGGCTCAGCCCACCATTGAGCAGCTCTGGCCCAAGGCCCCCGTGGCCGACAGCGCCGCAGCAGCGGCCACCGCCCCGCCCCGGTACGACTGGATCACCGGTCACCGCCAGCAGCGCACCTCCCAGCAGCACGCTCAGGTGGACAACCCTTCGTCCATGATGCAGCCCCGTTACAACTGACCGAGCCGGCCCGCCTCACCGGCGGCGCCACCACCACACCATCACGCAGCCACCGCCGCCTCCCCGCCACCACTGCCACCCAGCAGCACCGGCCCCCACCTCGCGACCTCCGACCCCGGAAAGGACTGCACCGTGCTGAACACCGACGGCATCAACACGATCACCCTCGCCGAGCTCAACTCCGAGGCGAGCCTCCTGACCCGCATGGACCGCAAGTACCTGGTGCCCCCCGTCGACACCCAACACGTCATCAACTACCTGGCCCCACGGGCGCAGGTCCTCCAGATCGACGGTCTGCGCCACTTCCGCTACGCCTCGACCTACTTCGACACCCCAAGCCTGGACGCCTACTTCCTGGCGGCCCGCAAGCGCCGTCGGCGCTTCAAGGTGCGCACTCGCACCTACCTGGACTCCAACCTGTGCTTCCTGGAGGTCAAGACCAACGGGTCACGCGGGGCCACGGTCAAGGACCGCTTCAAGTACGACCCCGACGACGCCGACCGCATCACGCCCGACGGTCACCTGTTCGTCATCGAGCGCCTCGTGGAGTCCGGCACCTGCTCCCCGGACGAGGCGCGCACGATCGCTGACACCCTCATCCCGGTCCTGGGCTCCACCTACAACCGCACCACCCTGCACCTGCCCCATGACGAGGCCCGCGCCACCTTCGACACCCAGCTCACCTGGGACCTGTTCGGCCCCGATGGGAAGCGCCTCGAGCAGAGGGTCTCAGTGGTTCACCTCAACGTCGTCGAGACGAAGAACCCCTCCACGGCCTCCCCCACGGACCGCCTCCTGTGGAATCAGGGGCACCGGCCGACCCGTATCTCGAAGTACGCCACCGGCATGGCGCTGCTGTACGCGAATCTGCCCACCAACCGGTGGAACCGTACCATCAAGCGGAACCTGGGGCGCTACCGGCGTCAGGCCCCGTCGCACCAGCTCGCGGCCTGAGAAGCAGCCGTCACGCTCCCACCTCACCCCTCGCCTGCGCCTCCGGAGGTCACGGGCCCCGCCCGCCTGCGGAGGCGCTGTTCGTCGCCTCACGCTGTGGCGCGGCAAGTCATGCCTCCCCCATGCCCTGTTCACAGCGCGCTCATGGAATGCGCCCGTTGACTGTTTCTCACCGGACGGAGCCGCACGACACCGCGGCGCGCTGAGGGCGCACCCCCTGCTGCCCACCCCGCGGCCAGGCCCGTCACCGGTCCGATTGACCCGACAGGAGCCTCCCGATGAGCCTGACCACCCTGACCTACATCGCCGCCGACCTGATCGCCCTCGCCGTCCTGGTCGGGGCGCTCTACGCCCCACGCCACTCCCGCAAGGACCTCATGGCCGCCTACATCGGCGTCAACGTGGGCGTCCTGGCCGTCACCCTGCTGCTGTCGACGGCGAGCGTCGCTGCCGGCCTGGGCCTGGGGCTCTTCGGCGTCCTGTCCATCATCCGCCTGCGCTCCACCGAGCTGGCCCAGCACGAGGTCGCCTACTTCTTCGCGGCCCTGGCCCTGGGTCTGCTCGGCGGGATCCAGACCGCACCCATCGGGATGGTGGCGGCCCTCATGGGCACCGTCGTCGCCGCCCTGTGGATCGGCGACCACCCCGCGCTCATGCGCCGAAACCGTCACCAGGTGATCGTCCTCGACCACGCCATCACCAACGAGACCGCACTCATCGCCCACCTGGAGCACACCCTGGGCGGGCAGGTCCGCTCGGTGGAGGTCCAGCGCCTCGACCTGGTCAACGACACCACCACCGTCGACGTCCGCTTCCGGGTGCCGCGCCACACCCCCGCCGAGCTCGAGACCGCCCCGGCCTTCGACGACGCCGTCCCCGCCCCGCAGCCGGTCACCGCACCGACCGGTGCCGTCACCCGCGAGACGCAGACCGCCCGACCCTGGGGCGGCACGCGCCTGAACGCCGCGCAGGCCGGCGCCCGCACCCAGGCCGTCCAGACCCAGCCCCTCACCATGGCGCCAGCCACCCAGTACGTCACCCGCTCCAGCACTCAGGCGGCCTCGCCCGCGGCCGTGGCCTCGCACTGACCGCCGACCCGGACGAACCCGACAGGACAGACCAGGACAGACCAGGACCCCGATGATGACCTCGACGACGATCTCGACAATGATCTCGACGATGACCGTGAGCACCTCCCCGGCAGCCTCCTCCGCGGAGTCTCAGGCTCCGACGTCGGCCCCCCTGAGCGCCGACCACCTGGCCCCCACCAGTCTCGCCGAGCTCAACAGCGCCGCCGGCCTGCTGACCCGGGTGGACCGCAAGTACCTGGTGCCGCTGGAGCGCGCGCAGGAGCTCGTGGGCGGCCTCACCTCCGATGCCCGGGTCCTGGACATCGACGGGCGGCGCCGCTTCTCCTACGCCTCGACCTACTTCGACACCCCGGGGCTGGAGGCCTTCATGCTCACGGCCCGCAAGCGGCGTCGGCGCTTCAAGGTGCGCACCCGCACCTACCTGGACTCCGGCCTGTGCTTCCTGGAGGTCAAGACCCGCGGTGCGCGCGGCACCACCGTCAAGCGGCGCATGGGCTACCACGCCGACGACGCCTCCCGCCTCACCGGCCCGGGCCGCGCCTTCGTGGCCGCCTGCCTGGCGAGCACGGGGGTCACCGGTCCGGCCGTCGCCTCCGCGCTGCGGCCGGTGCTGGCCACCACCTACAAGCGCACCACCCTGCACCTGCCGCGCGCCGAGGCCCGGGCCACCATCGACACAGCCCTGACCTGGCGGCGCCTGACGCCGGGGGTCCACGCAAGGACCGCGACCGTCGCCGGGGCCCCGCAGACCCTGCGCCCGGCCCACCTGACCGCGGCCATCGACGACGGTGAGCCGGTGGCGGTAGCGGGCGTCGCCGTCGTCGAGACGAAGAACCCGGCCACGCCCTCGCCTGCGGACCGGGCCCTGTGGGACGCCGGCCACCGCCCCGCCCGCATCTCGAAGTACGCCACCGGAATGGCGCTGCTCCACCCCGAGCTGCCCGCCAACCGGTGGTACCGGACCCTGACCCACGAGCTCGCCGACCTGTTCGGCACCGACCGCTCCAACCCGAAGAGCATCGACGCCGCCCACGCCACCGCGAGCGCCGCCTGAGCGCCCCCCCCAGACCACCCACGATCCGACACCGGACCTGAGAAGAAGAGGCCCAGAAACCATGAAGACCACCAAGACGATGACGACCAAGCCCCTCAACCGACTCCGCCGCCGGGCGACCGGAGCCGTCGCGCTCCTGGCCGCGATCGCCCTGGCGGCCGGCTGCTCGACCTCCTCGGCCTCCAGCAACGCCAGCACCTCCGGCTCGAGTGAGTCGGACACGACGTGGACGACGATCTCCTCGTCGGTCGCCACGGCGTCGACCGGCGCGAGCGTCTCCGACATCCTGGGGGCCAACGCCTCTGTGGAGGACGCCTCGAGCTCCGCGGACGACGCCGGGACCCCGGACACGTCGTCGGCCACCACGATCACGCTGTCGGGGTCGTCGGCCTCGGCCAGCGGGTCGGCGTCGAGCAATGTGAAGGTCGATGGGGGCACCGTCACCATCAGCGGCGCCGGCACCTATGTCATCAGCGGCGAGCTCAGCAACGGGCGGATCGTCGTCAACGCCCCCAAGGCCGACGTGCGCCTGGTCCTCAAGGGCGCGAGCATCACGAGCTCGGACGGGCCGGCCATCGACATCCAGGACGCCGGCGACGCGATCGTGGTCCTGGCCAAGGACTCCAAGAACACGCTGACCGACGGCCAGAGCTACGCCTCGGGGCAGGAGGCCACGGCGGCCCTGTTCTCCTCCGACACCCTCACCGTCACCGGGACCGGCCAGCTGGACGTGACCGGCTCCTACAAGGACGGCATCTCCTCCAAGAACGGCCTCATCATCACTGGCAGCACCACCATCAAGGTCAAGGCCGCCGACGACGGCCTGCGCGGCAAGGACTACCTGGTGGTGGAGGCCGGGACGCTGACGGTGGAGGCCGGCGGCGACGCCCTGAAGTCCAGTGAGGGCGACGATGAGACGAAGGGCTTCATCTCCCTGGGCAAGGCGAGCATCACGCTGACCTCCACCGACGACGCGATCTCGGCGACCACGGACGTCACCGTCAAGGACACGACCCTGACGATCACAGCCGGTGGCGGCCAGGCCAACGCCACCGTTGAGGAGCAGGCCCCGCCCGGGCAGGAGTCGACGGCGGACTCCTCGACGCCCTCACCCAAGGGCATCAACGCCGGGGTGAGCTACACGCAGGACTCCGGGAAGGTCACCGTCAACGCGGCCGATGAGGGGCTGCAGGCGGCGTTCATCAACGTGGCCGGCGGGGAGCTGTCCATCGCGGCCGGCGACGACGGCATCAACGCCTCCAACGGCGACCACGTCATCGAGGGGCACGAGAACGCCGACTCCGAGTCCGACGACGGCTCGGTGCTCACGATCAGCGGCGGCGAGGTGGAGGTCTCCTACGCCTCCTCCGACGGCATCGACTCCAACGGCTCGGCCTACGTCAAGGGCGGGATCGTGGTGGTCTCGGGGCAGGCCGGCGCGATGGACGGCTCGGTGGACGCCAACGGCGAGAGCCGGCTCGTGGGGGTGACGGGCTCGCCGTCGGTGAGCGCGGGGGACACGCTCACCGTCACGGACGCCTCCGGGGCGCAGGTGGCCTCGCTCAAGGTCGACTTCACGGCTGAGGCGATCACGGTGCTGGGGCTCACCGAGGGCCAGCAGTACACGGTGGCGACGTCGTCCGGCGGCTCGGCCACGGGGACGGCCTCGGCGCTGTCGGCCGGGACGGGCGGTCCCATGGGTGGAGGCCAGGGCGATCAGGACGGTCAGCCCGGCGGCGGGCAGGGCCAGCAGCCCGGCGGCGAGCAGCAGTCCAACGGCCAGCAGCCCGGTGGCGGGCAGGGCCAGCAGTCCGGCAACCAGAGCAGCCAGAACAGCCAGTCGAACAGTACGTCCAGCACCGCCCAGAGCAGCTGACCCGGGCTGGACACTGAAGGTGGGGGGCCGCAGCGCAACGCTGCGGCCCCCGTCCGGACAACGTGCCGTGTTGGTGGGCCCGGATCCTCCCAAGACCGAGCGCTGTCCGTCAGGTCTGCGTCAGCTGCTGACGAGTCCGCTCACGGTGCTCCTCTATCCATGTGGCCACCGGCGTTGGTAGTCCTTCGGCGACACCGGCCGCCCAGGCCTGACAGAACCGTTCGATCATCTCGTCAACGACGTCAAGAACGTCATCGTCGTCGACATTGAGAGCCGCTTGAAGCCGTGCGAAGTGGTCCCGGGAGATCTCCGAGAGCCGCACTGTACCGAAGAAGGGCAGGCCCAGGTCTGCCTGGTGGGGGTAGACGGCCGTGCATACGAGGTCATAGGCGGGCGAGAGCCGCGCTATCTTCCGATCCGGGTAGATGAGTGACCAGTTCTTGAGGTGGGCGTCCCCGTTCCCGACAAACAGGTTGAAAACCGTCCGGCGCACCATCTCCCGCAGCGAGGCGTGATCCCGCCCGCGATAGGCGATGGCGGCGACGGCCTCGACCGCGGAACGGTACTTCCCCTCACCAAGACCGAAGCGTCCCAGCACCTGGGCGAAGTCCTCAATATGCACGCGCCCCTCGGCTGTCCGATCGAAGCGGCGCACCACGTAGGCCTCGTCCTCATCAGACGGCCATGCTCCTTCTCCCAGCTCATCCACCTGACCTCGGTGCCTCACGTGGACCTCAGGAACCTCGATACCGACCTCGCCGGCCAATCGCATCACGGCGGCCTCGTTCGCCACGAGCCCCGGATAGGTCCCATCGGGTGTCTTCACGATCCAGCCGCCGTCCTCTCCGTGGGCGGGGAGCACCAGGCGGTCGCCCTCCTGACGCATGGAGAACTTCAGCCCCACCCCCGCCAAGGAGAAGCGCAGACGTGCGGAAGGTCCGGACACGTTCACGAGCCCATCAGCCGCCGCCCCGAAACCCTCATCGACAGGCGCCTCGGGGTCGGGGACGACCTGGACGGCTCCGGGAAGATCCGCTCCGATCCGTATAAGGAGATCGATCTCGCGGTTGGTGTCGACTCCCTGCTCACGAGCAATCAGCTCTCTGAGGCCTCCCTCGGGCAGGAGATTGGAGAACCATGCGGGCACCCAGTTGGTCGCCCGCGACTGCTTGCGCGGATTCTCCTCGAACCAGCGTCCCAGCACCGCGCGGTTCGGACGGTCCCAGTAGTCCCGGTCGAAGACGAACTTCGTGAAGGCGTCTCTGCGATGGATCACTCCGACATGCTCCCCGTGGAGGAGAACCGCGTAGACCGCCTCCATCATGACGCTTCACCTTCCTGCCATTCCCCGTCGGTGATGTAGTCACCGAGCGGCGGGGTGTCCTCATGCCCGTATGCGGTCCGCGCCCTGATGAAGCTATCGAGGTAGCTGCGCAGCGGCTCAGTTCTCGCCTCAATGGCGTCGTTGTACCGGTTCCCCTGGAGGTCGTGCAGGATCCGTGCGTTCAGGAGCAGCGAGGCGAGATCGGACTCGCCATCCAGGAGAGAGAGGAGATCTCGACGATCCCTTGTCGAGATCACCTTGTTAGCGGCGACAGGGGCTCCGTCCGGAAGAGCGGAGGCCGGGACCAGGTCGGAGACCACGCCTCGCGGCGTCGTCTCACCCTCGAGCTGCGCAGCCAGCGTCTCCACTGTTATCGGGGCGCCCGAGTCAGGATCCACCGGTTCCAGGTTCCACATCGCAGCGAGGATCACCTTGCTGTCGGAGCGAGTGGCTCGGAACACACGGAGATCAGGGACCTGGGGAGGGTTCGCGAGTGCCGCTGCGCTGAGAAGCCTTTGGACCGACGCCGACTCCTGACCGGGGACGAGACAGGCAGCCATATCGCGAAGGTCCGTCTGAGAGCCGTTGATACCGAGGTCATCGGCACCGACGCTCGTGCGCCAGAACCAGCGTCGAAGCAGCTCAAGATTACGGTCCTGAGCGTGAGGGAAGAAGGCGAAGAATCTTGCCAGGACCAGCAGCTGGAATCGAAACGGAAGAAACGTCATATGGGGGATGCCGCACTGCTGGAGGAACAGCGCGGCAGCCACAAGAGACCGCTCCGTTTCCAGATACGCCTCTTCCTGACTCTCATTGGGAAAATCGCTGACAGCCCGACGGCTAGGAGAGAATTCCCCATGAACGTCGCGAGTGATGTCCGTGTGGCGTCGCACCAGGAGCGCCTGGACCACAACCTTGTCCGCCAAGGCACCGAAATGGGTCCGCTCGTCGACGTGTGCCGCGATGCCCGCCGTCGTCATCCCATCGCTCGGACCACCGTGAATCGCATCGAAGATCTCCGCGGCATTGAGCTTCTTACCCCGATTATTGATTCGGTCAAACACCTCCCGGAGAACCGCCTCATCGGCATCCTCCATGATCGTCGCGGGGACCGAGACATCAGCGAGCCTCCCGGTCACATCCTGGATATGCGAGGCATACTCCGTTCCATCAGGATTGTCTCTCAACCACGCCAGTGCACGTCCCAGATCGAACAGGTCGGGTAAAGGCACGATGAGTGATGCCCCCGAATCACACACAGGGGTGACCTTCTGCTCCTCCAAGGAGTACCCCAGGGAGAACCTCGGATCGTGCGCCCCTTCCGGGTCCATGGCATTGACGAGGCTGGTGATGCGTTGCTGACCATCCACCACCCACAGGGCATCCGGGATGCTGCTGGCTTCAATGTCAAGGGCACCGATCCTCAAATGCTCCGCCTCAGCCTCCCGCTTCCAGAGCAGAAGGCTGCCGATCGGATAACCGCGAAGCACGGAGTCAACGAGATTGAGGACATCCTGCTTCTCCCAGCGGAAGGAGCGCTGGAACTGCGGCACGCGCAGACGACCGGATTTCACCAGCGAGCGCAGCTGCGCAATGCTGTAGCTCTGGCTGCTGGAGACTGCCTGCGGTTCGCTCATACATCAATTATGCCGAACCGTGCCGACATCATCGATACGCCCTTAAGACCGCCCATCAACCCTGACGCCGATCAGCACTCCACGACGTTGACGGCCAGTCCCCCGCGGGAGGTCTCCTTGTACTTGGCGAGCATGTCCTCGCCGGTCTGGCGCATCGTCTCAATGACGGTGTCGAGGCTGACGGCGTGCCGGCCCTCGCCCCACAGGGCCATGCGGGCGGCGTTGATGGCCTTGACGGCGGCCACCGCGTTGCGCTCGATGCAGGGAATCTGGACGAGTCCGCCCACCGGGTCGCAGGTGAGCCCCAGGTTGTGCTCCATGGCGATCTCGGCGGCGTTCTCCACCTGGGCGGGCGTCCCACCCAGGGCCTCGGCCAGGCCGGCGGCCGCCATCGAGGAGGCCGCCCCGACCTCCCCCTGGCAGCCCACCTCGGCCCCGGCAATCGAGGCATTGGTCTTGATGAGCCCGCCCACGGCGGTGGCGGCCAGCAGGAAACGGCGGGCGCCATCGTCGTCGGCCCCGGGGATGAAGCGCTCGTAGTAGGCCAGGACCGCGGGGACGATGCCGGCCGCGCCGTTGGTGGGGGCGGTGACGACGCGGCGCCCGGCGGCGTTCTCCTCGTTGACCGCGAGCGCGAACAGGTCCACCCAGTCCATGCCGCGCAGGGGGTCGGCCATGGTGAAGGCGGCGGCCGGGCCGGTCGACTGGGCGCACAGCCGCTCGTGGAGGGCCTTGGCGCGCCGGCGCACCCCGAGCCCGCCGGGCAGGATGCCCTCGGCGTTCATGCCGGCCTCGATGCAGGCGCGCATCGTGGAGCGCAGTCGGTCCAGATAGGCCATGACCTCCTTGCGGCTGCGGGCGGAGAGCTCGTTGGCCAGGACGACGTCGGACACGCTCAGGCCCTCGCGCTCGCAGATCGCCAGCATCGCGGCCGAGGTGGTGAAGGGGAAGGGCGCGGGGGTGGCGTGGGCCTGGGTGGCCGAGGCGGTCGCCAGGGCCTGGATCGACGGCGCCCCGGGGGTGCCGACATCCTCCATGACGAAGCCGCCGCCCACGGAGTAGTAGGTGCGGCGCAGGATCTCGGCGCCGCTGGCGCAGTAGGCGGTCAGGGTCATGCCGTTGACGTGGTAGGGCAGGACCCGCCCGGGCAGGAAGTGGATGTCGGCGCCCGGGCTGAAGGGGACGGGGCCGACGCCGTCGACCACCAGCTCCCCGGCGGCCTCGACCTCCTCCATGAGGGACTCGCACACGACGGCGGGGACCGTCTCAGGCTCGTAGCCGGCCAGCCCCATGACGGCGGCGCGGTCGGTGGCGTGCCCGCGGCCGGTGGCGCCCAGCGAGCCGTAGAGCTCGACGGTGACGCGAGTGGGCTGCGGCAGGCCGGCGCCCGGGACCGGTGAGGCGCACTCGCCGTCGGACGCCCCGGCGCCGCCCGGGCGGACCGCCTCGGCCAGGGCCCGACCGAAGGCGCGGCCGGCTCGCATGGGGCCCACGGTGTGGGAGGAGGAGGGGCCGATGCCGATGCGCATGAGGTCGAAGACGCTCAGCGGGCGGGGCGCCTGCTCGACGTCGATGGCCCCGGCCAGGAGGGCGGCGGGCGTGGCCGAGTCCAGTGCCGCGGAGACGAGCGCGGTCTCCCGGGCGGCGGGCGCTTCGGTGACCGCCGTGGTCGTAGAACCGGCTGCGGAATCGGGGGTGTGCGTCGAGGTGGACAGGCTGCGGCGGGTCACGTCCTTAATGATGCACGCCCGGTGCCTCGGCCCCAAGCTATGCGATCTCAGCCCCGAATAGGCCTTCGGTGTCACGATTGGCGACTTTTCATACACAAGTCGTTCGTCTGGTCTCTACCGGCAGGCTTCTCACCTGCGCATATGCGTTCAGCATCGGCCCTGTGAGCACAGCCGCCGACCGAAAAGTCTCCATTTGTGACACAACAGCCCGCTCGTCGCTCCGGGCGTGGTTACATGAAAGCCCAGACCGTCAGTCCGTGGGGCGCACCAGCCACCAGGCGGCGTAGGGCGGCACGGGCACGCGGCCGTCCCCCGCCCCGTCCAGCGTGGTGGAGCCGAAGGGGACCGTGTCGGTCAGGACGTCGGTGGCCCCCATGACGCCGAGCCGGGCGAGCTGGTCGGCGGCCACCGAGCGCCACTGCGGCGTCACGTTGTACACGCCCACGAAGCTGCCGCGCGGGTGGTCCCGATAGGTCACCAGCACCCCGGGGTCGTCGACGTCCTGGACCTGGGTGCGCACGGCGGCGTCGAGCTGGGGCAGGCCGGCGCGCACCTGCGCCATCCGCGCCAGGTCGGTGAAGACGCGCCCCTCGACGGTGGAGCGGTCGCGGCGGTTGACCAGCCGGGCCTCGTCGAGGCGGGGCCGCCCGGCCCAGCGCGAGTCGGCCTCGTGGCCGGGCTCGGTGTCCCAGTTGGGGTCGTTGGGCTGGGCGAGCTCGTCCCCGCTCCACAGGACGGGGATGCCGCCCCAGCCGTAGAGGATGGCGTAGGCCATGCGCAGGGCGTGGATCCGTTCCTCACGCCAGGTCCACAGCGCCTCGACCTCGTGCTCGGGGGTCTCGTCGGTGACGCCCTCCCAGGCCTCGGTGGCGGCCTCGATCCCGATGAGTGAGGCGGCCGTCCCGGCGATGCGCCGGTCCCCGGTGGCCGGGTTGTGCTGGAAGACGAGGCCCGCGGCGTCGGAGGTGGGGTACTCGCCGCTGTACCAGTCGGCCAGGAAGGACCGGTGGTCGTAGCCGGACAGGCCGACGGCGGCCGCGTCGTCGTCGTCGATGGCCCAGCCGATGTCGTCGTGGCAGCGCAGGTAGGTGATCCAGGCGGTGGTGGAGGGCTCGACCGGCAGGTTCTGGAGGGCCTCGACGGCCAGCGTCGTGTCGCGGGCGGCGAGCATGGACCAGACCTGGACCATGAGAGAGTTGTGGTAGGCCAGGTCGGAGACCTTGCCGGTGTACTTGCCCTGGCCGAGGTACTGGAGGAGCTCGGTGGGGGCGACGATCGCCTCGGCCTTGAGGTCGACGGCGGGGCAGGCGATGCGGGTCAGGGCACGCAGGACCTCGGTGATGGCGTGGACCTCGGGCTGGCCCTGGCAGTCGGTGCCCTTGCGCTTGATGGTGAAGGCGATGGCGTCCAGGCGCAGCACCTCGACGCCGCGGTTGGCCAGGTCCAGGACGATGTCGGCGAACTCGGCCATGACGTGGGGGTTGCGCCAGTTGAGGTCCCACTGGAAGGAGTTGAAGGTGGTCCACACCCAGCCGCCCACGGCGTCGTCCCAGGTGAAGTTGCCGGGGGCGAAGTCGGGGAAGACCTCCGGCAGGGTGCGCTCGTAGGCGTCTGGCTCGGTGCGGTCGGGGAAGATGAGGAAGTAGTCGCGGTAGCGCTGCTCGCCGGCGCGCGCCCGCACCACCCACTCGTGCTCGGCGGCCACGTGGTTGAGGACGAGGTCCACCACCAGGGAGATGCCCTCGGCGCGCAGCTCGCCGGCCAGGTGCTCGAGGTCCTCCATGGTGCCCAGGTCCGGACGCACGGTGCGGTAGTCGGCCACCGCGTAGCCGCCGTCGGAGTCGCCGGGGCGCGGGGTGAGCAGGGGCATGAGGTGGAGGTAGGTGACGCCCAGCTCGCGCAGGTAGTCGATGCGGTCCTCCACGCCGCGCAGGGTGCCGGCGAAGCGCTCGGTGTAGGCGGCGTAGCCGACGCGGCCGGGGTGCTGGGCCCAAGCAGGGTCGAGGGTGCGGGCCAGGTCCAGGCGGCGCAGCTCGTAGTCGCGCTCCGCGTAGGCCCGGGCGGCCAGGGCCAGCAGGTTGATGGCCGCCTCCTCGGCGGCGTCGCCGTAGAGGGTGGTGAGCCCGTCGAGGAGATCGGGGTACCAGGCCTCGGCGCGCGTGAGGAAGATGTCCCGCTCCACGGCCTCGAGCGGGTCCAGGACGTGGAAGACGATGTCGTTGAGGGAGGCGGGGGGCGGGACGGTGGCGCTCATAGATCTATGGTCCCCGATTCGACGCCGTCGTGGTACTGATTTCCTCACTCTCGCGCCGGCCGGGGCGGTCGTCGGTGAGGCGGCGGCGCAGTCGGCCGCCGCTGGACCATCGCCAGCGCCTGAGCCCGCGGAACCATCCGTGTTGTCGGGGTGGGCGGAATCGTCGAGATCCCGCCCACCCCGACTCACTCAATCACTGGCGGGCCGGGACGGTCCTGGAGGGCCGCCCGTACCTCCTTGCTCGCGTGCGGCCAGGCGACGCGTTCCTGCTCCAGCCGGATGCCTCGGGTGCTCACAACCTCCCACGCCCACCGTTCAGAGGCGGTGAGCCCGTCGGGGACGGACCGCCCCTCATGCTTGTCAGCCGCCGGGTCTGGGACCACCAGCGTGGCGTAGCGTTCCAGGACCTCGGGGCCCATGAGGATCGATCGAACCTGCGGGAGACGGGATCGCAGACGGGCCAGGATGGCGAGCCCGTCAACATCGACGTCCCCCCAGTAGAGGACCCGCTGCGCTCGGAGCACCCAGCTCAGGTCGCTGACGGCGTCGACGGCGTATCCGGCTCCCCACAGGGCCACAGTTCCCGGACAGTCCTCCAGAGCGAGAAAGGTCGTCAGGTTCTCCACAATGACGACAGTCGCGGGCACCGACTCCGACCGCTGGGGCAGGTCACCGTTCCGTGGGGCGGGCCAGAGCCGGTTGAGCTCCGCAACAGGCGCCGCCAGATCGCGCAACCCCGACGGCGCGAGGCCGGCATCGAGGACCCTCAATCGCACCGTGTGCCGAGGCGGGGTGAGCAGTCCCAGCTCCACATCGCGGGCATCCTCCCCCCGGAGCGCCCCGAGCAGGCGCAGAACTACACGCCGGTGGGCTTCCAGCCACTTGGTGTCCATGCCGGCCAGCGGAAGCTGACGCAGATAGAGGCCGGAGACCGGGTGAGCGGTAAGCCACGTGACGGCGCCGAGGAGTCGCTCGACATCGTCGTCCGAGTAGTCCGCCACGGTGGTGATGACGGAGGCGATGGCCGCTGAGATCGCAGCAGCAGCATCAGTCTGTTCATCCCCCGGCACCGCCTTGGCCCCGCCCTCTCCCGTTGCCCCGAGATCCTCATCCTGATCACGGAGCGACTGACACAACCCGGTAAGAACATCTCGCATTCGAGATGCCCGCCGTTCGGCCCGCCGCCAGTGCTGCAACCGGCCGCAGGCACGGGCCACGGCGCCCGCTCCGTCAAGGACGGCTCGGACGGGAACCTGCTGAACACCCATGGAGGTCCAGCGCCGCGAGGCGCGTTCAAGGCGACCACCGTGATCACCCCACATCCTCTCCCACTGGCGCCATGAGGCGATCCATCGCGTGACCTCCTCGGAACGGTTCAACGCCTGCTTCTCCGTAGGCGCATCGAGCGGAAGAACAAGCCGCTCATTGCGGGCGTTACTGGGATCGGCGGCCCAGGTCGGCAAAGCCTGCCTGTAGCGCTTAGCTGCTCGCGAGCTCAGGTCGTCAGGGTCCCTCACAACGAACCCTCCTCATCAGTGAGGACTGAGAAGAGGTTCTCCTCGTTGTCCTCGTGGGTGCCGGACGCCGAGGCCGCCGTCTTATCCGCCCCCCGCGGGTCAGTGGCCACGACGACGTCGGCCCCCGCCACAGCCCCCTCCTTCTCGACGTCGTCAACGTGCTCAGCGCCCCCGGCACTCTCGGTATCCTCGGTGTTCTCGAACAGGACCAGGGAAAGCTGTGAGCAGCGTCCTTCGGCGTCATTGGTGACCATGGCGGCCCCGCCGACGTGCTCCTCCAGGGTCTGGAGCATCTTCATGGGTGTGGCCAGCAGGAGCTGGAAACCGAATCCGCTGAAGACGTCGAGGCCGGCGCGGGTGAACTCGGTGTCGGTCTTGTCGAAGGCCTCATCCAGGACGACGAGCGCATAACCGGGGACGGGGTCACCGGCCTCGGTGAGCTGGTAGCGCAGAGCCGCGGCCAAGCAGAAGACAACCAGCTTCTGACGCTGGCCTCCGGAGAGCCCGCCCGCACCTTCGTAGTAGTCCACCGCGGTACCGTGCTCATCGCGCTCGACAGCGGTGAAGGACACGTGCAGCCGCGTATCCAAGCACTGGTTGCGCCAGGTCAGGTCTCGCTGCTCGGAGGAGGCCAGCCGTGTCATCACCGCGTTGAGCAGCTCGAAGCGCGCCTCGGCCTCCTGCTGCGTCTCATCGGCAAGGTCCAGGGATCCCGTCGAGATCGTGGCGAGATCCGCCAGGAAGTCTGCGACGACGGGCAGCCTGCGTTCGGAGACCTCGATGCGCAGGTGGTGGCCGGGTGAGTACTCGGTGTCCTGGAGCGCATCGTTGACCGGGCCGATCCTGGTGCGGACCTGGCTGACGGCGCGGCGGATCTCGCTGGCGAGCTGGCCGATATTCTGACTCGACTGCGATTGGAGGAGCTCGGAGAACCGCCGCTCGTGACGCGGCAGGTCGTCAGCGCGTAGATCCTTGAGGACCTTGAGGTGGTCATCCAGGTAAGCGGGCTCGGGGCGCACATCCGCTCCCGCCGCCGGCCACTGCTCCCCGAACCTGACCATAATGCTGACGGCGTCGCGCAGAGCCTCATTCTCCTGGCGCAGGGACCGCTGACGTTCCTGGCTCAGCTCGCGGGTGACGCTTGTGGCGACCTGCCCGATCTCATCAAGAGTGGGATGTCGCTTGCGGGACCTGAAGCGCTTATCGAGATCCTCGCTCAGGGTCTCATCCAGGTCGGGCTCGTCCTCCACCGCCAGGCGCTCGAGCTCCTTGGTGGTCTCCTCCAGGCGGGAACGCTGGTGTTCCAGGTTCGCCTGCAGGCTGATGTGCCGTTCGCGGGCCTGCTCCTCCGCCACGCGGGCGGCCTCCAGGCGGGTATCGAGCTCAACCAGTCCCGGCAGGTCCTGGGTCAGACGGGCGCACCGGGCCTCCAGGTCAGCGACGACGCCACTGGCCGTGGTCACGTCGACCTCCTCCCAGGTCGACTCCGCGGCCCGCAGACAGGCGTCACGTCTCTCCTGCATCCGGTGGGTCCGCCGAGTCAGGTCCTCCAGCCGGGCATTCACCTCGCGCTCGCGCCGCCGGAGCCGGTCCACCTCCTGACTGACCTGGTCGAGGCGCTGGGCGGCGTCGACGCCGATCGTCCAGAACCGGGGATTGGTCAGGTCCCGCCGGTCGTCCTTGAGGTGGGCGGTGCGCGAGGACTTGACCTGACCGGCGCGGGTGACCCCCCGTTCCACGCCCGCGAGCGCGGCGGCGTCCTCGACACAGCGGTGGTCGAAGCGTCGCAGGATCTCAGTGTCGAGCCACTGCGCGTAGTCGGTGCCCTCCACTGGCCGCAGCTTGCGGGCCAAGGCGTCGGGACTGACACTGCGAGCCTCACCACCGGGCAGGACCCGAAGGTAGGACAAGCGGGTGCCGAGCCGTTGGACGTCGACGGCGTCAGCGACCTGCCGATAGAGGCGCTCGGGAACAAGCATGGTGCGGGCGAACCCGGAGGCCACCGCCTCGACCGCGACACGCCAGGTCTCCTGCCCCTCCACGATGGTGAGGATCTCGCCGACGAAAGGAAGGACCGAAGCCGGCTGACCGGTGGCGCGCGAGATGACCTCGCGGGCGTCGAGCAGGTCCGGGGC
The DNA here is from genome assembly GCF_001929375.1 of Actinomyces oris. GTDB lineage: Bacteria > Actinomycetota > Actinomycetes > Actinomycetales > Actinomycetaceae > Actinomyces > Actinomyces oris_B. The sequence continues at coordinate 15,735 of NZ_MSGO01000018.1, read as the reverse complement.
CATGGCCGAGCGGGTGCTGGTGATGCGCTCAGCCTCGGTGCGCAGCGCCTTCAGCTGGTCGGCGAGCTCGAGCTTGTCCCGCATCACAGCGTGCGCCTCCGCCTCGAAAGACTCCAGCTGGACCCGAAGCTCACGGGCCTCCCGATCCAGCTGATCGGCGAGCTCGGCAAAGGCGGCGGCCGTCTGCGGAGGCTCGGTTCCCAGGACGCCAAGGTGTCCGGCCAGGTTGCGCAACTGGTCCTCCACTCGCGCCAGGTCCTTGCGGGCGGACTCGAGGCGAGCCTGTACCACCGGGAGCTCACTGCCTGCCACCCCGGCCCTGGCGGTGGTGAGGTCCTGGACCTCGGCCCGGGCTCTGTCCTCGGCACGCTTAGCGCTCTGAACCTCCCCGTCCAGGGCGGTGACGGCGGCGCGGGCCCGGTCCCGAGTCTGCTCGAGCCGGTCCCGGCGCAGCCGGCGGACGTAGGCATCGACGCTCTGGGAGAGCTTCTCGCTAAGTTCCTGATCCTGTTGCGCCCGGCTGATGGTACGGCTCAGAGGCAGCAGAGGAGCCAAGATCTCCTCCTGCCTGCGGGCATCGACAACGGCCGCATGCGCGTCACGCAACTCGGCGAACTGCTCCACCGCATCATCAGCCAAGGAGAAGGTGCTGGGGGTATCGAGCATGAAGTCACGCAGGAGCGTGTCCAGGCTGGTCAGGCTCTTGGCGGCTTGAGTGCGGTGGAGGAGGCGCTGGGCCACCTCGCCGGACAGTCCCAGACGTCGTCGGAAGGCTGCCGCGAAGGAACTGTAGCCTTGGAAGAAGCGAGCCCTATCTCCCAGATGTTGACGCAGCCTCCGTTTGTCTACCCCTTCTCGGATCATGCCTACGAGCTCGACGAGGTCCTGCTGGCCCTCGACGAGGATCTCGACCTGACTGGCCGAGTCCGCTCCGCTGCGCACGTGGTAGAGCTTGAGCAGCGTCAAAGTATCTGCGGGGTGCAGGCGGGTGAAGGTCAAGGCGATGCCGCTGCGAGTGGCGCCGGGCCGCAGGTAGTCGGTGACGACCTCGCCGGTGGTCTCCTGCGTGACCCGCCTGTAGGCGCCACGCACATAGGACAGGACGGTGCGGGAACGGTCATTGGTGCCGGCGTCCTGGGCGGCGGCGTTGAAGCGCAGGTGCTTGGCGGGCACCAGGACGGCGGACAGGGCGTCCAGGAGGGAGGACTTGCCGGAGCCCGAGGGACCGGTCAGCAGCAGGCCCGAGCGGGGGACGGGCAGGTCGTGGTGGCCACCGAAGGTGCCCCAGTTATAGACCTGGATCCGGGCGAGTCTGTGCTGCCCCGCTGTAGCGCTCTGGACAGCGCCTGCGCCCACGCCCTTCGCAGAGCTCACCGTGCCCATCACTTCACCTTGTTCTCAGCCGATGCGGCAGCGTCATCACTGCCATCATCGCCGTTACTGTCATTACGGCGCCCATGACGATCAGCGCTATCGATGCTGGCGGCGTCGTCGGCCTCACCGGCATCCTCCCCCAGCATCCGACGGTACTCGGCGGCGATCGCCGCGACCTCGTCAGGGCCGAAGATCAGGTTGAGCACCGGGGAGATCTGGAAACGGTCAGGCACCTGAGTGGTACGCAGTATCGAAGCGTCCTTCATCTTATTGATCGAGGCATTGACCCGCTTGGCGAAGCCGGCGTGATCAGTGGAGGCGTGCGGACGGTAGACCGCGAGGTGGTCCTGCAGCTCGGAGCGGTCGACGAAGGCGCGCTGCCCGCTGGTCTCGCCCCGCAGCACGAGGGTGCGCAGGTGCAGCAGGAGCACCGTGTCCACAAGTGTCAGAGGCAGCGATCTCACGACGGAGGGCGCCTGCCCGCTGGGATCCTCAACGTTACGCACAAAGGCGACGCCCACGTCACGGTCCATCACCAAAGTGAGGAAGAGGTCCGCCAGGTAGCGGCGCACACTGGGCTCATCGGAGACAACGGCGTTCCACAGGTCCGGGTGGAGCTCCGAGCTGACGTAGGGCCCCTGAAGGAGACGGACAAGGGCTCGGCGCGTGTCCCGGGCCAGCCCTCCGGCGTCCCCCTCCCACAGGGCGGCGTGGCCGGTGGAGCCCCGGACGAGTCCATCCGGTCCCTGTTCCGGATGCGGGGCCCGGCCCTCCGGTTCGGCGAGGGCCCGGTTCACGGATTGCTCTGCCACCTGCTTCTCAGGTCGGTTGGCCTGCATGCGCTGCTCCCTCTGCTTGACGATGTTCCCCGGCCTCGGAGGTGAACAGGAGCCGGGGAACGCTGGCAGCACGCTCCCGACCAGCCTTAGAGATCCAGGTCACGCGCTCGACGCCGTCGACCACCTGCCCACGACGCCGCGCCAGCAGCAGGAGGCCGATAACACTGGCAAGACCCTGGGTAGCGGGCGAGTCCTCAAGAACCTGGGCCACTGTGGCCGCGCCGCGCCGCGCCACCGAGGCGGCAACGGCGTCCTCGAGCTCAACCATGTCGATCTCGCTGGCACGCACGATCGCACGCACAGCCTCCAGGTCCAGACCTGAGACGTCATGGCGGACGATCTCCTCATCGACTGTGCCCTCCGCCGGGTTGTGCAGCCGCCAGGACCCGATGCTGGCCAAGGAGACACCGGTCAGATCCAGATGCTTCGTCATTCGGTACTGCGGCTGGGTGCCGGCCGCCACCCGGGCGGCCAGGCGCTGAGCCTGGGCGAGCTCAACGGCCAGACGGCGGTGCTCCTCGAAGGCCCGGCTCTGCACGAACCGTCTCAGGGACCGGGAGAAGCCGGTCATGGTCAGACGCACGGAGCCGGACTCCTCCATGAGGGTGGAGCGCCAGTGACGCAGGAACCTCCTGTCCTCAGGCGACAGACGCGAGGAGAAGCCCCGATCCAGGACCGTGTCGATCTCGTCATCGAGTCGCGCCGAGGACTCCACATCGGACAGGAGCTCGTAGAACCCCAGGAAGGACCGCCCCGCCTCGGAGGACTCGATCCGGTCCACGCCGCGGAAGACGTCGTCGAGCACCTCGCCGCGCGAGCCGCTCATGGCCACGATGTGCTCCCGCAGCAAACGGTTGAGATCGGTCATCTCGGCGCGGACTCGGGCGAAGTCGCCGGGAACCTGCTCGGCCAGGGCGATGATCTCCTCAAGCCGCTCGGCTCCCTGATCGGCCTCAATCGGGGTGTAGTCGCCGGAATCGACACGAGCGATCTCCTCATCCAGGGCGTCTCGTTCGGCACGCAACGCTGCCAGCCGGCCCGCCGGCGAAGGATCGGAGTCACGCACCAGGCGCCGCAACTGGTTGGAGATAGTAGCCAGACGCGACTGGGTGACGGCAGCGCGGGGACGTTCCACCTGAGCGAGGAAGCGCAGGGCCGCCTCCGCCGGGGCGGAGAGCTCGTAGGTCTCCTCCCGGCTGCCGGAAACGGAGGCGCGCAGGAGGATCCCGGCCCGGCGCCACTGATCACAATAGGCCTGGGCCCGTTGCGGCAGATTCAGGCCCGCCTCTCGCAGGGCAGCCAGGTCCTCGTCGATCAGCTCATGGAGCTCGGCCACAGGTCGACGCCGCACCTGCCCGCCCAGGTGCGCCGCCAGAACCGCTGCGGCAACTGGTGCAAGGTCCAGACGCAGAAGATGCAGTCCGGCATCGGCCCGCTCACCGGATACGAGACGGGAAAGCTCCAGCGCGCTGGCAACCACTCCGCTGGTCCCTGCCATCACGCACCTCCCGATTCCTCTGACGTATCCACAACCGTTCTCGGCGTCCCGCGCCGGTATAGTCACGCTCCGTTCAGGGCACGCCACTCGGCCCTCGACGTTGGACGCGCATCCAGGCTACCGGCCACCTCCGACACGAACCGGGGCTTCGAGCCGACTGCGGGCCGTTTCCACGTATCCAGCTCGGCTTGGCTCGTGCGCCCCGGCCGGTGCAGGCTTGCCCCATGACTGCCATCGCCCTGACCATCGCCGGCTCCGAGGCATCGGGCGGCGCCGGCGCCCAGACCGACCTCAAGACCTTCCACACCCTCGGCGTCTTCGGCTGCACGGCCCTGACCTGCATCGTCTCCATGGACCCCAAGGACGGGTGGAACCACCGCTTCGTCCCGGTGGACCCCGGCGTCATCGCCGACCAGATCGAGACCTGCGCCGCCGTCCACTCGCGCGTTGACGCCGTCAAGATCGGCATGCTGGGCACGGCGCCCACCATCGATGTCGTTGAGCAGGCCCTGGAGACCTATGACTTCCCCACCGTGGTGCTCGATCCGGTCCTCATCTGCAAGGGTCAGGAGTTCGGGGGCGCGCTCGAGGTGGACAACGCCCTGCGCACCAAGATCCTGCCGCGCGCCACGATGACCACCCCGAACCTCTTCGAGGCCGCAACGCTGGCGGGCATGGAGGAGATCACCACGGTCGAGCAGCTCAAGGACGCCGCCAAGCGCATCCACGACCAGGGAGTCCCCAATGTCCTGGCCAAGGCCGGCCCGTCGCTGGGCACCGGCACCGCCCTGGATGTCTTCTACGACGGCACCACCCTGGAGGTCCTTGAGGTTGAGGCCGTGGGCACCGAGCGCGTCCACGGCGCCGGCTGCACCCTGGCCGCCGCGGTGACCGCCGAACTCGCCAAGGGCGCCGCCCCGCTCGAGGCCGCCGTCACCGCCAAGGAGGTCGTCTCCTCCTCCATCCGGCACGGGCTGCGCGGCAACATGCCCTTCCTCTACGTCTACCAGGGCGAGTACCGGCAGGGTTGAGCCGCACCGCTGAGGCGCCCCTCGGTTCCCCGACCCACCCGCTTCACCGCCGCCGACGGTTGTCAGCCCGTCGGCGGCGGATGTGCGTCATCCACGCCCGTGTTTGTCACTCCTGGCGACTTTTCAGGCGGACCGCCGCGGCCACCAACCCATCCGCACCGGCCTGACCTGCACAGATACCCCAGGCCCACCAGCATGAAGCAGCACCGCCCCACCTAAAAGTCGCCATCCGTGACAGATCGGCCCCTGGGAACCAGCACGCCGGTCCAGTAGATAGACAACCTAGTAACTAGGTAGTCTATAAACCATGGACTCATCAGCGGCGCGCCTCCTGCGCGGATTCCTGGAACCCTGTCTGCTCTCGCTGCTGGCCGAGCACGCCGACTACGGGATGTCCCTGGCCCAGCGGCTCGCCGCCGCCGGATTGGACGAGGTACCCGGCGGCACGCTCTACCCGGCTCTCATGCGCCTGGAGAAGCGCGGCCTCGTCGCGGTCTCCTGGCGCCCCTCCATCTCCGGGCCCGCCCGCAAGTACTACGAGCTGACTGACGCCGGACACACGGAGCTCGCCACGCGACGAGCCGAGTGGCGATCCTTCTCCGCTGCGGTCGGTGCTCTCATCGAGGGCCAGACACACACGGAGGTCCTCTCATGAGCCGGCTCGAGGAAGCCAGGGCCGTGAAGCCGGACACGACGGCCGAGTGGTACCGAAGCTTCACGGCGGAGCTTGCCTCCCACGGTCTGCCGTCCTCCGAGGTCGAGCGCACGGCCGCCTCAACCCGGGCGGAGGCCGAGGCGGCCGGAGTGCCGCCCGGCGACTTGTACGGGCCGGCGGTCCTCTACGCCCGCGAGGTCGCCTCAGCGCTGCGGGACTATCAGGCGGCAACACCCACCCCAACCCCACTCAGCTCGTCGCTCCCCGCCACTGCCGGTCTCGACACCACATCTGCCAGGACTTCGCCCGCAACCCCCGTGGTCCTGCGCCTGACAGACGTCTCCGCGCGCCGCGGCAGGCGCACGGTCCTGTCCGGGGTCAACCTCACCATCCACCGGGGCGAGGTCGTCGCCGTCGTCGGGGCTAACGGCGCCGGCAAGTCGACCCTGCTTCAGCTGTGCGCGGGCCTGCTGCGCGCAAGCGGTGGGAGCATCGAGAGGACACCGAATTTCGGCTACGCGCCTCAGCTCGACTCCTTGGCGCCGCTGCTGACGGTGGACGAGCACCTCCGGCTCTTCGGAGCGGCGCGCGGGATCCGGCAAGGCCGCTCCATCTCGACCGGCCGCCGTCTCCTCACCCGCCTGGGATGGACGGCCCGCGGAGACCAGACCGCCGGGACGCTCTCGGGCGGGACCCAGCAGAAGCTCAACGTCGCTCTCGCCCAGCTCAACGCACCCGACCTGCTCCTCCTGGATGAGCCCTACCAGGGCCTGGACGCCCTGGCCTACGAGGACCTGTGGGCCCTCATCTCGGCCTGGCGCACCTCGGGCGCGGGCGTCCTGCTGGTCACCCACCTGCTGCGCGACGTCGATCTGGTCGACCGGGTCGTCGAGCTGCCGGTCCCGCAGGAGGATGCCGGCCGGACTTTCCTCCGATTGCCCCGACGGACGCTGCGAAAGGAGTCCGCATGAGCGCCTCGCCTGACCAGTCCACGCTGCAGACCGAGTGGGGCCGCACCGAGGGCGCCCGGTACCGGTCGATGGCCGCGACCACGGGCCTGGTCGCACTCGTCACCCTGCGTGAGCTTGCCCGACGGCGCGGCGCGCTCGCGCTGGCGACTCTCCTGCCACTGACCTTCTTCCTGGTGCGTCTGGAGACGCACTGGACCGCGATCCGGCTCCTGTCGATCGGCTTGGGTTGGGCGACGGCAACGCTGGCACTGTTCACGCAGGTCTCGTCCCGTTCGGTGGACCGCCGCCTCGCGGTGAGCGGGGCGCCGCCCGCAAGCCTGCTGTTGGGCCGCTACCTCGCGGTGCTCGGGCTCGGGTGGATTCTCGGCCTGCTCTACAGCGGCCTTGTCCTGGCCACGATCGGCGATGAGCTCACCCACCCGAGCGCGGTGCCGGTCATGCTGCTGCTGACCGCCACCGTGGCCACTCCCCTGGGTTCCCTGGCCGCCGCCCTGGTTCCACGGGACCTTGAGGGGGCTCTTCTGCTGCTGTCGGTCATGGCGGTGCAGGTGCTGGTGGATCCTTCGGAGGGCTGGACCCGCGTCCTGCCGCTGTGGTCGACCCGGGAGCTCGCGAGCGTCGTCGTGGAGAACCTGGGGTCCGAGACCACCGACTACCTCCGCCGGGGGCTGGCGCATGGTGCCGCCATGGCCGTCCTGCTGACGGCGGCGAACTGGGCCGTGGGTGTCCGGCGCCTGCGCACGGTGAGCATTCCCGCCCCCACACACGGGTAGATCGAGAATCGACTCATTCCCACCCTGTTCCTCTTCGCCAGGCCAGTCATGATCCAGTGACCTCACAACTGCCTGACCAAACTGAAGTCCTTCTCCCTGCTCAAAATCATCGCCAAGAAAGGAGAAGGATAATTGAGGTGCTTCGCCACGATCACTTTCCTGTTGAAGAGGGATGCCCGCACCGTCCAGGGAAGCAATCGGTACTCAGGAGACTGGCGATCAACTGCCAAGTGCACGAACTGCTGGCCGGCCGCAAATCCCCGAATGACACTCCAGGGAATGCACCTTTTGAATCCGTAGGAGCTGCAGTCGATGATGCCACTCTCGGTAATGGTGAGACTGAATCGGTTCAGTACGGGCCGCCACATGGAGATCAAACGACAAAGGAACAAGACCCATGCCAGTGCAACAAAGAATGTGATCCATTCGTGTCACCAGCTGCCCCACAGAATCCGCACCGCAGGCGCGCCTATGAGAATAAACAGAACCCCAATAAAAATAGCCACTGGGCGCTTTCCTTCGAAATATATAGGACCGCAAGCCGCATCCCGCACCTGGCTCAGGTCCAATGGTTCCTGGCGCGTACTCCGCCCCTCAGCCGCTTCAGATGGCTCCTCTTCCAGACTCGCCGACGCAGGAGGGCTTGAGGCTTATTCACAGGGCTAGCCGGCGCCGGCATCTGCGCAGGTCACAGCGCCTTTGACGGATGCTGTGAATAAGCCTCCTTGTATCAGAGGCACCCATTCACATACATCTCCTCTCTGCGTCTCTCAGACAACGACGAGGGTCCACTCAGATCAATCATCACCAGGTCGCTATAGCGCAGAGGCAGGCCCGGGCGCCTTTCAGACAATGAATCCAGATGGAGCCTGAAGTCCTTCGGGCCGTCCCTGAATGTGAGGATACTACGCAGTCTTTCCACCCTATTCGGGTCGGCAAAAAGACTCTCAATCCATTCCGGGAACAGCCGTGCCGATGCGATCATTATACTGAAGCTGTCGACATCACCCACGGCATTCAGTAGTGGATAAAATATTTGCGGTCGCGGACTCCCATAGGACCGCGCTCCCTGAGACACCCTCCTACTCACCTGCCGACTACAAACGACATTCCATTTACTATATGTCTCCCCCTGGAATCTGCACACAAGCCCCTTCCAGGAGCGAATATCCTTCCAAGAAACCTCAAGCACTCGATCTTCGAGGCGTTGATACATTCCATCCGCAGACAGATCAATATCACCAGGGTACTGCATCCACCTCCGACGCTTCCACCAATAATAAACCACTGAACCAAACAGACAGATACCTATCATGACGAAAATCGTTAAAGAAACTACCGCCGGAGTACCCTCCTCCGGCTCGGCCAAGAATAACGCAATCACACCAAACGTCACTAATGTCCACGCCAGCCTCAGCAGAATCGACGACATTAAAGGGTCGAAGTTTCTGTCCGCAAGGATCCTCGCACCCCGCTCAGTCCACATCACTGCTGGAATCCGCACCTGATAGCCACACATTCGGTCTGAAAGATACGCATTGGCGCTTGCGCACACACCACTGGCGAGTATCAAAACACATGAGGTGTATCTCGCTACGAGATTACCTGAAATCTCGAATAAACACACGAAGTACACAAACATCGCCGCTGCGACGAACCAGAAGATCACAAAGAACCATGTATATAGTTTCGTCCTGCCATACGTGACTACCCTTTCTTTCTCAGCCAGGACAAGAGTACTCTGATGAGAATCACTCACCTATATCACCCTTCCTACTCACATCCCACGCACACGGATTGGCACCGCTGGTTCAGCTTCTCCTACAACAACGACTCTTCAGGACGTGACACTGAAAGAATCTCAGTAAGTGAACCAACGCGATCTTGTGATGAGAGTAAGGTATTGGCCCATGCCGGGTCAGTCCATGCAGTCCAGATAAATGTATGCATGGCATCATTGTCGACAACCGGAGTCAGGAGTATTCCGAAGTTCTGCTGACGCTCACCCGAGTACCGTTTCGGTTCTCGATTCCCGAAGCGACGAACCTGCTTCCTACTGACTGCATTCCATAGGTCCGTATACTCACCCATGTTACTTCTTCGCCCTCCCTCCCATACGTTAATGTCCTGCCACGACACTTCAACAACTCGATCAGCAACACGTTGCCGAATTCCTTGAGGAGTCAGCTCAATGTCTCCAGGATACCGCCTACGCCTGTGTCTCATCCAGGCATAATATACACACCGTGCGAGAGATACTAGCGCCACAGCAGTTAGTAGTGCGAGTGCCACATACGTGATAGGAATGCTATCCGTTCCATCTTCGGGGTCAACTATTATCAGGATAATCCCGATAACAGCGAACAGGCACGACATCCAGAATATAATGAACGACAATAGAGGGTCGAAGGTCTTATCGGCAACCAGCCGGACCCCAGTTTGCTTCCAGACTATTTCCGGAATCACCACAGCGTAACCAAATTCTCGGGACGAGCACAAGTAGTATGCGCACATCCCAAAAGATGCCAGAACAAGAGAGGCATATCCGAACCTCTCCTCAACAGAACCATGCACTATATTGTCCACACGCCACAAGACAAGCAGGAAACCAACGCCCATCAATGGCCATATCAGAGCCAATAGCCAGTCGACGATACCAGGCGAGTTGCGTCTACTGACGCGCTTGCTTTTTCGCATGCTCATTGACTCTCATTTACCAAGTTTGACTCAAAATGTCACGATTGAGATGCGCACATATACTCCATAATGAGGCCATCAGATACAACCGGCATGAGCACCTCGAGAATGAGGCTTATTCACAGGGCTAGCCGACACTGGCATCTGCGCAGGTCACCGCACCTTTGACGGATGCTGTGAATAAGCCTCAATGACAGAGTTCTCGCAATGACCGAGGTTCATTTACTAGCTGCTTTTCTACAGTTTTCGGCCATTTGTCGCATCGCATCATTCATCTTCGATAAATCACGTCCTACATCATCCGAAATGAAATCTGGAACAACAGCATCGGCGCCTTCGGCGAGAGCGTGCTTGACACCTTTATGGTCCTCATACAATGAGTCCACAGCCGCATCCGTGAACATTGATGCTACAAACGCCGTTGTAACAGTCGCCGCGAATCCGACTACGGCGCCGACTGCAGTTCCGGGACCGGGCACTGCCGAACCAATTGCAGCCCCTGCCGCTGTTCCTGCCGCGACTGCAGCAAGATTGGAGACCGCTGCTTGTTCATTAGACTCTCCTTCCTGCTTGTCAGCCCAGTATCCGGCCGCAAATCCTACCACAGAAAGAACGGCTCCAGCACCTTTAACGACCCGTGCGGCCTTCGTTCCCTTTCCGAATGCCGTATAGGTATGGGATTTGGATAACATGCCGTTACCCTTCATCTCCAGTGCTCGCGAGTAATTTAAGGTACGATTCGCTGCGCGCGCATTAGCCGGATTTAGTACACCCTCAGGTAGGTTCGATAAAACTCCTGCACGGATGTCTCCAGCCATATTAATTAGACGCACTGCCTCCGCCGCAAAGAAATTTCGAGTGTATACGGTCCAGAGCGCTGGTGCGCCAGTTCGCGCAAATTCAGCGACAGTACTAAAAATGAGGTAACCGTTCCTCACGCGATCAACATCCTTGGACGCCAGCGATGTGCGGAGATCTTGCTGACCGGTGGTGAGCTTCGAGTGCGCTGTGGACATGCGCATAGACAAACTTGAGTATAGCGCAGTTTTCTTTGTATCCGAGGTGTCCTTTGGTTCTTGCACTACCGTTCCACTGACCACAAGGCCACCTGCCGTAGCATCACTTCTGACGCATTCTGCCTCAGTCCTCACTGAAGAGAGAATCGACGCATAGGTCGTGAGTGCCGTCGCGATGTCGGTGATACGGGTCGACAGGGAATCACTGGCGCCCACAGCATCAGCCAACCAGCTGACAATCGCTTCAGCGGTTTCGCCCTGCCACTCCGATCCGAGGTCTTTCTTAGCCGAGCTAAGCTTGTCGCCCGACGTGCTCACCGCCGGTTCCAACGAAGAAGTCAACCAGTTGGCTAGACTGGTAATCTGATCCGGATTCCCCTCAACCTTCGTCTCAATGCTCACTGCTTGTCCCTCTTCCAGTTCAGTGCCTGTGCACCATCACTGACTTCTTGATCTGTCGCTGAGAAACTACTTACCGTCCCACGTAACTTACTGCAGAACCCATCAATTCCACTACTCAGCTCATCAGTACTTCCCAGTACTTCTTGTAGTGCGGCCAGTACAACATCCGTCACCGCACCTGCATCAACCTGTTCTGGGCCAGTCCCGTCACATTGGCTGATTTCATCCTGAGCCACGTTCAACCCAGAAATAGCCGACTCGGCTGTGGCGCTATCAATCTTCACCGTTCCACTCATCGCCGGTCCTCCGGAATTCTGACGTCCTGAAGAATAATGTCGTAGTGTTGCAGATCCTGCGCCTGCTGGAGGGCGTCCCAGTCCAACAGCGCCCAGTGAACATCACCAGCCAGGTCGATCAATCGATCCAGAGCCGTGTAGACCAGAAGCGCCACCCGACCGTCATCCAGATTCCTGTAGGCCAGATGGCTGATCCCGTCATCGCCAGGCGTGCAAGGCACATAGACGACAGGAGGCATCGGCAGCTCCCGCCTTCGCTCGCCCACCGGCGGGGCCTCACTCTCCTGCGGCACACTGTCCTGCTTCTGCGGAGCAGTTGGCCGTGGCGGGTCGTTCGGGGACAAGAGATAGTAGTCGTGGGACATGGGAGCAACGGTATTCAACCGAGGCGCAGGTAGCAACAGGTCGTGAACAGGAACCTTCACGCTTCCCCCAAAGTACCGACCACCACCCACGGAGAGCCCATCGTGACGTCGCCGGCCATCCACCGCCGACGACGCCGCAGGCCGGCCTCAGCACTCAGCGGGCCTCCCGGCGCCGGCCCCTGCCGGGCCGTCCTAATCGTAGGCGGGCTCGGGGGTGACGTCGCGCGCCATGTTGGCGAAGCGCGACACGTGCCCCTGGAAGGCCACCGGGATGGTGCGGGTCTGCCCGTTGCGGTGCTTGGCCACGATGATGTCGGCCTCGCCGGGGCGCTCCTCGTTGTTGTAGTACTCCGGGCGGTGCAGCAGCACGATGATGTCCGCGTCCTGCTCCAGCGACCCGGACTCGCGCAGGTCACTCATCTGGGGCTTGTTGCCGGTGCGCTGCTCGGGACCGCGGTTGAGCTGGGCCACGGCGATCACCGGGATCTCCAGCTCCTTGGCCAGCAGCTTGAGGGAGCGGGAGAACTCGGAGACCTCCTGCTGACGCGACTCGACGCGCTTGCCCGAGCTCATGAGCTGGAGGTAGTCGATGACCATGAGCCCCAGGTTGTGCTGCTGCTTCATGCGCAGCGCCTTGGAGCGGATCTCCGGCATGGTGAGGTTGGGTGAGTCGTCGATGAACAGCGGCGCGTTGGAGACGGGGTTGTAGGCCACGGCGACGTCGGTCCAGTCCCGGTCCTCCATCTGGCGCGAGCCGCGCAGCTTGTTCATGTCGACGCTGGACTCGGCGGCCAGGATGCGCATCATGAGCTCCATGCGCCCCATCTCCAGGGAGAAGTAGCAGCTGGTGATCCCGTGGTGGATCGACGCCGAGCGGCAGAAGTCGACGGCGAGCGTGGACTTGCCCATGGCGGGGCGCGCGGCCACGATGATCATCTGGCCGGGGTGGAGCCCGCCGGTGAGCTCATCGAGCTCGATGAAGCCGGTCGGCACACCCGTCAGTGCCCCGTTGTCGCGGTTCTGGGCGGCCTCGATCTCCAGGTTGGCCTCCCCCAGGAGCTCGGAGACGGCGACGTAGTCCTCCTTCTCCCCCTCGTGGTGGGCCACCGAGTAGACCTCGGCCTCGGCCAGCGTGACGAGCTCGGCGATGTCGCCGGCGTCGGTGGAGTATCCCAGCTGGGTGATGCGGGTGCCGGCCTGGACCAGGCCGCGCATGAGCGCCTTGTCCTTGACGATGCGGGCGTAGTAGCCGGCGTTGGCGGCGGTGGGGACGGTGGCCATGAGAGTGGCCAGGTAGGGGGCGCCGCCGATGCGTTCGAGCTCGCCGCGCTTGGAGAGCTCGTCGGCGACGATGAGCGGGTCGGCGGGCTCGGAGCGGTTGTAGACCTCGACGATCGCATCGAAGATCGACTCGTGGGCCGAGCGGTAGAACTCCGGGCCGCGCAGGACGTCGATGACGTCGGTGATGGCCTCCTTGCTCAGGAGCATGCCGCCGAGCGTGGCCATCTCGGCCTCGAGGTCCTGGGGCGGGAGTCGGTCGAAGGCGGAGCTGTCGGTGCGGACGCTTCCGCCGTCGGCGCCGCCCGAGCCGGCCTGAGCGCCCATGCCGTGATCCATCGGCCACCTCCCGCACTGTCACGCCGGTTGGTCCCGGCTCGTCCTACTGCTCCCGACGACGGCCCGCCGCGTCAGGAAGACGCTCGCCCGCGTGGAGCGCGCGCGTGACGATAACGCCATCGGGCAGGCCCCGCAAACTCTCAAGTTCACCCGCCCTGGGGATATCCGCACCACCGCTGTGGGAAGACCCCCGGAGCCTGGGGACAGACGTGGGCGTGCTGTGGACACAGATGTGCGCACCTGACGCCACTCCCCCACAGGTGTGCGACTTTTCGGTGTCATCACGGCGATCGAAGGGTTCAGCCTTCCTATAGGCTCTTCCCACGACATCACAATGTCGTCTGTGGACAAGTGGGTAAACCTGTGGACAAACATCATCTTCGACTTGAGGTCCACTCCGTTTGTACCTCCTCTACAGGGTGATTCGTTCCAGTTATCCCCAGACCCCGTCGCCTCGGCCGAACATCGGCTTCATTAGGCATATCTCCAGCGAACATTCAGCCTTCTAGTACTTTCCTCGGCGGCGAATAGTTGTGCGATCCCCCAGGACAATCCGGCGATCCGTAGCCTCGGTCACGTCCACGATCCAGCCCGGCAACCTCATCCTCAACCTCATCCTCAACCTGGTCGTGAGGATCGCTGCGGCGCGACCCCCTGGTCCACAATGGGGCCGTGCCCGACACCAGCCGTCCCGCCTCCAGCAGCCTCAACCGCCAGGTCCTGTCCCTGGCCGTGCCCGCCCTGGGGGCGCTGATCGCCGAGCCGCTCTTCGTCCTGGCGGACTCGGCCATGGTCGGCCACCTCGGCGCGGTGAGCCTGGCGGGCCTGTCCCTGGCCTCGACGATCCTGACGACGACGGTGGGCCTGTTCGTCTTCCTGGCCTACGCCACCACGGCGACGACGGCGCGCCTGTTCGGGGCCGGCCGGCGCACCGAGGGCCTGCGGGCCGGCGTCGACGGCATGTGGCTGGCGCTCCTGCTGGGGCTGGGGGCGGGCGCCTTCCTGGGGCTGACGGCCCCCTGGCTGACCGCAGCAATGGGCGCCGACGGCGCGGTGGCTCAGGCGGCCGTGACCTACCTGCGCGCCTCCTGCCCGGGACTGCCCGGCATGTTCGTCGTCCTGGCGGCCACCGGCGTGCTGCGCGGCCTGCTGGATACGCGCACACCCTTCGTCGTGGCCACCGGCGGGGCGGTCTTCAACGTCGTCGTCAACGCGATCCTGCTCTACGGCGTCGGGATGGGGATCGCGGGTTCGGGCGCAGGCACCGCGATCGCGCAGACGGCCATGGCGCTGGCGCTGACCACTCCGATCACCCGAGCGGCCCAGGCGGCCGGAGTGGGTCTGCTCCCCCACCGCCAGGGCCTGCGGGCGTCCCTGGGCAGTGGGACGCCCCTGCTCATCCGCTCACTGAGCCTGCGGGTGGCGATCCTGGCGACCGTGTGGGCGGCGACCGCTCTCGGGGAGGTGTCGCTGGCCGCTCACCAGGTGGTCAACGCCCTGTGGACCTTCGCGGCCTTCGCCCTGGACGCGCTGGCCGTGGCGGCGCAGGCCCTCATCGGCACCGCCCTGGGACGGGCCCAGAGGGCGGACGCGGACCCCGCCGCACCGGACGCTGAGGCCCCCACCGAGGAGGAGGCCGGGGCGGCTGTGGCGACCGCCGGCTGGTCCATTGACGAGCTCCTGCGGCGGATGCTGGCCTGGGGCGCCGGGACGGGTGTGCTCATCGGGGCGCTCATGGCGGCCGGCGCCGCCTGGCTGCCCCGCGCCTTCACCTCCGACGCGGGCGTCATCGCGGCCGCCACCCCGACGCTCCTGGTCGCGGCGAGCGCGCAGCCGCTCGCCGGCGTCGTCTTCCTGCTCGACGGTGTGCTCATGGGCGCCGGAGACGGCCGCTACCTGGCCCGGGCGGGCCTGGTGACGCTGGTGCCCTACGTGCCGCTCGCGCTGCTCATCGGGGGCGGTGTGCTGCCAGGGGCTGACGGGGCGACGTCGGGCCTGGTGCTGCTGTGGATCGCCTTCGCCTGGGTCTTCATGGCCGCCCGCGGCGCCACCACCTACCTGCGGGCCCGCGGCACCGCCTGGCGCCACTGATCGCCGGTTCCCGACCGCGCGGTCGTGCCTTATGCCTCGAGGTCGTGGGTTAAGGCTACGACCTCGCGACCTACCCTACGATCCGGACAACCAGCACGACGCCGTCGCCC
>NZ_MSGO01000017.1:12516-22157 GCF_001929375.1 Actinomyces oris | reverse complement strand
CGGCCCAGACAACCAACAGCCGGGAAGCCACCCCCACACAATTACCTATCCTTAGAAAGGAGGTGATCCAGCCGCACCTTCCGGTACGGCTACCTTGTTACGACTTCGTCCCAATCACCAGCCCCACCTTCGACCGCTCCCCATAAGGCCACGGGCTTCGGGTGTTGCCGACTTTCATGACGTGACGGGCGGTGTGTACAAGGCCCGAGAACGTATTCACCGCAGCGTTGCTGATCTGCGATTACTAGCGACTCCAACTTCACGGTGTCGAGTTGCAGACACCGATCCGAACTGAGACCGGCTTTAAGGGATTCGCTCCACCTCACGGTATCGCAGCCCTCTGTACCGGCCATTGTAGCATGCGTGAAGCCCAAGACATAAGGGGCATGATGATTTGACGTCATCCCCACCTTCCTCCGAGTTGACCCCGGCAGTCTCCCGCGAGTCCCCACCACAACGTGCTGGCAACACGAGACAAGGGTTGCGCTCGTTGCGGGACTTAACCCAACATCTCACGACACGAGCTGACGACAACCATGCACCACCTGTGAACCGGCCCCACAAGGAGGAAACCCCGTCTCCGGAGCCGACCGGCACATGTCAAGCCTTGGTAAGGTTCTTCGCGTTGCATCGAATTAATCCGCATGCTCCGCCGCTTGTGCGGGCCCCCGTCAATTCCTTTGAGTTTTAGCCTTGCGGCCGTACTCCCCAGGCGGGGCACTTAATGCGTTAGCTACGGCGCGGAAAACCCGGAAAAGGCCCCCCACACCTAGTGCCCAACGTTTACGGCGTGGACTACCAGGGTATCTAATCCTGTTCGCTCCCCACGCTTTCGCTCCTCAGCGTCAGTAACGGCCCAGAGACCCGCCTTCGCCACCGGTGTTCTTCCTGATATCTGCGCATTCCACCGCTACACCAGGAGTTCCAGCCTCCCCTACCGCACTCAAGCCGGCCCGTACCCACCGCAAGCCCCCAGTTAAGCCAGAGGATTTCACGACAGACGCGACCAGCCGCCTACGAGCTCTTTACGCCCAATAATTCCGGACAACGCTCGCGCCCTACGTATTACCGCGGCTGCTGGCACGTAGTTAGCCGGCGCTTCTTATCCAGCTACCGTCAACCCACCCACAAGGAGCAGGCCTGCTTCACTGGCGAAAGAGGTTCACAACCCGAAGGCCTCCATCCCTCACGCGGCGTCGCTGCATCAGGCTTGCGCCCATTGTGCAATATTCCCCACTGCTGCCTCCCGTAGGAGTCTGGGCCGTGTCTCAGTCCCAGTGTGACCGTCCACCCTCTCAGGCCGGCTACCCGTCACCGCCTTGGTAGGCCATCACCCCACCAACAAGCTGATAGGCCGCGAGCCCATCCCCCACCAAAAACACCCAAAAGCGCAATCTTTCCCACACCCACCATGCAGCAGGCACAGAATATCCCGTATTAGCCACACTTTCATGCGGTTATCCAGAAGAAGGGGCCACCAAAAACACCCAAAAGGCACAATCTTTCCCACACCCACCATGCAGCAGGCACAGAATATCCCGTATTAGCCACACTTTCATGCGGTTATCCAGAAGAAGGGGGCAGGTTACTCACGTGTTACTCACCCGTTCGCCACTCATCCACACCCACCAAAAAGGAAGGCGCTTCACCGTTCGACTTGCATGTGTTAAGCACGCCGCCAGCGTTCGTCCTGAGCCAGGATCAAACTCTCCAAACAAAACCAATCAAAACCAAAAACGGCTCCAACCAGTACAACAGTCCAGAAAACCAGACCAAGGCCCAACCCAACCCCAAAACAAGGGCCAGGCAAACCAAAACAAAACAAACCCCAAAACCACACACACAACATGCGCAGCCCCAGGGCCATGGCATAAAAAACATGACACACTATCGAGTTCTCAAACAACACACCCAGCCGGGGCTCAGCCAAGCCTATTCGACTTAACCTCGCTCTGGCGAGCAACTCGGCTACTCTAGAACATTTGCCGTCTCGACGTCAACCTCAGAAGCATTGCTCCCGGTCACACCGATCGACGTTCTGTTGCAGCACGTCTGCCACCGGAAGACCGTGAGCCAAGCTCAGCCCTTTCGGCAGCGGGCTGTACTTTAGGCAGGTCCACCCCACGGACGTCAAACCAGGAGCCCATGATCCAGGACACATCGACTTTTCCTTGTCCTGGCAGCGCCCAGACACCGTAGCCCGCGCTCTCGGGCGGGTGTCGTCAGTCTCCCCTGTGGGATGAGGGCGCGTGGCCCAGGTCGCGCCACATACCCTCATCCCACACGAGCTGAAGCCTTCCGGCCCTCACTCCGCCTCAGCGAACTTGCGGACCGCCTTGGCCACGGCGTCGGCGACCCGAGTGTCGAAGGCTCCGGGGATGATGTACACGGGGCTGATCTCGTCGTCGGCGATCACCGAGGCGATGCCGGTGGACGCAGCCCTGAGCAGCTCGGTGGAGATATCGGTGATGCCGGTGTCCAGCAGGCCGCGGAAGAGGCCGGGGAAGGCCAGCACGTTGTTGATCTGGTTGGGGAAGTCCGAGCGCCCGGTCGCCACCACGGCGGCGTAGTCGGCGGCACGGATCGGGTCGACCTCCGGGATCGGGTTGGCCATGGCGAAGACGATGGCGCCGTCGCTCATGACCTCCAGGTCCTCGGGCTCGAGCAGGTTGCCCGAGGAGACACCGATGAAGACGTCAGCCCCCTTGAGGCCCTCCTTGAGTGAGCCGGTCACCTGACGCGGGTTAGTGTTCTCCGCCAGCCACTTGCGGTGCTCGTTCATTCCCTCGGTGTTCGCCGAGGACAGAGCCCCGGTGCGCCCGTAACCGACGATGTCCGTGGCGCCGTGCGCCATGAGCAGCTTGGCGATGGCGCTGCCGGCCGCACCGACGCCGGACAGGACGATGCGCACGTCCTCGATCTTCTTACCCACGATCTTCAGAGCGTTGATGAGGGCCGCCAGGGTCACGATGGCGGTGCCGTGCTGGTCGTCGTGGAAGACGGGGATGTCGAGCTCCTCGCGCAAGCGGGCCTCGATGTCGAAGCACTTGGGGGCCGCGATATCCTCCAGGTTGATGCCGCCGTAGGCCGGGGCAATGGCCTTGACGATGGAGATGATCTCCTCGGGGTCCTTCGTGTCCAGAGCCACCGGCCAGGCATCCACGTTGCCGAACTGCTTGAACAGAACAGCCTTGCCCTCCATGACGGGCATGGCGGCGGACGGGCCGATGTCCCCTAGCCCCAGGACCGCGGTCCCGTCGGTGACGACGGCGACGGTGTTCTTCTTGATGGTGAGCATCCGGGCACGCTCGGGGTGGTCGTAGATGGCCTTGCAAACGCGGGCCACACCGGGGGTGTAGACGCGGGCCAGGTCACGACGGTTGTGGATCGGGTACTTGCCGACCACCTCGATCTTGCCTCCGACGTGAGTCAGGAAGGTCGAATCACCGACGTTACGGACGACGACGCCGTCGATCTCCTCCAGCTTGGCGACCAGCTCGTTGCGGTGCTTGGAGTCCCGGGTGTCCGCCGTGAGGTTGACGGTGAGCTTGTCACCGTCGGCATCGGCCACGTCGACGCCGGTGACGATGGCGCCAGTCGCAGTGGCGGTGTCGACCAGGCGGGCCACCGCCTTCTGGGAGGCGGGCACCTCAAGATACAGGGCGACGGTGTAACTGGGACTGGGCTGAACCATGGGCACTCCTCGTGGGACGGGCAGGGCTTGTGACAAGTACTCCGAGCCTATCTCGCACAGGTCGCCAGCCACTCGGATGACGGTCCTAATGTGATCAGATACTGAGATTCGCAGCAGCTTTCGCAAGCAATCTCACCCTCCACAGCAGCAGGTCCTCACTGACACGAGCCGCCGGGAACGGACAGTCCGGCCCGTCACCACTGGCTGGATGCAGCGGTGACGGGCCGGACTGTTCCGAGCCGTCCTCAGTACGGGACGATGATGCGCGGAGGAAGGGATTCAGCAGACCAGTGGCGAGACTCGCCTCAGCCCTGCACGCGCTCCATGACGAGCTCACGCACGCGCTTGGCGTCGGCCTGGCCACGGGTCGCCTTCATGACGGCTCCGACGATGGCGCCGGCCGCCTGGACCTTGCCGCCGCGGATCTTGTCGGCCACGTCCGGGTTGGCGGCCAGGGCCTCGTCCACGGCGGCCAGCAGCGCGGAGTCGTCGGAGACGACCTCGAGCCCGCGAGCGACGGCCACGGCCTCAGGATCACCCTCGCCGGCCAGGACCCCTTCGAGAACCTGGCGGGCCAACTTGTCGGTCAGGCGCCCGGAGTCCACCAGTCCTTGCAGCTCGGCGATCTGCTCGGGCGTGACGGCCATGTCCTCCAGGGCGGTCTCCTGCTCCTTTGCCCTGCGGGAGAGCTCGCCCATCCACCACTTGCGGGCGGCCTGACCGGTGGTTCCGGCTGCCGCGGTGGCCTCGATGAGCTCGAGCGCCCCGGCGTTGACGACGTCGCGCATCTCGGTGTCGCTCAGACCCCACTCGGCCTTGAGACGACGACGCTTGGCCGCGGGCATCTCGGGCAGCCCCGCACGGATCTCCTCGACCCATTCGCGGCTGGGCGCCACCGGCACGAGGTCCGGCTCGGGGAAGTAGCGGTAGTCGTCGGCGTCGGACTTGACGCGACCGGCGCGAGTGGTGCCGTCGGCCTGGCCGTGGCGGGTCTCCTGAAGCACCTCTCCCCCGGCGGCCAGGATGGCGGCCTGACGCTGGATCTCGTAGCGGACGACCTGCTCGATCCCACGGAAGGTGTTGACGTTCTTGGTCTCGGTGCGGGTGCCCAGCGGCGCGTCGGGCGACTCGCGCAGCGAGACGTTGACGTCGGCGCGCACGTTGCCGCGCTCCATGCGCGCCTCGGAGACCCCCAGGGCGCGGAAGATGTCGCGCAGGGTGCGCACGTAGGCGGCGGCGACCTGAGGCGCCCTGGCGCCGGCGCCCTCGATGGGGCGGGTGACGATCTCCACCAGCGGCACACCGGCGCGGTTGTAGTCCACCAGGGAGTGGCTGGCGCCCTCGATACGGCCGTCGGCACCTCCGATGTGGGTGTTCTTGCCTGCGTCCTCCTCCATGTGGGCCCGCTCGATCGGGATGGTGAAGAAGGATCCGTCCTCCATCTCGATCTCCAGGGCGCCGTCGTAGGCGATGGGCTCATCGGACTGTGAGGTCTGGAAGTCCTTGGCCAGGTCCGGGTAGAAGTAGTTCTTCCGGGCGAAGCGGCAGGACTGCGCGATCTCGCAGCCCAGGGCCAGGCCGATGCGGATGGCGTACTCCACGCCGCGGGCATTGACCACCGGCAGCGCGCCAGGCAGCCCCACCGACGTGGGGGTCACCATCGTGTTGGGCTGAGCGCCGAAGACGTTGGGGGCGGCGTCGAACATCTTGGTGGCGGTCCCCAGCTCGACGTGCACCTCGAGTCCCAGGACCGGGTCGTAGCGACGAACGGCCTCGTCGAAGTCCATCAGCGTGTCACTCATCGTGTCTCCTCCAGCTCGGGCGCACGCGACAGCAGCGGCGCCCCCCATGTCTCCTCCAGCGCGGCCTCCAGGACGGCACCCACGCGGTACAGGCGGTCATCGGCCCTCTGCGGCGCCAGGATCTGGAAGCCCACCGGAAGCCCGTCATCGCTCAGGCCCGAGGGCAGGCTCATGCCGGGCACCCCCGCGAGGTTGGCCGGGATCGTGGTCACGTCCAGCTTGTACATCGCCAGCGGGTCGTCCTTCTCCCCGAAGCGGTAGGCCGTCACCGGAGCGGTGGGCGACACGAGGATGTCCGCCTTGTCCCAGGCGGCGGCGAAGTCGCGCTGCACGAGAGTGCGCACCTTGAGGGCAGAACCGTAGTAGGCGTCGTAGTAGCCGGCCGACAGCACGTGGGTGCCCAGGATGATGCGGCGCTTGACCTCGTCACCGAAGCCCGCCCCGCGGGTGGCCGCCATGACGGTCTCGGCGGTGACGGGTCCCGACGTCGGCTCGACCCGCAGGCCGTAGCGCATCCCGTCGTAACGGGCCAGGTTGGAAGAGGCCTCGGCGGGCATGATGAGGTAGTAGGCGTCCAGCGCGTACTCCAGGTGCGGCAGAGAGACGGTCTCCACCTGCGCTCCGGCCGCCTCGAGCAGCTCCAGGGCGGCGTGGAAGGAGGCCACGACGCCGTCGTGGTAGCCCTCTCCGCCGTCGAGCTCGGAGATGACGCCGACCCGCAGGCCGGTCAGGTCCCGTCCCTCCTGCGCGGCCCGGACCACGGCGGCCATGCCGCGCGGGGCGTCCGGCAAGGACGTCGAGTCCAGCGGGTCGTGGGAGGCGATGACGTCGTGCAGCAGAGCGGTGTCCAGCACCGTGCGGGCCATGGGGCCGGGCGTGTCGAGGGAGGAGGCCATGGCAATGACGCCGAAGCGCGAGACCGTGCCGTAGGTCGGCTTGACGCCGACCGTGCCGGTGACGGCCGCGGGCTGGCGGATCGAGCCCCCGGTGTCGGTGCCCACGGCCACAGGGGCCTCGTAGGCGCCGACGGCGGCGGCCGAGCCACCCGAGGATCCTCCCGGGATGCGGCCCAGGTCCCAGGGGTTGGCGGTGCGGCCGAAGGCCGAGTGCTCGGTGGAGCCGCCCATGGCGAACTCGTCGAGATTGGTCTTGCCCAGGATCGGGGTGCGGGCGGCGCGCAGGTTGCTCACGAGGGTGGCGTCATAGGGCGGCACCCAGCCCTCGAGCATCCGTGAGGCGGCGGTCGTGACCTGGCCACGGGTGACGATGAGGTCCTTGACGGCCACCGGCACACCGGTCAGCTCACTGATCGCCTGGCCCTCCTTTCGGGCGGCGTCGGCGGCGTCGGCCTGGCTCAGGGCGCACTCGGCATCGACGTTGAGGAAGGCCCCGACGGCACCGTCGACAGCGTCGATGCGGTCGAGATGGGCCTGGGTGAGCTCGCGTGAGGAGACCTCCCCCTCCGCCAGGACGGCGGCCTGCTCGGCGGCGCTGCTCCTGATGAGGCCGGCCAGGGCGGTGGTGCTGTGAGTGCTCATGAGGCGGAGTCCTCCCCCAGGATCTGCGGAACGAGGAACATGGAGTCCTCGCTGGCCGGCGCGCCGGCCAGGAGCTCGTCGACGTCGAGCGTGGGGGCCGGAACGTCCTCACGCAGCACGTTGGTCAGGGGCACGGGGTGGGAGGTCGCCGGCAGGTCGGGCGTGACCACGCTCGTGACCCGGGCGAAGGAGGAGGCGACCGCGTCCAGCTCTCCGGCCAGGCGCGTCACCTCCTCTTCGCTCAGGGCGACCCGAGCCAGCGCCGCAACCCGTGCGACCTCATCAGTGGAAATAGCAGACATGGTGTGGAGTCTAGCCGGGCCGAGCCGGGCTGCGGCCGCATCACGTCGACATCACGTCGAAGCAGGACCGCCAGGGAGATCAGGCTCTCATCGGCGTCTCTACTTCCCGCAGGCGGGGCGTGGGCGCCGTACCTGCGGGCTCCAGCGAAACTGAACCGATGCTGAATTCGTGCGATCTCACAGAGCCTCATCCCTGAGAATGATTGACATCGTCTCGTTTCACGGATGTCATGGTGATCACCAGGGTGAGGACCGACCCGCCGGCGACGGCGCTGCCGCGTTGAAGCAGGTCGGGCCGGGAACAGTCCCTGGGGATCAGGCCTCCATCCAGGACGTTGGGCCACCGGAGGTCGGATGGACTACTGGATTCGGCCGCACTCCTCCCCGTACGGGGCCCGTGGCCGAGGGACGAGGATGCATGAGCAGCAACACTTCCCCCACTGGTGCGCAGCACCAGGGAGAAGCCTCACAGAGCGAGACCACTGTGCTCAGCACGCCCTACGGGCAGTCCGAAGGCGTGCGTCGTCAGTCCGTCTACCGGGCGGCTGCGCGAGCCGCGGCACCGCAGGCGCATTCCGCCAGCCCCGCCCCGAGCGGTACGAGCGCGGAGCAGGGCAGCACCGAGGAGATCGAGGCGGTCATCCCGGCAACGACCTCTGAGCCGGGCTCCGGCGGTGAGCCGGGCGATCAGCTGAGCAGCGAGAATGCTTCGGGTGCCGAGGGCACCGACAGCGCCGGCGGCGCCGGCTATCCCGCCGCAGTCGCCCCGGCCCCCTCCTCCTTCCCTGCACTCACGTCCCCCGATGCGGGCTCGTCCCCGGACGAGCCGCGGCGGCGGCGCCGTTGGCCCCTGGGGGTCGCGGCCGCAGTGCTGCTCCTGCTGGGCGTCGTGGGTGCCGGGGGCTACGCCTACGCCGCGCACTACGACGGCCGGGCCGTCCCGGGGACCACGGTGGCCGGCGCCGACGTCTCCGGCAAGAGTCGGCAGGAGGTGGTGGCCACCATTGAGGAGCGCGTCAAGAGCACCAAGGTCGACATCTCCGGGGACGTCACCGCCAGCGCCTCCCTGGCGGATCTGGGAACCACGGTGGATGCCCAGGCCACCGCCGACGCCGTCATGGCTCGGGGCGACACGCTCGGCGAGAAGCTCCGCGCCCTGGTCTCCCGGGGCAAGGGCGAGGTCCCGGTGGTCTCCTCCACTGACAAGACCAAGGTGAGCAGCTACGCCACCTCCTTGATCCCCGAGGACCGTGCCAAGGCACGCAACGCCACCGTGGTCCTCGGCGAGGACGGCACCACCTTCACGACCACGAGCTCGGCCAAGGGCTCCTCCCTGGATGCCGACGTCCTGGCACAGGCCGCGCAGAAGACCGCTACGTCCCTGGACTCGTCGTCGATCTCCCTGAAGATCACGAATGCCGACCCGAAGGTCTCCGACTCCGACGCCCAGAAGGTCGCCGACAAGGCCAACGGCTGGGTCTCTAAGGACGTCACCATCACCATGGGCGAGGACTCCTACACGGCACAGAACACGGACAAGGCCTCGTGGATCACGGTGACGAACTCCTCCGACGCCGCCCCCACCATCGCCGTGGACTCCTCGAAGGTCTCCCAGTGGGTCAAGACACAGGCCGAGGAGGCCAGCTCCGAGCCCGTCACCGGCGAGCGCAACGTCAATGCCAGCGGTCAGGTGGTCTCCACCCCGACGGAGGCCAAGGACGGCAAGACCGTCAACAACGCTGATGCCGTGGCCACTGCGATCACGCAGTCCCTGGGCAGTAACAAGGCCTACTCCGGCTCCTTCGAGGCCACAACGGTCAAGGCGGAGTGGAAGGAGCGCACCATCGCCAACGGCGCGGAGAAGCTGCCCTACCAGGCCGCCCCGGGTGAGAAGTGGGTCGACCTCAACCTGTCGAACAAGACGGTGACCGCCTACGAGGGGGCAACCGTCGTGCACGGCCCGGTCTCCATCGTCGACGGCGCCGCCGAGACCCCCACGGTGACCGGCACCTACAAGGTCTACCTGCAGTACGAGTCCCAGACCATGCGCGGTGAGAACGCCGATGGATCCCCCTACGTCACCGAGGACGTCCCGTGGGTGAGCTACTTCTACAGCGGCTACGCCTTCCACGGCGCGGGGTGGCGCTCCAGCTTCGGGTACTCCGGTTCCCACGGCTGCGTCAACATGCCGGTCCCCGAGGCGCAGTGGATCTACAACTGGGTCGACACGAACACGGTGGTCCAGAGCCACTACTGAGCCGGCATCAGCGCCAGTATCGGCCGAGTCACGACCGGGGCGGGGCAC
>NZ_MSGO01000017.1:0-12486 GCF_001929375.1 Actinomyces oris | reverse complement strand
GTGCCCCGCCCCGGTCGTGAGTCCTCAGGAGACCGCCTGGGGTCCTCCCTCCAGGAGCGCCACGAAGCCCTCCTCGTCGAGGATCGTCAGTCCCAGCTCGCGGGCCTTGGTCTCCTTGGAGCCCGCCTTGTCCCCCACGACGACGAAGCTGGTCTTCTTCGAGACGCTGCCCGAGGCCTTGCCGCCGCGCGAGACGATGGCCTCCTTGGCGCTGTCCCGGGTGAATCCCTCCAGGGAGCCGGTGACGACGACGGTCAGACCCTCCAGGGTGCGCGCCGACTCCTCCTGCTGGTCCGGGGCCTCCTCCCGGGTACGGACCCCGGCGGACTCCCAGCGGCTGAGGATCTCGCGGTGCCAGTCGACCTCACGCCACTGCGCCCAGGACTCGGCGATGGTGGGTCCGACGCCGTCGACCTCGGCCAGCTCGGCGACATCTGCCTGGCACAGGGCCTCCAGGGACCTGAAGCGCGCTGCCAGGGCCCGAGCGGCGGTCGGGCCGACGTGACGCACGGACAGAGCCACCAGGATGCGCCACAGCGGGCGGCTGCGGGCCTGACGGAGCTGGGAGAGCATGGCAGTGGCGTTCTTCCCCGGCGCCGTCGCCTTCTTGACCCGCCCGTCGGCGTTGTAGATCTGCTTGGTCCAGAAGAAGCGGCTCAGGCGCCAGTCCCCGGTGGGGACGCCCCGACGGGAGACGGAGCGCCAGACGAAGACCTCGCGCAGATCGTCCTCGGTCAGGTCGAACAGAGTGGCCTCGCCGGTGAGCACTGGTGTCTGCTCGGTGATCCCCGCCTGCCTCAGGAGCTCCTCGACGGCTTCCACCCGCTGGGAGACGTGGAGGGAGTCGAGCTCGCCGGGCGGGAGGCTGAGCCGTCCGTCTTCGGTCTCCAGGCTCCGCCCAGCCGCGAGCGCGGTCAGGGCCTCGCGGCGTCCGGCGTCGGGTCGGGTCAGGGCGCCGGCGGCCTCGTCTCCCAGCCCTTCGACGTCCAGGGCGCCCCGGGAGCCGATGTGGGCGATCCTCTCGGTGAGCTGGGCGGGGCAGGAGCGGGTGTTGGGGCAGCGCAGGTCGACGTCGCCGTCCTTGGCCGGTGCCAGCTCGGTGCCGCAGGAGGGGCAGTGTGTCGGCATGACGAAGTCCCGCTCGCTGCCGTCACGCAGATCGGCGACCGGCCCCAGGATCTCGGGGATGACGTCACCGGCCTTGCGCACGATGACCATGTCCCCGATGCGCACTCCCTTGCGGGCCACCTCGGTGGCGTTGTGGAGGGTGGCGCGGGCCACCGTCGAGCCGGCGACGAGGACCGGCTCCATCATGCCGAAGGGCGTGACGCGGCCGGTGCGCCCGACCTGGACGGCGATGTCCAGCAATCGGGTGCGGACCTCCTCGGGCGGGTACTTGTAGGCAGTGGCCCAGCGGGGCACTCGGGAGGTGTGGCCCAGGCGGCGTTGAAGGGAGTGGTCGTCGAGCTTGAAGACGATGCCGTCGATCTCGTGGATGAGGTCGTGGCGGTGGGTGGCGTAGCGCTCGATGTAGGCCTCGCGCTCGGCGCGGCCCCGGACCACGGCGTTGTAGGGGGACACCGGCAGCCCCCAGCCGGCCAGCAGCTCGTACCACTCGTGCTGGCGGGTGGGGAGCCTCTCCCCCGGTGCGGGGGTGATCGCGCCGACCCCGTGGGCGATCATCGCCAGGGGCCGGGAGGCGGTGACGGCGGGGTTCTTCTGGCGCAGCGAGCCCGCGGCCGCGTTGCGGGGGTTGGCGAAGACCTGCAGGAGGGGGGCGCCGTCGGCCTGCCGCTGCAGGTTGCGGGTGCGGCGCTCCTCGTTGAAGGCCTCGAAGTCCTGGGTGGGGAAGTAGACCTCACCGCGCACCTCGAGCAGGGAGGGGTGGGCGTCGCCGGCCAGGACCAGGGGGACCGAGGCGATGGTTCGCACATTGCCGGTGACCTCCTCACCGGTCGCGCCGTCGCCGCGGGTCGCGGCCCGGGTGAGGATGCCGTCCTCGTAGGTCAGGGCCACAGCCAGGCCGTCGATCTTGACCTCGGCGGTCATGGCGAGGTCGTCGTCTCCGACCCCGGTCTCGGAGACCATGCGCTCGGCCCACTCCTGGACCTCATCGAGGGAGAAGACGTCCTGAAGGGAGTACATGCGCTCGTGGTGCGGGGCGGGTGCGAAGTCGGTGACGGCGCGCCCGCCCACGGAGCGGGTCGGTGATCCGGCTCGAGCCAGGAGGGGGTGGGCCGCCTCCAGTCCCTCCAGCTCCCGGTAGAGGAGGTCGTAGTCGGCGTCGGACAGGGGACTCTCTGCGTCGATCGCGTTGTAGTAGGCGTCACGGGCGGCCTCAATGTCACGCACCAGCTCGCTCCAGCGTTCCCGGGCGGCAGTGGGGATGGCGCTCAGCTCCACGGGGCCTTGCTGATCGGAGTGTGCCGAGGAGGGGGCCGGGGCGGGAGCGGAACCGCGGGGCGCATCGGGGTCAGTCATGGGGCCATCTTCCCTCAACCGGGTTCACACCGGGATCTGCCCGCGTCCACAGTGACCATGAGCATCCCCGAACGGCGAGGTTGTCCACACCCGGGGTTGCTTGCCGGCGACGTGACGGAGCCCAGCGGCGATTCTGGAGGAATGAGCGCTACCGCCGACGTCCTGGACCTCCACTCGCTGCTGCCGGGAGAGGTCTCGTCCTCGTTGTGCCGGCTCTCGGCGGGGGAGGCGGCCGCAGACGCGGCTCTGGCCGCCTTGGCCGGCCCGTGGCACCTCGCGGTCCTGGACGGTCCTGACCGTGGCCTGGTGATAGCCGTCAGGGACGGCGCCGTCCTGGGTCGGGGAGAGGTGCTCAGTGATCCCCTGGTCTCCCGTCGTCACCTGCGCCTGCGGCTTCACGGCGGCCGTGTCCTGGCTCAGGACTGCGGATCGGCCAACGGCTCCTACCGCTACTGGCACCTGGGGCTGTGGCTGCGTGCTCGCCGGGAGATGAGGCTGAGGGAGGGGGCGCTCCTGAGGCTGGGAGACAGCGTGCTCGAGCTGCGCAGGCGCCCCAGCGACCTGGTGGTGGCGGCCCCTGCGGCGCCGGCGTCGTCAACGGCGTGGTTGATGGTGGGTTCACTGGTCTGCGTCCTGGTCATGGCCGGCTCGGCTGCGATCGCGCTCAGGACGGGGAGCCGGGGCGCGATGGGCATGGTCATGGTGGCGCCGATGGTCGCGATGACGATCATGCGCCTGGTGCCGTTCCTGCAACAACGGTGGGCCCGGCGCACCGGGCGCGCCGGCGGGCCCCGATGGCGCGGCCACCGGCGTCGCCGGGGACGCCGACCTGGGTGGAGGCACGGCGAGCCGGACCCTGCCACGATGCTGTTGGCCGTCGCGGCACGCTCCAGCATGTCTCAGTCCTCCCAGGACTCCCCGGCCGAGGGCTCGACGCCTGTCTCGGCCACCCAGGAGACCCTGGCCGCCTGGAGTGCCGGGCACCGACGGCGCTGCGTCCTGTCACTCTCCGACGGCGAGAGCCTGGCCCTGGTGGGCACGGGCGCCGGCAGTGCGCTGAGATGGTGGTGCGCCCAGCTCCTGGCCCGCGATGAGGTCCGGGTGACTGTGCTGGATGACTCGCCGGATGAACACGCCGGTCATCGGGGCGGTGTGGACCGGGAGAGCCGGGAGGAGGCAGGCGACCGTCTGGGGCTCCGCCTCACCTGGGGCCCGCAGGCGCATCCTCGCAGCGCGCAGATAGTGACCTGCTCATACAATGGGGTCCCGCCCCAGGCGCTGAGCACGCGGCCCGCTCCGGCCGGGGCGCCGTCGTGCTCACCGATCTGGTGGGAGGCGGTTCGTCACCTGAGCCGCTCCCGGATCACGTCACCTCACCGGGAGTCGTCCCAGGGCGACGGCGTCCCCGATCTGGTCCCTCTCAGTGCTGTCATGGACGACCTCGACGCCCACGAGCTGCGGGCGCGATGGGAGGAGCGGACGCACTCGCCGGCCCGGGGCGCGCCGGCGCTGTCGGCGGTGCTCGGAGTGGGCGCGCGAGGGCCGGTGCGTGCCGATCTGGTGGCGGACGGCCCGCACGCCCTGCTGGCTGGGACAACGGGTTCCGGGAAGTCTGAGCTGCTCATCTCGTGGCTGGTGCAGCTGGCGCTGAGCCGAGCGCCGGATCGTCTCACCCTGGTCCTCGTCGACTACAAGGGCGGTGCCGCCTTCGGCCCTCTGGCCGGCCTGCCGCACACGGCCGGGGTCCTGACGGATCTGGATCCTGCCGGCACCCAGCGCGCCCTGTCCTCCTTGGAGGCCGAGGTGCACCGCCGCGAGCGGATCCTGGCCGCCCACGGCGCCAAGGACGTGACCTGCCTGCCGCCACGGGTCGTCATCCCCGATCTGGTGGTGGCGGTCGACGAGTTCGCCACCTTGGCCGGTGAGCACGCCGAGGTCCTGGAGTCCCTGGTGCGTATCGCCGCCCAGGGGCGCAGCCTGGGGATCCACCTCATTCTGGCCACTCAGCGCCCCCAGGGGGCCGTGTCCCCGGCGATTCGGGCCAACACCTCCTTGCGAGTGTGCCTGCGGGTGCTCGACGCCGCTGACTCCAGGGACGTCCTGGGGCACGACGGGGCCGCCCGGCTCGGTCATCATCCCGGCAGGGTCCTGGTCAGTGGAACCGGCGGCGTCGAGGACGGCGGCCCCGCCCCGCGAGACCCCGACAACGGCGCCAGTGGTTCTCCCAGCCCTGGCAGCCAGGTGCTTCAGGCCCCCTGGTGCGGCTCGGCTCGTGAGGTTCAGGAGATCGTCGGCCTCATCTCACGCGCGGCCGAGGGGCACTCCGCCCCGTGGCGCCCCTGGGCGCCGGCCCTGCCCGCCTCGATCAGCGCGGCCGAGGCGCTCGAGCTGGTTCGGCTCCGAGGCCCCCGAGCACCGGGTGAGCTTGAGGAGCAGGGGGCGCCGGTCCCCACGGACCCCGCCGACCACCCGCCACTGTCCGGGCACGACGACGACCGCCTTCTCCTGGCCGTGACCGATCTTCCTCGCCAGCAGAGCCTGGGGGTGTGGCAGTGGCGGGTCACTCGCCCGCTGCTGGTCCTCGGGGCCCCGAGGTCGGGGCGCTCCACTCTTGTCGCCTCGGCCGCGACGGCGGCACTGGGCTCGGGCAGAGGCGTGCACCTGTGCGGGTTCGCTCCCCCGGCCCCCGACGCCTCCCACGAGGCCTCCCCCGTGCGCAGGCTCCTCGCCCACCCCGGAGTGGGCACGGTGGTCGGTACGGAGGACCCACGACGCCTGGCCCGGCTGTGGGGACTCGCCGCCAGCGGGCGCCTGGGCGCAGACCTGCTGTGCCTCGATAACGTCGACGCGCTCATCCCGACCATTGATGAGGCGCTGGGCCCCGGTCAGGGCAACGCCCTGTTGGAGGCCGTCATCCGTACCACGTCCGCAACGGGCGCTCCCCTGCTGCTGACCGCCCCCTTGGTCGCGTCCACCGCCCGGTGGGCCGGCCCCATGGGGCTCAGGCTGGTTCTCGGCGCGGCCACCGGCACACAGGCCGCTCTCGCCGGTCTTCCACGCGGGGTGGTCACCGGCGGCGCCCCGGGGCGCGGCGTCATCCTGGACGGGGCGACGACGACCACCTGCCAGATCGTGCTCCGTGAGGACTGCCCGGTATCCGGCTCCGAGCGCGACGGCGGCTGCGCGCTGCGGCTCGAACCGCTGCCGACGCGGCTCACCTGGGAGGACGTCCCGGAGGGAACCTGGGCCGTGGGAGGGGACGCGGCCGCACCGGTCACGCTTCCGGCTCGCACCAGCGTCCTGGTCGCCGGGCCTCCCGGCTCGGGGCGCTCCACGGCGCTGCGGGCACTGGCCCAGGCGATGGCCTCCGACGCCCTCGTCGTCGACGACCTGGACCTGGCGGACATCGCCACCGTCACTCAGGTGGAGGCCGCGCTGGCCGGCTCTGAGGTGGTCCTGGCCTCTGCCTCGACGGAGAAGGTCGCCACGACCTTCCGCGGCGCGATCTCCTCCATGCGTGAGCGCGAGGCGCTCGTCGTGCTGTGGCCCGGTATGCGCCCTGCCGATCAGGCCGCCGGCGTCTCCTTGCGGACGGTCACCGACCCCAGAGCGATGACGCTGCCCGGTCGTGGAGCACTCGTCTACCGTGGAACGTGCCTGCCCATTCAGATCGTGCTGCCCCGCCCCGAAGACGACGATCATCCTATTGAGTACCCTGTTTAACAGGCCTTCTCAATGAAGGAAAGTAGTGTTATCTCAACACCACAGCATCCTGTGAGGATCACGACAGGGTATCGGCACAGGTCTCATGATCGAGGTCTTGCCCACCGCCCCCCGTCATGTGAAAGTTGTTCTCGGACGCGGCCGCCGTTCCCTGACAAGCTGGGCCGGCGCCAACCGCATGACCGATGACCTTGTAGGGGGCCCTTATGGACTGGCGCAGCCAAGCCGCATGTCTCACCGTTGACCCGGAGCTCTTCTTCCCTGTGGGAAACACCGGTCCCGCCATTGCCCAGATCGCCAAGGCGAAAGAGGTGTGCGGCCGCTGCGAGGTGGTGGACACCTGCCTGAAGTGGGCGCTGGAGAACGGTCAGGATGCCGGTGTCTGGGGAGGCATGAGCGAGGACGAGCGTCGTTCCCTCAAGCGCAGGGCGGCCCGGGCCCGCCGGTCATCCTGAAAACTGATCGAGTTCTTCGCACTGCGGTGTTCGCACGGTTAATCGTGCGAGCACCGTTTTGTTGATCCAGGCTGTTTTCGACAGCCGGTCATCAAAAGGTCAGGCCTCAGCCCTGGCAGCCCTCTGGTTAAGGCGGGCGTGAATGACGACGTCGGTGCCTCCTCCGCTCAGAGGCCCCCAGTCAATGACCCCGCGCAGCTCTCCGCGCACGAGCGTGGTGACGATCCGCGTTCCCAGACCGGTCATGAGGGTGTCCGGCGCCAGGCCCGCACCGTTGTCCATCACGTGAACCTCGAGCTGGTCCTCGTCACGGTGGGCCGTGACTGTCACTCGACCGTCGCGGCCATTGAGGCCGTGCTCGACGGCGTTGGTCACGAGCTCGGCCAGCACCGTGGCCAGCGCCTGCGCCGTGTCAGCGTCGACCACACCGAAGGAGCCCTCCAGCCTGGTGCTGACCTCACCCGTGGGCGTGGCCACGACCGCGGCCATGCGCAGGATGGAGGAGAAGACCTCATCGAAGTCCACGTGCTCGTTGACGTTGTGGCTCAGGGCGTCGTGGACGGTGGCGATGGTGGTCACCCGGCGCTCGGCCTCGGACAGGGCCTGACGGGTCTCCTCATTCGAGGCGCGGCGGGCCTGCATGCGCAGCAGCGCCGAGACGGTCTGCAGATTGTTCTTGACCCGGTGATGGACCTCCCGGATGGTGGCGTCCTTGTTGAGCAGGACCTGCTCACGCCGACGCACCTCGGTGACGTCACGAACCAGGAGCACCGCCCCGGAGCGGCGTCCCTTGAGCGTCAGCGGGATGGAGCGCAGAGACAGGAACACTCCCCCGACCTCGACCTCGGTGAGCCAGGCCTGCCTGCCCATGAGGACCACGGCCAGCGTCTCATCGACGGGGGTACGTGCGGGGATGATCGAGGTGACGGCCTCGGCCAGCAGGATCCCCTCCAGCTCGCCCACAATGCCCAGGCGGTGGAAGCAGGAGCGCCCGTTGGGGCTGACGTAGGCGATCCGCCCCTCCTCGTCCAGGCGCAGGACGCCGTCGGCCACGCGCGGTGTGCCGTGACGGATCGTGGTGCCGGCGCCCTGGATGGGGAAGTCGCCCGAGGCGGTCATCTGGCACAGGACCTCGGCGATCTCCTCCATCTCCCGCTCAACGATGCGCCCGCCCCGGATGACGCCCACCGAGGTCTCCCGAGTCACGACGGCGATCGGCGTACCGGCGTGAACGACCGGGATGTACTCCTCCTGGACCGCGGCGGTACCGGTCCAGTAGGGCTCGGCGGCGTCCTGGATCTGGGCGGTGGACAGTGAGTCCATGGCCATGGCCTCGCGCGAGGCCGGCATGCGCCGTCCGACAACGTCCTCGAGGTGGACGGTGGTCCCGCCGGAGGGGCGGGTGTGGCCCGCGGCGATGAAGCGCCCGGCGCGGGTACGCACCCACAGGACCAGGTCGGAGGTGGACAGGTCCGCAATCAGCTGCCAGTCGGCCACCAGCTGGTGGATCCAGTCGAGGTCGGCCTCGGCGAGGTCGACTGCGTCTCTCAGGGCGCTGGGCAGAAGATTAGGCACCTCTCAAGGTTATCGGCAGTGAGCGGCCCCGGCTCGTTGAGCCGGCTAATTGCCAAGCAGGACACATGCTCGGAACCTGAGCGGTCTCGCGTTCAACCCTACGGGCCGCGCCTTGGCTCCCGGCCCTACTGAGGTCGGAGCATGCCCCGGCCCTGCGAAACATGACAGGATCGCACCATGAGGAAGACCATCACCATCACCTATCCCGCCACTCCGGCACGCACCGCGCAGATGCTCGCCGACCCCGCCTACCAGGAGGCGCGGGTCTTACGAGCCGGGCTCGACAACGCCTCGGTCGACGTCGCCCAGCGCGGCCAGGGCTTCGTGGCCACCATCGCCGGGAGCATCCAGCCCTCCCAGCTGCCCTCGGTCGCCTCGAGGTTCGTGCGCTCGGCGGTGTCCTTCTCCGTGGCCGAGTCCTGGGGCGAGCCGAAGGATGACGGCTCTCGCTCCGGCGGCTACGACGTGACGGTCAGGAGCGCCCCGGTCAGGGTCAGCGCCACCTCCACCATGGCTCCCGCCGCGGACGCCGCCGGTGAGGCCACCACCGTCACCGTCGACGTCGACCTCAAGGTCACTGTGCCGCTGGTGGGCAGGACCATCGAGGAGAAGGCCATGGGCATGGTGGGCCGCGTCGTCGCCGACGAGGAGCGCCGGGCCGCCGCCTGGCTCGTCGAGCACTGACCCGCGTCTCCATCGCGC
This sequence comes from Actinomyces oris, assembly GCF_001929375.1. GTDB lineage: Bacteria > Actinomycetota > Actinomycetes > Actinomycetales > Actinomycetaceae > Actinomyces > Actinomyces oris_B. Next base: position 3,550 of record NZ_MSGO01000017.1, on the reverse strand, counting down.
CCCGATCGCTCACCTGATCACTCGCCTCGATCACTTACTGTGCGCTACGTCGCCCACTGCTGTTATTCCCGTGCTGCGCCCCTGTCCGCCAGTGGCGCAGCACGGGGCTGCGCACCGGTTCCACCGCCGAGTCTCGTCCGGTTTCATGGCACCATCGGGCCATGAGCACATCTAGCACAACCGCCTCCGCCCCTAACGCCGTGTGGGCCGAGCGCGCGGGCACCCGCCAGTACATCGGTCGCAACTCCTCGGGCGCCGAGGTGCGTATCGGCATGGGCCCGGGCGAGTTCTCGCCCGGCGAGCTGATGAAGATCGCCCTGGCCACCTGCAACACCCTGTCCGCCGACCACCGTCTGGCCAAGGCCCTGGGTGAGGACTTCGAGGCCACCGTGGGCTGCTCGACCGTCAAGAACGACGCCGAGGAGCGCTACGAGTCCTTCCAGGTCGAGATCGTCACCGATCTGTCCTCGCTCGACGCCGAGCAGCGCGAGCTGCTCAGCCAGCGGGTCGCCGGCGCCGTCGACCGTCACTGCACGGTGGGCCACACCATCGAGCACGGCGCTTCCTACACGACGACGATCGTCGACCCCAACGAGGACTGAGAGCTCAGCGCCCCATCCGCTGAACCGGCCGCTCTCCCCGATTCCCCCCCCTGTGTCACTCAGGTAAGGAGACCACTGTTGAACACCTCCCGATCTGAGCGCCCCACCGCACTGGAACGCGCCCTCGACAAGGCCATCGCCATCCCGGCCGCCCGCATCGAGGAGCGCGTCGCACGGATGCGCCGGGACCGCCCTGGGGCCGACGCCGCCGAGCTCGTCGAGATGGCCGGCTCCCGCTTCCGGAGGGACGCAGGACTGTCATCGGGAGCGGTCGGGGCCTCCGCGGCCATACCGGCCATCAGTACGGGCGCGGCCGCCGCCCTGACAGTCGGTCAGAGCGCCGCCTTCATCGCCTCGGCCGTCACCTACGTTCTGACTGTCGCGGAGATCCAGGGGGTCCACGTCGTCGACACCGAGCGCCGTCGGGCCCTGGTCCTCTCCGCCCTTCTGGGCAAGGAGGGCTCCGAGGCGGTTCAGGGCCAGCTGGGCCTGTCCTCGATGTTCTGGGCGGCTCAGCTGCTCATGCAGATGCCCCTGCCGTCGGTGAAGTCCATCAACGCCCGCCTCATCAAGCGGGCGGCCAAGCGCTCGGCCGCCAAGGGCGGGGCACTGGCACTGGGGCGCCTCCTCCCCTTCGGGATCGGGGCCGCCATCGGCTGGTCGGGAGGCCGGGCGCTGGCCAACCAGGTCATCGAGGGGGCGCAGGCGGCCCTGGGACCCGAGCTCGCTGTGGGCGGCTACGTCGACAGCTCCCGTGTCGAGGTGATCGAGGCATGAGCGCAGTTCGCAGCGAGAGCGAGCCGTCGCCGTCGGCCGTCCAGTGCCCGGCGCTGGCGCAGATGGGGCTCCTCCCCCCGCCAGGCGTCGACGTCGCCTACGAGAACCTCCTGGCCGACGTCCTGGCCAACGGGACCGCGAAGTCCGACCGTACCGGCACCGGAACGCGTTCGCTCTTCGCCCGCCGGCTGCGCTACGACCTGCGCCGCGGCTTCCCGCGCATCACCACGAAGTTCGTGGCCATGAAGGCCGTCAAGGGTGAGCTGCTGTGGTTCTTGCGCGGGGAGACGAACGTGCGCTGGCTCCAGGAGCGGGGCATCACCATCTGGGACGAGTGGGCCGATGACTCCGGTGAGCTGGGGCCGGTCTACGGCTCGCAGTGGCGCTCCTGGCCCACCCGGGACGGGGGCGCGATCGACCAGATCGCCGGGCTCATCGACACGCTGCGCACCGACCCGGACTCGCGGCGCATGCTGGTGTCGGCCTGGAACGTCTCCGAGCTGGGTTCCATGGCACTGGCCCCCTGCCACGCCTTCTTCCAGTGCTATGTGGCCGATGGCCGCCTGAGCCTGCAGATCTACCAGCGCAGCGCCGACCTGTTCCTGGGGGTTCCCTTCAACATCGCCTCCTACGCGCTGCTCACCCACATGCTCGCCCAGCAGACGGACCTGGAGCCCGGTGAGCTCATCTGGACCGGAGGGGACTGTCACATCTACGACAACCACGTCGAGCAGGTCCGCACCCAGCTCTCCCGGGTGCCCAGCGCCCACCCCTTCCCCACGCTGCGCCTGGAGCGGGCCGAGTCCATCGACGCCTACGACATGGACGACATCGACGCCTCCCAGGGCTACGAGCACCACCCCACGATCAAGGCCCCGGTCGCGGTATGAGTGGCCTGGGGATGATCTGGGCCCAGGACGTCACCGGCGTCCTGGGGGCCGACGGCGCCATGCTGTGGCGCGTGCCGGCGGACTTCGCCCACTTCAAGGCCACGACCATGGGCGGCGGGCTGGTCATGGGCCGCACCACCTGGGAGTCACTGGGAGGTCCCCTGCCCGGGCGGCGCAACGTGGTCCTCACCCGTGACCGCTCCTGGCGGGCCGAGGGGGCGCTCCGCGCCGGCTCGCTGCGCGAGGGGCTCTCACTGGCGGCGCGGGGGCTGGCCGCCGAGCTGGGGCACGACCCTCGTGAGGGGGATGCTGCGGGGCTGCCCCGCTTGTGGGTCATCGGTGGCGGGAGCGTCTACGAGCAGGCGCTGGCCGACGGCCTGCCCGATGTGCTCGTCGTCAGCGTCCTGGACCTTGATGCCACGCAGCGGGCCCGCGAGCGCGGCCTGCCCGACTCGGCGCTGGTGCGCGCACCGGGGATCAGCACTCAGGAGTGGGCCATCGACCCGGCCCTCTCCGACCCGCAGGGCCAGTGGCGCCCCGTGTCCGGGGACGCGCGCTGGCGGGTGGAGACCTGGCGGCACCTGTAGACGCGCTCGAAACGCCCTCGGCGAGCGTTTCAGCGGATGCTCAGTGGTCGGCGTCGTAGCGCGCCCGGGCCTGGCTGACAGCGCTGAGGTGCTCAGTGGCCCAGGCCTCAACGTGAGCGAGTGCCTCCGCCAGCCCCTTGCCTGAGTCGGTGAGCTCGTAGGTCACTCGCGGCGGGATCTCGGGGTACTGATGGCGCTCGACGAGTCCATCGCGTTCAAGGCCCCTGAGGGTCTGGGTGAGCATCTTGGTGGAGATACCGTCGACGCGGGTCGATATCTCCTTGAAGCGCTGTGGCTGGCCCGCGTCGTGAAGCACCCCGACGACGAGCACGGTCCACAGGTCACCGAGTGACTTGAGCAGACCACGTGAGGGGCAGCTGCGGCTATAGGGGTTGGGCGCCATCTGCCCCGCCTTGTGCGCGCCGGTCGGCTGCTCAGTGTCGGCCACGGTGTCTCCTCGTGTGCTTGGTCGCTGATCCGTCGTCGGCCGCCCACGTGTGAGCGGCCGACGACGGGCATAGGCGACAGGTTACCTGCGAACCGGGAGCCTTAGAGGTCGCGTCAGTAGGTGCGGTGTGGGAGCGGGGTGCGGGCACAAGGTCCCGGTAAGAAGTGAGTTGTCTGTACTTGCTTCTGTTCCTGGGGGTGTCTCCTTGTGCCCGCTGTGCCATCATGGTGATGGAGCCCTTGTGGG
>NZ_MSGO01000016.1 GCF_001929375.1 Actinomyces oris | reverse complement strand
GGGAGGTGTTGCCTACTGGCATTCCGGGGGCAAGGCCAGCTTCCTGCGTGGTGCGATTCTGACGGCGTGGACCGCTGCCGGTGGGGAGCGCTCCAAGGCCGGGCTGCCCGTCGGTTATGAGAGCCGTCAAGCAGATGGAACCGTGACCCAGGCCTTCGAGAAGGGACGGATATCCGTATCTCCCACAGGCAGGGTGACGGTTCGCTGAGACCGGATCGAGGAGCGCGGCGGGGCGATCAGGACTGCATGAGACACTGGCCGCCTCGCTGCTTCTCATCAACCGCCTTCGTCGACCAGCCTGCCGGGAAGGGACGCCACATGAACCGAGGAATCGTCTACTTCCACTTCGATTCCCATCAACGGGTCCGTGACTACGTCGTCCACGCCCTGGCCTCCCTGCGCCCCCATGCGGCGCACATCCTGGTGGTCTCCAACTCTCCCATCGATGATGCCGACCGGGCTCGGCTGGAGGCATCCTGCGACGAGATCCTTGAGCGCCCCAACGAGGGACTCGACGTCGGCGCCTACCGGGCCGGGCTGGAGCACCTCGGCTGGGACCGGCTCGCCGACGTCGACGAGCTCATCCTGACCAACCACACCTACTACGCGCCGCTATGCCCCTGGGCGGAGGTCCTCACCCGCGCCGAGGGCTGGGGCGACATCTCGTTCTGGGGCATGACTGAGCACGGCGTCATGCGCCCCCACCCCTTCCTCGCCAGGCGCGAGCTGCCCCGCCACCTCCAGTCCCACTGGATCGCGGTGCGCCGTCGGCTCCTGGAGGACCCGGCCTTCCGGGAGTACTGGGAGCAGATGCCGCCGGTCTCCTCCTACCGCGACTCCATCCAGTGGCACGAGTCGCGCTTCACCGACCACTTCACCGGGATCGGCCACACCTGGCGGGTCGCCTTCCCCGTGGACCGCTACCACTCGGACAACCCGGCCATCGAGGAGGCCCCGGCGCTGCTGGCCGACGGCTGCCCCCTGCTCAAGCGCCGGGCGTTCTTCCACGATCCCCTTCACCAGGACCGGCAGGCCGTTGTCGGCGGGGATCTGCTGGAGGCCGCAGCGCAGGCGGGCTACAGCGAGGACCTCATTCTGTCCGACGTCGTCCATACCGCGGCCGCCCGTGACCTCATCGTCAACGCAGGGCTCACCGAGGTCGTGACCGAGTCCACCCCCCGGTCCGCGGAACCCGGCCCCGATACGAGCTCTCCCGCGCAACAGCCCGCGGGCTGCGCCATCGTCCACGTCCCGGCAGCGGGGGAGGGCATCGAGCGCGCCGAGGCCGATGGGCTTGCTTCGCGCCTGGCGAGCCTGCCGGCGCACTGGCGGGTGGTGGTCACCTCGCCCGAACCGCTGGATGCCGCTGACCTGGAGCGCATCACCGGTCGTCGCCCAGCGGGTGAGGACGGGGCAGCGGGGGAGGCGGCTGTCTCCTTCCGCGTGGTGCGTGGCCTCGACCCGCGCGGAACCATCGCCTTCCTCACCGAGTGCGACGACCTCTGGGATCCCGGGCGCCCCGCAGGCTCGGACGGCGACGGCGTCCGCGACGGCAGTGGTGGCGCAGTGGACCTCGTCCTGAGAATCACGGCGGGGCCCCTGAACGGTCCCGCCCCGGGGGCTGACGACATCGCCCGCCGCCAGGTCCTCGACTGCCTGCTGGACTCGCCGGGACACGTGGCCGGCCTCATCGACCTCTTCGAGTCTCACCCCAGCCTCGGGCTGGCCATGCCCGCCGCCTGTCACATCGGCCAGCCGCACGACGGGCCCCAGTGGGACGGCCTGGCCGGAGCGGCCCAGGCCCTGTCCAGGCGGCTCGGCCTGACGGCGGCCCTGGACCCGATCGCTCCGGCAACACCGGTCGGCGGCATGTTCCTGGCCCGCCCCGAGGCGCTGCGCACACTGAGCGAAGGCGCCAAGGAGCTCGTGCGGCTGACCGAGCAGGCAGCGGCAGGTCCCGAGCAGTCGGCCGAGCGCCTCAAGCGCGCCCGCGCCGCCGAGGTGCTCGAGCTGCTGACCGTCTACGCGGCCATGTCCAGTGGCTTCCACCCCCGCGAGGTGCTCACCCCCACGTGGGCCGGGCGGCTCTACGGCACCCTGGCCTACAAGCAGCGGGCCCTCACCGCGGACCTGCCGGCCTACACCGATGAGCAGGTCAGGTTCCTGCAGGCCCGGTTCGGGCCCCGAGCCGGGCTGGGGCCGCGGGTGCGCTCCTACGTCGATGCCCATCACCCTGAGATGGCAGGAGCCCTCAAACCCGCGTACCGTTACGTCACCGGCGGGGCGAAGGGTGTCACCGACGGCGTCAAGGGAGCGGTGAGATCCCTCGGCGGGCGTCTGCGCCCCCGGCGATCCACCCGGCCCATCTCCGACACGTGACGGGAACTGGCCCTTCCACCCCTCCGTCTCATCGCGAGATCTCCACCTGTTAGGATTCCGGTCTATGGCACAGACAGTTCTCGTCACTGGAGCCGGCGGCTACATCGGCCGCCACGTCGTCACCGCACTGCTGGAGCGGGGCCTGACTGTCAAGGCCCTGGACCTGCGGCTCGACGACGTCGACGAGCGGGCCCAGAAGGTTCGCCTGGATCTCTTCTCCGGGGACACGGACATCTACGATCAGATGGGGCGCCCCGACGTCGTCCTGCACATGGCCTGGCGCGACGGTTTCAAGCACGCCTCCCACGCCCACCTGGACGACCTGGCCAAGCACTTCCACCTGATCGAGAACCTCTACGCCGGTGGCCTGCCCCAGCTCGCCGTCATGGGCACCATGCACGAGGTCGGCTACTGGGAGGGAGCCATCGATGAGAACTCGCCCTGCGCTCCCGCCTCGCTGTACGGCATCGCCAAGAACGCCCTGCGCGAGGCCACCTTCCTGTCCGCCCGGGCCCATGGCGCCGTCGCTCAGTGGATCCGTGCCTACTACATCGTCGGAGACGACAAGTTCGGCAGCTCGATCTTCTCCAAGCTCCTGGCCGCCGCCGAGGAGGGACGCACCACCTTCCCCTTCACCACCGGCAAGAACCGCTACGACTTCATCTCCGTGGACGACCTGGGTGAACAGATCGCCGCGATCGTGGACCAGACCGAGGTCGACGGCATCATCAACGCCTGCACCGGCGAACCCGTGACCCTGGCCGAGCGCGTCGAGGCCTACATCCGGGACAACGACCTGGCCATCACCCTGGAGTACGGGGCGTTCCCGGATCGGCCCTACGACTCGCCCGGTGTATGGGGCGATCCGACGAAGATCCGCCGTATCCTCGCATCAAGCGCACGCTGACGCGTTCGGGTGGATCCGTATCATCCCGTTCTATCCTCTGCCGCAGTGAGCGGCTCTGAACCACTGTCTAGAAGGGACACCATGGCAACGCTTGGCGAGGACCCGAAGCGACTCGGGATCTTCTTCTTCTTCGACGCCCAGGGCGTCGTGGACTCCTACGTGGAGACTCTGCTCGCCGATATGGTGAAGAACCTCTCCGAGCTGACCGTCGTCGTCAACGGCGAGCTGACCGCCAAGAGCTACGCCAAGCTCGGTGCCTTCACGGACAACATCATCCTGCGGGAGAACGAGGGCCTGGACGTCTGGGCCTACAAGACGGCGATGGAGAGCCACGGCTGGGACAGGCTCGCCGAGTTCGATGAGGTCGTGCTGTTCAACGCCACCATCATGGGGCCGGTCTACCCCTTCGAGGAGATGTTCACCGAGATGGCCCGTCGGAACATCGACTTCTGGGGCATCACCTGGTTCCACGAGGTCCCCTTCGACCCCTTCGGCTACGCCGAAGAGGGGTATCTTCCCCGCCACCTTCAGTCCCACTTCCACGCCTACCGCCGCTCCCTGGTCACCTCCAAGGCCTTTCAGGACTACTGGGACGAGATGCCCGAGATCAACGGCTACGAGCAGTCGGTGGGCATGCACGAGGTCCCCTTCACCCAGCGCTTCGAGCGCCTCGGTTTCACCTCCGACGTCTACGTCAACACCGAGGACATGGAGGGCTTCAACTTCAGCCCCATTCTCTTCGCCCCGGTCGAGGTCATCCGGGACAAGCGCTGCCCGATCTTCAAGCGCCGCTCCTTCTTCCGCCCCTACGACGACGTCCTGCGCCAGTCCGTGGGCCAGCCCAGCGCCGAGCTCTACGCCTACCTGCGTGACCACACGGACTTCGATGTGAACCTCATCTGGGACAACGCCCTGCGCTCCATGAACATGGCGGACCTGGTGAAGAACCTCCAGCTCACCTATGTCCTGCCCACGCAGACCGTCACCCGCGAGCCCAAGCAGCAGAGGGTCGCTCTCATCGCGCACCTGTACTACATGGATCTGGTTGAGCCGACGCTGGAGTACATCCGCAACATGCCCGAGGGCATCGACATCTTCCTGAGCACCTCGAGCCCGGAGAAGGTCGAGCAGGTCAAGGCCGCCTGCCAGGGGCTTCCCTTCAACATCGAGGTGCGCCTCGTGGAGAACCGGGGACGCGACGTCGGCCCCTTCCTGGTGGGGTGGAAGGACGTCGTCCAGAACTACGACGTCGTGTGCTACACCCACGACAAGAAGGTCACCCAGCTCTCCCCGTACTCGGTGGGTGACGGCTTCGCCTACAAGTGCTTCGAGAACCTGCTGCCGACGCGAGACTTCGTCAAGAACGTCATCGCCACCTTCGAGGCCGAGCCGCGCCTGGGCCTGCTGACTCCCACGCCGCCCAACCACGCCGACTACTTCCCGGTCTACACCTTGGGCTGGGGCCCGAACTTCGACCGTACCAAGGCGCTCCTGCACGAGCTGGGGATCCAGGTCCCCCTCGACCCTGACAAGGAACCCGTCGCGCCGCTGGGCTCCATGTTCTGGTTCCGTCCCAAGGCCCTCAAGCCGCTGTTCGACCACGACTGGCAGTGGGAGGAGTTCCCGCCCGAGCCCTGCGGCATCGACGGCACCATCATGCACGCCATCGAGCGCGCTCACGGCTACGTGGCCCAGGGGGCCGGTTACTACTGCGGCTGGCTCTTCTCCGACTCCTTCGCCCGCATTGAGCTGACGAACCTGTCCTTCTACGTGCGTGACCTCACCTCCGCCATCGCTGACCGCTGGGGCAGGGCCACGGAGACACAGATGGTGGAGATGATCCAGTCCCCGCCGACGACCCGGCAATGGCTCAAGGGACGGCTGAATCGATGGGTTCCGGCGTCCGTCCAACCGGTCCTCAAGGGGCCGGCCAGACGCGCCTACCATAAACTGCGAGGAGCCTAGTATCCGGGTGGTGCTGCGATGCCGGACATGACCACGAAACCGGCACAACATACGAGGACAAGGACCAGGGTCTTCTACCTGGACCTCACCAGGGCGGTGGCCGCTGCGCTCATCGTCCTCACCCACTTCAACTTTCATCTCAAGGACCAGGGAGGTGGGTACGTCCTGACCTACCAGCCCTTCGGCATCTATGTGGGCGCCCTGGGCGTCTCCCTGTTCCTCATCATCTCCGGGGCGGCCCTGACCCTCACCTACCGGCGGCCGATCAATCTCAAGCGTTTCTACTGGAAGCGCTTCCGCAGCATCTACCCGATGTTCTGGACCGCCTGGGTCCTGGTAGCGCTCGCCTTCTTCCTCACCACCAACGGCAGCCTGCCCAACGCAGCGCCGGCGAAGTCCGTCATCCTCACGGTGCTGGGTATCGACGGGCTCGCCCAGGCCTTCTACTTCCGCACGATGTATCTGCTGGGTGAGTGGTTCCTCGGCTTCATTCTCGTGTACTACCTCGTCTTCCCGCTGCTGCTGTGGGCCATTGACCGCTTTCCGGTCATCACCGGAGCCGTGCTCCTCGTGGTCTATGCCGCCTCCGTGGTGATCATGCACCGCTACTTCCCGACCTACCCCTCCGCCGCGGTGCTGACCACGCGACTTCCCGAGCTGGCCTTCGGCAGCTATGTCGTCCTCTACGTCCGCAAGGTCCCCGGGGCCGCCGTCATTCCGGCAGCAGCGGTCCTGGCCGTCTCGGCCATGTTTCCCGAGGAGATCCCCGAAGACGTGGGTACCACCATCGTGGGGATCTCGGCCTTCCTCATCCTCGTGGTGGTCGGCCGCTACGTGGCGATTCAGCCGGTGCGGGCCCTTGTCAGCCTCATCGCCACCTACTCCTACCCGATCTTCCTCGTCCACCACGTGGTGATCGAACAGGTCCTGAGGACGATCGACGTCGCCGGCTTCAACCCCATTCAGCGCTACATGCTGCTGGCGGCCGAGTGCGTCATCATCTTCGCCCTGTCGGTGGGGCTGGTGAAGGTCACCGGTGCCGTCATCGACTTCTTCACCAAGGCGTTCCAAGGCATGACCTGGCGGCCCGAGGTCTCCGGGGCTGAGCGTTGAGAGTGGCGTGCGACCCCTCGGCGTGTCGAAGGCAACGGCACCGGCCGGCATCATCCAGCCTGGCAGCGCCGAGAATAGTGGCGAGGCCGTGACGTGCCCCGTCAGCGCCCCACCGGCCCGACTCGACTACCCAAGGGAGACCCTCGTGACCCGTACCTGCCTTGTGACAGGTGGTGCCGGATTCATCGGCTGCGCGATCTCGCGTGACCTGGCGGACGCCTTCGACCGCGTCGTGGCCCTGGACAACATGCACCCGCAGATCCACCCGTCCCAAGCGCGTCCCGCTGAGCTCGATGAGCGAGTGGAATTGCGCCGCCTGGACGTGTCCGTCGCTGAGGACTGGGACTCGATCCTGGCCACGACCGCTCCCGATGTCATCGTCCACCTGGCGGCGGAGACCGGGACCGGTCAGTCCCTCACCGAGGCCTCCCGCCACGCGAACGTCAACGTCGTCGGCACCACCCGGATGCTCGACGCCCTCGTGCGCCACGGGATCCGCCCCGACAAGATCGTCCTGGCCTCCTCCCGGGCCGTCTACGGTGAGGGGCAGTGGGTCGACGCCGAGGGACGGACCGCCTACCCCGGCCAGCGCACCCACGCGATGCTCGAGGCCGGGCAGTGGGACTTCACCGGCCTGACCCCCTCGATCCAGTCCTCCACCGCCGTCAAGGCGTCCCCGGCCAATGTCTACGCCGCCACCAAGTTCTGCCAGGAGAACCTCGTGACCTCCTGGTGCGGCTCCTTCGGAGTCACCCCGGTGCTCTACCGGCTCCAGAACGTCTACGGTCCCGGCCAGTCCCTCATCAACCCCTACACCGGCATCGTCTCCCTCTTCGCCCGCCTGGCCAAGCAGGGACAGTCCATCCCGGTCTACGAGGACGGTCAGATCGTGCGGGACTTCGTCTTCATCGACGACGTCGCCTCCGCCGTCGTGGCCGGCGTCCTGCGCTCACCCGCAACAGCCCTGCCCTACGACATCGGCCTGGGGGAGCGGACCACCATCATGCAGGTCGCTCAGGCCATCGCCGAGCACTACGGGGCGCCCGCCCCGCACGTCACCGGCCAGTTCCGCGACGGTGACGTGCGTGCCGCCTGGGCGGACACCGCCCGCGCCCGCCAGGCACTGGACTGGGAGCCCCGGGTCGGTGTCACTGAAGGCATCAACCGGCTGTGCGACTGGATCGATGCTCAGACAGAGGCTTCTTCCAACTCGTCCACTGGCACTGCGACGGAGGTGTGAATCCATGCGGCTCTCTCGGCTGCTTCGCTCGGAGGAGGCCCGACAGACGCTGGACCTCACCCTGCGTCTGACCCAGCGCTCGGTCTCCTCGGAGTTCAAGGGAACGGCGCTGGGACGCCTGTGGTCCTTCATCAACCCCCTGGCCACGATCGCCATCTTCGCCCTCATCTTCGGCGTCGTCTTCCGCGGAGGCGTGGAACCGGGTCGCAACTCCGGGATCGACTCCTTCGCGCTGTGGATCGGCATCGGGGTGCTCAGCTGGACCTTCTTCTCCAGCGGCATCATGACGTCCATGAACGCCCTCGTGAACAACGCGGGGCTGCTCACGAAGGTCTACTTCCCCCGCCAGGTCCTCATCTACTCCGCGGTGCTGTCACTGGCCGTGGACTTCGCCTTCGAGCTGCTGGTGCTCATCCTCATCGCCATGATGATGGGCGGCCCCGGGGTCCTGCTCATGATTCCGGCGCTGCTCGTCGTCACCCTGTTGGCGGGCATGTTCGCCGTCGGGCTGGGGCTCATCCTGTCCATCGCCACCGTCTACTTCCGGGATCTGGGTCACCTGTGGCAGATCTTCAACCAGATCTGGATGTACGCCTCCGGCGTCGTCTTCCCCTTGACCATGCTCAACGGGGTTCAGAACCGCCTGTTCGACGCCGGTTGGCAGATCAACGGAGCACCGATCCCCATCGCGACGATCGCTCGGCTCAACCCCGCCGAGACCTACCTCGAGGCCTTCCGATCCTGCCTGTACGACTTCGCCCTGCCATCACTGCCCGTCTCCCTGGCCTGTCTGGGGTGGGCGGTCATCATGCTCACGATGGGCCTGACCTTCTTCCGCCGGCACTCGGCAAGCATCGTTGAGGAGCTCTGATACGTCAGATGGCTGCATCACAAGGAACCTCCGCATCGCCCGCCGTGCGCATCGAGGACGTCTCCAAGCGCTTCAGGATCTACCACCACCGCAACCAGTCCCTCAAGGGCGCCATTCTGCAGCGGGGCCGTGGGGTCTACGAGGACTTCTGGGCGCTCAAGGACATCACCTTCGACATCCCCGAGGGCAAGACCTTCGGGCTCATGGGGCACAACGGCTCGGGCAAGTCCACCCTGCTCAAGTGCGTCGCCAAGATCCTGGCTCCGAACTCCGGATCCATCACCGCACGCGGACGCATGGCCGCCATGCTGGAGGTCGGATCCGGCTTCCACCCCGAGCTCTCCGGAAGGGAGAACATCTTCCTCAACGGCGCCATCCTGGGGATGAGCCGCAAGGAGATCGAGTCCAAGTTCGACAACATCGTCGACTTCTCCGGGGTCGGGGAGTTCATCGACCAGCCGGTGAAGAACTACTCCTCGGGCATGTACGTGCGCCTGGGCTTCTCCGTGTCCATCCACGTCGAGCCGGAGATCCTCCTGGTTGACGAGGTCCTGGCCGTCGGTGACATGGAGTTCCAGGAGCGGTGCATGGACAAGTTCGCAGAGTTCCGCGGGGACGGCCGCACCGTCGTCGTCGTCTCCCACGGCCTGGCCCAGATGCGCACCTTCTGCGACGAGGTCGCCTGGCTCGACCACGGTCGGCTCAAGGAGGTCGGGCCGGCCCCCGAGGTCATCGACAAGTACTCCGATATCACCCACGGAGCCAAGAAGGTCAAGGACGGGCAAGGCACCCGCTTCGGCAGCGGCGAGGCCCAGATCACGCGGATCGAGCTGCTCGACCGCAGGGGGCGTCCGGTGGGCTCCATGCGCACCGGGGACGAGGCCACCATCCGGCTGCACTACCGCTGCGAGGAGACGCTCGAGAAGCCCGTCTTCGGCTGCTCCATCGACACCCGTGAGGGCACCTTCGTCTGGGGCCTGCACGGCCTCGACGACGGCTTCCAGCCCGAGACGATCGAGCCGGGAGAAGGGGCCGTGGACGTCTCCATTCCCGCGATGATGCTGCGGCCGGGCGCCTACCTCATCTCCGGGTCCATCCAGCCCTGGCAGCTCTCCAGCGTCATCGACGCCTACCAGAAGGCCACCTCCTTCGACATCGTCCCCGGACCGCGCATGGAGTCCGGGGGCCTGGTGGCCCTGGGCGCTCACTACGAACGGATCTCCCCGCCGCGCCCCATGGTCACGGTCGCCAAGAAGGACTGAGGGCGCCGACGGGGCTGCCGCTCAGCGTCGCCCGATCCTCTTGACGTGCTGCGCCACGGTGCGGAAGAAGGGCTTGACCGTGGCCTCCAGGTGGTCGATCCTCGCCCTGGTGTCGCGGAGCTGGAGCAGGCCCTGCCGCACCGAGAGATGCAGGTCGTACATGGCCTCATGAAGTTTCGCGATCTGGGCGTCCTGCTGCTTCAGCTGCTGCTCGAGCCGGTGGTAGTACTCCGCTGAGACCAGCATGAGGCCCAAGCCGGCCGGTTCAGTCGGACCGTCCTTCGGGGAGGGGCCTGCGGCTCCGTCGCTCTCCAGGGACAGGCGCGCGTAGCGGTCCCGGATCGCGAGGTTGTCGATGCGGTGGTGGATGGCGTCGACGACGACGGAGTTGCCCATCGTCTCGTCGGTGGAGTCGCGGTGGTGCCAGTGCGCCAGGGGCTCCCCGTCGATGAAGCCCACCGGGGAGGTGGCCAGCAGCCGCAGGTTGAAGTCCCAGTCGGCCTGGGTCAGCAGGTTGCCGTCCCAGTGACCGATGCGGTCGGCCACCTCGCGGCGGATGAGCTGGGAGATCGGCGGCACGTAGTTGGCCACCATCGTGTCGATGAGGGTCCAGCTCTCCTTACCCGGGGCCAGTGCCTCTCGCTTGCGCTCAGTCAGGGCGTCGTCGGTGACGGTCTCGAAAACCAGGTCGCAGCTCACCGCCACGGCGCCGTGGCCGGGGTTCTCATCGAGATGGGCCACGCAGGCCGCCAGGAAGCCGGGTTCCCAGGAGTCGTCGTCGTCATGGATCGCGAAGAACTCGCAGGAGGAGACGGCCAGACCGTCCTCCAGGGCGGCCTCGCGGCCACGGGAGGTCTCGTTGGTGACCACCCGGGTGCGCTCCTTGAGCCACTCGGGTGCGCTCGCCAGGGCCTGGTCCACCGCTTCACTCTCGCCGGCGTCATTGACGATGACGAGCTCGAGGTCCTGGAAGGTCTGCGCTCCAACCGACTGAACCGCTCTGGTGAGCATCAGAGGACGATTCCGAGTCCGGGTCACCACGGTGACTCGCGGGGATCGTGCGGCTTGTCCAGCCATCTTCGGGGGTCCTCCTTGATCCGATGAGGGGGCACGCGGCGTGTATGGCGATACTGCCGAAGGGCTCGGGGCGTCTGACGACGTCCCGGTTACGCAACTGTAGTCGTTGGGCGCGGCCGGCGTAGTCGGTTGCCGCAATCAGCGCTTTCTCGACGGGCGTCTCGCGCGGCCCCTCGTACGTCGACGCAGCTCGCGTGGCAGGCGGGCGACCGCCTGGGCGAGTCCTGTCATCACCGGACCGCGCTGCGGTCCCCGCAGGGAGCGCACCAGCGTGCGGGCCAGTGCCCGCATCACCACCGGGGCCGGGCTGTGGGCGGCCGCCGTCACGATCCGGTTGCGGACGTTGACCCGGATGAACAACGGTGAGCCGGTGCCCGAGGAGGAGGCGTGCTCGTGGCGCGCCACCGCCTCGCGCACGTAGAGGACTCCCCAGCCGCGCTCACGCAGGCGCCAGGACAGGTCCGTGTCCTCGTAGTACATGAACAGATCCTCGCGGAAGCCGCCCAGGGCCTGCCACGCCTCACGCCGGATCGCGCAGGCGCCCCCGCACAGGCCGAAGACCTCGCTGGGGGAGTGCTCCCGCTCGGCGGGCACCAGCCAGTCCCGGTCATAGCCGTTGCCGGAGGCGTCCACCAGGTTGCCCGTGGAGTTGACCAGGACCTCCCCCTCGCCGCGGGCGGCGGCCTCGTCACCGACGCGCGTCCACCTCCCGGTACGCGGGGAGACGAGTGCGTCCTGCTGGCCGGGGGAGGCGGGCTTCCAACGGCCGGCCAGGAGGATCCGCGCCGTTGCCGCGGCCGGAGCCGTTGCGGATGGCGGAACGCTCAGGGGAGCCAGGAGCGCCTCGAGGAAGCCGGGCTCGGCCACCGCGTCATTGTTGAGCAGGACGAGGACGTCCTCCACCATGCCCCGGGCCCCGAGGTTGACGCCGGCGCCGAAGCCCCGGTTCTCGCTCGACTCGACCACCGTGAGTCCCTCTCGGCGAAGTCGCTCCGCCGAGCCGTCGCCGGAGGCGTTGTCCACGACGACGAGCCCGTCCCCGTCTCCCAGCTGCTCACGGACGGAGCGGGCCGCCCGGATCGTCAGCTCGGCCTGGCGCCAGTTGACGATGACGACGCGAGCTGAGGGACGCCTGACGGGCTGCGTCACACCGCACCCCCGATGAGGGCGTGATAGACCTCCGTGTGCGCGGCGGCGCAGGCCTCCCAGGTGAAGGTCCGGGCGCGCTCGCGGCCGGCCTCGGCCAGCTCGTCGTGCTCCGCTCCGATGGCCCGGGCGAGCAGGCCGGCGATCTCACGCGGCGAGGCGGGGTCGGCCAGCAGGCCGGCCTCCCCGCACACCTCGGCCATGCAGGTCCCGGCGCTGGTGACCACCGGGGTCCCGTAGGCCATGGCCTCCAGGACCGGCAGGCCGAAGCCCTCCCAGATGGAGGGGAAGCAGAAGGCACGGGCGCCGCTGTAGGCGGCCGCCAGCTCGTCGTCGTCGAGCCTGCCGGTGACGTGGACCCGATCACTCAGCCGGGTCAGCAGCTCGCGCTCGGCGGCGTCGTCGCCCCACCCGGCCGGACCGACGAGGACCAGGTCGAGGCCGCCGGCGTCGTCGTGCTCCTCGATGAGGAGGGCGAAGGCCCGCAGCAGCCCCAGCAGGTTCTTGCGGGGCTCGCGCGTGCCCGTCCACAGGATGTAGTCGCGCGTGAGGCCCCGGGTGGCCCGGAATCCCCCGATCTGCTCGTCGGTGACGGGGCGGGTGCGCACCCCGTGGGGGATGACGTAGAGGCGGGCGGCGTCGATGCCCGCCGCGATGCAGTCATCGGCGGTGGCCTGGGAGGGGACGACGATGGCGCTGGCCTCAGCGATGACGCGCTCCAGGGAACGGCTGAAGTAGGCGTTGCCGCGCGCGGTGAAGTGCTCGGGCGCCCGCAGGAAGGCCAGGTCGTGCACGGTGACGACCAGCGGCAGCGAGGTGGGGGGCAGCGCCCAGGTCGTGGCGTGGATGAGCTGGGCGCCGGGCAGGATGGACTCGGCCCGCGGCAGCCCCAGACGGTTCCAGGACTCGTACAGAGCGGTGCGCGGCAGGTGGGAGGAGCGCATCGGCATCGGCGGCAGACCGACCTCCCGGGGCGAGGCGGCTCCCTGGTGATGGGCGGCGATCCCGGCCACGGGCACCCGCCGGGCGCGCAGGGCCTGGGCGAGCTCGACGATGTAGGTGCCCGAGCCCCCGGGGACGGGCTGCCACAGCTGCTCCACCACCATGCCCACCCGTGGGCCGCGGGGGCGAGCCGGTGGGCGGGGGCCCTTGGTGGTGGAGGCCGCGGTGCGGGAGGCGGGGGAGGGGGAAGGGGCCGGGGAGTGCGCCGGGCGGGAAGGATCTGCGCTCATGGGCTCAGAGTACGGGGTGCCCACGCGCGGCGCGGTAGCCTGCCGTCATGAAGGTTCTTCTTGATGCGACGGCGATCCCGGCTGATCTCGGAGGCGTGGGGCGCTATGTCGACGACCTCGTGCCCGAGCTCATCGCCTCCGGCGTCAACCTGGCCATGGCCGTCCAGCAGCGGGACGTGGCGCACTTCTCCACCAAGGTGCCCCGCGCCCACCTCTTCCCGGTCTCGCAGTCCATGGAGTCGCGCGGCGCCCGGATGGCCTGGGAGCAGACGGGGCTGCCGGCCCTCATCCGCCGCATCCGCCCCGATGTGCTGCACTCGCCCCACTACACCTTCCCGGCCCTGCACCAGGTGCCCGTGGTCGTCACCCTCCACGACGCCACGTTCTTCTCCCACCCGCAGGCGCACTCGCCCTTCAAGCAGAAGTTCTTCACCAACGCCATCCGCCGGGCCGTGCACAGGGCCGACGCGCTCGTCGTGCCCTCCCAGGCCACTCGCGACGAGACCATCAAGTACGTCGGCGGCAGTCCCGAGCGCTTCCACGTCGCCTACCACGGCGTGGACACCTCCGTGTTCCACCCGGTCGACGACGCCGAGCGGGCCCACGTGGCCGCCTCCCTCGGCCTGGAGGGCAAGCGCTACATCGGTTTCCTGGGGACCCTTGAGCCCCGCAAGAACGTTCCCAACCTGGTGCGCGCCTGGAAGTCGGTCTTCCATGACTCCGACGACGCCCCGGCCCTGGTCCTGGCCGGAGGACCCGGCTGGGACGCGGACATTGAGCCCGCCCTGGCCGAGGTCCCCCCGAACCTGAACGTTCTGCGGCCCGGCTACCTGCCCCTGGAGGATCTGCCCGGGTTCCTGTCCGGATGCGAGATCCTGGCCTACCCCTCCATCGGCGAGGGCTTCGGTCTGCCGGTGCTCGAGGCCATGGCCTGCGGGGCCGCCGTCCTGACCACCCGCGAGCTGAGCCTGCCGGAGGTCGGTGGCGATGCCGTGGCCTACTGCGGATCGGATGCTCAGGCCATTGCCCGGGCTCTCGTGGTCCTGGACGCCCAGCCCGAGCGGCGTCGGGCCCTGGGGGCCGCGGCCCTCAAGCGGGCCGCCGAGTTCACCTGGAAGGCCTCCGCCCAGGCTCACGTCGAGGCCTACCGCGCCGCCATGGCACGCTGACGCCTGTCGCCCTCCGATCGACGGGCTCATTCACTGCAGCGTGCTCGTGTAGGCTTCACTGGTAGGTCACTCCTATGTAGGACTTCGGCGAGACGACGCCAGGTGGGAAGGAAAAGACGACCAGTGAACGAGACCATGCCTCTGCAGACCGAGGGGACCTCCCTCCCATGTGCCGGGCGCGACGAAGGGCAGACACGCGCTCGTGTTCTCGTCACCGGCGCCAACGGACAGCTGGGGCGTGCACTCATGGCGCTCCTGCCGCAGGCGGGGTTCGAGCCCACCGGCGTCGACCTGCCGGAGGTGGACATCTCTGACAAGGTCGCCATGACCGCCTGGGACTGGTCCAGCTACGACGTCATCATTAATGCCGCCGCCTGGACCAACGTGGACGGGGCGGAGACCCCTGAGGGCCGCCGTCTGTCCTGGCGAGCCAATACGGTGGGACCGATCAACCTGGCCCGGGCGGCCACTCAGCACGGCCTGACCCTGGTGCACATCTCCACCGAGTACACCTTCGACGGCGCCACGCCGGTTCACACCGAGGAGGAGACCCCCTCGCCGCTGGGCGTCTATGGGCAGTCCAAGGCCGCCGGGGACGCCGCCGTCAGCGTCTGCCCCCGCCACTACCTGGTGCGCACCTCCTGGGTGGTGGGCGATGGGAAGAACTTCGTCAAGACGATGCTCTCCCTGGCCGAGCGCGGCATCGCGCCGAGTGTCGTGTCCGATCAGACCGGCCGCCTCACCTTCGCCTCCGACCTGGCCGCGGGGATCCTCCATCTCATTTCCGCGAGTGCCGATTACGGCACCTACAACCTCTCCGGAGAGGGCCCGATCGTCTCTTGGGCCGATATCGCCAAGCGGGTCTACGAGCGTGCTGGACACAGCCCCGACGAGGTCACGCCCGTCACCACCGAGGAGTACTACGCCGGTCAGGAGGGGATCGCTCCGCGGCCGCTGAGCTCCGCCCTGGATCTTTCCAAGATCAAGGCCACGGGCTTCACCCCGGCTGACTCCTCGGAGCGCCTGGAGGCTTATCTTCGGGAGCTCCTGTAGGTTGAATCCGACCGGATGGCAATCCCTCGTCCCTGTTTCCCGTCGGAGATCAGCATGAGACGTGAGCTCGCAAAATACTTTCGACTGCCGACTGCAAACAACTCTGCGACCGGAGCGGCATCGCCTCGGCGACCGGCGCTGATCGGTGGGCTTCTCATATTCCTCATGCTGCTCACCGGGCTCGGGTGGGCGGTGTCCTCGCCAGTGCAGGGGTCTCCCGACGAGGACTATCACCTGGGCAGCATTTGGTGCCCGCGTCCAGCGGGCGGGTCATGCGCGATGGATACGGTCAATGGTAAGCCGGTGGTCCGTGTCCCCATCGCGGTGGCCGACGGGGTGGCGGGATGTTATATCTTCAAATCGACTCTTTCTGCGGGATGTGTTCCCGGTTATGATGACTCTGAGATGGGGTGGTCGGCGCGTTTTGACAATGATGCCTACCCGTTTGGGTACTACCACTTTCATCACCTCTTCATCGGTCAGGATGTGCAGACCTCGGTGCTGGTCATGCGCGGGGTTAATGTGCTCATCGCTGTCGCTCTCCTGGGGACAGTCGGCTTCTGTGCTCCCCAAAGACTGAAACGGCCGCTGATCGGGGCGGTCGCAGCCTCGTGGATCCCCATGGGGGTCTATTTCATCTCCTCCGTCAATCCCAGTTCATGGGCCATCTCGGGGCTGTTGGTGTACACCTCGGCACTGTACCTGGCAACCCGGCAGGAAGGGCGTTCCCGCGGCGTGCTGATGCTCTGTGCCGTGATCGGTGCCGTCATGTGCCTGACATCTCGATATGATGCGGCCTTCTTCCTTCTTGTTGTTGGCATCGCCCTGCTCTTCGGCGTGCGATGGACCCGTAGGAGATGGCCGGAGCTGTGCGTTCTTGTCGGGGCGGCTGTCGTTGGATCCGTCGTCTTCACGTCGTCGTCCCAGACGTCTAAGGTCGCTTACTTCTCCCGTGTTGCGAATTTGATGGATTCGGTCATCGGGAAATCCTTGCTGGTTCTTCTTGTTGTTGGCCTCGCCCTGATTTTCGCTGTGCGACGGGCTCGACGATGGTGGCGAGAGCTGTGTGTCGCTGCCGGAGTCATTGTCTTCGTGTTCTTCACCTTCATGTCGTCGTTGCAGGTGTCCAGAGTCTCTATCTTCTCCCGACTTCAGGAGCCGGCTCATTCCGCTGATGAGCAGTCTTTTGTTGAGAAGCTGATTATTGGGATAGAGACTGCGCCGAAGTATCTTGGTGGGTTCTGGGGGCATGCGTGGAGTCCGGGCTGGTATGATGTCCCTTTGCAGATTCGCAGCCCCCATATGTTGGCCATTATGGCTGCCGGAGCGTTTGTGGCAGTGTCTCTTCGCCGTGGCGGGTGGCGCAAGTGGGTTGCTCTGGCGGTCCTCGTGATGACGATGATTGGGCTCCCGGCGGTGTTCTACGCGAACGGCGCCATGAACCCCATCGAGGAATACCAGGCTCGGTATATCTTCCCGATGCTGGCGCCTACCTTCTTCCTCATGCTGGCCATCGATCAGGATGAAAAGGAATGGTTCACGGTCCCGCAGGCCGTCTGGGTCTTCATCTGCGGGGCTGTTTGCCAGGCGATCAGCCTGCATACGCTGCTCATGCGATATGTTCACGGGAACAGGGAGCCCTGGGAGCTCAATCTCAACAAGGGGATCGAGTGGTGGTGGAACGCACCTGTGCCACCGATGACGATCTGGTTCCTCACGACATGCGTTGCCACCGCGGCACTGGGGATCGCCGCGGCGATGCTGGTGCGTACAGCCGATAAGCAGGAGTAGCCGGCTCGCCGTCGTCCTCGTCAGGAACGAGATCGCGTTGTTGAGCCGGCGCTGAACGCTGCGGGCGGGAGACACCAGCCGGTGTCTCCCGCCCGCACGCGTTGCTGCTGCAAGGAGCCGAATGCTCCCGGTGGCCGGCTCAGGCCTGCTGGTTCTCCAGCAGGCCCAGGAGGTAGGCGCCGTAGCCGGACTTCACCAGGGGCTCGGCGCGCCGGCGCAGACCCTCGTCGTCGATGAAGCCCATGCGCCAGGCGACCTCCTCGGGGGCGCCGATGTTGAGGCCCTGACGGTGCTGGACGGTGCGGATGAAGCTGGTGGCGTCGGCCAGGGAGTCGAAGGTGCCGGTGTCGAGCCAGGCGGTGCCGCGGGGCAGGACCTCCACGGAGAGCCTGCCGGCTTCCAGGTAGGTGCGGTTGACGTCGGTGATCTCGTACTCGCCGCGGGCGGAGGGCTTGAGGTCCCTCGCGATCTCGACGACGTCGTTGTCATAGAAGTACAGGCCGGGAACGGCGTAGTTGGAGCGGGGCTGGGCCGGCTTCTCCTCGATGGAGATGGCCTTGAAGTTCTCATCGAACTCGACCACGCCGTAGGCGGTGGGGTCGGCGACCTGGTAGGCGTAGACGACGCCGCCGTCGGGGCTGGTGTGACGGCGCAGCTGGGTTCCCATGCCGGGGCCGTAGAAGATGTTGTCGCCCAGGACCAGGGCGGCGCTGTCGGAGCCGATGAAGTCGGCCCCCAGGACGAAGGCCTGGGCCAGGCCGTTGGGCTCCTGCTGAACCGTGTAGGACAGGTTGACGCCCAGCTGGGAGCCGTCGCCCAGGAGGCGGTGGAAGGAGGGGGCGTCGTGGGGGGTGGTGATGACCAGGACGTCCTGGATCCCGGCGAGCATGAGGGTGCTCAGCGGGTAGTAGATCATCGGCTTGTCGTAGACGGGGACCAGCTGCTTGGAGGTTCCCAGGGTGATCGGGTTGAGTCGCGTGCCGGAGCCTC
The DNA here is from genome assembly GCF_001929375.1 of Actinomyces oris. Classification (GTDB taxonomy): domain Bacteria; phylum Actinomycetota; class Actinomycetes; order Actinomycetales; family Actinomycetaceae; genus Actinomyces; species Actinomyces oris_B. The sequence continues at coordinate 34,755 of NZ_MSGO01000016.1, read as the reverse complement.
CGGCCAGAATGATTCCTCGCATACCCCAAGCATGACCCATTCCGGCCCCGAACGGCGCCAGGATCGGGCGGATCGGGAGCTCTTCTCCGTGGTCCCCGGCACGTTCCGTCCCTGATGGCTCGGTCTGAGGGGTGTCGAACAGACCGCGCCGATAGACTCGCACGGTGGCGCCTCACTGACTCGGTGGCGCCGAGACCAAGACCTGTGCGCACAGAAGGGGCCATCAATGGGGCAGATCGAGCTGGGCAAGCCGCTCGCCATCGAGGAGACGTCGATTCCGGGATTCCTGCGGATCGACCTGACTGTTCACGGGGACAACCGCGGCTGGTTCAAGGAGAACTGGCAGAGGGAGAAGATGCTGGCCCTGGGGCTGCCGGACTTCGGGCCGGTTCAGAACAACATCTCCTTCAACAACGAGGTCGGGGTCACCCGGGGCATCCACGCCGAGCCCTGGGACAAGTTCGTCTCGGTGGCCACCGGCCGCGTCTTCGGCGCCTGGGCGGACCTGCGCGAGGGGCCCTCCTTCGGGGCCGTCTACACCTGTGAGATCGACCCGTCGGTGGCGGTGTTCGTGCCTCGGGGCGTGGGCAACGCCTATCAGACGCTGGAGCCCAATACCGCCTACACCTACCTGGTCAACGACCACTGGTCGGCCGACGCCCGGTACACCTTCCTCAACCTGGCCGATGAGACGGTGAACGTGCCCTGGCCGATCGAGCTGAGTGAGGCCATCCTCTCCGACAAGGACAAGGCGCACCCCCGTCTGGCCGACGTCACCCCCTTCCCGGCTCCGGAGACGGACGGCTAGGAGGACCTGCGTGAGGCCGGCTTGCCTTCGACGTCACCCTCACCGGTGCTCCCGCGGTCACCAGAGAGGGGGGTGCGAGCTTTTCCCGGGGCAGGTGCGCAGCAGCGAACACTGTGATGAAGAACAGAGTCACGAATTGAGGTCGGTGCGCCGCTGAGGTGGATGGGGGCGTCGATCAGTGGAATACTCCCGGTCGGCAGGGTTGGGCTCAGGGTTCTCTGGGACGTTTTCCGGAGACTGTTCAGGTTCTGCTCCGGTGTGCGGTGACCCTCAACGAGTCCTCTCTCGTCACCCGCCCCGGGTCCTTCCCGTCGGCTGGAAAGAGAACCTCATATGGATACTGCGCTACCGCGCTGGGGCACGACCAGGGCAGCCCACGCCCTCATTGTCCTGTGGTCGCTGGTGACAGTTGTCGGTGCCCTCCTCGACGCCGCTCTTCAGCCGGAGCTGCACATTGACTTCCTCGTCTATCGGGTGGGGGCGCAGCATCTCCTCCACGGTCAGCCCCTCTATGCCGAGCCGCTCGACACCGGGGTGCCCGGCTTCCTCATGTACTTCACCTACCCGCCCTTCGGGGCCGCCCTGCTCACAGGCACGGCGCTCGGCGGCCCGGTACGAGCGGCGGCCGCCCACACCGTGGCCTGCCTGGCGGCGCTCGTCATCCTCTCCTGGATCGTTATCCGCCGCTGCGGCGGTGGAGCCTGGACCGCGCTGGCCGCCGCCAACGCCCTGGCTCTGCTCATGCCTGTGGTCTCGCACCTGACATGGGGACAGGTCGGGCTCTTCCTCATCACCCTGCTGGCCGCCGACTGGCTCCCCCGCCGGACTCCCTGGCCGCGTGGCCTGCTCACCGGCATCGCCATCGCTGTCAAGCTGACCCCCGCCGTCTTCCTCCTGCTGCCGCTGTTCAGACGTGACTGGCGGGCGCTGCTCGTCTCACTGGGCAGTGCTGCCACCTGCACCGGTATCGGATTCCTCATCGCCCCCGGGGAGTCCCTGACCTTCTGGGGGTCGGCCGTATGGGACTCCACCCGAGTCGCCTCCACCTGGTGGGACACCGAGAACCAGTCGCTGCGTGGACTGCTCTCCAGAGTTCTCCCGGCTCCCTTGTCATCTGCTGTCTGGATGGTGCTGGCCATCGCCGTCGTGTATGTCATCGCTCGGCAGTCCGCGCGCCTGACTGGCCACGGCGATGACCTGCTCGCCTTCGGCATCGTCGGTCTCATCGCCCCGATGGTCTCGCCCGTGGCCTGGGTGCACCACTGGGTCTTCGCCCTTCCCCTCGTCATGACCCTTGTGTGGCGGGCCGTCGTCGGGCTCGCCTCAGGCGCGCGCAGAACCGGGTGGGATCTCGAGTGCCTGGCGGCGGTGGGCAGCGGCGTCGTCATGCTGATCGCCCCCACCCACTTCCCCGAACACCTCGTGCGCTACGGCTCCCCCCAGTGGAACCTGCTCGCGGTCCTGGCCTCCGGCGTCTACGTCTACTGGGCCACCGCCATTCTGGTCATCGTGCCCCGCCTGCCCGCCCCCGCCGCCTCCCAATCCACCCGGGCGCCACTTCCTCACATGTGGCGTCGAGTCTCATGGGGGAGAAGTATCCGAAGGACTCCCTCACGAGCTCAGCTGGGATCCGGTGCCGGTACGGTGAGGCACTATGAGACGACTTGAGCCTGCCCGACAGCAGTACTCCTGGGGGTCGACCTCCGCCATCCCCGCCCTCCTGGGCAGGGCCGACGACGGCTCCCCCTGGGCCGAGGCCTGGTACGGATCCCACCCGGCCGGTCCCGCCCAGGTCGCCGAGGGCGGCGTTCTGTCCGAGCTCATCGACGCCGAGCCCGAGCGCCTCCTGGGTGAGGACATCATCTGGCGCTTCGGGCGCCGACTGCCCTTCCTCCTCAAGCTCATCGCGCCCGAGCAGCCCCTGTCCCTCCAGGTCCACCCCAGTCAGGCCCAGGCCGCCGAGGGCTACGCCCTGGAGGACGAGGCGGGTATCGCCCTGGACCACCCCTGCCGCAACTACAAGGACACGAACCACAAGCCGGAGATGGTCCTGGCCCTCACCCGCTTCCAGGCCGTTGCCGGTTTCCGGGCCCCGCGCCGCGCCGTCGAGGTCCTCTCCGGCCTGGACAGCCCCCTGGCCCGCAGGATGCGCCGCACCCTGCGCCTCAACCCCACCCGCTACGGCATCCGGCAGGTCTTCTCCGACGTCGTCTCGGCCGCCACCCGTCCAAGCCCCCAGGAGATCGACGCCCTCGTCACCGAGATCTCCGCCAGGTTCGAGGCCGGCACGTCCCCGTCGCCGCGGGTGGACTCCAACGTCGTGAAGATGGCGGACACCTTCCCCGGGGACCCCGGCATCGCCGCCGCGCTCCTGCTCAACCCCGTCACCCTGCAGCCCGGTGAGGCGCTGTTCGTGCCCGCGGGAAGCGTGCACGCCTACATCTCCGGTCTGGGCGTGGAGGTCATGGCCTCCTCGGACAACGTGCTGCGCGCCGGACTGACCGCCAAGCACATCGACGTCCCCGAGATGCTGGCCTGCGTCGACTATGTGGCGGCGCCGCCGGTACGCCCCGCCCCCGAGTACCTCTCTCGCGCCACCCGCGCCTACTACGCGCCGGTGGATGACTTCGAGCTCATGGTCACCACCGTGGTGGCCGCCGACGGGCGCCTGCCGGTCCCCGGACGGGGACCGCGCATCCTCCTGGCCGTCGAGGGCGCCATGACACTGGTGACCCAGGCCGACTCCCAGACACTCGCCCAGGGCGAGGCCGTGTTCGTCGGTGCCGATGAACGCAGCCTGTTCGTGGAGGGGGAGGGTACCCTCGTCCAGGCCGACGTCCCCTGACCCCGGTGCTCAGCGGGGTTGAGGCCCGCCGGCTCATCCGGTGATGCCCTCCTGCCGGACAGCGGCCGCGGCGACGTCGTCACCCGCCTCGGGGGTGAGCACCACCGCCGTGCGCCCGGTGCGCCAGGCGACCAGGACCTCCTGGAGCATCTGGGCCGTGTCGGGGCTGCGCACCAGGACGGCACGCGAGGCGGAGCGCTTGTCGGCCCCCGTCGACGCGCAGGCCGCCTCGACCCGGGCCACCAGCTGGGCTCGCGTCAGGGCGGTGGGCCGATCGCCTGACGGGCCGGTGCCCGCTGGAGCGCCCGGAGCTGCAGGTGCTGCCATCTCAGTGGTGAGGTCACTGAGGCACATCAGGTCGCCGGCGGCGCTTACCGGCGTGAAGCGGTCGGGATAGTGCATGAGGTCGGCGGCGCCGTCGAGCACGAGGGCGGGCAGCTCTCCCGGCCAGCGCAGCGCCAGCGGGGCGGGCGGTACCAGCACCTGCGCCTCGGCCTCCTCGCAGAGGCTCTCCGGGGTGAAGGCCACGCTCAGCTCGGGGACGAGGCCGGCGGCACGGATCTGCTCGCTGCTCCCCAGGAGCACGCCGCGTCCCGCCACCCACGTACCGCACGCCCAGGCGACGGTCCGCCAGTGCGGAGGGAGCGCCACATGGACTCCGTCACCGGGCCCCGACTCCGATGTGACGAACCCCGCGATCTTCGCCAGCCACATGGACAGGACGTGTCCGGTCAGCTCGACTCGTTCGTCGATTCCATAACAAATGAGCCACGGTCTGTCGGCGTCGTGAGGGCCGGGGAGCAGCGGCAGCAGGGGGTCGCGCATGACTACGATTGAAGCAGATCCACCGACTTTCAGGAACTTCCCTGGTGGCGTCCAGCCGGTCGGGGCAATATGCGACCGTGCGTCAAGTGCCCTGAAATCCTCTGAAACACCGTGTGAATTTCTACTGTCAGCCAGGCGGTGGGAGCCTCTCAGGGGATTTGTAGGAAGTCAACATATGGTGGCAACCAGATGGGGTATTCCTTGATATGTCAAGGGATGATGTCAACGGTCACGAGAGGGTGAAGTTTCCCTCGCCGGCTTGACTGGCCTTGTCTCACACGCATGTAATTCTTACTGGCAAGAAGCTCGGATCGAAGGGAGGCCGGCATGTGGAACATCCTCGGCGACGGCCCACTGAAGCACCCGGAGGAGCCTGACGCGGAGGTACTGTCGCTCCTCTTCGGCGGCGGTGACGACGTCGATGAAGGTCCTCTGGCGTGGCAGGAGCGTGCTCTGTGCGCTCAGACGGACCCAGAGGCCTTCTTCCCTGAGAAGGGCGGTTCCACACGTGAGGCCAAGCGAGTCTGTGCGACTTGCGAGGTTCGTGAGGAGTGCCTCGAGTACGCTCTCGCCAACGATGAGCGCTTCGGTATCTGGGGCGGCATGTCGGAGCGCGAGCGGCGCAAGCTCAAGCGTCGCGCAGTATGACCCGCCCCGGCTCCGCACAGGGAGCCAGTCGGGTAGGAGCCCTGGCCGTCGTCGTGTCGGCCGGGGCGAGCCCGTTTCTGGCGCAGACACTGTCCGCGATCACTTCACAGACCTGCGCGCCCGACGTCGTCCTCGTCGTCGATGTCGCCTCGCGAGCCAACGGGCTGGGAGACGGGACTCCGATCGAGGAGCTCGTTGAGAGGTCGGGACTGGGCGCCGTCACCGCGGTGCGCGTCGTCAGGGCCAAGGAGGCCAAGAACTTCGGGGACGCCGTCTCCCGGGGGCTGACCGCCTACGCCGGCCTCGTCGCCGTCGGCAACCGTAGGCGCCGCAGCTTAGAGGCCGTCGACGGCGCAGAGGGCGCAGACGGTGACACCGCCTCGAGCGGGCCGCGCACCTCGGTACGGGACCTGCTGCTGTCGGGCTCCGGTCCCATCACCGGCCCCACCGGAGCCCTCTCACCGATCACCGCCTACGAGCAGCGGCTCGTGGCCCCCACCGAGGCCACCCCGGAGATGCCGGAGCACCAGGTGTGGTTCTGGCTGCTCCATGACGACTCCGCTCCTGCCGAGGACTGCCTCGAGCGGCTCCTCACCGCCGCGACCAATGCGCGCTCGGTGGGAGTCGTCGGGCCCAAGCAGGTGGGCTGGGACAATCCTGAGCTGCTCCTGGAGGTCGGGCTGCGCGCCACGGCCTCGGCCCGGCGCGCCAACGACATCGTCCCCGGAGAGGTCGACCAGGGCCAGCACGACGACCGCAGCGATGTCCTGGCCGTGGGAACCGCCGGAGCCCTTATCGACCGCGCCGTGTGGGAGGAGATCGGCGGCATCGCCCCGTGGCTCGGCCCCTTCGGTGACGGCTTGGAGCTCTCGCGCGCCGCGCGCCTGGCCGGATACCGCGTCATCGTCGAACCCACCGCCGTCATCCGCCACCGACGGGCCTCCTACCAGGGGCTTCGCCGTCCCGCGTCCGTCTCGCACTCCTCCAGCGCGCAGCCCCGCACCGATGCCGAGGTCATTGAGGTCACGCTCCCCGAGCCCGACCCGGAGAGGTCCTTCCGGGCCCGGCGCAGCGCCCAGCTCACCAACTGGGCGGCCTTCTCCACCCGGCCCATCGGCCTGCTGCTGACCTGGTTCGTCGTTCTCGGACTGATGCGTTTCGTGTGGCGCCTGGCCTCCAAGGCTCCGGCGCTGGCCCGCGACGAGCTCGGTGCGGCTCTGGCCGTGGCCGGACGTGGTCGACGGGTCAGAGCCGCCAGGCGCCGGCTCGCCCAGCACACCAAGGCGCCTGTATCCGCACTGGGGCGTCTCTACGTCACGCCGGCCGAGATCCGCGGGGTGCGCCGTGACCGCACCCGCCAGGAGCGCGAGCGTCGCGCCCGAGCGGCGGCCCCCAGCGAGCTCGAGCTGCGCGAGCTCGCCGCACTGGCCCGCAGCCGGCGCCACACCCTGAGCGCGGTCATGGTGCTGGTCCTGGCGCTGAGCACCTACGGTCTGTCCCGGCTGCTGCTCACCCGTTCCATCACCGGTGGGGCCCTGCCCCTGTTCAGCGACGACTGGCGTCAGATGTGGGACACCGCCTGGAGCACCTGGATCTCCACCGCGGACGGCTACCCGGGCGGCGTCACCCCGTTGCTGGCCATTCTGGCCGTGCCGGCGGCGCTGGGACAGCTGGTGGGGCTGGAGACCAGTGCGCTCATCAGCGCCCTGGTGCTCCTGGCCGTGCCCCTGGCGGCGCTGGGGGCCTGGTTCGCCGCGGGCACGATGACCCGGAAGGTGGCGCTGCGGGCCTGGGCGGCACTCGTATGGGCCCTGTCTCCCACTCTCCTGCTCGCCGTGGGCCAGGGGCGCCTCGGCGCTCTCCTGGTCCACCTCGTTCTTCCCTGGGCGCTGCTGGCCCTGGCCCGCGCCGTGGGCGCCGACCGGCGGGACCTCGTTCTGTCCGGGCTGGTGGGTGCCCATCTGCTCACCGACGAGGAGCGCGCCGAGCTCGACCGCTTCTCCACCGAGAAGGTCACCGACCTCGCCCACCTGGATGAGGAGGCGCAGGCCGAGTCGAAGGCCGACAACGCCAAGGACGCTGAGGACACTGCGGACGCTGAGGACTCTGCGGGCGATTCCGAGACCTCCCAGGATGGGGCTGCTGAGCAGACCCCCGCCCCGGATGACGCCCCGGACGATGGCGCTCATGACGGCGGTGAGGCCGAGGTCGACCTGCCCTCCACCGAGAAGTACGGCTACGGGTCGGCGACGGCCGCCGCAGTCGCAGGACTGCTGCTGAGCGTCGTCGTTGCGGCCGTCCCGGCCACCGCCGCCGTGCTGGCCGTCATCGTCCTGCTGCTGTCGGTGACCACACGACGCGGGTTCAAGCTCGTCCTCACCCTGGTACCCATGCTGGCCACCGCCGCCCCGGCCTGGTGGGGCGCCTGGCGCCTGGGCCGGAGCGCAGGATGGGCCGAGGGGGTCCGGCTGCTGCTGACCGACATCGGCCTGCCCGTCTCCGTACCGGCGCCCAGCAGCCTCGATCTGCTGGTCGGCTCCCCGGTGGACCTGGGCGCCCTCACGTCCTCGGGGGCCTTGAGCGCCCTGCTGCGGGTACTGCTCGCGCTGGTCCCGGCCCTCGGCGTCGTCGGTCTCTTCGTCTCCCGGCGCGTCCGGGTGGCCCGCACCGGCATCCTCCTGGCCCTGGGCGGGCTCATCCTGGCAGGGCTCAGCCTGCGCACCCCGACCGGGCTGGGGCCGGACGTCGCCGGAGGCGGCCTGGCTCCCGTCAACGGATGGTCCGGGGCCGGTCTCTCCTTGGCGCTGAGCGGCTTCCTCGCGGCGGCCCTGACTGCCGGTGAGACCATCTGGGCCCTCATCGCACAGCGGTCCCGGGGCGGCCGTCGAGCACTGGAGCGCAGGAGGCGGAAGGAGACCGACGCGACGTCCTCCACGGCCGCTGACTCCACGGTGAGGCGCAGGGGGTCGCGCCGCCTCAGGGCGGCCTTCACGACCGCGGCCTGCCTCGTCCTGCTCGCCCCGGTGGTGATCGGTGGCGTCTGGTCCTACCAGGCCCACCGCGGCAGCAACCCGCAGGTCCTGGTTCTGCACTCCACGCCCCAGCAGATCCCCCTCATCGCCGGGCAGTTCCAGGGGTCTCAGGCGGCCGGAAGAGTCCTCAGACTGACCTCGACACCTCAGGGGCTCCAAGCCACCATCTGGCGCGGGCCCGGCACCCAGGTCAGCGACGTCCTGCCCGGAGCGGTCAACGTCAAGGCGCGCACCCGCGGCGCAGCGGCACTGGCCGATCCCGGACTCAAGCCGGCCAAGAACGGCCCGGGGACCAAACGCAGCGCCTCCTCCGCCACCCAGGCCCTCGTCCTGGACGACCCGGCTGACGCCGAGCTCGCCCAGATCGTCACCCGCGCCACCGCCGGCCAGGACAAGGGGGCCGCCGACGCCCTGGCGGCCCACGGCATCGCCGTCGTCCTGCTCGACGACAAGGAGAGCGACTCCGTCACCGCCGAGGCCCGCGTGGGCCTGGCCTCGACGCCGGGACTGGAGCAGCTCGCCCAGACCGCCTCGGGCAACTCCTGGCGGGTCACGTCCTCGGCGCACCCCGACTCGGCCCGCCTGAGCCTTGTCGACGCCGGTGGTGAGGTCACCCCGGTCGCCTCCACCGGTACCGGTTCGGGAACCCGCACCCGTATCCCCGCCGGATCGGGCCCCCGTACCCTCGTCATGGTGGAGCGCTCCGACGCCGGCTGGCGCGCCACCCTCGATGGCAGGCGTCTCGAGGCCACCACGGTTCCCGCATCGGACGGCAGCTGGAAGCAGGCCTTCACCGTCGGCTCCGAGGGCGGGGAGCTGGTGATCACCCACACCCGTACGTCCACCGCCGCCGCGACCTACACGATCTGGGCCGTCTGGGCCCTGACCCTGGTGGCGGCACTGCCCCTGCGACGCGGAAAGGAGATGGCCTCATGACCCGGCCCCGTCAGGACGACGCCGACAGCCAGCAGGACTCACGGGAGAAGTCCGAGCCCCAGACCCCGCAGCACGAGTCGGCGAGCCCGGACCCGGAACTGGCCGAGGACGAGACCGACACCACTCCCACGAAGCGTCGGAGGAGCTCTGCCAGCACCAGGCGGCACCGCCGGTCGCTGGGGCGGACAGTCGCTCGCGGCGCCGGCGTCCTGACCTCGCTCGCGCTCGCCGCCGCTGTCGGAGGCGTCACCTGGTGGGGGCACGCCGCGCCGACCACGCCGACCCCGCAGCTGCAGGCCCTGAGCCTGGCCCAGCCCGGAGGCGCCACCACATACGTGTGCCCGCACGCGCCCACCAACACGTTGCGGGGCACCGACGTCGGCGCCATGGAGTCCACCACCGCCATCGTTCCGGCGAAGGGAGCCGGGACCGCCCAGTCGGCCACCTACGCGGGTCGGACCATCCCCACCGACACCGCCACCTCCACGAACACCGCCGAGGGCGGCATCCTCACCCTCGTGCCCGCGGACGGCCAGGTGGCCAACGCCGTCGGGGCGGTGACGACTCTGGTCAAGAGCGGTGACCTGCGCGGTCTCACCGCCGCCCCCTGCACCCAGCCGGCCGCCATGTCCTGGATCGTGGGCGGATCCATCGCAGCGGGCTCGTCGGCCGAGCTGCGGCTGGTCAACCCCGGCGTCACCCCCGCCACCGCGAAGGTCACCCTCTACGGTTCCATCGGCAGACTCAGCCTGCCCAGCAACGGGGAGATCACTGTGCCCGCCGGCGGCTCCTCCTCCCTGGCCCTGGAGACGAAGGGCAGCCAGGACCCGCGCATCGCCGTATCCGTCGAGGCCGACGGCGGCTCCGTGGTGCCCGCGCTCGTCACCGAGTCCCTCGACGGGGAGACCCCCGCCGGCACCGACGTCATCACCCCGGGAGCCGCCCCGGCCACCGACCTCGTGATCCCCGGCGTGGAGATCGTCGAGCCCGCCGCACAGGGCGAGGTTCCCGATGCCAAGACCGGCGCCGACTCCTCCGACACCCCGGCCGTGCGCATCGTCAACCCCGGAGCGGCCCCGGCGACCGTGTCGGTGACCATGCTCGGCAAGGACGGGGCCCGTCCACTGAGCGGGGCGCAGTCCGTGACCATCGACGCCGGCTCCGTCTTCGACATCCAGCTGGCCGGCGTGCCCGCGGGCACCTACGGCGTGCAGGTCACCTCGAGTGCGCCGGTGGGAGCCGCCGTCCGCGTGGTGCGCAGCGGTGGTGAGTACCCCGCGCGCTCCAAGGCCCTCGTCCACGACCAGGCGTGGGCGCAGGCCGCGCTGCCGGGAGCCGCGGACTCCGGCCTGCTGGCGGTGCCGCGCGCGGCCTCCCTGAGCTCGGCGGTCGCCGTGGCCAACAGCGGTGAGACCACCTCAGTCACCCTGTCCTCCCTCGACGGCTCCTGGAAGCAGGACGTCAAGGTCGTCAAGGGCGCCTCCGTCGTCGTCGAGGTGCCGGACAAGGTCGCCGCCCTCCGCCTGAGCGCGGCCGGCCAGGAGGGCTCGTCGGGGACCTCGCGCGCCGCCAGCGGCCTGGCCGCCGCCACCATCGTGACCGCGCAGGCCGGCGGAGACCTGGCCGGGACGCTCATCTCCACGGTGCCGGCTCAGCCCGACGCCACCGTTCAGGCCCAGCGTCGCATCCTGCTGGACTGACGCACGCCTCCTTCTCGTTCTTCTCACCCAACCGGGCATTCTTCGCGTAGCCGGGCGGAAAAACGGTAGGGCTTCGCGAAATCCGCCCGGCTCGAAGAAGCGCGCCGACGGTTCACAGCGCCGAACCCGGATCGATCTCCTCGGGTCGGCGTCCCAGCATGAGGGCCACCTGCTCGACGACGACACGGTGCACCAGGTCGGCCAGCTCGGCCTCGTTCGTGGCCCGGGAGGCCACCGGTCGCCGGTAGATGACCACGCGCGCCGGCAGTCCCGCGCGAGGCTCCGCGGTGAAGCCGCGTCCCAGCACGACCGAGCGCTCCCAGGGCGCCGGATCCGAGGGCGGGACCTCCTCGACGGCGAACTGGATCTGATCCACCGACGGCCAGCGTCTGGCCAGGTCCTGGGCCGCGTCCACGACGAGCTCGTCGAAGCGCTCGGCGCGGGTGCGCCAGGCCGGCAGGTTCGGCGGCAGGAGCGGACCGCGCAGCCCCCGGCCGTGACGGTCACGACGACTGCTCGGGCGCCGCCCCGGTGCAGTGGCGGATCGCGGGGGAATCCGCCCGGGCGAGAAGGGGAACAGGTCGGTCACATCGGCCAGCCTAGGCGGCGTCTGGATGACCGGCGGGCAACGGCACGGTAACCTGCGAGCGTGAGAAGAGTCCGACACTGCCGCAAGCCCGGCTGCGAGCGCCCAGCCGTGGCCACTCTGACTTCCGTCTACGCGGACTCCACCATCGTGCTGGGACCATTGGCCACCGAGGCCCAGCCCGAGGCCTATGACCTGTGCGATAAGCACGTCTCCTCCTTCACGGCCCCGAGGGGTTGGCAGATCATCCGCCTGGCCACCGAGTTCGAGCCGGCGCCACCCAGCGAGGACGACCTCCTGGCCCTGGCCGACGCCGTTCGTGAGGCCTCTCGCGCCCCGCGCCCGGTCGTCTCGCCGGCCGAGCACCGGCCCCGCCCCGGCGGGATCATGCCGGCCTCCCTGACGGCCCCGCTGCCGCCCCCGCCGGAGATCGCCGAGGACGAGATCCTGCGGCGCGGGCACCTGCGGGTCCTGCGCGGACAGAAGGGCGACGCATGAGCCGGTCGGACGACGTACCCGTGCCCGAGCGCAGTGGCGTCCTCCCCTCGGGGCTGCGGTCCGCCCTGCGCTGCCCGCTGAGCGGCGACGAGCTCGTTGACGGCGTCGACGAGGCCGGTCGCCCGACGCTGGTCTCCCGGAGCACGGGGCTGGCCTTTCCGGTGCGCGACGGCGTGCCGATCCTCCTGATTCACGAGGCATCGCGCGCTCCCGCGCCCGACCCGCGCCGATGAGGCGGCACGCCCCTGTCCCGGCCCGGATGCCCCGTTCCGGGAACGAGTACGGGGAGCCTCAGCGTCGTCGAGTCTCTTGGCCCACCTCATAGGGCGGACGGGCCATGTCTCGGAGCACATCCTCCTCCAGCCGGCGGTTGCGGCTCTCCAGCACCAGCTCACGGTTGCGCCGCTCGGTGAGGACCGCGGCGAGGAACCGTTCGGGGTGCGTGCCCGCGGGAGGCGGGGGAGAGACGTATCCCTGGACCTGAGAGGCCAGCTCCAGCCCCAGCTGGTGGCGGGAGACGGGCACGAGGGAGGAGGCGCGTTGCAGGAAGGTGCGCGCCGTCAGGCTCAGGTTGCCGGGCAGGGCTCTCAGGTCCGTGCCCGCCGCCCACTGGGCCAGCTCGGGGGGCATGAGCAGCGGTGGCGCCGTGTGGGAGCGGTGATGCTCCCGAACCACGTAGGTGCCGGCCAGCATGTCCCCGAACCTCTTCCCCCGCTTGGAGACGATGCTGGCGCACAGGGCCGGTACGGCCCAGGTGCCCCAGATCTCGACGACGGCCAGCAGCGTGCGCACCAGGCAGTGGCGCAGCCTGACGGCCCCGCCGTCGTCGCGCACCACTCGGGCCCCGGTCACCATGCGGCCCAGGCTCCGGCCTCGGCTGAGGAGCTCGACGAGCAGGGGGATGACGACCATCCAGGCCAGGGCGACCAGGGACAGCAGCGCCTGGAGGAAGGCGAGGTTCTCAGCGAGGTCCGAGCCGTCGGCGATGACCAGTCCCATCACCACGAGCACGGACAGTCCTGCCCCCAGGGCGTAGACGGTGTAGTCGATGAGCCCCGAGACCATGCGATTGGCGACCGTTGCCGGGGTGATGTCCAGGGCGACTGCCTCACCGGTGATGAGCAGCTCGGGCTCGATCATTCGCTCGGAGGATGTGGGCGATGCGGCCATCATGACAGACTCCTTGCGTGGATCTTGATGCCTTCTCCGCGGCGCACCGCGATCAGTGGGAACGTCTCGACGTGCTCGTGGGGCGCGGCCACCTCAGCGGGGCTGAGACCGATGAGCTCGTGGCTCTCTACCGCACCTGTGCCCGCCATCTGTCGCGGGTGCGCTCGGCCGCACCGGATCCCCAGCTCATCGCCGAGCTGTCCTCCCGAGTGGCCGCGGCTCGTGGCCGCCTGACCGGAACACGGGAGGTGCGGAGCCGCTCGGTGCGCCGCTTCGTTCTCCAGTCCGTGCCCGCGGCCCTGTACCGCATCCGATGGTGGACCTGCGGGGTCATGGTTGCCGAGATCGCCCTGGCGCTGGTGGTGGGGGTGTGGACCCTGCGCAGTCCTGAGGCCATGGCCGCTCTGGGCAGCCCCGAGAAGCTGGACACCTACGCCCATGAGGCCTTCGAGTCCTACTACTCCACGTACTCCGCCCCCGACTTCGCCGCTGCGGTGTGGACGAATAACGCCCGCATCGCAGCGATCTGCGTGGCCGGAGGGATCACGGGGTTCCTGCCGTTCTACACGCTGTACCAGAACGCCGTCTCCGTGGGACGGGCCGGGGCGATCATGGCCGACCACGACATGCTCGGCGTGTTCCTCTCGCTCATCTCGCCTCACGGCCTGCTGGAGCTGACCTGCATCTTCATCGCCGGCGCGGCCGGACTCAAGCTCTTCTGGACCTTGCTGGTCCCCGGCCCTCGCAGTCGCGCCGCCGCGCTGGCCGCCGAGGGGCGCGCCCTCATCACGGTGGCCGTGGGCCTGACCGCCGCCCTGGCTGTTGCTGGAATCATTGAGGCCTTCGTGACTCCGGCCCCCATCGCCTGGCCGGCCAAGATCATCATCGGAGCCGGCGCGCTGGCGCTGCTGTGGGCCTACACCCTCATCCTGGGGCGTTCCGCCGTCGTCGCAGGAGCCACGGGGGACCTCGAGGACGACGAGGCCGGCTACGTCCAGCCCGAGGCCGGCTGAGCCGGGTGCCGTCACAGTGCGCCTCATAGCCGCCCCGCCGCCTTGAGGTCCAGGTAGCGGTCGGCCAGTGCCGGAGCGAGCCCCTGGTCGGGCGCCTCCACGACCTCCACCCCACCGCGGCTCAGGCGGCGGCGCACGGCGTGCATCTCCACCAGGTCCTTCTCCGCGGAGGCGGCCACGTACACCGAGTCGGTGTCGTCCCGTGCCGCCCTGAGCTCCTCCAGCTCGGGGTCCATGGCCGAGGCGAGAACGACCGTGTGATCCCGGGCCAGAGCCGCCAGCGTCCGAATCATCGTCGCGTCCCCGGCGCTGCCGTCCAGGGCGGAGATGACCACCACCAGTGCACGCTGCGAGAGCGTGGTGCGCACCAGGGAGGCCACGAGGGCCCAGTCGAGCTCGGTCAGGCGCGGCTCCACATCGGTCAGGTGCTCGGCCAGCTCGGTCATGAGCCCCGGTCCGGCGCTGCCGCGCACCTGCGCGCGCACGGCGTCGTCCATGGCCAGGACGTCGACCCGGTCGCCGGCGCGGGAGGCCAGGGCCGCCAGCAGCAGGGTGGCCTCGATCTGGGCGTCGAGCCTGGGGGCGTCCCCCAGCCGGGCGGCGGACAGGCGGCCCGAGTCGATGATGATGAGAACCCTGCGATCGCGCTCCGGGCGCCAGGTGCGCACCAGCACCTCGCCCCGGCGGGCGGTGGAGCGCCAGTCGATGGAGCGCACGTCGTCTCCGACGACGTACTCGCGCAGGGAGTCGAACTCGGTCCCCTCCCCGCGCACCATGACGGCGCTGCGCCCATCCATCTCCCGCAGCCGGGCCAGTCGCGAGTGCAGGTGGCGACGTGAGCGGAAGGCCGGCAGGACCCGGACGGAGGCGGGAACGTCCAATGACGCCTGCCGCCCCGCGATGCCCAGAGGACCCATCACCCTGACGGTCAACGGCCCCGCCCGGCGATCCCCCCGGCGTCGGGGCGTGAGCACCGTGGAATGCCGACGGCGCTGGGCCGGTGGGAGCGTCATCGTCCCGCGCTCGTGGGTCGCCCCGGCACTGGGGGGCCAGGCATCGCGCAGCAGGAGGCGGGCCGTGCGCCGACCGGTGTTGGTGAGCGTCAGCGTCTCGGTGATCGACTCTCCCAGCCGCACTCCGTGGCTCACGGAGCGCGAGGCCCGCAGCACCGCCGGCGAGGGGGCGCAGACCACGTCGATCACGACGAGGACCATGACCACGCCGGCCCAGGCCAGCACGGTGGCCGGGCGCGGCGCGATGAGGACCAGGGCGATCCCCGCAAGCATCGCCCACACGGCGCGCATCGTCAGGAACATGCCACTCCTGTCGTGAGTCGGTCAGGTGATCGGTTCTGTGCTGTTGGCCGCCGGCGGCCGATGCCTCAGCGTGGGACCGGAACGGTTCTCAGCACGGCCTCGATGACGGACTGAGGGGTGATGCCCTCCATCTCGGCCTCGGCGTGCAGCTTGATGCGATGGCGCAGAGCCGGCAGGGCCAGCGCCTTGATGTCATCGGGAGTGACGAAGGACCTGCCGGCGAGCCATGCCCAGGCCCGTGACGTGGCCAGGAGCGCCGTGGCTCCGCGCGGCGAGACCCCCAGGGCCACCGAGGGCATGGATCGCGTGGCGCGTACGAGATCCACCGCGTAGGCCAGCACCTCCGGCGTGACTCCGACGGTGCTCACCTGGGCGCGGGCCTGAGCCAGATCCTGGACCTCGGCGACCGGCCGCAGCCCTGCCGAGGGCAGGTCTCGCGGATCGAATCCCGAGGCGTGGCGGGAGAGCACCTCGATCTCCTGGGCCCGCTCGGGCAGGGGCAGCACCAGCTTGAGCAGGAAACGGTCCAGCTGGGCCTCCGGCAGCGGGTAGGTCCCCTCGTACTCCACCGGGTTCTGGGTGGCGATCACCATGAACGGATCGGGCAGGGCCCGGGGTTCGCCGTCGATGGAGACCTGGCGCTCCTCCATGGCCTCCAGCAGTGCCGACTGCGTCTTGGGCGGGGTGCGGTTGATCTCGTCGGCCAGCAGGAGGTTGGTGAAGACGGGGCCGGCCCGGAAGGAGAACTGGGCGCTGCGGGAGTCGTAGATGAGTGAGCCGGTGACGTCCCCCGGCATGAGGTCGGGGGTGAACTGGATGCGTTTGGTCTCCACGTCCAGCGCGGTGGCCAGCGACCGCACCAGGAGGGTCTTGGCCACGCCGGGGACGCCCTCGAGCAGGACGTGCCCGCCGGCGAGCAGGGCGATGACCAGCCCGGTCACCGCGGCCTCCTGGCCGACGACGGCCTTGCCCACCTCGCTGCGCACGGCCACCAGGCGCTTGCGCGGGTCGGAGGAGGCCTCCTCGGTGGGGGATGGCGGGGAGACCCTGGTGGTGCTGCGGGTGCCTGAGGCCTCCGGCTCCTCGGGGACCCGAGGGCGGGGGGCTTCGGTGTCCGCGTCGCCTGCGACGCCCGGCTCGCGGGTGGGGTCGGTGCTGTCCGTGCTCATGTGGAGTGAACCTCGCTCTCGAGTTGGTCGAGCTGAACTGCCAAGGTGGCCAGGGCGCTGTCGCTGGAGGGCGGCGGACCGTAGAGAAGCGAGTCCACCGTGGAGGCAGCGGTGCCGGAGGCCGAGGAGACGGCGGCGATGACGTCACGGCGCGAGGTCCCGGGGGGCAGGCCCAACGCGGCACCCAGACGCAGCGCGGCGCCCGAGCGCAGGGCCTGAGCCGCCCGGGGCCGGTCCGAGCCCTGACGGTAGAGACGCCCGCGGGCCACCATGGTCTCGGTGGAGCGCACGACGACGGGCAGGTCCTCACTCACGATGCCGCCGAAGCGACGCCCCTGAACGATCGCCAGCACGCCGGCGATGACGAGGAGCTGGAAGATGAGGACCGGGAGCCAGGGCGGTGTGGAGGGGGAGTTCCACACGGAGGGGGCCTCCATGTGTTGTCCGTCCAGCCACAGCAGGCGGCTGTGGTGCCCCAGCGCGCGCACGCCCAGGGCCGCGTTCCCCTCCTGGGCCAGGTGCGCGTTGGTCACCGGTGCGGGATCGGGCAGGACACGCAGCGTGGCACCGCTGGGCAGGGAGTCCGTGGCGTAGGCGTAACGGTCCTCGCCCACCGGGAAGCAGCCGACGGCGTCGTCATCGCCCTGCAAAGACACCGAGGCGCGCGTGCCGGCCAGGCTCTGGGCGGCCTGGGCGTCGGCGTCGTCGCACTGCGGCACCAGGGTGGTGGAGGTCGTTGCGGCGGTGCCCTTGGCGGTCATGTCCGTCAGTCCCGCCAGAGCGTCACTGCCGCCCTCAGCGCCGATGACGACGACGTCTCCACCCGCCTGGGCCAGGGCCCGCCTGTCCTCGCCGCTGAGCCGGTCGGCGTTGACCACGGCGATGGTCGCGCCCTGGCGGCCGGCATCCACGGCCTCGGAGAGGCTGCCCGCCTTGCTCACGGAGACTCCCTCGTGGCGCAGTAGCTCGGCGACGGCCATGGTTCCCCAGTCCTTGGGGTTGTCGATGGCCAGAGGGGTCGTGGAGGTGACGGTCCGAGTCCACACGGTGACCAGGACGGGGACGATCATGAGGGCCACCGCGATGAAGACCGGGCGCCACCGGCGCCAGCGCCGGGACCAGTGGGGGCCCGTCACCTGGGCCTGGGACGCCTCGACCGGGGAGGGCGGGGGCGTGGAGTGCTGCGATGTCGCCGTGGAGGTGCTCATGCAGGCCTCTCCGCGGCCTGGGCGGAGGCACCGGCGAGGGCGCGTCCGGTGGGCAGCGCGACCGTGGCCATCTGATCGGCGAGCTCGCGCATCTGCTGGTCCTGGGCGCTGGTGGAGACCACTCGACCGTAGAGGACGGCGTCGAACAGGTGAGCGGCCTCGTGCAGCGGGGCAACGACCCGGTGCTCACCGAGGGCCCGGTGGGTGAGCGCGGCCGCCTCGAGGGCCGTCATGCCGGGGTACTCGTCGATGATCCCGCGTTCGTCGAGGGAACGGATGATGGCGCGGAACCGTTCGACGACGGCGGTGGCGAAGTCTGCTCGCGCGGACGCCGCGTTCGCGGCTCGGGTCAGGGTGGCGGCGTCGCGGTCGTCGGTGAGCACTGACAACGACGGCGGCGTCGCTACCCGGCGTGCCGAGGAGAACTTGGTCAGCAGGAGGATCAGCAGCGCGATACCGGCGGCGACGACGAGGACCACGATGGTCGTCGACACCCAGGAAGGAACCCCCGGGACCATGCTGCCGGCATCGAAGAGCTCCCGGATCCAGCTCCAGATCCGGTCCCACAGATCGTGATGGTCGTGGTAGATCGGGCGGGAGAGCTCCCTTCCTGCGGCGCGCCGGCCCTCGGCGGCGTCTGGGGTCGCCGGGGCCTCGATGCTGATCGTGCTGAGAAGGACCACGGCCGGCTCATACTCCGGCGGCGTGACGCAGCTCGACGTCCAGTCCCTCGGAGCGCATCCGCAGGTCGGTGTACATGAGCGCCACCACCGCGGAGTCGAAGGGCAGGATCGCGGCCTGGATGAGGCTATTGAGCAGCGTCGATGCCACCATGACCGCGATCGTGGTGCTCGGAGCGGCGTACGCGATCCCCTGCATGACGATGGACACGCCCTGGGACACTACCTGGGTGGCGAAGAAGACGATGATGAAGGAGAGCAGACGGATGCCGACGATCCGCCAGAAGTAGCCCCGCGTGAGGGTCCAGGAGCGGGAGATCCCCTCGAGGACGCCGATGTTCTCCAGGACCAGTGCCGCCGGTGCCAGGCACAGCTTGCACATCAGCGCGAAGGTCGCCAGCCCGAGCGCGGCGATCACCGCAAGGAGCACCAGGAAGGCAACGATGATGACCCCGGCGGAGTCCTCATCGGCCCCGTTGACGATGATGTTCCCCAGGAGAGCCCAGCCGATGCCGACGGCGAGCGCGACGAAGACGGCGGTGATGACGGTGAGGATGAGCTGGATGAGGAGCGTCTGACCGATGAGGGCCCACACTCGCGGTCGGGTGCGCTGCCACACGTCGCTCAGGGAGGCCTTGCGGCCCAGAATGGTGCGTGAGACGGTCACGATGAGCAGGCCGATGAGGATCGAGGTGGCCAGCATGCTCAGCACGCTGGTCACGCCGAGCTGGACGAACAGGCCCACCAACGATGACCCGATATCTTCCAGGTCGGCGTCGGAGAGCTCAACCTTTCCGGACGTCAGGTTCGGCAGGCTGAGCCGGGACAGGAACAGGGCGAGGCTGCCGGCGGACATGAGCCCCACGATGCTCATGACCACCAGCGCGGGCACGAACATCGCCTTGGGGTTGGCGCGCAGGGACTCGAAGGCGCCTCCGAGGATCTCCCCGATGGACAGCGGCCGCAGCGGAATGATCGACGGCTTGGGGGCCAGGACCGACGTGTAGCCGCCATAGCCCGGGTACCCGGGTGCACCGGGGCCCGCGGAAGCGCCGGGATACGTGGTGTAGCCGGGACCCGATGCGCCCGTGTGGCCCGGCTGGCCGACCGGTGGCGTCTGGTAGCCGCCGTAGCCGGGATACTGAGCCCCCGGTGCGGAGTCCTGCGCCGGGTAGGAGGGGGCTCCTGTGAAGGCCCCGGCGTCGGGGGCCTGCCATCCGTCCTGGTCGCCTCCGACGAAGCCCCCACCGGGGGCGGTGGGGGGCTGACGGCCCGAGTCACCGCTCGGACTGACGTCGTCGGGATGAGAATCGGTACTCATAAGCCCATGCTGTCATGCTCGGCCGTCGTCGCGCCCTCCCCCTGAAGGAGGAAATATGCCGCTGGGGCTGCGTGCTGCCCTGTGGACGTGTCCGGGCCGGGGCCCCTCGAAGATCACGGTTCGGCCGCAATATTCCTGGCTCTTGGGCGCGCTGACGCCGTTTTTTCCCGTAACTGAGGGGATTCTCGTAAATCCCTGAGGAAACTGTGGACGCCATCTCGGTGGCCTGGATGTCCCTCGGGTCCTGGGGCTCATGCCAAGATACGGGCTATGAGCACGCGCATTCTGGTCGTCGACGACGATGCATCCCTGGCCGAGATGATCGGCATCATGCTGGAGTCGGAGAGCTACACGCCCACCCTTTGTCATGACGGGGCCAAGGCCCTGGACGCCTTCCACGAGGTCAACCCCGATCTGGTCCTGCTCGACCTCATGCTTCCGGGGCTCGACGGCGTCGAGATCTGCCGGCTCATCCGATCCGAGTCCGACGTGCCGATCATCATGCTGACCGCGCGCACCGACACGCAGGACGTCGTCGCCGGTCTTGAGGCCGGTGCGGACGACTACGTGACCAAGCCCTTCAAGTCCAAGGAGCTGCTGGCCCGCGTCTCCACCCGTCTGCGCCGCACCAACCCCGGCGCGGCCGAGCACGTGCGTGCCGGGGACCTCGACATCGACGTCGCCGGTCACCAGGTCAAGCGCGGCGAGTCGGTCATCTCCCTGACGCCGCTGGAGTTCGAGCTGCTGGTGACCCTGGCCCGCTCGCCGTGGAAGGTCTTCACCCGCGAGGAGCTCCTCAGCCAGGTGTGGGGCTACCAGCACCCGGCTGACACCCGTCTGGTCAATGTCCACGTTCAGCGCCTGCGGGCCAAGATCGAGAAGGACCCCGAGCGTCCCTCGATCGTGGTGACGGTGCGCGGTGTCGGCTACAGGGTCGGCGAATCCGCGTGAGCGACGGCGCATCGGGCGCCATACAATGAACCCGATGCGTAATTCAGTGGGCACGTCGATGGGGTCATCGGTGGGCACCGCGGATGAGGGTCTTGTCCGGCGTCTGCCTCTGCCGGGGCTGCTGCGCCGCAGCCTGGAGGTGCGCATGGTGTGCACCGCCACCGTCATCGGTCTGCTTCTCATCGTGCTGCTGCTGACCTTCGTGACCGACCGGATCCGGTCCGAGGTGTTCGCCGATCAGCGTGACGTCATCCTCGCCGACGCCGCGCTGCGCGCCAGCGTCGCCCAGGCCGAGTTCGACTCGACCACGGCAGTCACCGTTGATGAGGTCTCGGCCACGGCGGAGCGGCAGGTCAACGGCGCCAAGAACTCGATCTCCTCCTCCGGAGGGGTCGGGGTTCTCATGCTGCGCAACGAGGAGGAGACCTCGACGACGGTCGTCAACGACCTGGAGACCGACACCCGCCTGCGCTCCCTCATCACCAGTGAGATGTCCCGGGCCCTTGATGAGGGCGGGGCGCGCGCCCAGTACTGGCAGTCGGTGGCGGTTCCCAACGATGAGGGGGGCACGGATCCGGGGCTCATCGTGGGGACCCGGGTGAGCCTGCCCCTGGCGGGGGAGTACGACCTCTACCTCGTCTACAGCCTGGCCAGTGAGCAGCGCATCGTCTCCCTGGCCTCGCGCAACATCACCATTGGGGGGCTGGGCTTCCTGGCCATCCTCATCGTCGTGGTGTGGGCCTTCACCAGATGGGTGCTCAGCCCCGTGCGGCACACCGCCCGGGCCGCCGAGCGTCTGGCCTCCGGGCTGCTGGCCGAGCGGTTGAGCATTGAGGGGGAGGATGAGATATCCACCCTGGCCAGGTCCTTCAACCACATGGCGACCTCACTGGAGGACCAGATCGAGCGCCTGGAGTCCCTGTCCAAGGTGCAGCGCCTCTTCGTCTCCGACGTCTCCCACGAGCTGCGCACCCCGCTGGCCTCGATCCGCCTGGCCACGGAGCAGATCCAGGACGCGCGCGAGGAGATCTCCGATCCCTTCGCCCTGCGCAGCATCCAGGTCCTGTCGAGCTCCGTGGACCGCTTCGAGACCATGCTCACCGACCTGCTGGACATCTCCCGCATCGACTCCGGAAACGTCAAGCTCCGGTTGGAGAGGATCGACCTCGCCCAGGTGGTCGACACCGTCATTGAGACCACCCAGTTCCACTTCGACGCCACCGGCACCGAGCTGCGCCTCCACCTCCCCGAGGAGCCGGCCACCGCGGAGATCGATGTCACCAGGGTCGAGCGCATCATCCGCAACCTTGTGGTCAACGCGCTCGAGCACGGCGAGGGCAAGCCGCTGGACGTCACCGTCGCCGTGGACGACGACGCGGTCGCGGTGCGGGTGCGCGACCACGGGATCGGCATGAGCCCTGACGTGGTCACCAAGGTCTTCGACCGCTTCTACCGGGCCGACCCCTCGCGCAAACGCAGCCTGGGAGGGACCGGCCTGGGACTGTCCATCGCCATGGAGGACGCCCGTCTGCACGGCGGTCGCCTCTCGGCCTGGGGATGGCCGGCCGACGGCTCCTCCTTCCTGCTGGTCCTGCCCCGCACCCAGGGGACTGACGGCGGTCCCGGCCGGCTGACTGGCCCCGGGCCGCTCGAGCTCGTCCCGCAGGACGCGCCCGCCGTGGCCCGCGCCGGCATCCCCATTGACGAGGAGTCCCCCTTCTCCCCGGTCGGGCCCCTGGGGCCCGCGCCCGCCACGCGCCGGGCACGCCAGAGCGTCGTCCTGGGCGACATCCCCCTGGCCGGGGAGAGCCATGACGCGGTCACCGAGGACGTCGGCCGGGTCGTCGTCGTCCTTCCCGGTCAGGAGCCCGCCACCCGCACACCTGAGGAGACTGAGGAAGAGGGGTGGCGCCGATGACGCAGCCGACGAACCGCAACGCGCTCACCGAGGGGCGCGCGTCCTGCGAGCCCACTGAGCCCGTCGAGTCCATCGAGGCCTCCCGGACGGCTCCGGCCAGACTGTCGCGACGCGGCGCGCTGGGACTGATCTCGGCCACGGCCGCAGGCGTGCTGGCCGGCTGCACGACGCTTCCGAGCTCCAGCGGCGTCACCCGCTCCGGGGTGGCCGCCTCCGACACCAACGCCCTCATCGAGACCGCGCCCGGACCGGGCGAGGGGGACTCGGCCGAGGACATCGTCAACGGCTTCCTGCGCGCCACCATCGCAGGGTTCTCCGACGACTTCGCCACCGCCAAGCAGTTCCTCAGCGATCACGCCGTCGCGCAGTGGAAGCCCCTGGAGACGGTGAGTGCCTACAGCGGGTCGACCGAGCCACAGGTCTCGGTGGCGGCCAACGGCTCCTTCACGGTGACCTCCGGGCAGGTGGGGGTCCTCAACTCCCTGGGCGTCTTCACCCCCGCCCCGGAGGGGAGCACCTATGCCGGCGAGTTCTCCCTGGCCACCAACTCCACCGGCCAGTGGCGCATCGTCGGTCTGCCCCAGGGCATCCTGCTGCCCTTCTCCCGACTCATGCAGAACTTCGCGGTCAGCTCCCTGGCCTTCCTGTCCCGTGACCGCTCCAGGTTCGTCCCCGAGCTGCGGTGGTACCCGCGCAGCTCGCAGACAGACTCCCTCGTCTCCGGGCTGCTGGCCGGGCCCTCGGACTGGCTTGCGAAGGGGGCCACCAACCTCATCCCACGCAACGCCGAGCGGGCGGGGCGGGGGGTCGTCGTCGAGGCGGGCACCGCCACCGTCCACCTGAGCGCGGACTCCGACCCCGCCTCGGAGGACGCCCGTCGGCTCATGGTGGCCCAGATCGAGCAGAGCCTCGTTCAGATCAGCGGTATCGACCACGTACGAGTGCTCGCCGGCACCGTCGACCTCGGCGCCCCCGCCCAGCTGACACCGATGGCCCCCGAGGTCGGAGCCATCGTGGGCATGTCGGAGGGCTCGGTCGTGCGCGGCACGGGGGCCAGGCGCATCACCTTGGCGACCGACCGGGTCCTGGGGACCAGTGAGGCCCGCAGCCCGAGCCTGGGGGCGGACGGGTCCGTCTATGCGTTGTCGGCCTCCAGCCTGCTGCGCCTGCCCCGGGGGCAGGCGTCCGCCAGCGTCATCCTCTCGGTGGGGGATGCCTCCGCGGGCGCCGGTGGACTGGGGGCGCCGATGGGCGACCGGCACGGCTGGGCCTGGTTGCTGGCCGAGGGTCGTCTGACCGCCGTCAACGGCTCGGGGCAGCGCGCCACCCTGGAGTCGTCCTGGCTGCAGGATGGCGCGGTCACGGCCTTCGACCTGTCCGTGGAGTCCGAGCGGATCGCCGTGCGGCGAACCGACGGACGGGTCGCCGTCGCCATCATCATCAGGGACCAGGACGGTCGTCCCACCGGGCTGGGGCCGGCCCTGGAGGTGCCCCACGCCAGTGAGAAGGGCATGCGCGGACTGTCCTGGTGCGCCCCCAATGCCGTGTGCGTTCTGGCCTCTGCCGGCACCGAGGGCGGAGGCGTGCCGGAGGTGCGTCTCGTTCAGGTCGGCGGGGCGGTCAACACGCTGGTCGGGGTGCGCGGGGCCCGCTCCGTCATCTCCGACCGCTCCGAGGAGTCCCTCCTCATCATTGATGAGAGCGGGCAGACCTGGCAGCGTCGCGGGGCGATGTGGCGGGTGCTCACCTCCGAGGTCAGCGATCCCTCCTTCCCCCTGCCCTGATCCGCGCCCGCCCCGACGACGCCCCGACACACAGTTCCGGGTGCCCCCGGTCGGTCAGGACCACGGAGCACCCGGATATCTGGACGGGCCCCGCGCCGCGGGGCCGGATGGGGCTACAGCACCTGGGCGTCCAGGCGGATGACGCCGTAGGTCCACCCGTGACGGTGGTAGACGGCGCAGGGCTGCTTGGAGGACTTCTCGATGAACAGGTAGAAGGGGTGCCCCACCAGCTCCATCTGGTAAAGGGCCTCGTCAACGGTCATCGGCTTGGCCTCGTGCAGCTTCTGACGCACGATCACCGGGGAGTCGCCGAGCTGCGCCTCAACGGCGACACCAGTCTCGGTGGGTGCGGAGGGGGAGTCCTCGATCGGCGCGTCACCGGTCTCGGGAACGAGGGGCTCCTCCACGCCGGGTGCTGCCTGGAGGTCCTCATTCGGTACGGCCACGGTGTGGCGGCGGTGGTGGTCCTTCTTGCGATCCCTGGCCCGACGAAGGCGCTCGGTCAGCTTGCCCATGGCGATATCAAAAGCGGCGAAGCGGTCCGAGGAGGAGGCCTCCGCCCGGATGATCGGGCCCTTGGAGACGACGGTGATCTCCACTCTCTCGGCGGTGTCGGCCTGGCGCGGGTTGCGCTCGTGGGTGACCTCCACCTCGACGCGCTGGACACGGGGGTCGAACTGCTCAACCTTGACGGCCTTGTCCTCGACGTAGTCGCGCAGGCGAGAACTGATCTCGGCGTTACGACCGACGACGGTGATATCCATGGTGGAACCTCTTTCTGGGCTCGTGGGCCGGCCCTGACGGGCCGTGTGCGACAAGTACCCGCCACGTCTCACGGCGGGTTCGGACTGGTGTCATCACCTCCTGATCACCTCGTGAGGGCCCTCAGGCACCGAGGCGGGGACCCGGCCGACTGTCCTTGTCGGCGTCGGGAACCGCCTGTGCGTTGTGCCACATAAGGTACACCATGCGGGGCTGTTCACGCCTCCCTTTCGTGCGCGCCACGCCCAGAGGAAGCCTCCTGATCGCCGCAGGCGGACAAGGCGGAGGCTCCCGGATCAATATGGCGACGAGTACCGCGGTCTCCGCTGCCCGCCGGGGAGGGGCCGACCGGTACCGCGGTACGCGCATGCGCCGGGGGCGGGGCGGCGCTCAGCGCCAGGGCCCCCAGGACCCGCCCGCCGCCCGCCCGCAGGGCCCGGGCGCAGGCGCCCAGAGTGGCCCCGGTGGTCACGACGTCGTCAACCAGGAGGATCGGCAGGCCGGTGACGGCGGCCAGCAGGCGCGGAGCCGCGGATCGGTTGCCCCGCCGCTGACGGGCGGATCGACCCGCCTGATGCGCCCCGCCGCCCCGACGGCGCAGCAGGTCCGTGCTCAGGACGAGCGCTGCGGGCCGCCGCCCGGCCCACTGCTCGCAGATCCCCCGGGTGACGGCGTCGGCCAGGCGGGCCGCCACCAGCCGGCCGCGCAGGCGGCGCACGATCCCGGAGGGAGCCGGGACCACGAGCAGTGCCCGCACGTCCCACGGCGGGCTCTCCCAGATCTCCTCCGGCGGGTGCGTCAGCGCCCACCAGCGCCCCAGGCGCCGACCGGATCGGGCCATCACCTCCGACAGGTCCTCCCGGGCACCGTTCTTCCACCCCAGCACCATGGCGCGCACCGGGCCGGTGTAGGACGCCAGGGCCCAGATGTCCAGGTCCCCGGCGGCGTCGGCGTGCTCCACGGCGAAGGGACCGGCCTCGAGCAGCTCTCGGCACCGCGGGCACAGCGCCGTCTCCCAGCGCCCGCAGCCCGCACAGCTCGTCGGCAGCCCCAGGGACAGGCCCGGTGAGAAATGCCCAGGCAGGCCCAGCGGCGGGCGCCGTGCGGCGGGGCGTCGGGTCTCGCGGTGGTGGTGGGCCATGCCCTCACTGTGGCGCAGGCGGATCCTTCCCGCCCCTGCGGGCGCTCGCGGTCCACACGGCGACGGGACAGTCGCCGTCGCCGTCTCCTGTGGCCCCGTGCTCCACCTGTGTCCTCGGTGGGAAGAATCTCGGTGCTGGAAAGGCCGCCGCCCAGCGAGGTCCACTAGAGTACGGAGGCAGGTAGCCGGTGAGACCTGAGCCGATACCGAGCCGATCCTGCGCCGATGTCGAGTCGGCCGGCTCGGTTGATACGGCCTGCGTCTCATCGTCGCTCTTCGCAATCTGACGTCCCAAGGGAGAATGCAGCGTGTCGATCGTGGACCGGATCCTTCGCATTGGCGAGGGCCGCACCTTGAAGAAGCTTGATGTCATCGCCGACCAGGTGGAGGCTCTCGCCGACGAGTACAGCGACCTCTCCGACGCCGAGCTGCGCGAGATGACCGATGATCTCAAGGAGCGCTACCAGGACGGCGGGGAGAGCCTCGACGACCTGCTTCCCGAGGCCTTCGCCACGGTGGTGGAGGCGGCCGACCGCGTCCTGGGCATGCGCCCCTACCACGTCCAGATCATGGGCGGGGCGGCCCTCCACCGCGGCAACATCGCCGAGATGAAGACCGGTGAGGGCAAGACCCTCGTGGCCACGATGCCCTCCTACCTGCGGGCCCTGACCGGCAAGGGCGTCCACGTCGTGACCGTCAACGACTACCTCGCCGAGTACCAGTCCGACCTCATGGGGCGCGTCCACCGCTTCCTGGGGCTGACCACCGGCTGCATCCTCGTGGGCCAGACTCCCGCCGAGCGCCGCGAGCAGTACGCCTGCGACATCACCTACGGCACCAACAACGAGTTCGGCTTCGACTACCTGCGCGACAACATGGCCCAGCGTCCCGAGGACCTGGTCCAGCGCGGTCACGCCTTCGTCATCGTCGACGAGGTCGACTCCATCCTCATCGACGAGGCCCGCACCCCGCTCATCATCTCCGGTCCGGCCAGCGGGGACGTCAACAAGTGGTACAAGGAGTTCGCCACGATCTCCGAGCGCCTGCGCGCGGGCAAGGACTACGAGGTCGACGAGAAGAAGCGCACCGTGGGCGTGCTCTCCGCCGGCATCGAGCGGGTGGAGGACTACCTCGGGGTGGACAACCTCTACGAGTCGGAGAACACCCCCCTGATCGGCTTCCTCAACAACGCCATCAAGGCCAAGGAGCTCTTCCACCGGGACAAGGACTACATCGTGCGCGACGGCGAGGTCCTCATCGTCGACGAGCACACCGGCCGCGTCCTGCCCGGCCGCCGCTACAACGAGGGCATGCACCAGGCCATCGAGGCCAAGGAGCGCGTGGAGATCAAGGCCGAGAACCAGACCCTGGCCACCATCACCCTCCAGAACTACTTCCGCCTCTACCCCGAGGGCTCGCGCTCGGGCATGACCGGTACCGCCGAGACCGAGGCCGCCGAGTTCGCCGGCACCTACAAGATCGGCGTCGTCCCGATCCCCACCAACAAGCCCATGATCCGTGAGGACCAGCCCGACCTCGTCTACACCACCGTCGAGGCCAAGCTCGACGCCGTCGTCGACGACATCGCCGAGCGTCACGAGCTCGGCCAGCCGGTCCTGGTGGGCACCACCAGCGTGGAGAAGTCGGAGATCCTCTCCGAGCGTCTGCGCGAGCAGGGCATCCCTCACGAGGTCCTCAACGCCAAGCAGCACGCCCGCGAGGCCGCCGTCGTGGCCATGGCCGGCCGCAAGGGCGCCGTCACCGTGGCCACCAACATGGCCGGACGTGGAACCGACATCATGCTGGGCGGCAACGCCGAGCACATCGCGGTCACCGCCCTCAAGGAGGCCGGCCTGGACCCCGAGGAGAACGCCGAGGAGTACGAGAAGGCCTGGCCGCAGGCCCTTGCGGCCGCTAAGGAGGCCTGCCGGGCCGAGCACGACGAGGTCGTCGAGCTCGGCGGCCTCTACGTGCTGGGCACCGAGCGCCACGAGTCGCGACGCATCGACAACCAGCTGCGCGGCCGCTCCGGCCGTCAGGGGGACCCGGGCGAGTCCCGCTTCTACCTGTCCATGGAGGACGACCTCATGCGCATGTTCGCCTCCGGGCTCGCCCAGCGCATCATGTCCTCGGGCGCCTACCCCGACGACGTCCCCCTGGAGTCCAAGATGGTCACCCGTGGCATCGCCGGAGCCCAGCGTCAGGTGGAGTCGCGCAACTACGAGATCCGCAAGAACGTCCTCAAGTACGACGACGTCATGACCGAGCAGCGCGAGAAGGTCTACTCCGAGCGCCGCCGCGTCCTGGACGGCGAGGACCTCGAGCCTCAGATCGAGGCCTTCCGGGCCCAGGCCGTCACCTCCATCGTCGAGGCCGGCACGGCCGAGGGACGCCCCGACGAGTGGGACCTGGACGCCCTGTGGAGCGAGCTCGGCAGCCTCTACCCGGTGGGCCTGACCCAGGACGAGGTCGTCGAGGCGCTGGGCGGCAAGGACGCACTGACCTCGGAGCGTCTCATCGAGGAGCTCAGTGAGGATGTCGCCGTGGCCTACGAGGACGCCGAGGCCCGCATCGAGGCCAACGCCCTGGCCCATGTCCAGCTCGGCGAGGAGCCCATGCGCACCCTGGAGCGCCGTATCCTGCTGGCCGTGGTGGACAAGCGTTGGCGGGAGCACCTCTACGAGATGGACTACCTCAAGGAGGGCATCGGTCTGCGGGCGATGGCCCAGCGCGACCCGCTCGTGGAGTACGCCAACGAGGGTGCCCGCATGTTCCGGGCGATGATGGAGGGGATCCGGGAGGAGACCGTCGAGCAGATCTTCGCCAACGTCACCCGCTTCGACGCCGCCGCCCAGCGCGCCGCCGAGGACGGCACCGTCGAGGCGGCCCAGGCGGTCGCCAAGGCCAACGCCACCGCTGCGGCTGGTATCCGCGTGGGCCAGGCTGACGGCCGGGGACGCGGCACGGTTCTGGGGGACACCGGGCAGGCGTCCATGGAGCAGCGGGTCACGTACTCCGGCCCCAGCGAGTCCGGTGAGGAGGAGACCTCAGGGACCCCTTCGCGCAGGGCCTCCGGGTCCGGCGCCAACTCGGGCGGCAACCGGGCCGAGCGCCGTCGCTCCAAGAAGAAGCGCCGGCACTGAGGCTCAGCGAGAGCCGACACGACTGTCGATGATCCCGTCGGGACCCGGCGACCAACCCGGTTCCGACGGGATCACGCCATCTCCAGGCCGGTGAGGATCCAGCGCTCGCGCAGCAGCTCCAGGCGTGCTGCAGCGGCCCGGACCCGGTTTCCCTCCTCCAGCAGGACGGTGGCCTCGCAGGCCCCCGACATGGTCAGCTCGGTGCGCACGCTGCGGATGCGTGGCCGTCGCGGGCTCGTCTGGCGTCCCAGGATCCGGGCGGCCAGGCCCGCCCGGCGGGCGAGGGCCTCGAACAGGGAGGGGCTGGTCCAACGGACCAGGTGATCCACGGGGCGCAGCCCGGCCAGGACCTCGCTGGCGGCAGTCACCACGATCGCGGCCGTGCGTGAGGCGTCGGCTCCGGCGGCGGGCCGTCTTGTCAGGGAGGCTTCCCGTGTGACGGATCCGGAGTCGTTCACGGGCTTGGAGGGCTTCTGCGGAACCGCACGAGTCGGCGTCGGGTGACTCGGTGCGGGGCGGCTACGACGTTGAGCGCCGGTCTTGCGGCGTGCGGGGCGGATGGCTTGGGCGGTAGCGGTCGCGGTCATGGTGGGCTCCTGACAGTGGGCGGGCGCTCGGTGGGCACGGAGTAGGAGGCGGGTCGGGGGCGGCATTGGAGTCCGGCGGTGGAGTCCGGCGGTGCTGGTACGTGGCGGTTCATCGTGAGGGCGCCTGACCTCCTGTCGTTGTGCCCGGTGCGGGCAGGGGGTCCGGGACACTCAGGACCGTGCCGGGTTGGATCAAGGACGGGTCGGCGCCGATCACCTCGGAGTTGGCGCGATACAGGGCCGGCCAGGCCTGCGCGATCCGCGCGGGGCCGGAGTCGGCGGGCAGAAGGCGGGCGGTGATCGACCACAGGCTCTCGCCGGGTGCGACGGTATGGGTGGGCCTCGACGGGGGCGGGGAACCGGGGTCGGTGGAGGGCTGCGCCGCCTGGCTGCTCGGCGGAGCCGAGTCCGCCGACCGGTGTGCGCTGTCCGAGTCGTTGGAACCGGTCGAAGCGCTCGAAGGGGGCTGCTCGGGCAGCGGCGACGGCGTCGAGGACTGCGACGGTGGTGAGGCTGGCGCCGAGCTGGTGGGTCGCCATCCCAGATCGTCCCCGCCGCCGGTGTCCTGGGCGGCCAGCGCGGGCGCCGAGGACAGGGAGACGAGCAGTGCGGAGGCGGTGATGCGTCTGACCGCAGGAGCTCCCCAGGTCGCGAGGATTCTGGCGGCCAGCGCGGAGATGCCGCCTGGACGGAGGGGATCGGGCCCGTTCGCTGCGGGAAGCGCCATGAGGGCCAGGAGGGCTGAGACCACGTGCCACAAGGCCCCCAGGGTCCCGCATGCGCAGGTTCCGGCGACGACGGCGTCCGACAGCTCACTCAGCCCCCAGGACTGCGGTGGGAGCTTCGCGAGCTGCTCCGCGGCGCCGTGGGCCGTGCGTCCCAGAAGGATCAGCACAGCCCCTGATGCTCCGGTCAGGAGCGCCAGCCGTTGACGAGCTCCCATGTCACCCTCCATCGTCGATGGTGTCGTTTGATAATGTTAGGTGTACTCCTATGGTGTGATGATGTCAATAGTGACGGTGTGACATGCTGAGGCCCGGGGGTGTGGTACTGGAGGGCGCTGATGGTGGCGGAGCGCGACCTGAGTTGCCTCGGAGTGCTTTCCTCGGCGGGCGGACTGTGGTGAGGTGGGCCCATGGACTGGGACGCGATGATTGCCGACCTGGAGAGCAGCTTCGATGCTGAGCGCCGTGCGGACCTGGTGGCGCAGAGCGCCGAGCTCGCGGAGGCCGAGCATGCCTCCATCGAGGTCGTTGACCGTCTGCGAGGCTCGGTGGGGAGGCTCATCCACCTGCGCACTCGCAGCGGTGTCCCCGTTGACGGCGTGGTGTGCCGGGTGGAGCCCTCCTACGTCCTCATCGATGAGGGGGAGGGGCTGCAGGCCGTTGTCCCGGTGGGTGCGGTGGCCACCGCGATGTCGCTGGCCGGCCCGGCGCCCCGGGATGGTCGACGCAGACCCACGCTGACGGCTCTGATGCGTGAGGTCGCCCGGCGGGGAGCGCGGGTGCGTCTAGTGGTGGGCTCCGGAGAAGTGGTGGGGCGGCTGGTCCGGGTGGGTGCGGACCATGTCGATGTCGCCGTCGACCCTGAGGGAGGGAGCCGCTCGCGTCGCGCTCCCGGGGTGGGCGGCGCAGGGGTCGTCAGCGTCATGACCGCTGCCATCGAGGTGCTGCGCAGTCGCTGACGGCGGCTGGTGGGCGGGGGTCAGGGCTCCTCGTCCTCGTTCCAGCCCGCCGCGACCATGGCCCTGGTTGAGGCGAGCTGGCGCTGGATGTAGTCCTCCAGGGCCTGGTCCTCGATGCGCCAGAGCTTGCGGGCGCCGACTTGAATGGCGGGTAGGTCGCCGGTGCGGATGAGGGCGCGCACGGCCTGGGCGGACAGCTGCAGCTGCTCGGCGACGTCGGCGATGGTCAGGAATCGTGTGCTCATACCACGATGATCCCACTGCCGGATCCTCTCCACAATTCTTAAAGACGCTTGTGGATAACCTTGGGGTACTATTTTATCCCAACGATGATTACAGGAGATCAAGGAGGATTCCCGTGATGTCATCCCGCCGCAGCCGGTCCCTGACGAGTCTTGAGCAGCCCCGCGGTGGTCGCTGGCGCCGTCCTGCGTGGAAGGATCCACGTATGGCCGGGGGAGTGGTCCTGGTGGCCGCGGCCGTGGCCCTGGGGGCCTGGGCGGTCGATGCGGCCGCTGACACCACTCGCGTCTACGTGCTCTCCCAGGACGTCGCTCCCGGGACGGACCTGACTGCCGACGGCGTCCTCACAGTGGTCGAGGCCCACCCCGGCACCGATGCCTATGTCGAGGCCGGGCACCTGCCGGACGGCGCCGTGGCCACGCGCTCCATGCGCAAGGGGGAGCTGTTGGCCACGGCGGCCGTCAACAGCGGCCAGGAGCAGGCCCTGCGGCCAGTGGTCCTCAATGTCGCCTCCAACCTGCCGGC
Organism: Actinomyces oris; assembly: GCF_001929375.1. GTDB lineage: Bacteria > Actinomycetota > Actinomycetes > Actinomycetales > Actinomycetaceae > Actinomyces > Actinomyces oris_B. Next base: position 2,262 of record NZ_MSGO01000016.1, on the reverse strand, counting down.
CTCAACCAAGGTCGGTGACTACGTCGATCTGTGGATCGTGCCCAAGGAGAGCGTTGCGGGCAGGCCCGCGGCCCAGGCCCCCGCCACCGCGCAGGCCGGACAGGGCGGACAGGCCGCTCAGAGCGGTCCCAGCAGCCAGCCGGGACAGGCCGAGGGATCTGGGGCCCGCCGCGTGGCCACAGGGCTGGTGATCGCCTCGGTCGGGGAGACCGGCAAGGGGCTGATCTCCGGACCCGGCACCGGGGTGGAGGTCAAGGTCCCCGAAGCCTCCCTCGCCGCCGTTCTCAGCGCCGTCGGGCAGGAGGGCGCGCTCGTCCTGGTGCCCACGGGCCAGGAAGCACCCGCGGAGAAGACCTCGTGAGCGCCCCGGGGGCCGGAGTCCTCCTAGCCCTCAGCGGCGACGACGCCGACATCCTGCGGGCGCTGAGCCAGGCGGGAAGCGGGCTGTGCGTCGTCCGCCGATGCGCCGACCTGCCCGAGCTGCTCTCAGCGGGGATGGCCGGCTTGGCGAGCTTCGCCCTGCTGGACACCGGCTTCGACGAGATCGACCGCACCGTCCTGGATCGACTCGCGCGCGCAGGCCTGAGCGGGCTGCTCCTGGTGGAGGCTCGCGAGGAGGAACGCTGGCGCAGCGCGGGATGGCCGGTTCTCAGACGCGATGCGGAGCCCGGCCGCATCTGCTCGACGCTGCAGGACCTCGTGCGTCGCGCAGCGCCCTCCGACGGAGGCTCCACCGCGGCGGGACCGGTCCGCGGCGGTGCAGGAGGCGCCGTCCCGCAGGCCGTGACCGGGCCGGCGGCCGCGAGCACCGACTGGCTGAGCGCCGCCACCCCCGCTTCGACGGACTCGAAGGCGGCCGCTCAGGAGACCGCCTGGCTCGAAGAGCTGTGGCGCCAGTCGCCCGGATCCCCAGAGGGCGGAACGGCGCCGTCACAGGTGCCCCCGACCTCTCACGACGCGGGAGCCGGGGAGGGGGCGGGGCAGAGTCTGCGAAGCGGCCGGGGACCGGCTGGAACCAACGTGCCAGAGCCTGCGTTCCCGGTTGTCATGAGTCGGGCGGATGAGGAGCCTGACGGGAGGATCGTCCTGGTGTGGGGGCCTCATGGCGCTCCCGGACGCTCGACGGTCTCCGCCTCCCTCGCCCACGGCCTGGCCGCCTGTGACGGTGCGATCCTCGTGGACGCCGACGTCGAGGCTCCCAGCCTCGTCCAGCTCCTCGGCATGCCGGAGGACTCCTCGGCCCTGGCCGGAGCGGCCCGCCTGGCCACCCATGGCCGCCTTGACGCCGAGAGCTTTCGACGAATCCTGGCGCCGGTGGGCGGCGGGCTCTTCCTCCTGGGCGGCCTGGGGAGGTCGGGGCGCTGGCGCGAGCTGCCGCCGGCCTCGATGACCGAGGTGTGGGCGCAGTGCCGTCGGGCCGCGGCCTGGACCGTCGTCGACGTCGCCGGTGGACCCGCCGATGATGATGTCGACGACTTCACCCTCGAGCCCGGGCGCGGGGCCGTGACCGCCGACCTGGTGTCGCACGCCGACGTGATTCTGGTCGTCGGCGGGGCCGATCCCGTCGGGGTGCGCCGTCTGCTCCAGCTCCTCGATGAGATGGGGGCCTCCATGAACCCCGTCGGTCGGGTCGAGGTCGTCGTCAACCGGGTGCGGGCCTCGGCCGCAGGACCCTCTCCCCAGCTGGCTCTGCGAGAGGCGCTGGCGCGTTTCGGCGGGCTGGAGGACATTGTGCTCCTGCCCGACGACGCGGCGACGGCCGATGCCTGCCTGCTCCAGGGGTGCACCGTCCTGGAGCAGGCGCCCTCCAGCGCCCTGGGCAAGGCCCTCAGGGCGCTGGTCGACCGGATCGATCCGCGGGCGGCTGCTGCCCGCAAGATCCGCTCCCCGCATCGTTCCCTGCTGCGGCGCTCGAAGAGGCGTGGCGGGCGCCGGGAACACAGGGACTCCGCGGCTCAGGCCACAACCGCTAGAAGCAGGAGCCGCTCGAGCGCACGCAGCACAGGTGCGAGGCGCCGCCGCAGAAGTGGGGACGGGGGACAGGCGGCCGGTGAACGAGCGCCGGCTCCCCAGGCGCCCAACGGGCTCACCCAGGCCCCGCCGCAGTCCCCTCCGGGCCTGCCGCCATCGATCCGGCCGGTGAACCAGGTGGCGAACCAGCCGCAGGGGCCGGCCCCCGGCTCGCCGCACTGGCCCTCGGCGGCGCCGTGGCCCGGCGCGGGGGCGGCGCCGGGCACAGGAGCGCCCCCAGGGGTGGCGCAA
>NZ_MSGO01000015.1 GCF_001929375.1 Actinomyces oris | reverse complement strand
CCAAGGCCCAACCCAACCCCAAAACAAGGGCCAGGCAAACCAAAACAAAACAAACCCCAAAACCACACAAACAACATGCGCAGCCCCAGGGCCATGGCATAAAAAACATGACACACTATCGAGTTCTCAAACAACACGCCCACCGAGATTTCAGGCCAAGGAAGAATTCCTTGCTTGCCTCTCGAAGGCGACCGGACTAGCATATGCAGGTTGTCGTTCGGGAATCAAATTCGGATCACGTGACCCTGATCTCTGAACTATTCTGCTTTTTTCCGTACCGACCGGATTACTCCTGCCGATGCGACGTTTCCGCCGTCCGGTACCGCCGTCGAACCGTAAGGTCGCGCCGGCAGCGAGGAGTACTATAGCGAGACCTGACCACCTGCTGTCAAACGATTTTCTGGCGACCTGCATCACATCTGACATCTCCAGGTGACAAGCTGATCTGCCGAGCACCGACAGCGCCCATCGTCACTGCGCGCCCTGTGTCTTCCGGGCCCGCGCGGATGTTCAGGAGGTGCGCGCGCGGGAGGCCTGGTAGGCGGCCCCCACGATGCCGGCCGTGTTGAGCAGCTGGGCCGGGACGATCGGGGTCTTGAGGTCGAGCAGCGGCAGGTACTTCTCGTGCTTGCGGGAGACTCCCCCGCCCACCACGAACAGGTCCGGGGAGAAGAGCATCTCCACGTGGGAGTAGTAGCGCTGGAGGCGCTTGGCCCACTTCTTCCAGGACAGGTCCTGGACGGTGCGCTGCCCGGCCGAGGCCCGGCTCTCGGCGTCGTAGCCGTCGATCTCCAGGTGCCCGAGCTCGGTGTTGGGGACCAGGGTTCCGTCAACAATGACGGCCGAGCCGATCCCGGTGCCCAGGGTGGTCACGATGATGGTCCCGGGTACGTCCTTGGCGGCGCCGAAGGCGACCTCTGCCAGGCCCGCGGCGTCGGCGTCGTTGAGTCCGGTCACCTGCCGGCCCAGGTGCTCGCGCATGAGCTCGGTGAGGTTGACGCCCGTCCAGGACTTGTCGAGGTTGGCGATGAAGGGGACGGTGCCGTGAACGATCGGGGCGGGCAGGGCCACACCGACCGGAACGTCGTCGCCCACCTCGAGCTGTTCGAGGAGCTCGCGGCACACCTCGGCGACGGCCGCGGGGGTGGACTCCTCAGGGGTGTCGATGCGGACACGCTCGCCGATGAACGTGCCCGTGGCCAGGTCGACCAGGGCGCTCTTGACGCCCGATCCGCCGATGTCGATCCCACATGCCACTGATACTGCTGGTGCTGTCGAAGTCATGAGGTCCTCCTGGTACTACGCGTCCTCGCGGCTGCCGCCCAGCCTAGTGCAGAGACGGCGACCGCGAGGACGATCGGTACGAGGAGTCGATGGCGGCCGCAGGCCGCAGCGGCGGCACTCAGTCGCGAGTGCTCTCCTGGCGGGCGCCCCGGTAGAGGTACCACAGAGTGCCGACGAACAGCACCACGCCCACCCAGGGAGCGATGCCGGCGAAGCCCTCGGGCATGATGGCCAACGGGTCCGCCTTGCCGCCGAAGGCCACGACGATCCCGGCGTAGACCACCCCGGCGAGGCTCTCACCGACGATGAGGCCGGTGGCCATGAGCGTGCCCATGCGCTTGGCCCGCTCCGGGTTGGCGGTGTGCTCGGCCCAGCGGTCGTAGACGTGACCGAGGGCGGCACCGATCGGGATCATGACGGTGACGGCCGTGGGCAGGTACATGCCCATGCCGACGGCGAGCGGCGGCAGGGAGTACTTGGTGTTGCGGCGCAGGATCTCGTCGATGGCGATGACGACGGCGCCGATGAGGGCGCCCAGCCCCAGCAGGCTCCAGTTGAGGTCGCCACCGAGGACGCCCTGAACCAGGTGCTTGATGAGGTTCGCCTGGGGCGCGGCCAGGGCGTCGTCACCGGCGTCGGGGGCACCGGCGAAGCGGAAGGCGCCTTGCATGAGGCTGAGCACCGGCGGGATGACGATGGCGCCGAAGACGACACCGATGACGAGGGCCACCTGCTGCTTCCACGGGGTGGAGTCGACGAGCTGACCGGTCTTGAGGTCCTGAAGGTTGTCGTTCGAGATGGTGGCCACGCCGAAGACGACCGCGGTGACGAACAGGGTGTAGGCCACCAGGGTGCGGACGTCGTCGGGCGAGGAGGAGGTGGCGATGGTGCGCACGAGCGCGGCCGCGGTCACCGCCACGAGGATGCCGACGCCGGAGATCGGCGAGTTGGACGAACCGATGAGGCCGGCCATGTAGCCGCAGACCGAGGCGACGACCAGACCGGTCAGCAGGATGAAGAGTATGGAAGCGATGATGAGGCCCGCCGAGTGGTGAGCCATGGCGGTATCGTGCAGGAACAGCCACAGGAGCACACCGATGGGCAGCATGGAGCCGACGGTGACGCCGATGACCGTCTTCATCGACAGGTCGCGCTCGGTCAGGGGGATCTCCTCGCCGGCGTCGCGCTTGGCGCTGGAGGCCAGGGACTCGCGGATACCGGTGACGATGGGGCCGAGGATCTTCAGGAAGGTCCAGATGGCGGCGATGGCGATGGCGCCGGCACCGACGATCCGCACCTCACTGGCGAAGGTGGCGCCCACGAAGTCGGCGAGGTCCTTGTCGGCGACCGCCGTGCCCCAGGTGCGCATCGGAAGCAGCACGCCGTAGGAGATGAGCAGGCCGATGATCATGGCGATACCGACGCCGACGCCGACCAGGTGGCCCACGCCGGCCAGTGCCAGGGACAGGGAGGTGCCCATCATCGTGGCGCCGGCACCGACCCGGAAGACCCCGGAGATGTCGACGCTGATGGCCTTGAGGGCGTTGAGGAAGTACAGGGCCGCCGAGGCGATGGAGCCCCGCACGATGACGCCCAGTCCACGGCTGGACTCCTCGGCCCCTTCGCTGGTGTCGCCCACGCGCAGGACCTCGGCGCCGGCCACGCCCTCGGGGTAGGGCAGGTCGGAGTTGGTCACGAGCGCGCGCCGCAGCGGGATCGAGTAGGTGACGCCGAGGATGCCACCCAGGATGATGACCAGGACGGTCTGGAGGTAGGGGAAGCCGGTCCACCAGCCCACGATGATGAGTCCGGGCAGCACGAAGATGATGGCGGACAGCGTGCCTGCCGCCGAGGCGATCGTCTGCACGATGTTGTTCTCCTGGATCGTGTGATCGGAGAAGCGGCGCAGGATCGCCATGGAGATGACGGCTGCCGGGATCGAGGTGGCGAAGGTGAGCCCCACCTTGAGGCCGAGGTAGACGTTCGCCGCGGTGAAGATGAGCGTGATGATGCCGCCGATGACGATGCCGCGGAGAGTCAGCTCCTTGACCGGGCCGGAGCCGGCACTGGACGGCTTCGCCGCAGTGGAGCCGCGTGAGGTTGTTGTGGACATGGTGAGATCTCTCGATGTCGGGATGATTCCGGGGCGAGACTAGCACTATGTTGGAAAACGATCGTTAATAGCTCATTCGATGCACAACTGAGCAGGACCGGCGTCGTTGCCCTCAACACTTCGACCGAATCTTCAGAAACGACGCGGCTCCGGGTCTTTTTTGAAGTTTTGGTCGAAGTGTTAGTGAGGCACGGGTCGAAGTGAGCGGCGGGCGCGACCGACTCACTCGGAGGCCAGGGCGCGGGCAAGGGGGCCGAGGTCGGGCCGGCGTCCACCCGGGCGAGTACCCTGACGACTCAAGGACGAGCCTCCGGCAACCTGCGAGGTGAGAGATGGCCAGGCCGCGCAAGCCGATCGACCCGACCCGACGTCGCCGCTTGATGCGGACGGCCCGCACGATGTTTGCGCTCCGCGGGTACAACGGCACCACATTGAGCGATATCCTCTCCGCCGCGGAGTTCCCTCGCAGCTCCTTCTACTACTTCTTCACCGACAAGGCGGCACTCTTCGACACGGCATTCTCCGACGGGTTGTCCTTGCTCGCCGAGAGAGTGAGCCCACCCGATCCTGCGGCGCTGACCGCCGAGTCCTTCTGGCCCGAGCTCCTCACCTTCTTCGACGAGCTGGCAGTAGCTAGCGGCGATGAGGATGCAACAGCGATCGCGACGCTCTTCCACATGCGGGACGCTCCGCCGAGCGCCTCACGCGCCGATTTCGAGAGGTCCGCCCGGGCGTGGTGCCAGCAGACCGTGCACGAGGGTCGCCAGCAGGGCGTGCTCGACCAGGAGATCCCGGAGGACCTGCAGGTCGAGCTGGTGTGGAGCGTTGCCGTTGCACTCGATCGGTGGTTGGCCACGAGGGCCGGCAACGGTACGGATGGTCGAGAGGTGACACGCATCCTCCTGACGCGCTTGTTCGAGGCTCCGTAGCAGGCCCCTTTCCGCTCGACCGCAGCCGCAAGAGCCGACAGCCCCCTATTTGTGGACAGCATTGTCCACAAACGACTACCATGCCGATTACCCGCCGTTCACTGCCACAACGAGATCCAGGAGGAAGGCAAGATGGCGAGCGTTCTTGTCGCCGGGGCGACCGGGTACCTGGGCCGGTACGTGGTCGCCGAGCTTCACAACCGCGGACATCTCGTGCGGGCCGTGGCGCGGGACCAGGACCGCGCCCGCAGGGAAGGGCCCTGGGGCTCACCGTCATTGAACGGCCTGGTGGACGAGTGGGCTCTCGGAAACGTCACCGATCCTCGCTTCACCCGGAGTCTTGCAGCCGACGTCGACCATGTTGTCTCGGCTTTGGGGGTGACGCGCCAGAAGGCCGACCCGTGGCAGATCGACAACCTCGCCAACCTGGCGATCCTGAACTCGGCACTGAAGCACGCCGGCTCATTCACCTATATCAATACCCTGGGCGGAGATCGCTGCCCCGCCCGGCTGACGCGAGCGAAGTCGGCATTCGCACAGACGCTCTCGGCGGCGGAGATCAGCGCTCAGATCATCAATCCACCGGCCTACTTCTCCGACATGACGGAGGTGCTGTCGATGGCCAGACGCGGCCTGGTGACGGTGCTCCGCCCGACAGCGCGGATCAACCCGATTCACGGGGCGGATCTGGCGGCCTATGTCGTTGACCGGATGGAGGCGGGGACTGCTGGCACCTGGGATGTTGGCGGCCCGGATGTGCTCATCTGGAGACAGGTAGCCCAGCTGGCGTTCCGCGCCGTCGGCACACCGCCGCGCATCGCCACGGTGCCCGCCTGGGCGCTGCCACCGGCCTTGAGGCTGACAGCGTTGTTCAGCCCCCGCCTGGCCGACGTCGCCCAGTTCATGACCTGGAACATGATGCGCGACTGCGTGGCCCAGACGACGGGCACCCATCACCTCGCGGACTTCTACGCTGAGCAGGGAAATAGCACTAGTAAGTTCAGCTCACTGCGCTTGAGGTCGCGATAGATGCGACTTATGACGGTGAACTCAGTAAACAGGCCGAGCATGTACGACACGCTTAACCCCGAGCGTCCAGACGGTTCCAGCGAGACCCATTTCCGCACCATTCCGAGTCGCGGATCATGCAGAGTCCGTTACGAGATGCATGACTTGCATGATTCGGAGTCATCTTCTGGTCCCCTCTCGGGATCGAATACAGTGCCGACGAACTAACCTGCTCGCCAGCGCCGCTCGGAGAAAAGCTGTCGTTGAGCCACGATCTCGCGTACGGCGAACGCAGGCAACTCAAGCTGCTCCACATCAACATTCTCAATCCATGCTGTGCATTGCGCAGGAGAGAGAAAGGGATCCAGCACAAACTCCGCAATCGCGCGAGTAGTAGCCCTTGACAACCCAACCGAGATGAAGGACATGTCGGTCGGCCGTGGCACTCCCAGTTCAAGCATCATCTCGATATCTCCAGCATCTACCTCCATCTGTCGACCAAGTATTCCCGCCGCTTGCGCCACGACGTCGGCATAGCAGGATAGGTACCTTGGCGCCTCAAAACGCGCGATGTCCTCTACATCTGCCATCACCTGGCGAATCAGCCTCGGATAGGAGACTTCTTGGCCTTGATCGCGTCGCCACCTCGCACGGTTGTCGATGATGACACTAAGAGGCACGCCTCTCATCCAATGAACGATGAGGCGCGCGAGCGACAGGCGACGAGACTCCGGCTTGAACGATCCGCCCAGGTACTCAGCAACATAGTCCAGCGCGGTCTTGTACTCCTCGAACGCATCATCGCTAGTTGGAGGAACGAGAGCAAGTTCCTCGGGCTGACCGTTCGCCAAGACGGCATCCAAGAGGCGCTGCATCGACATCGGACTGATACCTGCATGCTTCTTCACGAGGTCTGGGCCAAGCCGGAGAGTTGGCGTCACGCGCCCGAGTGCCTCAGCGATCCGGTCGGTCTCTTCCACACTTAAGGTAACACCATATAGTCCAACCAGATTCCCGTCAGATATGAAACGACCAGCAAGCCAGTTGAAGGAAGATTCGAGTTCCGGAGGCGTCTCACGATCAGCTTTGCGTGCACCACGGTCGATGTATTCGATCATTCTAGCTATGTTGGACAGCGTCATAGTCGCCGCCGGCACAATCGATGAACGCTTTCGCCTCCCTGGCTTTTCAGGCCAAGCCTTCGCATCTGACGTATCAACACAGAATATGTTCCCCTGGAACTCAGTACCCCATCTACCAGCCCTTCCGGCCAAATTCCAGAAGTCTGGCATGGGCATATGCATCTTGGGTCCCTTGCGCGGAGCGCGCAGGAAGAGGTTTCGGCACGGCAGATTCACTCCCTCAAGAAGAGTGGAAGTGCATACCAGATATCTGAGCTCTCCTCGCTTGAACAACTCCTCAACCTTCGCCTTGAGCACGAGAGGCATATCACCGTAATGAAAGCCGACACCCCGCCTGGCGAACTCGGCGAGTTGAAATCTCTCGTGCACGACACCTTTGGAAAAATCGACCAATTCTTCGACAGCATCCGACTCTATCGCAGGATCGTTCCTCAGAGCGTCGAATATGATTCTCGCAAACTTCTCCGCTTCAGCCGGGCCGTTCGCAAAAACAAGGTTCCCCGTGGAGACACCCCCAATCGCGGCAGCGATGAGAGGAACTTTCTGCCCAACGACATCTGGAGCATGGGGTAGCTCTATCTCGCCAACCTCCCGCTCATTTCCCTCATATACGAGTGAGAGCGAATAGCGCTGCGGCTTCCTGTGGACCTGGTTGACGAAGACGAGGTTCTGATTCACCGTCACCGTCTCGCCGACAAACGCAGCCTTGCACTCGTGTGAAGATGCGGAATCTAAGAGTACTCCAGGGTTGGCTGACAAAGGACTTGCGAACACTAACCGCACATTTGGGTCCCGACGAAGGGCTTCATCAAGCACCTGCGTTAACAGTATCCCGCGAGTGCCATCGGCGATCTTCTGCGCTTCGTCTACAAAGATCACCGACGGTGTAAACTGCGGCAACCGCTGATGCAGCAGGTGAAGGCGCTCTTGCGTGAGAACGAACACCTGTCGCTCGAAGCCAGTAATTTCAGGGTCCCACGGGAGGGTGTGAACACCCACACTGTCATCCAGTTTGGATCGGAAGACCTCACTAACCTCCTCAACGAGAGCTCTAGTGGGAGCAATATACACGAGTCGCGCAGGCGTCGCTCCTCGCAGTTCCGCGAACATCCACTCACGGATGATGTACGACTTACCTGCAGATGTCGGTGCAGATACACTCACCCAGTCATTGGCGGAAGCAAGGTCCCAGAACTTTTTTTGAAAGGGATTGACGTCAATAACGTCGCCACTCGGAAGCGTCACCGTTAGTTCGGCGCGACGGTAAAGCGCATCAAGGACAAGTGTCGACGAGTTTGCTTCAATCGACGCCAGAATACTCTCGTCACGGTCTCGCGCCAGAGCGATTGCTGGCTGATTCCCCACACGATCTAGTAAAAGAATGGCGGCGGCCCGCTGCTCATCGGTACTTTGACTCGACCGCAGACAACCTTGCGCAACACGCAGCACAGCCTCCTGCGCACCCTCATTCGACTCCGGAGTTAGCGCACTCGCACATGCCAAGAGAAAAGCCCAGTCGGGCTCGCGTGCAGGAGAAGCGGAATCACCCAACAAAGGCACATCCGCCCGTACCGAACTGACCGCTATTTCCTCGAGGCCAGCTCGAAACCGACTAAGGGAGAGCACCCGGTCAGACAATTGACTCACAACTTAACCTCATATCCTAAGCTCAGCCTTGACTGCCTTTCGAAATTCCTCAACAGACGGCATCGGAAGGAAGAATACCTCGATTGCGTGTTTAGTCAGGGAACGATTCTCAAGACGGTTCTTTGTGGATCTCACCCAGCCACTTAAGACTTCATCCAGTTCACCTTTCACAGACTCTTCTTCGCGAGGAAGACTTGGATAGTTCTCATGTACGAACCCAATAAGACAGGCTCCACGCATCTCGACATTCGCAGAAAGGGTTGAACTATCATCAAAGTACTCGAGGAGCCGGGCCGTCACTTCCGCATTTCCAGCGTCGACGTAGTGCCTGATCAGGAAAACGTCCCGCTCGTGAGCGACACCAGACAGATACGGCGCGATACTGCTCATGCAATCCGTCATCGCTTTGGCAACCGACTCATAGAGCTTTGCTTCACCCCAATAAACAGCTAGATCTCCGTTATCAAGGAGCTTTGCGTGCACTCCGTCAGCGCCGTGGTACTGCACCTCGTTATTCGTCTTTAGAGACATCTTGCTAAGGATCTGCGGTATCTGGAGCTCTTTCTCAAGCAACACATATAGAAGGAGCTCTGCACCCTCCCCTGTCTTGACCTGGGTCTGAGTGAACAGACGCGCCGCGTCGTTGGCGAGGCGAGTAATCTCCGGAATCTGCCTATCTAGAGACAACTTCCTAATCTTCTCGATTTCCTTCCGAGGGATGCAATAGTTGACGATCTGATTTGCGAGCTGCTTCGCTAGCGTCTTGAGGCGAGGGGTCCCCAAGGGGTCACTTCGGAGAAAGTGGCAGCGGACGATCGAACGCGTGCCTTCAACAGAGATCGGTTCGCCGTAAATGACTAACGAACTCTCTACTTCGTCCCAGCCACCCCGCACGAGCTGTCGAACCGCTTCGATCAACGGCACCTGTCCGTCAGCAGCAGGCTGAGCCCCCTCGCAAGTCATGCGGTCCAGCCGATCCTGCTCGGGATGGACGACCCAACGACCCGCACACCTTCGCTCCACGACTCACGTTGGTTCATCATCGACCTCCTCAGTTGAGGGTCGATGGACCGACGACCCGGGTGAGATTGTCATGTCACCCATCTTGCCGTATTGCCATGGCCGATACATCACGACACGGCGACGCCGACAGTCATGTGCTAAGGAGCCGTAGTTCGGGTGCCGTCGCGCGCAATCGGGGGGGGGTGCCCCTATGTGGTGTGTCAAGCGGCGGCGGGTAGTTTCGTGGCTGGTTGTGGGTCGTAGAGGGCTCCATCTCGGATCATGGCGTGCAGGGTCAGGATGCGGCGGTGGGCCAGGGCGAGAACGGCCTGGCCCAAGGCGGTTTGCCTTGGTCTCGTTTGCGCTGGTAGTAGGCCCGGGAGACGGGGTCGGAGCGCAGGGAGGCGAAGGCGGACAGGAACATGGCGCGCTTGAGCCTCTTGTTGCCGCCGTGGGAGACGTGCTCACCACGGATCGATGAGCCGGAGCGGCGTGTGACGGGAGCGAGCCCGGCGTAGGAGGCCAGCTGGGCGCCGGTGTCGAAGGTCTTGCCCAGGGTCTCGGCCAGGAAGACGGCTGCGGTCCTGACCCCGATCCCGGGCATGGAGGTCAGGACCTGGTAAAGAGGGTGGGCCTGCACCAGGGTCTCGACCTGGGCGGCGACATCGGCCCGCTGGGAGTGCAGGGCGATGAGCTGCCTGGCCAGGTGGGGCAGCACCACTGCGGCGGCGTCGGTGCCGGCGACCACCACGGTCTGGTGCTTCAGGGCCGAGACGATCTGGCCCGCCCAGGCGGCATGCCGCCTGCACCCGTGCTTCTTGAGCCTGGCGTCAATCCTTGTCCTGCCTGCGCGCTTCAGGTCGGCTGGGGTGGGCCAGGCGGCGATGACCTCCAGGACGGCGTCGTGCTCCAGCCAGGGCCCCAGCACCCGCTCGAGGGTGGGGTGGATCTGGGTGTACAGGCCCCGGATCCGGTTGGCGGTCTGGTTGACCTGGCGGGCCAGGTCCAGGTCGAATCCCGTGAGCATCGACAAGGCGGCCGCGTCCTCGTCCGAGGCGTTGATGGCTCTCAGGGTGTGGGGCATGCTCCTGGCAGCGCCAGCGATGACGGCCGCGTCCTTCGCGTCGGTCTTGGCGCTGCCCGGCGTCAGGTCGGCGATGCGGCGCATCGACAGTCCGGGCAGGTAGCCCACGGTGATGCCCATGTCCTGGGCCACCGCCACCGCCAGGGCCCCGATGGTGGCGGGCTGGTCTACTACCACCAGCAGGTTCCCGTGGTCGGCCAGCTTGCCGTAAAGGGAACGCAGACGTGCTTCGTCGTTGGGAAGGGGCTTGTCAAAGACCTTCCGCCCGTCCCGGCTCAGGGCCGTGGCCCAGTGATCCGTCTTGCCGACGTCGATGCCGATGAAGACCTCGATGTCCTCGATATCCATCTCTCCTGCCACCTCTCGCTGCATGGGTGCAGGGCCAGCAGGTGGACGACCGGTTCCGCACCCACGTTACGAAAGACCTCACACGCGGTGGGTCGTTCCCCTTATCAGCGGTCACCAGCGTCCGGCTGCTGCGGGTGACAACACCCCCCGGATCATCTACGGACAGGGGCAAGACATCATGCCCGCAGCAACTGGCCCGGCCCCGGACCACCCGGGACCACCAACAAGGTAACGGGATTGCTCTAGCTGCACGAGGTCATGACGCTGGCGACGTGTGCTGGGACGGGTGGCGGGAGGCTGGTTGCGGCAGGCGGTGTGGGGTCGATGGTAGCTGTAGTGGCGGTTCCACACCGGGACGGCGTCGGGTTATCGACAGCGGCCAACTCGGCATCTCTGATCTCACGCGGGAGGCAGAAGGGGTCTGCCCCGCCATCTTGCTGGCGGGGAAGACCCCTGAGGTGGTGGAGCTAGGGGGATTCGAACCCCCGACCTTCTCATTGCGAACGAGACGCGCTACCAACTGCGCCATAGCCCCAAGTGCGGACTGATCCTAGCATCGCCGCCGGGAGTCCTGGCAAGTTCGGTGGCGGTGAGCCCGCCCACCGTGCCATCACCTCCCGGCGCCGTGCCTCGGGAGCCCGGGACTACTCGCCGGCTGCGTGCCGCCCCTCGAGGATCGCGTCGAGGTCGATGGGGTGGAAGAGCTCCTCCTCGTCCTCCACGGGAGCCGGGATGTAGGCGCGGGCCGACTGCGGGCGCGCGGGCACCGGCGCGCAGACGCCCGGGTCGACCACCGGGTCGGCGTAGGAGCGCCGGGGCGCCCTGGCCGCCAGCGTGTAGGTCGGGGCGGGCACGTGGACCGGGCGCCAGCCCTGAGGCGGGGTCGACGTCGTCGCCTCCTCCTTGACGACACCCTCCGCCTCAGCCGGGGCAGCGGGGGTCTGGGGGCGGGCGGCCGGGCGGGCCGGCTCGGAGGCAGTCTGGGGAGCGGAGTCGGCAGTGCGCCGGGCCGGCTCAGCGGCGGCCTGCGGGGACGAGGCAGCAGCCCCCTGTTCCTGCACCTCCTGCTCAATGGCGGTCGCCTCGGCGAAGAGCTTGCCCCAACCGGACAGGCGGCGGGAGGTCGAGGCCGGCAGGGAGGCCACGAAGTCCTTGGTGCGCGGCGAGCTCTCCTCGTCCCCGTCGCGGGAGACCGCCTCGCGCACACCCATGTCCCGGGAGACCCTGCCGGCATGGCGGGAGGGCACGTAGACCGAGGCGCGGCGGGTCGCCTCACGCTCGGCGGCCACCGCTGCGGCGGTCTCGTCATCCAGGTCGGCGTCGAGCCTGGCCAGGCGCTCCTCCTCGGAGTCGGCGGCTCGGGAGGGACGGACAGCAGCGGTGTCGGTCGCCTCGGCGGGGCTGCCGGCGGCGGTCTCAGCAGACACCGCGGACTCGGCGGACGCAGAGCCCGCGACCGGCCGCCGAGCACCCTCGCGGGCGAGGCGCTCGATGAAGGAGTCCTGTACGCCGGAGTCACCGGCGGCCTCGACGGACACAGCGGGCGAGGCCGCACTGGCACTGACCGCACCGCTGGAGGCGCTACGAGAGCCGACGACGGAGCGGGGCGCGGCCACGACCGAGGCCGATGAGCGCCGGCCGGTCAGGGTCACCAGGGTCTGCTCGAGCTCGGCGATGCGGCGGCGCTCACGGCGGTCCGCCGCGGCCGAGGCCAGAGCGGCCCGACGTCCGGCCACCATCGAGGCTCCCAGCAGGGCGGTGGGCAGCAGGGCGGGCCACCACGGCAGCGCCGTGACGAGGCCCAGCACCCAGGCGCCGAGCGAGACTCCGAGCAGGACGCCGGCGACGATCCCGCGGTGCGAGGCGGCGACCCGACGGCGCTCACGCCCCTGGGCGTGAACCTGGCGGGCACGGTCGAGCTCGCGCTCGGTGCGCAGGGCGCGCACATTCCTCACGGCGGGCCTGTTCATCACCCTCACCTCCGGTCGACGTCGAAAGAGCTCCGCATGCCCACTGTTCGCGCAGGTGTCGTCGCGTTCGACGGCGGCCGCACCCGTGGCCAGGACCCGCAGCTCAGCCGAGTAGCGGTCCTGGACGTTGGAGCGGCGAGTCATCTCGCGGCGCCCCACTAAAAGCGGAAGGAGGTACACGGAGAGAACCGTGATGAGGGCGATGACTGCCCAGATCTCGATTCCCACACAGCAACCGTAAGCGCGCCCACCCTCCTCCCCGCGCAGGAACACTCCGACTTTCCTTCGAAATACCTGGGATTCACGACGTCACACTGTCAGCATGACACCCCGGTCACCACATGAGTCACATACGTTTCTTCCGTCTCGTTGAGCACGCCGTGACCGCCCGGCCGACAGCCAACCCGAACGCGCCGTCGGCACACCCCTCGCACTCCGCACACCCCGCGTGCGCTCCGTCCCCACCGGCGCGCACGCCGTGAAAAACCGTCACTCACGCGCCAGACGCTGCTCAAAACCGGCGCCATCGGGCCCGTGGACCTCCTCGGCAACGGCCGCGAAGGAGACGTGGTCGGCCCAGGCGCCGTTGATGTGCATGTAGCCGCGTCGCAGCCCCTCCTCGCGCAGCCCGAGGCCGCGGCACAGCGCCAGACTCCGCTCATTGTCGGGGCGCACGTTGATCTCCACGCGGTGCAGCCCCACCGGCCCCAGCAGGTGGTCCAGGACGAGGGCCACCGCCAGGCGCATGATCCCCCTCCCCTGCCAGGCCGAGCCGATCCAGTAACCGACCTGGGCGCTGCGCGTGGCGCCCCAGGTGATCGGGTCGACAGCGATCTGTCCGGCGAAGGCGCCGTCGACCTCGACGACGAGGGGCATCGCCTCGGCGAGCCTGGCCCGGCGCGTCTGGCGGCGCAGGAAGACGGGGAAGGTGCTCAGCGCCTCCCCGCCGCCGGTCGGCAGGGTGGCCTCCCAGGGGGCGAGTCGGTCGTTCTCCGCCAGCCGCAGCTCCTTCCAGGGCGCCTCGTCCTCAGCCCGCAGCTCGCGCACGATGACTGAGGGGCGTCCGGGAGTCTGCGAGCCACCTGGCACCGGCCCGGCGTGGGCCGTTTCGGGCTCGAGGCGCACCGGCCAGGTGAAGCGCGCCGGCGTCCCGGCCCCGAGCAGCAGGCCGGCGATGGCCCGCCGCAGTCCCCCGCCACGGGAGCCGGCGGGCGTCGTCGGGGCCGAGTCGGACATCAGGCGTCCAGCAGGAGGCAGTGGAGGGTGTCGCCGGCCACCACGGTGCTCGTGTCCTCAGGGACGACGGCGATGGCGTTGGCCTCGGACAGGCCGTACAGCCGGAACGTGCCCGGCGTCGTCGTCGGCTCGGCGCGGTATCCGCGGGAGGGCGAGCCGCTGACGCGCACCGGGACGAACTCCCGCTTGCCGCTCGGGGAGTGCCAGCCCTCGGAGATAGCGGCCGGCAGGCTGGAGCGGTGCAGGGAGGTGCGCCCGGCGATCTGGCGCAGGACAGGGCGCACGAAGGTCTCGAAGGCGATCTGGGCGCTGACCGGGTCTCCGGGCAGGCAGAAGATCGGGGTGCCCTCGACCGTGCCGACGCCGAGCTGGCGGCCCGGGGACATGGCGACGGCGTCGAAGCGCACCGAGCCCAGGGGAGCCAGGACCTCCTTGACGGTGTCCCCCTGCCCGACGCTCAGGCCTCCGGTGGTGATGAGGACGTCGGCGCGCACCAGCTGGTCCTCGATGGTGTCGGCCAGGGCTCGCAGCTCGTCGGGGACGGCGGCCACCCGGAAGGCCTGGCCGCCGGCGTCGGTGACCGCGCAGGCCAGGGCGTGGCCGTTGGCGTCGAAGACGTCCCCGGCCTCCCGGGACTGGCCGGGCTCGACCAGCTCGTCCCCGATGGAGACCACGACGACGCGCGGGGCGGGGCGCACGCGCACCCGGTGCAGCCCGAGGCCGGCCAGGAGGGCCACATGGCGGGCGCTGATGCGCGATCCCTGTTTGAGGACGGTGGTCCCCGACTTCACGTCCTCGGCGCGGCGTCGGACGCTGTCGCCGGCCGCGACGGAGCGGTGGATGGTGACCCGGGACTCGCCGCGGTCGGTGTCGGCCCAGGGGATGACGGCGTCGGCGCCCAGCGGCATGGGGGCCCCGGAGTCGATGAGGACGGCGGCCCCGGAGACGAGGTGGCAGGGGCGCATGTCGCCGGCGCGCACCGCGTCGACGACGTCGAGCACGAGCGGGTTGTTGCGGTCGGCCTCGGCGACGTCCTTGGCGATGACCGCATAGCCGTCCTGCCCGGCCAGATCCACGGCGGGCAGGTCGATTCCGGCGACGACGTCCTGGGCCAGGACGCATCCGACGGCGTCGGGCAGGACCACGTCGAGGGGCGCTGCCGCCTGGGCGATCTCCAGGCAGGCGGCCAGGTGCTCGGCCACTGTTCTCATGGCACTCAGGTTACCGTCAGGTTGACGACATGCGCTGTGCCCCGCCGGGACGAACGGTTCAGGCGCGAAGCGTCATCACCTGCGAGGATGACCTCATGACGACCGGCGCGCTGGACCTTCCCGACACGAGCCGACTCGAGCTCGACGACGCCAAGGACGAGCTGCGCAAGGTACTGCGGGCGCACCGCCGCGCCCATCACCACCACCCGCCCCAGGGACACACGGCGGACTGCGAGGCGCTGACCGAGCACGCCCTGGAGGCGGTGGCCGGCGCGCAGAAGGTGGCCGCCTTCGTGTCGGTGGGAGCAGAGCCCTGCACCCGGCTGCTGCTGGAGCGGCTTCACGAGGGCGGCGTCCAGGTCCTGCTGCCGATGCTCGGACCCCGCCTGGCGCGCTGCTGGGGACTGTTCCAGGGAAGTGAGGACCTGGCGGAGCGGGCACCGAGGCGCCCACCGGAGCCCAGTGGCCCCACCCTGCCGGCCGACGCGGTCGGCCAGGTCGACGCCCTCATCATTCCGGCACTGGCCGTGGACAGCGCCGGACGCCGCCTGGGACAGGGGGGCGGCTGGTACGACCGGATGCTGCCACTGCGCTCCCCTGAGGCCCACACCTTCGCCATCCTCCACCCCGAGGAGCTGGTGCCCGGACCGCTGCCGAGGGAGGAGCACGACGAGCCCGTGGACGCCGTCATCACGGCCCAGGAGTGGTTCCTGCTGGCCGCCGGATCGCCGGCGCACGCCATGTCGCCGGAGTCCTGAGCCCGCCGACGCCGCAGGCCTCCGGGGGCCACAGGCTCACCGGAGGCGACCCCTGTCCACAGCACCGCGGAGCAGGCGTGCCAGGACGCCGCCGGCCGCCGACCCTGGTGGCATGAGACCTCGCCATGGACTGCCCCGCCGCCCCGCTCTCAGCACCTCGCGGGAGCCCCAGGCTCCCCGCGGAGGGTCGCCGCGCTCCGCAGCGTCCGGCTCCCGCCCGGCCCGTCGGGGCAGGCGGGCCGGGCGGGCCGGGCGTCGTCCGTCACTCCTGCTGTGGAGACATCGCCACCTGGTGGTGGCCCTCTGCCTGGGAACCGCGGTCCTGGTGGCCCTCAGCGTGCTGCGCCCCGGCCCCGAACGCGGGCAGCAGGTTGTTGTCACCTCGCGCTCGATCAGTGCCGGGGCGATCCTCACCGAGCAGGACGTCTCGATCAGTACACTTCCGGCCGGCGCACTCCCCCAGTCCCCGTTGACCTCCACGGGTCAGGCGATGGGGAGCCGGGCCGCGATCTCCCTGGAGAAGGGCACGGTGCTGACGGCCTCGATGACCAGCGGCTCCCTGGCCCAGCAGCTGGGAGACGACGAGCGGCTGGTCCAGGTGCGCATCGACGTCGGAGCCGAGCTGGCCCGCCCCGGCGCACGGGTGGACGTCATCGGGTCGGCTCCCGAAGGCTGGGCACCGCTGGGGCAGGCCGGCGCACCTCAAGGCGGAACGGCCCAGAATCCCGGAGAGCAACCCGAGGCCCCCACCACGCCGAAAGACCCGGAGAACAGCTCGACAACGAGTCCCTCGGGAAACCCCGACACTCCTTCTTCACCGACCGATCAGGGATCACCAGGATTTCAAGAGTCTTCTCAGAGCATTTCCCAAGGAATACCTGCTGCACCTTCTGGAACACACAGTACAGTCCTCTGTTCCGGAGCGAGAGTAGTGATGATTCAGCAGGCCGGAGAGGGTGGACAATGGACAGGAAACAAGAAAGTAACACTTATCACACTAGTAATTCCCGCAAGTAGCGCTATTCTGGTAGTTGGCGCAGCCACGAATAGCACGCTCGGCATTGCGCTGAGCCCGTAATGCCGCTGCAGCGTCTTACGCGAATGATTAGACGCTCTCACTTCCAGCCCCCGATGGCGCACCCCCGGCAGACGTCTGCCCGCGCCGCTAGAAAGGAACGCCATGATTAAGGGATTCAAGGAGTTCATTGCGCAGGGCAACGCCCTCGAGCTCGCCGTCGCCGTCATCATCGGTGGCGCGTTCAAGCCGATCGTCGACTCCATCACCAAGGTCATCATGACCATCATTGGCCAGCTCATTGGCCAGCCGAACTTCGACTCGCTGGGAGCGTTCTCCCTGTACCAGGACGGCAGCTACACCTTCCACATGGCCACTGCCAAGGAGCTCGCCGACAACCCTGACGGCTTCGTGATGCCCGGTACGATCGTCACCACGGTGATCAACTTCTTCCTCATCGGCGTCGCCGTCTACTTCGCCATTGTCCTGCCGATGAACAAGGTCAAGGAGCGCATGGCCAAGCAGAAGGCCGAGGAGGAGGCCAAGGAGGTCACCGACGTCGAGCTGCTCACCGAGATCCGCGACCTGCTCTCGGCCAACGCCGCCAAGCAGTGAGTCCCGCAGCGATCTGATCATCGCCTCACCGGAAGGCCCCGCCGATCCTCATGATCGGCGGGGCCTTCCGCTTTCCCGCGCCGCAGCGTCATGTGCTGCTCATGATTGCTGGAGCTTTCGGGTTTCACGACATCCGGGGCAGAGGCCGGACGCACATTCCTGAGATCGCTTGCTCACCTCAGCCCGGGCGGACGTGGTCGTTCATCGATACTTCGGTGGCGTTCTGCGTGTACTGCACGAGGGTGGGGTGCTGCTGGAGGAGGGTCGGGGATACTGCAGGTAGGTGGGTCTTCGTGCAGTACGCACACCCCTTGGCCAGTGGATCCCGATCCTCGTGCAGTAGGCCGACTCGAGGCAGCAAGGGGTCCAGGCTCGAAGCCGACGTTGAATCCCGGCCTCCGAGCTCCCCATTGAGCGAGCACCTCGTGTTCGTAGGGTAGGTCGCGCGGTCGTACCCTTAACCCTCGACCGCGCGCCATAAGGTACGAACGCGACAGCGGCTTACGCGGCAGGCTTCGCCACCAAGGCACCACGAAGTCGGCCCTATCCTCGCCTCTAGGACGATCAGCCCCAGTGCGGGGGGACGTCGCGTCGGAGGCGGGCGTCGTTGGAGCCGATGCCACCGGGAGCGGGGGCGTCGAGTCCCTCTGCGGGGCCGCTGAGGGCGTCGTGCTCGTAGTCGGCCCTCGCCAGGTCCTCCGGGCTCTGACCACGAGCCACACGCACCTGGTCCCGGGGCGAGAGGGCCACGACTCGACGACGACGCCGCGTGCTCCCCCGCTCAGGCGTCGCGCCGCCGTCTGCGGCGGGTTCCGCATCCGAGGCCCGTGCCCCGCCCGATCCACCGGTCACTGCGGCATCGTTCACGCTGTCACTCACGGCATCATTCATGGCAACACGGTCATTCACTGCGTCGTCCAGCACCGCTCGGGCGGCTCAGCGGGTGCGCCGCACGGCATTGGCCAGGACGGCGTCGATCCCCGAGCCGCGGCGGCGCAGAGCCAGTGCGGACCTCAACTCCTCGACCTCCCCGGCCTCGGAGCGCCCCACGCCGTCGGAGCGGATCCAGGCCATGAGGTCATCGAGCTGGTCGTCGGAGTAGGCCTGCAGCGGCAGCCCCTGGGCGATGCGGGGACGCTCGGTGCGCTCATGGGCCTCGACGGCCTCGGGCTCGGGTGCCTCGGGGACGGCGCGCACCGCGTCGTCGACCCGGTCGGGCACGGCCTCCATGGCCGGGGCGGCCTCGCCCTGGCGCTCCACCAGGACGGCCAGAACGAGGTCCTCAACGGCCTTCGCCTCGGCCTCCGGGTCCACGAACACCCCGGCGGAGAAGGCCATGTGGACCCGCCACCCGCGCCGCTCGAGGCGTTCGACGCGGTGCCGGTCGCGCCGGCGCAGGCTGGGCTCGGAGACGTAGTCGACGTCGTCGGTCAGGACCGCCACGAGCAGCTCGTCGGGGTAGTCGGGGTGGCCGATGGCCAGCGGGATGCGCACGCCGCCGTCGGTCCCGTAGCGGGGGACCACCGACAGGCCCTTGCGCCACAGGTGCTCGGCCAGGTCCACCAGGAGCCGATCGGGCACCTTGCCGGCGGAGTTGCCGGACTGAGAGGAGTCCTCAGCCCGGGCCAGGACCTCGCGCAGCAGGCGGGCCCCCGGGGCGCGCAGACGGTCGCGGTCGATGTCTGCGGCCGCCAGGCAGGAGACCACCTGGGTGCTGCCCCGCGAGGCGCACAGGGCCTCGACGAGCCCCACCATGCCGCTGTGGTCCGAGACGGGCCCGAAGTTGTGGATGGTGCGCCCGTGCGGGGTCTTGGCGTAGCCCACCGAGATGATGATGTGGTCGCGCTGCAGGGCGCGGGCCTCGGCCAGCTCGACGACGGTGAAGGGCTCTGCCGCCCCGGGGGCGAAGAACTCCTCCAGCGCGGGGGCGCCGGCTGCCGCCCGGGTGATGGCCGAGCGCAGGGCGTCGGCATGCAGGCGGTTGAGGGCGATGACGGCCAGGGAGTCCTCGGGCCGGGTCAGGGCCCGGTCGATGACCATGTCGACGACGCGGGAGACCTCGGCCTCCACCGTCTCGACCGCGGTCTGCCCGGGCGCCGGCATGCCCCGCCCGTCCACGAGCTCCAGGGTCAGGGAGGTGTCCCCCGGCGGGGAGGGCACGGCCTCGACGACCCCCTCGTAGCCGTTGGCCGCCAGGAAGGAGGCGATGCCTGCGTCGAGGCTGTTGCGGGCCGTCGGCAGGGTACGCGAGGGCAGGAGCGGGCCGAGCTCGGCGGCCAGGCCTGTCGTGGCGCGCCGGGAGTCGCCGACAACGAGCACCTGCTCGGCGCGCACGAAGGCGGGCAGCACCTGCGGGACCGGCATGGGCGTGGAGGCGTCCAGCACGGCCAGGTCCACCACCGCTGTGGGCGAGAAGATCTGGGGCACGAGCGTGGGCGGGACGATCCAGATCGGCCGGGCCAGCAGGGCCATGGGGTGGGCGTCGATGATCTCCCGCAGCGGGACGCCGTCCTCGCGGGCCAGGGCGATGTACAGGGCGCGGGCGTCGGCCTTGTCCTGCTCGACGGCGGCCCGCACCCGCCGGGCGCAGGCCTGGGCCACGGGACCGGACAGGGAGCGCGTGTGGGCGGCGTCGAGCTCACGCAGCGAGACGGCCATCTGGGACAGGGCGCGCGCGTCGAGACCGCCGAGGTCGGGGTCGGCGGCGAGGGTCTGCGCCAGCAGGGAGGACCACCAGCAGTAGGTGAGCTCGGGCTCGAGCTGGTCGGCCTCGACGCCGCGGGCGGCCATGTCGGCCACGAAGTCGTTCAGCCCCAGGGCCTCGAGCTCGGTGCGGATGCGGTTGACCTCGGGGAGCTTCTGGGCGGTGAGGTCGTCGGCGGCCAGAGAGCGGGCCAGCTCCAGGAGATCCTCCAGGGGCATCTCCATAAGCACCGGGGAGTCCTGAGCGCGCCCCAGCAGCGGCTGGACCTCGGCCACGGCGCCGCGCGCGCGGCCGGCGGTGCGCCGCATCTCGTCCAGGCCCTGGGGCAGGCGGGGCCAACCGCCGTCGGGGTCGTGGCGGCGCCACACCTCGCGGCGGCGCTGGACCTTGACCAGCTCGGCGTGCAGGTCGTCGACGACGCGGCCCGGCCGCACCAGATCGTTGGCCTGCCGCGTGAAGCGCCGGCGCCGCGAGCCGTCCATGTGGATGCCCCGCTCGTCGCGCCAGCGCTTGGAGGCGGTGGCGATGACCATGTCGGCGGCGGAGCGCTCGAAGACCTCGGGCAGGAAGACGTCCAGGGACTCGCGCACGCCGTCGAACATGTCGAGCTGCTCGATCCACTGGCCCAGGTTGCGGGCCCGGCTCAGGCTGGTGGTACGGGCGACCACGGCCGCGTGCTCCTGAATGGTGGGCAGCAGGTCGTTGGCCAGGGCGCGCAGATGGACGAGCGCGTCGGTGGCCTCGTCCATGTCCTCCACCGGGATCCCGTTCCAGGCGCTGGAGGAGACCTCCGGGGTGAACAGCCCCAGGGTGTGCCCGCGGCGCAGGAGGCCCAGGGCCCGCTCCCGGCCGTCCTCGTCGAGGCGACCCAGGTGCTCGGCGTCGATGCGGGCCCGAGTGGTCGCCCGGTCGCGACGGCTGGTGAGCTCGGCGAGCTTCTGCAGCGCCTCGTAGGCGGAGACCGACCAGGGCTCGCGAGGTCGGTGCAGGGCGCGCACGTAGCGGTCCAGGCGGGAGCGGACCGAGGTGAGGCGGTCCCGCATGGAGATGATCCCGGCGACGTCGAGCTGGGGCGGCTGGACGCCCAGGCTCTCGCGGATGCCCTCGGAGGCGTGCTGGCGCCAGGCGGCGTCCTCGGTGAGGTCCAGGACCATGGATCCCAGGCCCTCCTCGCGCAGGGCGGCCGCGACGGCGTGCCCGTCGGCGCTGGTGGCGGGCACGTGCAGCACGGTGCGTCCCGAGGCGGCGGCGTCGGCGAAGACGGCGGCCAGGCTGCCGGCGACGTCGGAGCCGGGGGGCGCGTCGATGAGGAAGCTCGCCCCCGTGCCCACCGCCTCGATGACGTCGAGCTGGGCGGGCTCCAGGTCACCCACGCCGCGCTCGGCGCCGGGGACCCGGTCGGTGGGGACGTTGGGGGGCAGCTCGACGCTGAGGGCCTCGCGGGCGTCCTCGTCGCCGGCGATCGCGGCGACCAGGGCGGAGGTGCGCGAGCGCTCCAGGACGGCGTCGAAGTCCTCCACCAGGGCCTGGCCGGGGTGGACGAAGGCACCGACGACGAGGCGCTCGTGGATCTCGAAGCCGGGCAGGTACTGCCGGCCCAGGGCACCGATGCGGGCCAGGGCCGCGCGCGGCGTGAAACCCGCCGAGGACAGGGCGGCGCGGGCGATGTCCCCGACGTCGGTGGTGCACTGGTAGCGGCGCAGGGCGCGGGTGAGGACCGGGTTGACCTCGATGGTGGGGTCGAGGGTGAGGGTGGCGTCCGCGGTGGCGCTGGTCAGGCGCACGGGGCGCAGCAGGACGGGGGCGTTGACGGTGCGCACTCGCGGCTCGGCGGGGGCCTCGGGGACGGTCAGGCCGGCGGCGGCCAGGGCGTTGCGGGCGGCGTGCTCGGCGGCGATGCGCTCGACGTGCGGGATCTGGGCGGTCAGGTCCGCCTCCGGTGAGGCGCCGTCGGCCAGGTGGAGGCCCTCCTCCTCGTCGCCCTCGGGAACCGTCTCGTTCCAGGTGGCCACCCCGATGGCCAGGTAGACCGGCGCGACGCCGAACTGGCGGGCCAGGACGTCGGTGCGCGCCGAGACCTCCCGCAGGGACTGGCGGGCCTCGCCCAGGGCGTTGCGCTCGCGCACGATGCTGGACAGGTTGGTGGGGCGGCCGGCGTAGAGCTGGGCCAGGCCGGAGGGATGGGCGGCGGTGAGGTCGACGACGCCGTCGAGCAGGGAGATGTCATCCAGGCTCGCCACGCCCCCCAGGTCCACGAGCTGGCTGCGCCAGGTGGACAGGGCCGTGTCAATGCGCTCGCGCCGCTCGACGTCCGCCGCGCTCAGTGGCGGTGCGGGTGCGGGGCGCACGGGGGCGGGAGGCGCCGGTGCGGGGGCGGGCTCGGGCTGGCTCGGCGCTGCGGCCACGGCCCCCAGATCCGCGGCGAAACGCCGTCGGCTCGCGGTTTGATCCGAGCCGGCTGAGGATCGGGCATCCTTACGTTCATCCTCCCGGAGGGCAGCATCGCGCCGTTTGCGGCCGAAGGAGAAGAACGAAGGCGTCATACGCTCAAGATATAGGCCGATCGACCCTTGGGTGTGGAGACGCACCGCGGCGTGGCACGCCCCATGGGCCTGCGCCTGGATGCGCCGACCGGCATCGACCGGTGCGCAGTGCGCCTGCGGCCTCCGTACCGGGACGCCGGGCGAAACTGATCGGGTCTGCCCGGCAGCGAGGCCCGCCGAGCGGACCTGGTGGTGTCAGTGCCCCCGATTGGATTCGAACCAACGACACCCGCTTTAGGAGAGCGGTGCTCTATCCCCTGAGCTACGAGGGCCTGGGCGGAAGACTACCAGCGGATCGCCCCGCCCATGACCACTCGGGCCACGGGGTGGCGCCGCGGCGAGCGAAAGTGGGCTCGCCGCGGCGGGCAGGACCTCAGGCCCGGCCCCACGGGGTGGAGGTGCGCGAGGCGCGCCGCTCCCCCTTGGCCTGGTGCGTGGGGGCGACCAGTACGGGGCACGAGGCGTGAGACAGGACGGCCTGGCTGGTGGAGCCCAGCAGGAGCCCGGAGAAGCCCCCTCGTCCGCGCGAGCCGACGACGATGAGATCCACGGCAGTGGAGAACTCGGCCAGGAGCTCGGCCGGGTTGCCGTCCAGGGCGTGGCGGCGCACCGTGACGCCCTCGTGGCCCTCCAGGGCCTCGTTGATGGCGCGGTCGAGTCCGGAGCGGACGTCGGCCAGGACCTGCTCGCGGTCGACGGCGGCCGGCAACCAGGCCAGCGCCCCGGCCCCGGAGGCCATCGGGACGGCGGCGATGGCGGTGAGCTCGGCGCCCCACGCCTCCGCCTCGGTCACGGCCCACGTGAGGGCCCGGCGGGCCGAGGAGGAGCCGTCGACCCCAACGACGATGCGGCGCACCGGCGTGTAGTCGGCACCCTCGTTGTGCCGGGGTACGACGACGGCCGGGCAGTGGCTGTGCGCGGGCAGGGCAGAGGAGACGGTTCCCAGGAGCCGGTCGGCGAAGCCACCGCCTCCCCGGGTGCCGACGACGGCCAGCGTCGCCTCCTCGGAGAGGTCGACGAGGACCCCGGCAGGGTCCCCGGTCTCCAAGGAGGAGGTGACGGCGACACCGGACTTCTTGACGCGCTCGACCGCCTCATCGATGACGGCTTGGGCGCCGGACCTGATGGCAGAGTCGTCGAGTGCCGCGTAACCGCCGTCGAGGGAGGCGGTGGTGAAGGAGGGCAGGGAGTAGGCGCACAGGATGTGGACGCGCCATCCCTGGCACTCGGCACGCGCCACAGCCCAGTCCACTGCCGCCAGGGACTCCGGTGAACCATCGACTCCAACGAGGACGACGTTGTCATCAGTCATGGGATCTGCCCTTTCTCGAGATAACGGTCTGCGACCCAAGGAACATTCTGCCCCGAAAAGGGGTGTGGGAACCACCACATGAGGCGCTTGTCCTCATTTTGCTCCCAGGAGACGCCCCGATAACCGACCCGACACGCCGTGAGGGGTGAGCGCCAGATGGCGCTCACCCCTCACGGTGAGGACTTCAGCGTCTGGGATCAGCGGACGCGGACGAAGCTCGGGGAGCCCCAGATGTCGCGGTAGACCACACCGGTGGACTCGTCGCCAGCGTCGATGACCTTCCCGTTACCGGCGTAGATGCCGACGTGGCCGGGCCAGGTGACGAGGTCGCCGGGCTGAGCCTCAGCGGCGGACACCGGGGTGCCGGACGCGGCCTGCTCGCTGGAGGTGCGGGGCAGGTTGATACCGACCTGGGAGTACACGTACTGAGTGAAGCCGGAGCAGTCGAAGGCGTTCGGGCCGGAGGCGCCCCACACGTAGGGGGAACCCACGTACTGCATGGCGATGGCCACGACAGAGGAGTTGGCGTTGCCGGTCGGCGCGGAGGCCTGAGTGTTCTGAGCGGACTGCGTGTCAGCGGCTGCGGCGTCAGTGCCCTGGTCGGCGGCACCGGCGTTGTCGGTGCTCTGCTCGGCCTTGGCCTCAGAGGTCGAGGTCTCGGGGGCGGCGGGCTTCTGCGGAGCCGCGGGGGCGACGGCCTCCACCTGCGGAGCGGCCTCGGTGACCCAGTTGACCTGGGACATGGTGACCTGCTGGCGGGCGGCCAGGGCCTCGCGGGCGTTGGCGGCGAAGACGCCGACTCCGGGGGTCACACCGGAAGCCTCAACGGTGCCGGAGGAGGTGACCTCGGCGTGGCCGGCGGCATTGGCTCCCGAAGCGATCATGGTCAGGGCGAGGCCGGACGAAGCGGCGACTGCCAGACCGCGGCGCGCGGTGGGAGCAAAGTCATCCAGTGGGGTAAGGGCGCGGGTGGCTTTGCGGTGACGTGCGGTGGTGCGTGAGGACATGAATGCTTTCTCCTGTTGAGCCGACGAGGTGAGCTGTCGGGTTCGGACTGGAGACGTCCGGCCCGCATCTGCGGGCTTCACCCCAAGGCCGCTTCGGCTGTTCGCCTGGGCGACCGGTAGTTGGTTCCCCCGTTCCTGCCACTTGAGTTGTTGGTTCCACGAGCCTCAGACCGAGTGGCAGGACTAAGCCCCGATCCGAGACATCACCGAGACGGTTGTCTGCGGCAACGACCTGAACGCTACATGACAGACCCACGCTTCGTCACGGCTAGGTGTCACACACTGCTGTGAGCCGAAGCACTACGAAGCGCTTCTCGCTTTTATCCATATTGACCCCGGGACCTCCGTCCATCGGCACACTCGCAGGCGAAACCAGAATTGCGCGACGTTCCGCGGAAAAATTGCATCCACCTCGCTGGGATCCCGACATAGGCCCTCTGTCCCGGCACCTATGAGACTCCACAGCGAGGGTGGCTGGCAGGCCGTCGCCAGGACGATGCGGCAAGCCCTCATATCTCACGCTATGAGACGAGAAGCGCCCCTCGAATCCCCTGCCTGCACAGGGTGTTTTCAGGCTCCCTTGAGGGCCCTGACAGACAGGCTGAACGCCGTCGCTCAGCGCTGCACGAAGAGGTGGCGGGCGACGTCGTCGGCCAGGACAACGGGGTCGCCGGAGGGCCCCACGAGCCTCACCCCGCCGGCACTGACGCGCAGCTCCACCTCGGCTCCGGCGACAATCTGGGCGTCCTCGAGGCCGGCGATGATCTCCGCGTCGGCCTGGATCGGCTCCCCGATGCGGTTGATGACGGCCGTGGCGGTCTCGCGTCCGGCGAAGCGATCCACACTGACCTCATCGGCGGAGGGCCGCGGGTGCTCCGCGGTCCGCGGCGGGACGGGGTTGCCGAAGGGGTCGGTGGAGACGTCGTCGAGGATGTTGGCGAGGCGCTCCTCGACCTGCTCGCTCATGACGTGCTCCCAGCGGCAGGCCTCCTCGTGGACGAATCGGCGCTCGAGGCCGATGACGTCCAGCAGCAGTCTTTCAGCGAGCCGGTGCTTGCGGATCACGTCGGTGGCGCGCCTGCGTCCCTCATCGGTGAGCTCGAGGGATCGGTCCTCGGCGACCTTGATGAGGCCGTCACGCTCCATGCGCGCCACCGTCTGGGAGACCGTGGGACCCGAGTGATCGAGACGCTCGACGATGCGGGCGCGCAGCGGCGGAACGCCGTCCTCCTCAAGCTCATAGACGGTCTTGAGGTACATCTCGGTGGTGTCGATCAGCTCGGTCATGGGGTGGGCTCCTGCTTGAGGTGGGTTACCGCGGCCATTCGATGCCTTCGGAAGGGCTCGCTCACCGATCCGCGTTCCTCGACAGGATAGGCGGCACTCAGTGATACGGGCCAGCACCACCTGAAAGCGCGCCGATCCTCGGCTGGGGAGGACTCCCCCGTGCCTCGGAGATGCGCCACGGGTAGCGTACGTATTACTCGTTCGGTGACCCGTGCGGCCTGGTCGGGCGGCAGGTGTCAGTCAGCTCCGTCGCCACGGGCCTGCGACTGCGGGGCTTGCGGCGGCTTCGTCGCGGCCCTGAGGAAGGGGCGGGTGGAGGAGTAATGCAGGGACAGGTTCCAGTGCCTGTAGCTCCAGGCGGCGGCCACCAACGCGGTGAGGACAGCGCTCAGACCGCCGACCGCGATCGCCATACGCGGCCCCCAGGCGTCGGCCGCCCAGCCGATGAGCGGGGAGCCGAGAGGCGTCGACCCCAGGAAGAACATCATGTAGATGCTCAGGACCCGCCCGCGCATGGACGGCTCGGTGGTCATCTGCACGGTCTGGTTGGCGCTGGTCAGGAGGGTCAGGACACACAGGCCCACCGGGATCGTCATGACCATGAAGGTCGGGTAGGTGGGCATGACGGCCAGCAGGAGGGTGAACACCCCCAGGGCGAGGGCCGCCAGCACGACCGTGCGGGGGCGGGGGTTGCGACGCCTGGCCGCCCACAGGGCGCCGGAGAGGGACCCGACGGCGAAGACCGAGGAGACGGTGCCGTAGGCGTCGGACTCCAGGTGGAAGACGGTGCGCACCATCGCGGCCATGGTGACCTGGAAGTTGAGGGTGAGCATGGAGACGACGGCAACCACGGCGATGATGACGACGAGGTCGATGCGTCCGCGCAGGTAGGCCAGGCCCTCGCGGAGCTGGCCGGCGGCGCGGTGGACGCGGGGCATGTCCACCAACTCGCTCACGCGCATGGCGACCAGCGCCACGGCCGGGAAGACGAAGGTGGCGGCATTGACAGCGAAGACCCAGCCCGCGCCGACCCAGGTGATGACGACGCCGGCGAGGGCCGGCCCCAGGAGGCGGGCAGCGTTGAAGGAGGCCGAGTTGAGGCCCACGGCGTTGGACAGGTGCTCGGCGGGCACCATCCGGGCCACGAAGGTCTGGCGGGCGGGGGCGTCGTAGGCGGCGGCGACGCCGGTGAGGAAGGCGGCCAGGTAGACGTGCCACAGGCGGGCGGTGCCGGCCAGGACGTCGAGGGCGAGGACCGCGGAGACCAGGCCCATGGCGCTCTGGGTGAGGATGAGGAACTTGCGCTGGTCGACCCGGTCGGCGACGAGGCCGGCGTGGGCGGACAGCAGCAGCATGGGGAGGAACTGAAGGGCCGTTGTCAGGCCGGTGGCGGAGGCGGAGTCGTCGGTGAGGACGCGCAGCACCAGCCAGTCCTGCGCCACGCGCTGCATCCAGGTCCCGGTGTTGGCCACGAGGGCGGACAGGAACCAGATCCGGTAGTTGTGGAATCTCAAGGAGGCGAAGATGCCACCGCCGGGGCGGCGCGGTGAGGTCATGCGGGTCATGTCCTGACGTGGTGACGACGTGGGGCGAGTTGACGAGTATCAGGGATGGTGCCGACAGGTACGAGGCGGGCGACGAAGGCCCCGTCTGAGAAGAGTAGACCCCGGCGTACCAACGATTCTCTTGGACGTGCCCAATTGCCTCCGTGGCACCGAAGGCACCGAAACCACCGTGCCAGTCACCCGAAAGTCACAAAATGATGACGGCAGCAGACGGTGTCCCTGGAGAGGCGCGAACGGTGAGCGGTGACGGCTATGGCTATGTGCCAAGATCGAGCCCCGAAGAGTCTCCTCGGATGGAGCCTCCCCGGATCTGGCCGGCAGCCCGGCACCGGCCGAGCCGGACGGAGCAGGGGAGGCGTACGACGTCGGGAGAATCGGCGTCGGGCTACGGCTACGTCCCCACGACGGCGTACGGGGTCATGCCGTCCACACCCCACGGGGGTGCTCCAGCCACGACCTATGGGGTAGTACCGCCTGACGATCGTTCAGCCAACCGAGCGGAGGCGGCCGCCTATGGCCGCATGCCGGTCTCCAGCAGAGCTTCCGAACCGCGGCCCGCCCGCGGGACCGCCCGGCCGCCTCAGCCTGCAACGACACCTGTTCAACCGTCCGCTCCGACCATGACGACCGCTGCGGCACCGGGGCCGGGGCCCGCGGCCGGATCGGAGGCAGACACGCCGTCGCCCCAGCAGGAGTGGTGGGAACGGCTGCGTGACCGCACGTCGAGGTCCCGCATCTTCCTGGCGCTGCGCCGAGTGCGGGCCGTTGCCTCCTGGTTCGCGCTGCTGGTGGTTCTCGTGGCCGTGGTGGTCTCGCCGACGGTCCGCACCGCGCTGGGGGCCTGGGTCGGGTGCCTGTGGCTGGTGGTGTGCTGGTTCGCGCTGGCCCGGGCCAAGACCGTCTCCTGGGCACTGACCTCGGGAGTGTTCGCCACCGGGATGCCCTTGGCGCTGCTGATCGGCACGGTGAGCTTGTGGGTCTGCAGCGCTGCCGGCGTCACCCCCTCAGACACGTCTGCCTCCCTGGTGGTCGCCTCCGTGGTGGAGGAGGTTCTCAAGCTGACACCGCTTGCGGTTCTCGCTTTGGTGGTTCCGGGGCGGGTGCGCCGTTTCCTGGTGAGCGACTGGATCGTTCTCGGAGTGGCGGCGGGCGCCGCCTTCGAGGCGGTCGAGGAGGTCACCCGCCGCATCGCGCTCCTGACCGGTCACGGAAGCAGTTTCCTTGACCGTCTCCTCTGCCCCGAGGGCGGGGTGAGACAGCTGAAGTGCAACGGTGCCTCGAGCTACTCGCTGAGTCCGTTCTCCGGGGCTGCTGGGAACGTCTTCGTCTACGCCGGGCACGCGGTCGTCACCGGATTGGTGGCCGGGGCGATCGGGCTGGGGATCGCCCTGTGGCGCCGTGGTCGGGTGCATCGCGGTGGATACAGGGCCGCGTTGCAGATTCTCGCCCCGGTGGTGCCGCTGTGGACGTGGTGGGTGGCGGTGGTCGACCACATGGGGCGCAACGCCTCCGACTACGTGCTGTGGTTACAGACGGGAGGCGAGGCGCCGTCGTGGCCCATCGAGGTGACGGCATCGCTGACCAACTACGGGCACGGACGCGCCGGCATTCTTCTGCTGATGCTGGCCCTGGCCTGGATCATCGATAGCCGCGCGCTGTGGGGCGGCGGGTACGTGAGCGCCCTCGAGAGCGACAACTACGGGAACCGTTGGGGCCCGTGGCGGTGGCGCGTCTGGGCTGGAGTACCACGCAATGCCTTCGGGCGTTTCCTGGCCGACGGCGCCTGCCTGGTCTCCGTCGTCGGGGTCGAGTGGCGGTGGGCGTGGATGACGCTCATGGAGGCGGCCGCGTTCCGCGAGCCGAGGCTGCTGCTGGAGACCCCCGCGAAGCTGCGGATCGCGCGGGAGGAGGCGGCGCGCGCCGAGCTCGATCCGGCGCCGGAGCAGTGGTGGAGGGTGCGGCTCGCGGGGCTGTGCGCGGTCGTGGCCGGTGTGCTCGTCATTGCCATGGTTCCCGGGTTCACGCGGAGCATGGCCGATGGCCTGGGCGAAGGCCAGCCGTACTGGTTGGCGGGGATTCTTGATGTGCTGGGGGCGGCGTGGGAGTCGCTGAGCTGGGAGCAGAAGCTGGGGCTGATGCTCCTGGCCGGGGCCATCATCCTCCTGTCCGGGGGCACGCTCGGCCTGGCCTTCGAGGTCGGCATGGGCGTAGCCACCGTGTTCGGGGCCGCTCGTGGGGCGGCGGCCCTCATGCGCGACCCACGGGGCACGACAGCCCGCTACCTGTCCACCCACACCCCATCCGAGATCGCCCTGGACCTGGCGGCAGCCGCCCTGACCACGGTCGGCGGCGGAGCCGCCAGCGCCATGGGCGGGCAAATGGCCCGCGGCGCCTACGCCGCCACCCGCGAGGCCAGGTACGCCTCCTACCTGTGGCGCACCGACCGAACCGCATGGCGCCACTACGCTCGAAACGCACGCCGCAGACTCGTCCACGACGAGACCGGCGCAGCCAGCACCTCCATGTGGAGCCCACGCAACGGCATCCACCACCCCGGGCTGCGTACCCCCAGCCCCGGACGCTCCGACGGCGGCCCCGGCCAATGGGGACCGGGCAGGAACTACGGGTCGGCCCGTTCCCAACTCTACGAGGAACAAGTCACCGGCGTCCCCATCGAGCACTCCTATTATGTTGGCGGTAAAGAGTTCGACGGCTTCGACGGCTTCGCCCTCATCGACGCCAAAGGCCCCGGCTACGCCAACCCCATCAAAGGCAGCTGGTCGAACGAACCAAAGAGCACCTACAAGACCGACCCAGAAACGGGGGAGGTGAAACGCGTCAAGAAAGGTCTCATCGACATAGGTAAGGAGCAGGTCAAGGCCGTACGCGCCACCGGCACCGACACCCCCATCCAATGGCACATCGCCGAAAAATACACATTCGACGAGCTCTTCAATCGACAGAAGTTCGGAAAGTTCCCTGCCGAGATCGAGCTCTTCTACACGCCACCCAACTAGCATCTCAGCCAATCAGTACCACGAGGAAAGGAACCACGATCATGGAATGGAGCCTCGCATTTGACTGGCGGGCGCTTGGCGACCCGGTATCGGAGGGGCGTCGGGTGTGGGAGTGGATCCAACGGATCAGGCCCCTGCACCCCTCCCTGGACCTGTGGCGCCCCACCGCCGACAGCCGCGAGGAGGCCGAGCAGTCCCCACCCATCACCCAGGACTACCTCCTCCACTTAATCCACGGCGTACAAGCCATCTCCGACGACCCCGACTTCGGCCTCACCCCAGCCTTCTCCGGACAGATAGGACAAGGCAACAAGCTCGAGCTGAGCTTCAACATGCCCAACCCTGGAGACGCCGGCATCGGACTCATGATCGGAGAAGCTCTCGGGGCCGCCCTGGACTCCAGCGAGGACCTGGCCGACGCTCTCATGCACACCACCGCCAGCACCTTCGCACCCAACACCATCGGAGCCCTGACCCGCAAGGACCACCCGCTTAACCCCGCCCCAGAGCCCTACAACTACATTCCAGGTTGGAAGATGTTCTTCGCCTCCGACTCACCCCACTACCAACGAGCCACCCAACTAGCCACCACAACCGCCCCCGTGGCCAACGGCGCCATCTTCACCTTCGGCACCCCCGACACCTACCCCACCATCCTCAACCAATGGTGAACACCCAACCACCCACACCAGAACCCACAACACCACCATCAAGACAAGCCTCCTGACAGCCCCCTCAACCACCCCTCACCAAAACCCGACCGACAGGAATTCTTGACGCACTGCGGGCGGCGTGGGAGTCGCTGAGCTGGGAGCAGAAGCTGGGGCTGATGCTCCTGGCCGGGGCCATCATCCTCCTGTCCGGGGGCACGCTCGGCCTGGCCTTCGAGGTCGGCATGGGCGTAGCCACCGTGTTCGGGGCCGCTCGCGGGGCAGCGGCCCTCATGCGCGACCCACGGGGCACGACAGCCCGCTACCTGTCCACCCACACCCCAGCCGAGATCGCCCTGGACCTGGCGGCAGCCGCCCTGACCACGGTCGGCGGCGGAGCCGCCAGCGCCATGGGCGGGCAAATGGCCCGCGGCGCCTACGCCGCCACCCGCGAGGCCAGGTACGCCTCCTACCTGTGGCGCACCGACCGAACCGCATGGCGCCACTACGTCCGAAACGCACGCCGCAGACTCGTCCACGACGAGACCGGCGCAGCCAGCACCTCCATGTGGAGCCCACGCAACGGCCTTCCCGCATACTGGGACGACCCGAGGAGAGTGCAAAAATGGTTCAACAATCTCCCCACACGAACAAACCCACCAACCACACCTGCATACCAGTACCAACACAGAGTACTAGGAACGGACGTGGAACGTCATATTTCATCAGATGTTGGAGATGAGATATGGGCCGACTCTGTCACCATAGACAGAAAAAGTGGAATCACCATGGCGTGGGACGCAAAGTACACCGAATCAGGACCCAAAGCTCTATACGAAGGTCGCGCCCCAAAATTCATCATCAAAAAGTTCGATGCCGAAATAGAGAAATACAGAGAGGTAATAAATTCGCCAAGTAACCCAGTATCACACCTCAACCTGGTAACCAACACCCCCGAAGCCGCAACATACCTGGGAAACAGGGCAAGAAAAGCCCTTGGCCCCAATATCACCTTGACCGTTTACGTAATTCCGTGACATCTCGAGACAAGGAAAACCATGAGTGTTAGCTTTCTTTTTCCAGAACTCAGCACAAAACAAACAATAATAGACGGAAATAGATTCCTTACCGAAGCCAACAAAAAATGGCCGGGGAGCAGAGTTCTACGCTGGGGAGAGGGCGAGCGACAAACTGACGTTGACATCATCATCAACCCCGACGACATGGCAGTCACCGTCAGTCACTTCCGCGACAATAAACTCATCTCAGCTGATGGAGCATTAGATTTTGAGGAGGCGGCCAATATCGCTGTCTGGGTCCGTTCACTGAACCCCGACCCAAATCTAGTGCTGTGGTTCACCACCAGCGTCTTTGACGGACACACCGTTCTCACCCCTGGCATCACACAACAGCAGGTCATAGATCAGTGGGTCGACCACCGCGAACACGACCCCTACCTCGAGTACCCCCAGTACTTCCAATAAAGGACGCAGCCATGAGATGGGACCTCAGTTTCAAACGGCGGGCGCTTGGTGATCCGGTATCGGAGGGGCGTCGGGTGTGGGAGTGGATCCAACGGATCAGGCCCCTGCACCCCTCCCTGGACCTGTGGCGCCCCACCGCCGACAGCCGCGAGGAGGCCGAGCAGTCCCCACCCATCACCCAGGACTACCTCCTCCACTTAATCCACGGCGTACAAGCCATCTCCGACGACCCCGACTTCGGCCTCACCCCAGCCTTCTCCGGACAGATAGGACAAGGCAACAAGCTCATGCTGAGCTTCAACATGCCCAGCCCTGGAGACGCCAGCGTGGACCTGATGGTCGGCGAGGCACTCGGGGCCGCCCTGGACTCCAGCGAGGACCTGGCCGACGCTCTCATGCACACCACCGCCAGCACCTTCACACCCAATACCATCGGAGCCCTAACCCGTGAAGACATCCCAGTCACCCCCACCCCACCGCCTTACAGATACCTGCCGGGCTGGAAGATGTTCTTCGCCTCCGACTCACCCCACTACCAACGCGCCACCCAACTGGCCACCCGAACCATTCCCGTGGCCAACGGCGCCATCTTCACCTTCGGCACCCCCGACACCTACCCCACCATCCTCAACCAATGGTGAACACCCAACCACTGCACGCGGCCTGCTTCAGTCAACAAGCAGAACCGCCGACTCCACCCCTCGTCGGCCTCCGAAGCACGTGAAACGCCCCCTTGGCTGGGGCGTGAGGCACGGGTTAAGAGGAGCGGAATGCCGCCCACGGGCGCCGGAGTGTCCATATCTGCAGCAAAGGGGACTCGACACCGCTCACCTCACCAGCAGGAACCGCGGAATCATGCGGTTTGCTTCCGCAGGAGCGAAGCCGTTCACAGCCTTTGCTGCAGATATGGACACTTACACCCTCATCAGGAGACGCCAAGGATCGCCTTGATCGGGGCGAGGGTGAAGTAGACGACGAACATCGCGCAGGCCGCCCACATGAGCGGGTGGATCCTCCGCGCCCGCCCCTGAGCGACCTCGATGACCAGGTAGGCCACGAAGCCGGCCCCGATCCCGTTGGTGATCGAGTAGGAGAAGGGCATCATGATGATGGTCAGGAAGGACGG
This sequence comes from Actinomyces oris, assembly GCF_001929375.1. Classification (GTDB taxonomy): domain Bacteria; phylum Actinomycetota; class Actinomycetes; order Actinomycetales; family Actinomycetaceae; genus Actinomyces; species Actinomyces oris_B. The sequence goes on along the minus strand of NZ_MSGO01000015.1, from coordinate 46,108 downwards.
CAGGGCGATCTCCGGGGACTTCCAGTCGATGTCGGTCACCTGCATCATCATGAGGAAACCGACCACCACGAGCGCTGGGGTGGCCGCCTCGTAGGGGACCATCTTGACCAGCGGCGCGAAGAACATGGACAGGGCGAACATGCAGCCGGTGACCACGGAGGCCAGGCCCGTGCGGGCCCCCTCCCCCACGCCCGCGGCGGACTCCACGTAGGAGGTGTTGGAAGAGACGCCCCCGACACCACCGGCGATAGCGGCCAGGGAGTCGACGACGAGGATCTCGCGCGTCTTAGGCGGGTTGCCGTGCTCGTCGAGCAGGTCGCCCTCGGCGCCGATGGCGACCATGGTGCCCATCGTGTCGAAGAAGTCGGCCAGCAGCAGGGAGAAGACCAGGAGGATCACCGAGACGATCCCGACCTTGTGGACGCTGCCCAGCAGGCTGAAGTGGCCCAGCGTCGACAGGCTCGGCAGGTCCACCGGGAGGCCGTCCAGGCGCGGCTCGGACAGGGACCAGCCGGTGAGGTTGTCGGGACCGGGCATCGTCTCGTCGTTGTAGGGGCCCAGGTGGGCGACGGCGTCGATGATGATGGCCAGGACCGTGGCCGAGGCGATGCCGATGAGGATGGCCCCGCGGACCTTGCGCACGTGGAGCACCACCATGAGGAAGAGCCCGAAGAGGAAGACGAGGACCGGCCAGCCCTGGAGGGAGCCGCCCAGGCCCAGCTCCAGGGGGGTGCCGCCGCGGCGCACCATCTTGGCGTCCACCAGGCCGATGAGCGCGATGAACAGGCCGATGCCCACCGAGATCGCGGTCTTGAGCTGATCGGGGACGGCCTTGAAGACGGCCTCACGGAAGCCGGTGAGCACCAGGACGAGGATGATGACGCCCTCGATGACGATGAGGCCCATGGCGTCGGCATAGGTCATGCCCTGGGAGCCCACGAGGGTGTAGGCGACCATCGCGTTGATCCCCAGGCCCGCGGCCAGGGCCATCGGATAGTTGGCGACGACGCCCATGAGGATCGTCATGACCGCGGCGACGAAGGCGGTACCGGCGGCGAGCTGGGCCTCGGTTCCCGGAGGGCTCGCCTTGGACAGGATCGCGGGGTTGAGGACGAGGATGTAGCTCATCGAGAAGAAGGTGACGATGCCGCCGCGGATCTCTCGGGAGATGCTCGAACCGCGTTCAGTGATGTGGAAGAACCGATCCAGTCGGGAGACCTGACTGGGTGAGGAGGATGAGGACTTCGTCGGGGTACGTGTGCTCACAGCGGCATTCTTCCAGATCGTCACGCGCTGAGCGAAACCAGACGGTTGCATCACGACAACACGACGCGCCGCTGAAGCCGGCAGAACTATTTACACCGTCACAACAGCAGCGCCCCTAAGGTCCTGTCCCGTGCACGTAACCAGCTCATTCGAACCACCACCGGCGGACTGTCCGACGACGTCGAACACGCCGCCGCCCGAGGAGGCTGCGCCCAGCAGGCCGTCGGGCACCTCACCGGCAGCGCCGTCGACGACGTCCTCCCCGCCTCGCCGGCGCATCATCGGGCTCGATATCGCCCGCGCCCTGGCGCTGATCGGCATGGTGGTGGCCCACCTCATGGAGCCTGAGGGGTGGCCGGCGGAGATCGTTCGCGGGTTCCCCTCCGCCCTGTTCGCCGTGCTGGCCGGCATGTCGCTGTCCATCATGGGATCGCGCGGGGTCCGTGAGGGAGGGACGGCGCTGGCGGCATCACGTCACGGGATCATCGTCCGCGGCGTCATTCTCATTGTTCTGGGCGAGATGATCACGCCTTTCGCCGGCACCATCAACGTGGTGCTCACGGCCTTCGGCATCTGCTACATCGCCCTGGCCTGCGCACCGCGCTGGCGCACCCGCACGCTCATGGTCGTCCTCGCGTGGACGATCATCCTCTCCGCGGTCTGTCACGTCCTCGACGCCACCGTCGGGGTGCCCTCGCAGGCGCTGACGGGGGCCTATCCGGCCTTCGCCTGGGCGAGCTACATGATCATCGGGGTACTCGCCCACCGTTTCATTGTGGGCAGCGCCCGGGCCCAGGCCCTCACGGTCGCCGTCGGCCTGCCCCTCGCCGTCGCCGGAGCCGTGGCACGCAACACCATCGACGTCGTCGCCGCGGTCTCCTCCGACAAGCTGAGCGTCATCATCCCCATGATGCTCATCGATCCGGTCACCCACTCCGGGGCGCTGATCGACCTCGTCACGACGGCGGGCGGGGCCCTGGCCATCGTCTCCCTGTGCCTCCTGACCTTCAGGGGGACTCTCACCGGCTGGACCGGCCGGCTGGTCCTCCCGCTCCAGGCCATGGGCTCGATGTCCCTGACCGTCTACGTCTGTCACGTCCTGAGCGCCGGTCCCTTCCTCTCCACCGACGCCCCGCTGCGCATGCCGGTCCTGGGGGCCGCCACGATCCTGTTCACCCTGGCACTGGCCACGATCATCCGCCTGAGGTTCGACCACGGTCCCCTGGAGTGGGCGCTGCGACGGCTCGTCCGAACCGCCACCGACCAGGGCCGTCCCGGCCGGACGATTCCCGAACTCACCTGAACCACAACCGCCCCGCACTCACCGGAATCCGCACAAGCACCTTCATCTCACACACCGCACCACCGCTCAGGTCAGAGGAGAACACCATGTCACCCGCCGCCACGATCCCGGCCCCCCAGTCGCTTCCTCACCGTCACCGCCTCCCCCGCTCGCTCGTGCGCGCCCACAGCCTGCTCGCCGTCACCGCCCTCGCGCTCCTTCCAGCGGGTGCGGCACACGCGCTCATAAGTCCCGACAAGGCCGGGACCGACGACGCCATCAGCGCCGCCGTCGTCTCCGAGAGGATCGGCAGCGAGGGCGACCCCAACGGCAACTGCACCGGCACCGCGATCGCCCCGCAGTGGGTGGTGACCGCCCGGCACTGCGTCGAGGGAACCCCCAACGTCTCCGGGTCCACCGTGCGCATCGGCCAGGGCGACAAGCAGCGCGTGGTCGAGGTCGACCGGTGGGAGAAGGCCCCCGCCGGCGACATCACGCTCATGCACACCAAGGAGGACATGAAGCTCGCCAGCTACCCCAAGATCGCCGACAAAGCGCCTTCCTCCGGCGAGGTGACGGTCTACGGCTGGTCCTCCGACGGCTCAGGCGGCACCAAGACGCTGCCCAAGGCGACCGGAAGCATCACGGGCACCGCGGACTTCACCCTCTTCGAGGGCAAGCAGTCCCTGAGTGTCGACCTCCGCAACGGCGCCAAGACCCAGCCGGGGGACTCCGGCGGCCCGGTGTTCACCGGCGACAAGGTGGCGGCGGTCCTCACCGCGAGCATTGACGAGAGCAATCCCGAGGCCACGTCCTCCAGCCACTTCACATGCACTCCCCTGGCCGAGCAGTACGACTGGATCATGAAGACGATCTCCGCCGACGACGGCGACTCGGGCTCACAGGCCAAGGCCAAGTCCAAGGAATCCCATGACCTCAACCCGTTGTGGCTGGTTGGTGGCGGGATCGTGCTACTGGCCGCATTGGGCGTGTCCTTCGCCGTCATCAAGCGGGGTAAGAAGGATCAGGGGGTGGACGAGGCCTCGGCGCCCCTCACGGCCGGTAGCACCGGCGCCTCTCACGACTCCGACGCCCGGGCCGGCGAGCCCGGCTCCGAAGGCTCCCCCACCGAGGAGTCCTGACCCGGTCCCCTGCGGTGGCGGTGGGTGAACGGAGACGGGGCTGCTCTCCCACCGCTGCCGCAGGCTTTTTCAGCTCCGCGCAGCGAGCCGGTCAACGCATTGAAGACGCGCGGATTGCTGTCACACCCTCGTGGAAGGATGGTCACTGAAGCCACAAGGCGAACGGGGGTGATCGAGCATGGCGGCGGGCACAACGTCAAGCAGCAGCAGCAACGACGCCGCTACGGCCAGTGCGCACAGACCGGGCTGGGAGGGATTCTCCCCGACCACCCGCACCTGGTTCCTCGACGCCTTCCCCACCGGGCCCACCACCGTGCAGGAGCGGGCCTGGGCCGCGATCGGCCGGGGTGAGAACGCCTTGGTCATCGCCCCCACCGGCTCGGGCAAGACGCTCGCGGCCTTCCTGTCCGCCATCGATCGCCTGGGTCGGCTCGACGCCGGCGAGGAGGCCCGCGAGCGCCCGGAGCCAACCGACGGCGTGCGGGTCCTCTACATCTCCCCGCTCAAGGCCCTGGGAGCGGACGTGGAGCGCAACCTGCGCCGGCCACTGGCAGGGATCGCCGCCGTCGGCCCCACCCGCTCGATCTCGGTGGGGGTGCGCTCAGGGGACACGCCCGCGCGGGAGCGTCGTCGGCTGCGCAGCCACCCGCCCAGCATCCTCATCACGACGCCGGAGTCGCTCTACCTCATGCTCACCAGCGCCGTGCGGGAGACGCTGCGGACGGTGGAGACGGTCATCGTCGACGAGATCCACTCCTTCGCGGGCTCCAAGCGCGGCACGCACCTGGCCGTGTCCCTGGAGCGCCTCGATGATCTCCTGGGGCGCCCGGCGCAGCGCATCGGCCTGTCCGCCACCGTCTCGCCCCCACAGGAGGTCGCCCGGTTCCTCGGCGGGCCGCACCCGGTGACGATCATCGCCGACGACGGCCGGGCAGCGCCGGAGGTCACGGTGGCCGTGCCGGTGGAGAACATGGCCCGCATCCCGGCGATCTCGGACCGACGCACCCGGATGGAGCAGGCGCTGACAGCACCCGCGAGCGCGGGCAGTGGCTGCGGCGCCCGGCCCTCCGGGCTCGGGAGGGCTGGGTCCTCGCAGGCCTGGCGCTCCGATAAGGCGCTGGGTCGAGCCATGGCGGTGGGGCGGGCGGAGGGGCCCGGTGCGGGGGTGCCCGCCCGGGTATCGGCCTCGATCTGGCCGCACCTTGAGAACGCGATCCTCGACCAGGTCCTGACCCACCGCACGACGCTGGTCTTCGTCAACTCCCGGGGCGCCTGCGAGCGGCTCACCGCCCACCTCAACGAGGCCTACGCCGCGCGTCTCGGGGCGGCGGCGCCGACGCCACAGGTGCCGGTTCACCGCGAGTCCTGGGAGATGGGAACCGGGTCGCACACCGAGGCCCTGGCGGCGGGCGCCCCGGTGATCGCCAGGGCCCACCACGGGTCGGTCTCCAAGGAGCAGCGTCTGGGCGTGGAGCGGGAGCTGGCCGCGGGGGAGCTGAGGTGCGTGGTGGCCACGGCCTCCCTCGAGCTCGGCATCGACATCGGCTCGGTCGATCTCGTGCTCCAGGTGGCGCCGCCGCCGTCGGTCGCGGCGGGCCTGCAGCGGGTGGGGCGCGCCGACCACCGGGTGGGCGGGAGACCCCGCGGCGTCATCTACCCCGTGGAGCGCACTCACCTGGTGGACGCCGTCGTCGCCGCCGAGGGGATGCGCGCCGGGGCGATCGAGCGCACGGAGCTGGCCTCCAACGCCCTGGACGTGCTGGCCCAGCAGACGGTCGCCGCGGTGAGTGTGGCGGAGGGGCTGACGGCCGACGCCTGGTTCGCCACCGTCGCTCGGGCGGCCCCCTACGCCTCGCTGCCGCGCTCGGCCTTCGACTCGGTCCTGGAGCTGTTGGCCGGTGGCTTCGCCTCGGCGGACCTGGCGGACTTCTCGCCGCGGATCGTGTGGGACCGCGCCACCGGTGAGCTCAGTGCTCGGCCCGGCACGCAGCGGCTGGCGGTGGCCTCCTCGGGAACGATCCCGGATCGGGGCATGTTCCCCGTCGTCCTGCCCGAGGGGGCGCAGGACGCCGGGCGGCGGCGGGTCGGGGAGCTCGATGAGGAGATGGTGCACGAGTCCAGCCCGGGTGATGTCATCACGCTGGGGACGTCGAGCTGGCGGATCCGCCAGATCACCGGGGACCGTGTCGTCGTCGACCCGGCTGAGGGGCGCAGTTCCCGCCTGCCGTTCTGGAAAGGTGAGGGGCTGGGGAGGCCTGCGGCCACCGGGCTCGCCAAGGGCGTCTTCCTGCGTCAGGCGCAGGCCTCCTTGCCGGCGCAGGCGGGCGGCGGGGAGTCTGCGGGCGAGCGGGCGTTGCGGCGCCGGCTCACGGAGGCGGGGCTGGACGATCATGCCCGCAGCAACCTGCTGGTGCTGCTGCGTGAGCAGTACCGGGCCACCGGTGCCCTGCCGACGGATGAGACCCTGGTCATGGAGCGCCATGAGGATGAGTCCGGCAGCTGGCGGATCATCGTCCACAGCACGTTGGGGCGGTGCGTCCACGAGCCCTGGGCGATGGCGATCCGGGAGCGGGTGCACCACCTGCTGGGGGTGCGCCCGCAGACCATCGTGGCCGACGACGGCATCGTCCTGCAGATCCCACCGGTTGAGGGCGGCCTCCCGGGGGCCGGGCTCATCACCTTCGACGCCGCGGAGGTCTCCTCCCTGGTGCGCAGCCGGATCGAGACGACGGCGCTGTTCGCGGCCCGGTTCCGCGAGTGCGCCGCCCGCGCCCTGCTCATGCCCGCCGCCCGCCCGGGGCGCCGCACCCCGTTGTGGCTGCAGCGGGTCAAGGCCGGCCAGCTGCTCGAGGCCTCCCGCCAGTTCCGGGACTTCCCCGTCAGCGTGGAGGCGGCGCGCGAGTGCCTCCAGCAGTACTACGACCTGCCCGCGCTCACCGACCTCATGGAGTCTCTCGCCTCCGGCCGGGTGCGCGTCGTCGAGGCCGTCACCAGTGAGCCGTCGCCCTTCGCCCACCCGCTGCTGTTCGGGTACGCGAGCACCCTGCTCTACCAGGAGGACCTGCCCCACGCCGAGCGCCAGGCCCAGCTGCTGTCCCTGGACCCCAAGGCGCTGGGCGCCCTGCTGGGCGACGGCGGCGTCGCGGATCTGCTCGACGACGAGGTCCTGGCCCAGGTGGAGGCCGAGCTCCAGCACCTGGCTCCCGGCCGGCGGGCGCGCGCCGACGCCGAGGGGATCGCCGATCTGCTGCGTGAGCTGGGCCCGTTGAGCGTGACCGAGCTGGTTGAGCGGTGCACCGACGTCGGCGGGCGGGAGACCGAACACGCTGTCGGGCGGGCGCTTGCCGAGCTGGCCGGGGCTCGCCGGGCGGCCGCGGTGCGAGTCGGCGGGCGGGAGCTGTGGGCCCGGGCCGAGGACGCCCAGGATCTGCGGCGGGCCCTGGGCGTGGAGGTCCCCGACTGGGCGTTGGAGCAGGCCAGGGGCGGTGGCGCGGTCGAGCGGATGGCGGCGGCCCGCTCACCGCTGAACGACCTGCTTGTGCGCTACGCGCGCACCCACACGACCGTGACGCCGCAGCGCGTGGCGCGGGCCTTCGGGCTGGGGGCGGCGGTGGCGCAGGGAGCCCTGACCGAGCTGGCCGGGGACGGCTCGCTCGTGGACCTGGGTGCGGCGGGGTGGATGGAGCCGACGGTCCTGGCCCGGGTGCGTCACCGCTCCCTGGCTCGGGCGCGGGCCGCCGTCGCGCCGGTGCCGCCCGCGGCTCTCCAGCGTCTCGTGCTGGAGCGTGCGGGGCTGGATGAGCCGGGCGGCGGCGTCGACGCCCTGGCGGAGGCCCTGGCGGCGCTGGAGGGCGTGTGGCTGCCGGCCGGCCTGTGGGAGTCGGTGGTCCTGCCCGCGCGCGTGGTCGACTACCGGCCGGCCATGCTCGATGAGCTCATCGCCTCCGGGGAGGTCGTCTGGCAGGCACGGCCCATTGGCGATGCCGCGTCCCGGTCCGGTTCCGCCCGGGAGCGAACCGGGGCCGGCGACGTCCCCGCGCCGGGCGAGATCGCCTTCTTCCCCACGGACTCCGCCCTGGCGCCGGTCGCCGAGGAGGCGATCGCGCTGGCTGAGCCGGAGGCGCCGGCGGGCCGGGAGACGGGAGTCGCCAAGGAGGGGCTCTGGCAGCTGGTTCGTGAGGGGGCTGCGACGGGCCGCTCCTTCGAGCCGGTGCGCCGGGCGCTGGCGCCCGCGGCCGGGTCGCGCACCGCCCCGTCCTCACGGCGGGTGCGCAGCCGCCGGGGCCGCCGGCTCATGATGGAGATGCCGCGCGCCGGGGAGGTGACGGCGGCCGGGCGGTTGTCCTCCGTGGTGGCCTCCACCTCCTGGGTGAGGCTGTCGGCAGCTCCGGTCTCCGCCGAGGAGCGGGCGATCGAGCAGGTGGAGTCATTGCTGGACCGCTACGGGGTCGTCTGCCGCGACCTCGCCCTGGCCTTCGGCGCTTCGGGAGGGCTCGGGCCCCTCATGCCGGTGCTGCGGCGCATGGAGGAGACCGGGATGGTTCTGCGCGGCGGTTTCATTGAGGGCCTGGGGCCGGCGCAGTTCGCCGAGCGGGAGAGCGTCGAGCGGCTGCGGTCCCTCAGCCACGGCCCCGGCGGTGCGGCGGAGACACCGGTCGTGCTCGATCTCAAGGACCCGGCCTGTCTCGTCGGGCGCGGGGTGCGGTGGCCCGAGCCGGTGCTGCCTGCCGGCCTCGGCGAGTCGGCCGGGGGCCACGGTGAGGAGGCGGGTGGCCCGCCGGTCCGGCGCCAGGGGGCGAGCGTCGTTGTGCTGGGTGGCGCCCCGGTGCTCTACGCCTCGGAGAACCTCAAGGTCCTCATCTCCTACACGTCCGAGCGCGAGGTGCTGGCGCGCGCCCTGGCCGCGCTGGCGGTCGACAGGCAGCGGTCGTTCGCGCGCCAGGGGGCCGCGGCGGTCAGGCGCCGCACGGTGGTGGAGTCCCTCAACGGGGTCACCGCGTTGGAGCCGGCCGTGAGCGACCTCCTGCGTGAGGCCGGTTTCGTGCGCGACCCCAGGGGGATGCGGCTCGCCGTCGGCCCCCACGGGGCCACCTGGCGATGAGCGGGCCGGCGCCGCACCGGTGACGGAAGCCGGCCCACGGTCCGCTCCATGCGTCCACAATGAGGACATGGCCGATCCGCACCCCATCACCGGAGCGTTCTTCGATTCCCCGGTCCCTCCCGGGACCGGGTGGCCCGACGATCCCGCTACTGCCGCCACCCCCGTGGCCCGATCGGACACCGACGTGGCGGGGCTGGCCGACTCGTCGTCGGGTCTGTCCGCACTCGACGCCCGGATCACGGTGTGCCGTGCCTGCGACCGGCTCGTGGCCTGGCGTGAGGAGGTGGCCAGGACCGGCCGTCGCGCCTCCTTCGCCCATGAGCCGTACTGGGGGCGACCGGTGGCGAGCGTCGGGTCGGCGGATGCCCGCATCTACGTCGTCGGACTGGCACCCGCGGCCAATGGGGCGAACCGCACCGGCCGCATGTTCACCGGGGACCGCTCCGGGGACTGGCTGTGGGCGGCCTTCCACCGGGCTGGCCTGGCGACGTCCCCCACCTCGACGGCAGCCGGTGACGGGCAGCGGCTCATCGGGGCGCGCATGGGTGCCGCCGTGCGTTGCGCCCCGCCGGCCAACAAGCCGACGACCGTCGAGCGGGCCACCTGCGCGCCGTGGCTCGCCCGCGAGATCGCCCTCATGCCTGAGGTCAAGGTGCTGCTGGCGCTGGGCGGGATCGGATGGGGCGCGGTGCTGCGGGTCACCCGGGAGGCCGGATGGGTCCTCCCCCGCCCCCAGCCGCGCTTCGGCCACGGGGTGACGGCGGAGCTGACCAGGCCTGATGGCAGGGCGGTGACGCTGCTCGGCAGCTACCACCCCAGCCAGCAGAACACGTTCACCGGTCGGCTCACCGAGGCGATGCTCGATGAGGTGCTGGCGACCGCCAAGCGCCTCGCTGAGGCGTGATGACGGGCTGCGGCTGACGAGGCCTCAGGAGCGGTGAGGCAGGTTGGCCTCGAGCTCGGCGAGGGTCCGCGGCGTCTGCTCCGCGGGGGCGTCGGTCTCGGTGTTCTCGGCGTCCTCGGAGGCCGCGTCGTCCTGAGGCGCGTCGATCCCCAGGGCCAGGGACAGGTCGGCGACGGCGGCGCGGGCCGAGGCGGCCCGCTCGCTGGGCGTGTCACTGGACTCGCCGCTGGCCGGAGCCGGTGAGGGCTGATCCGCGGTTGCCGCGAGGGGTTCGATGGCGCTCGCCGCGTCTGGGCCCGATGAGGCCGACGCCGTGGTGGCCGCCCTCTCGAGCTCTCCCAGGTCGAGCCCCACCAGGTGGCTGCTGCGTTCCTCAGAGGCTTCCTCCGGCGAGTCGGCCGTGCGACGGCGGCGCGTCGAGGTGGCCGCGCGGCGGGAGCGCTTCGCGGCGGGTCTCTGCTCGGACGCGGCGGACTTCTTGGTGGTCTTCGTCCCGGGCTCCGCCACCGGACGCTCCTCGGCCGCGGGCGCGGTGGCATCCGCACCGGAGGCGTCGTCCTCGGCCTGAGTGTCCGGGGCGTCGGAGACTTCGTCAGCGGCGGCGTCGGAGTCGACGGCCTTCGCGGCATCGGCCGGGGCGCCGGTGTCCCGAGCCGGTGACTCCGTATCGGCTCCCCGACCGGGGGCGCCTGCCACGTCTGCCGCGTCCTCGGCGGGGGCGCCGCCGGGCTCGGCATCGACGTCGTCGGTCTGCTCGGCAGCGAGCTCGGCGATGCTGCGGCCCTCGCGCAGGTCGAGCCCGTTGGTGCTCAGCGGCACCATGAGGTGGTCGTTGACCCGCGAGGGGTTGATGGGCCACTCCGGGCCCTGGTCGGGCAGGTCGGTCTCGGAGTGGGCGCCGCAGCCATGGTCCAGGGAGACGACGCTGCCGTCGTCGGCGGCCCACTCGTTGGCGCACACGCCGAAGATGGCGCGCAGGGCACCGGCCATGGGCACGAAGAAGCCGCAGGTGGAGCAGGTGGCGTGGGCCTTGCGGACGCCCTCGGCGTCGGGACCGTGGTCGCCGCCGTACCAGCGCTCGGCGGCGCTGGCGACGCCCTGGGCGCTCAGGACCCGGGGGCGGCCCAGGTCGAGCTCATCCAGGGCGACGGCGTCGGCGTCCTCACCGGTGGCCTCCCACCCGGGCTCGAGGCGCTCGTCGGTCTCCTTGCGGGGCAGGCGGTCGGAGCGGGTGATGTCGCCGGGCTCGAGTCGCTCGGCCCACGGGACCCAGGCGGGCGCGAGGAGGGCCTCCTCACCCGGGAGGAGCTCCATCTCGCAGACGGTGGCGGTGCGGCTGCGCGGGACGCGGCTGAGGGTGACCGCCCAGCGCCAGCCGCGGTAGCCGCTCAGGGTGCAGTCGAACAGGTGGGTGACGAGGCGCTCGGCGTCGGGCGCGGCGGCCACGTACTCGCCGACGGTGATGGGGTCGGTGACCTCCTCCAGCGCGTGGCGGGCCAGCTCGACGGCCGCCGGGGAGGTGAGGGTCTTGTCCTTGGCGGCCTGGGCCTGCTCAGCGGGGGTCGGCAGGGCGCCGGCGCGCGGCACAGGGGCCGGCGTCGGAGAGGGCGAGGCCGCTCCCAGTGCCTGAGCCGGGCGCTCCAGGGTCGCCGTGGAGGTGCGCGCCCCGGTGGCGGCGCCCGCCGGCGAGCCCGAGCCGGCCCCGGTCGTGGACTCGCCTGAGGCGTCGGTGTGAGAGTCGATCGTGTCGGTCACTCGGCCAGTGTAGGGGAGGCTCCTGGAACTGCCCCGGCCCGCGCGGGTTGGCCTGGGCACACCGGCCCGCTCTCCCAACACTTCGACCGAATCTTCACAATCGACACAGATACGCGTCGTTTTTGAAGTTTTTGTCGGTGAGTGAGAGAACCGTCAGCTCGTCTCGACCGAGACGATGCGGTGGACGGCCACGGTCAGCTCGGTCTCGCGCACGACATCGCGCAGGCGCACCCGCCCGGGCTCCACGGCCATGACCCGCACCTGCCGCTCCTGCACGGCGCCGTCGGGGCCGGCCAGGCTCAGCCGCAGCCGCGAGCGCGAGGACTGCGCCTGGCGCAGCACCGCCAGGGCGTGCACCGGGTCGGTGGCCACAGCCGCCTCTCCGGCGGCCTGCAGCGCCTCCTGCCCCACGCGCAGCCGCCCCACCAGGGTTGTCAGCTCGCGTCTTCCGGGCCTGCGTCGTCGCACCGAGTGCTCGCTGCCGGGGCGCGTCGGCTCGGGGGCCCGGCGGGCCTGCTGCGCGGTGGCCGGCCCGACCACCAGGTGGTCGCTCGCGTCCTCGGTCACCGGAGCCAGCCCGGTGGCGCGCAGTTCGCGCAGCACCTGCCCGGCGCTCGCCGTGGCCACAAGGATTCCGGGGGCCACCTCATCCAGGCCGAGGTCCCGCAGGCGCGGTTCGGCCAGGAGGCCTGCGGCCGTGGCCTCGTCGCCGACCCGCAGCAGCGCGGACACGGAGCGCACCCGCACCGCCCCGTGGTGGCGGGCGGCGTCCTGGATGAGCACGCTCAGCGAGTCCGGCAGGGGCGTGGGACTGTAGCGGCCGATCTCCTGGGTGATCTCCTCGGCCCGGTATCCGACGTCGAGCGCGCCGCGCACCGACTCAGGGGTGAAGCGCACCGTGAGCGCCCCGCCGCGCGACTCGACGACGCTCGTGCGCTCCAGCAGCGCGGCCAGCTCGGGGGCGGGACGGCCCGGCACGATGGCGGTGAGGTCGGACTGGACGAGGATCGTCTCGACGGCGGCCGGCAGGTCCGCGGCCAGCGCCGCCTCCAGGGCGGGGAGGGCCTCCTCATCCGAGAGCGGCTCGGCGTGCGCGTCGTCGCCGGTCTCCTCGACGCGGTTGGCGCCGCCAGCGCCGCCGGGGCCGCTGCTGAGTCCCGGGGCCTGCTCGTGGAGGCTCGCCGCCACCCGTCGGGCGAGGATCCTGCCGGCCTCGGTCAGCGCCCCGCCGCCGGTGATCCCGAGGGTCTCGGCCTCGGCCAGGACCGCGGAGATCGCCCCGCCGGGGATGGTGCGCCGGGGGCTCTGCCAGGTCAGGGCCGACCGCACGAAGGCGGGGGTCGCGCTGGTCCCCGGCGGGAGGTCGCTCAGGAGGGCGAGTACCCGGGCGCGCAGTCGCGCCGCCCACCCGGCCTCCAGGTCCGGGCCGAGGGCGGCGCGCAGGGTGCCGTCGTCGTCGCGGGTGCCTGTCAGCCAGGGGGTGCGGGCGCTGCCCGACCAGGCCAGGGCGAGCGGTGCCCAGCGCTGGGGGAGGCTGTCGGTGAGCCAGCCGGCGGCCAGGGCGGAGGGCACCCAGGTGGCGCCGTCCTCGTCGAGCCCCAGGAGCCCGGCGCCCGCGGCGATCTCAATGATGCGGGCGGCCGCCTCGGCCTCCAGGTCGAGGGCGTCGGCGGTGCGGGCCAGGGCGCGCGCGCTCACTCCACCGGTGCGGCGGATCGTTCCGCCCTCGCGGCCCCACTCCTCCAGGAGGGCGGCCACGAGCCGGACGGACTCCTCGGCGTGGAAGGAGGACTCGGAGGCGAGGACGTCGGCGCCCACCGTCTCCAGGTCGCTGGCCTCGGGGGCGGTCAGAGGCTCGCGGGTCAGGCGGCCACCGCGCAGGGCGAGGGCGACCTGGTGCGGCAGGATGAAGCGGGTGCGCCCGTGGGCATCGCTGCTGCGCTCCAGCCAGCCGCGTTCGATGAGCGGGGCCGCCCCCGGTGCGGTGCCGCCCGCGCGCAACGTGCCGGCGGGTGGCCCCCAGGTGAGGGCCTGGAGCATCTCCACGGAGGCCGCCGGGACGACCGGTTCGTCGCCTCCGCCGGTAGGGCCTTCGCTCAGCTCCTCCAGGGTGGGTGGCAGCTGCTCGGTACTCAGGGGCTCGGCGGCCCAGGGCCCCAGGCCGAAGGGATGTGGCCCGAAGGCGGTCTCGAGCGCGGCCACGGGCCTGCCCTCGACGACGAGCGCCAGCCGGCGCAGGTGCCCCAGGGCCTCCGTGACCTGCTCGGCAGGCAGCGGCAGGTGGGCGGCGACCAGCCCGGCCAGGTCAGCACTGTCCAGGCTGCCCGGGTTGGCCGGGTTGGTCGGGTTGCCTGCGGGATCGCCGAGGGGCTCGCCGCCGGCCCTACCGGCCCCGCTGGCCCCGTCAGCCTGTCCGTTCCCGGCGGCCTCGGTGACCTCAGTCGGACCGGCTCCGTTGGCCTGGTCCGGCTCATCGAGCCGGTTGAGGGCCACCACCGCCTCGGCCACGGCCAGCGTCGGTGCGTCCAGCCCGGCCAGGGCGTGCTCGATGCTGCCCGGAGCCCCCGCGCGGGTCGCCAGCGCCAGGAAGGAGGAGGACGGCGGCGCGGCCAGGTCCGGGCGCGCCACCAGCAGGGCGACGACCTCGCGGTCCGGCAGCGCCGTCAGGTGCACGGCGAGGTCCTGAGTGGAGGCGGAAGGGCTCATCCGCACCAAAATACGCCCCCGCCCCACTCACGGACAGAGCGGGTAGCGGGGATGAAGGACGTCGGTGTCCAAATCGGTGACAAAGGGGCCCGACCGCCCCTGAGGCCAGCAACGCGAACCGCGGAATCATGCGGTTTTCTTTCACAGGCTTAAGTCCGCCGCGATCCTTTGCTGCAGATTTGGACACGACCCCACAGATTTCACCGCTTCCGGCGCCCCGCAGGCCTGGCCCGGGGCTCGGGCCCGGTCCCGGCGGCTCGCGCCCCGCTGCGGGAGCCCGGGCTCCGGCCCGTCCGCCGCGCGCGCCCGGTCATGACGCGAATGGATGTGTCGTCACTGTTGGTTGAGCGCTGTCAGCTGCACGCGCGCCCGGGCATGAGGCCGGCCGGACCGCTCCTCCCGCTGGAAGCCGCCCCTCCCGCTGGAAGAGGAACGTCTCCTCCGTCACGGCGGCGCGCTGCCCCGGCTTGGGATACTCCCGCCCATGTCCGCCACGCCCAGCGATCCTGCGTCCTTGGCACCGTCGGCCCCCGACGGCCCGCTCATCGTCCAGTCCGACAAGTCCGTTCTCCTGGAGGTCGCCCACCCCCAGGCCGGGCAGGCCCGCCGCTCCATCGCCGCCTTCGCCGAGCTGGAGCGCGCCCCCGAGCACATCCACACCTACCGGATCACGCCGCTGGCCCTGTGGAACGCGCGCGCCGCGGGCCTGGACGCGGAGACGGTCGTCCACACCCTCATCACCTACTCGCGCTTCCCGGTGCCGCACGCACTGCTCACCGAGATCGCCGAGACGATGAGCCGCTACGGCCGCCTCCAGCTGCTCACCGACCCCGCCCACGGCCTGGTCCTGCACGCCACCGACGTGCCGGTCCTGGAGGAGGTCATGCGTTCCAAGCGCACCAAGGGCCTGCTGGGGACCCGGCTCGGGGAGGCCGACGTCATCGTCCACCCCTCCGAACGCGGGCACCTCAAGCAGGTGCTCATCAAGCTGGGCTGGCCGGCCGAGGACCTGGCCGGCTACGTCGACGGCGAGGCCCACCCCATCACCCTGACCGACTCCCCCGGCACCTTCCAGCTGCGCCCCTACCAGTGCGAGGCGGTGGAGAGCTTCTGGGCGGGAGGCTCGGGCGTGGTCGTCCTGCCGTGCGGGGCCGGCAAGACCCTCGTGGGCGCCGCCGCCATGGCCAAGAGCTCGACGACGACGCTCATCCTGGTCACCAACGCGGTCTCGGCGCGTCAGTGGAAGGAGGAGCTCATCCGCTTCACCACCCTGACCGAGGAGGAGATCGGCGAGTACTCCGGCTCGCGCAAGGAGGTCCGCCCCGTCACGATCGCCACCTACCAGGTGCTCACCACTCGCCGCAAGGGCGTCTACCCGCACCTGGATCTGCTGGACTCCCACGACTGGGGGCTCATCGTCTACGACGAGGTCCACCTCCTGCCCGCCCCGATCTTCCGCATGACCGCGGACCTGCAGGCGCGCCGCCGCCTGGGCCTGACGGCGACCCTCGTGCGCGAGGACGGCCGCGAGGACGAGGTCTTCAGCCTCATCGGCCCCAAGCGCTACGACGCCCCTTGGAAGGACCTGGAGAACCAGGGCTGGATCGCCCCGGCGATCTGCACCGAGGTGCGCTTGACGCTCGACGCCGGCGAGCGCATGGCCTACGCGACCGCCGAGCCCGAGGAGCGCTACCGCTTGGCCGCCTGCTCACCACGCAAGCTGCCGATCATTGACGCCCTCCTGGCCCGCCATGAGGGCGAGTCGGCCCTGGTCATCGGCCAGTATGTGGATCAGCTCACCGAGATCGCCGAGCACCTGGACGCCCCCGTCATCACGGGCTCGACGACGGTGCGCGAGCGCCAGCGACTCTACGACGCCTTCCGCTGCGGGGAGATCCGCACGCTCGTGGTCTCCAAGGTCGCGAACTTCTCCATCGACCTGCCCGGGGCGAGCGTGGCGGTCCAGGTCTCGGGCTCCTTCGGCTCGCGCCAGGAGGAGGCCCAGCGCCTCGGCCGGATCGTGCGCCCCAAGGAGGACGGCCGCCAGGCCCACTTCTACACGGTCGTCGCCCGCGACACCGCCGACCAGGAGTACGCCGCCCACCGGCAGCGCTTCCTGGCCGAGCAGGGCTACGCCTACGCCATCATCGACGCCGAGGACCTCACCGGGAACAGCTGAGCCCGGCTTGACGGCGAACGAGGCGCAGACGGACGAGCCGGGCCGGCCGGCGGGCAGGTGGTCAGCGCGACAGGCGGCGGGCGCGCACGTTGCGCACGAGGACGCGGGCCAGGCTGCGGCCGAAGGCCTGGATGGCGGGGTCGACCCTCTCGGCATCCTCGCGGGCAGCGGCCCCGGCGCTCGCGGCCGCCTCGGGCAGGTCGGCGGCCGTGGCCCCGTGGGTTCCGGCGGCGCCCGGCGCAGCGCTCCGGCCGGCGGCCACCTCCAGGGCGTCGCGGGCGGCCTGGAGTGAGGCCGCGTCCATGGTGCCGGCCAGGTCGTTGAGGGCGTCGCGGGTGCGCCAGTAGGCCACGCGCGCCGGGTCGGACTCGGGGTGGTGCTGGAAGGCCAGGAGCCGGCCGGCCCGCCAGGTGTGGACCGGGGAGCGGTCGGAGGAGGCCAGCAGGGTGGCGGCCTCGGGCAGGTGGGTGACGGCGTCGTGGTGGGAGACGATGACGGGCAGGCGCGTGCCGTCGGAGGTGGGGATTCCGGCGCGGTGGGCGGCGCGGATGGCCTCGGCGGCCACGGCCCCGAAGATCGGGTCGCTCTCGCCGGCGGCCGTGATGGTCAGCTCGACGACGCCGACTTCGTCGTTGCCCAGTGCTGGCACGGCCGTGGAGCCTCCGAGGGCCTCGGCGGCCACCTGGGCGCCCAGGCAGATGGCGATGGCGGGGACGTCGTCGGCGACGACGCCGCGCAGCAGCTCACGCAGGTCCGCCAGCCAGGGGTGGTCGCCCTCGTCGTGGGCGCTCATGGAGCCGCCCAGCACGACGAGTCCGTCGCCGATCTCGTCCAGGGTGGGAATGGGTTCGCCCCGCCAGGGACGCACCATGCGCAGCGAGGCGCCCTCGGCGAAGAGCCACTCCCCCAGGCGCCCCACGGGCGCGAGCTCCTCGGGCTCGATGACGGTGATCGTGAGCGTGTCTGTCATGGGTGCCATTCTGCCGGTGCTCCGGTTGCCTGCGCGCGGTGACAGGCGCAGGCGTGCCGTCTGAGGTGAACCGACTTGCTCACACCCTTACTCGGCGGGGACGATATCCCCGATGAAGAACCAGCAGCCCCCACTCCCCCGTCCTTGGCACCAGATGGCCCTCTCCGGCGTCGCGACGGCGGCAGTCCTGGGGCTCCTGGGGCTCTCGGCCAGCGCCGCGGCGGCGCCGACAACGGCCGGCTCCGCTCCCCTGGCCCTCACCTCCTCCGCGCAGACCTCGGCCGCCTCGGCGGGCGCCCCCGGGCCCTTCCGGCGGCGTCGACCACCCTGACCCAGCACGTCACCGATGAGATCGGGATCCTGGATGCCTCCAAGGCCCAGCAGGCCGTGGACACCATGTCCGCCAAGTACGGCGTCGGCCTGTGGGTGCTGACCGTCTCCGACTCCAGCCAGAAGGCCTCCGCCATCGCCGCGCAGGCCTTCAAGGACACGAAGCTGGGGCGCGATGACATGCTGCTGGTCATCAACATCCCCTCCGACGGCTCAACCTCGAACAGCTACAAGCTGCAGGCGCACGACAACTCCTCGAAGTTCTCCGAGTCCGACTACAAGCGCATCGACTCAGCCATCAAGAAGCGGCTCAGCGCAGGCAGCTACGACGACGCCGTGGCCGCCATCCCGGACAACATGTCCGGCTCATCGGGCTCGGGCAGCTCCAGCGGATCAGGCTCCTCGGCGCTTCCGCTCCTGCTGGGTGGGGGCGCGGTCGCGGCCGGCGGGGCCGCCGCCTGGACGGTGTACAAGCGCAGGAAGAACAAGGAGAACGACGACATGCTGTTCGGCAAGCGCAGGAATCAGGGCGGTGCACCCGGGAGCCGGCCCGCAGGCCCCGCGGCGATGACGGTGGAGCAGCTGCGCACGCAGGCCGGCAGCGCCCTGGTCCAGGCCGATGACACGGTGCGCGCCGCCGCCGAGGAGCTGTCCTACGCGCAGGCGCAGTTCGGCCTGTCCGCCACGGACTCCTTCACCGCCGCCCTGGACGGCGCCCGCAAGCACCTGTCGCGGTGCTTCGAGCTGCGCAAGATCCTCGACGACGACATCCCCGAGACCGAGCCGCAGCAGCGCCAGATGTACACCGAGATCCTCCAGCACTGCTCGGAGGCGGTCGGTGAGATCCACGCCCAGGAGGAGGCCTTCAACAAGCGGCGCGGCATCGAGGCGAACCTGCCGACGTCGATCGCCGAGACCGCCCAGCGGGCCGACGAGACCGAGCAGACCATCGTCATGGCCGAGACGATCCTGGTGACGCTCAGTGCTGCCTACCCCGCCTCCTCCCTGACCAGCGTGGCCCAGGCCCCCGAGCAGGCCCGCCGCCTGCTGGCCGCCGGGCGCACCGCCCTGGACCAGGCCCGCGCCAGCGTCGAGGCCTCCCAGGAGGCGACGGCCGTCGAGCAGGTCCGCATCGCCCAGGGCTCCATCGCCCAGGCCGGTCAACTGGCCGCACAGGTCACCGGGGCCCGCGAGCGCCTTCAGAGCGCGGCGAAGGATCTGGAGGCGGCCATCGCCTCGATCTCCTCGGACCTGGTGGACGCCAAGCGCCTGGAGGGCGCGGTGCCGGCGGCGACCCTGGCCCCGCTCGTGGCCGACGCCGAGGCCGCCGTCGCCGAAGGCCGTCAGGCCAGTGGCGCCAACCCGAGCGGCGACCCCCTGGCCGCCCTGGACCACCTGGCCCGGGCCGAGGCCGCCATCGACGCCGCCCTGGCCCCGGCCCGCGAGCGCGAGGAGAACGACTCGCGTGCTCGGGCCTCCCTGGGCTCGCGCCTGGCGCGCCTCAACTCCCAGGTGGAGTCCGTGACCTCCTACATCACCACCTATCGCGGGGCGGTGGGCCCCTCGGCGCGCACCGCACTCAGTGAGGCCGCCCGTCACGCCACGGCCGCCACCACCGTCCAGACCACCGACCCGGTGGCCGCCCTGGCGGAGGTCGCGGCGGCCGAGCCGCTCGTGGCCCAGGCCCAGGCCCTGGCCGAGGCCGACGTGCGCGGGTCGTCGAGCTCGTGGAGCCCGAACTCCGGTGAGCGCTACTCCTACTCCCGCGGTTACGGCCGCTCAGGCGGCGGGCTCGACCTGGGTTCGCTCCTGCTGGGCGGGCTGCTGCTGGGCGGCGGCCACAGCTACGGCGGCTGGAGCTCCCACCACCACGACAGCGACTGGGGCGGAGGCGGCGGCTTCTTCTCCGGCGGTGGGGACTTCTCGGGTGGGGGCGGCGGCTTCTTCGACGGCGGCGGCGACTTCTGAGCCGCGTCCTGCCGGCGTCCGGCCCCGGTCGCACTCCGGTCATGCCCTGAGCGATGCGACCCCCGCCCGCATGACGCCGAGCGCCGGGACCTGCGATCATGACGCCTGATCCGCCTGGCCCACCGGCCACCACCTGGCGACCACCCGGCGAGCGCCGGGTCCATACCTGCCCACAACCTGCCCACACCGACGTCGCAGCTCGACGGAAGGACGAACAACCATGGCTGAGAAGCAGTCGATCCTGGGGCGCATCGCCCAGCTCACCCGCGCCAACATCAACGCGCTCCTGGACCGCGCCGAGGACCCGGAGAAGATGCTCAACCAGCTGGTGCGGGACTACACGGCGTCCATCGCCGAGGCCCGTGACGCCGTCGCCCAGACGATCGGCAACCTGCGTCTGGCGGAGAAGGACCACGATGCCGACGTCGCCGAGGCCAAGGACTGGGGCAACAAGGCCCTGGCCGCCTCCCGCAAGGCCGACCAGCTGCGCTCCGGCGGCGACACGGCCGGCGCGGACAAGTGGGACTCGCTGGCCAAGATCGCGCTGACCAAGCAGATCACGGCGGAGAACGAGGCCAAGGCCGCCGAGCCGATGATCACCTCCCAGCGTCAGGTCGTCGAGCAGCTCAAGACCGGCCTGCAGCAGATGGAGGTCAAGCTCGGCGAGCTGCGCTCCAAGCGCGACCAGCTCATCGCCCGTCAGAAGACCGCCGAGGCCCAGGTCAAGGTACAGGGCGCCATCCGCTCCATCAACGTCCTGGACCCCACCAGCGAGCTGTCGCGCTACGAGGACCAGGTGCGTCGGGTCGAGGCCCAGGCCGCCGGGCAGATGGAGCTGGCCGGCTCCTCCCTGGAGTCCCAGTTCGCCGAGCTCGAGGCCTCCGGGGCCAGCCTGGAGGCCGAGGCCCGCCTGGCGGCCCTGAAATCCGGGCAGAACCCGGCCCTTCCGGGCGCCCAGCAGCAGGCCCCCGCCCAGATCACCGACGGTGACGACGCGATCAACGCCGCCTTCGCCGCCCTGAAGAACCAGGGTCAGCCGGCCGGCGAGGAGACCTCCTCCTACTGATCTGAGCTGAGCTGACCTCGCCGCGCCACCCAGGCGCCTCAGCCACGCAGGCCGCCCGGTGCTCACCGTCCCGATGAGCACCGGGCGGTTTCGCGCCCCTCGACGCCCGCCGACGCGGGCCCCGGCCGGGGACGTTCCACGCGCCCGGGGACACTCCACTCCAGCCGGGGGACGTCTCACGCCTTCGGGGACGGGATTTCCGCACCCGACGGCGTCGATCGTCCCCACCGGGTTGATTCTGTCCCCGCCCGCGCAAACCGCACCCGATAGCGTCGTCAGCAAAGAAGGCCGATATTCGGTGCAGTGTCTTCGAGCGTCGCCGGAGGCTACTGGACGCCACGACCGGTAGCATGAGCCTCATGAGCGTACCGACTTATCTTCTCGTCGATGGCGAGAACATTGACGCCACTCTCGGCATGAGCGTGCTGGGACGGCGTCCCGAACCCGAGGAGCGGCCCCGTTGGGACCGAGTCCTCGCATACTGCGATGAGCTGTCATCCGCCGGCGCCGCCGAGGGTGAGGGGAACGAGGCCCGTGCCCTGTTCTTCCTCAACGCCACCAGCGGCCATATGCCCATGAGCTTCATCCAGGCCCTGCTGGCCATGGACTACCGCCCCGTGCCGCTGGCCGGGTCCGGAAGCAACGATGAGAAGGTCGTCGACATCGGTATTCAGCGCACCCTGGCGGCGCTGGCCGAGCGGGTCGAGTCCGGCCAGGAGGCACACGTCCTGCTGGGCAGCCACGACGGCGACTACATCCCCCACATCGAGCGGCTCCTGCAGGCCGGCGCCAGGGTGGGGATCCTGTGCTTCCGCGAGTTCCTCAACGCCCAGCTGGCCGCTCTGGAGGGCGAGGGCCTGACGATCTACGACCTGGAGAGCGACGTCAAGGCCTTCACCATCCCGCTGCCGCGCGTGTGCATCATCCCGCTGGAGGACTTCGACCCTCTCGCCTTCCTCTGATTCCTCTGACCCGACGGCGGGGCGGCGACAGACGTCGTCGCCCCGCCTCATGTCACAGCCCGACTCACCCAGGAGTCGCCGGCGCTCACCTCTGTTCAAGCAGCAACCACACAGTCCCCCATTTTGTGGGATTTCCAAGACTTCCTGGCCCTACAATTGGCGTGAGGTCACACTAACCACTTGACCTATCAACAGCGACCATTCGGAAATCGTCCAGGAAACGACCAGAAACTGAAGGGATGGTGAGACTCATGGAGCGTTCCCAGCAGTCCCGCACCGAAGCTCACCTCCTTGTCGTTGACGATGAACCCAACATCCGCGACCTGTTGGCCTCGTCCCTGCGCTTCGCAGGCTTCGAGGTCTCGATCGCAGGCGACGGCAACGGCGCACTGAAGACGGTGGAGAAGACATCCCCCGACCTGGTGGTCCTCGATGTCATGCTGCCCGACATGGACGGCTTCACCGTGGCACGGCGCCTGCGCGAGCGTGACGTGACCACCCCGATCCTCTTCCTGACCGCCCGCGACGACATGGCGGACAAGGTCCAGGGCCTGACCGTCGGCGGCGACGACTACGTCACCAAGCCCTTCGGGCTGGAGGAGGTCATCGCCCGCATCCGTGCCATCCTGCGCCGCACCCACGCCATTGAGAGCCAGGACGACGGCGTCGTGCGCGTGGCCGACCTGGTCCTGGACGAGGACGCCCACGAGGTGTACCGCGCCGAGGTCGAGGTGGATCTGTCCCCCACCGAGTTCAAGCTCCTGCGCTACCTCATGCTCAACGCCGGGCGCGTCGTGTCCAAGGCCCAGATCCTCGACCACGTCTGGGAGTACGACTGGAACGGCGACGCCGCGATCGTGGAGTCCTACATCTCCTACCTGCGCCGCAAGGTGGACCAGATCCAGGGCGCTGACGGCCAGCCCGTCACCCCACTCATCCAGACTCGTCGCGGAGTCGGTTATATGCTCCGCGAACCCAAGGCCGAGTGATGGCGGCGGCGCGTGGGGGGAGCACGCGCCCGGCCAAGTCGTCCGGTAAGCAGCACCGCCCGATCAAACGGGGCCGATGGCACCCGATCACCGCGATTCAGCGGCCCTGGCAGGCGATGCCGCTGCGCACGCGCCTGACCCTCATGACCACCGGCCTGCTGGCCATCGGGCTCATCGTCGTCTCCTTCGTGGTGACCTCGCTGCTCTACAGCCACATGATGGGCCAGATCGACAGCCAGCTGCGCACCACCTCGGTGGCCATCGGAAGCCAGGGACTGGCCCAGATCCGCGAGGGAGGGACCAGCAGCACCACCTTCCCCTCGAACTACTACGTCAAGGCCGAGTACCTCGACCCCAGCCGCAACGGGGAGTGGATCTCCCCGGACACCGCCGCCACGTACGGCCGGCCCCAGCTCAAGGGCCTGGACTACCGGCGCGCCCTGGCCCACGCGGACAAGAACGACTTCCCGATCACGACGGTCAACTCCGATCAGCCCGGCCACCAGTGGCGGATGATCACCCTGCTCATCCGGGACCAGAACACCGGCGAGTACACCGGCGCCGTGGCCCTGGCCCTCCCGCTGAGCGACGTCATGGAAACCGTCGAGCGCACCCGCCTCGTGGTGGCGCTGGCCGACGTCTCGATCATCTCGGTGGGCGCCATCTTCGCCACCTACCTGGTTCACCGCTCGTTCCGCTCGCTGCGCCAGATCGAGAGCGTGGCCGCCCGGATCGCCCACGGCGACCTGTCTGCCCGCATCCTGGTGACCGAGCCGCGCACCACGGAGGTCGGCTCGCTGCAGCGGGCGATCAACACGATGCTCACCCAGAACGAGAGCTCCTTCGCCGCCCAGGTCGTTGCCCAGGAGCGGATGACGCGATTCGTCTCCGACGCCTCCCACGAGCTGCGCACCCCCCTGGCCGCCATCCGCGGCTACGGCGAGCTCTACCGGATGGGCGGGGTACCCGCGAACAAGACCGGCGAGGTCATGGGACGCATCGAGACCGAGTCCAACCGGATGGGGCGTCTCGTCGACGATCTCCTCCAGCTGGCCCGGATCGACGAGGGCCGGGAGATGTCGATGGAGCCGGTCAACCTCACCAGTCTGGCCGCCGGGGCCCTGAGCGACATGATGGTACTGGCCCCCGAGCGCGACTGCGGCCTCATCCCCCTCGACCCCCGCGACGAGGCCGCAGGCAAGGAGGCCCCCTCGCTCCAGGTCATCGGCGACCGCGACCGCCTCTCCCAGATCCTCACCAACCTGCTGGGCAACGTGGTGCGCCACACCCCCTCCGGGACGCCAGTGGAGATCGCCATCGGTATGGCGCCCCCGCGTGCCAACCCGACGGCGCAGCCGGTCGTCGTCGTCGAGGTCCGCGACCACGGCCATGGCGTGCCACCGGAGGCGGCCGAGAAGGTCTTCCAGCGCTTCTACCGCTCGGACACCTCCCGCAACCGGGAGACTGGAGGTTCCGGGCTGGGGCTGGCGATCGTGCTGGGGATCGTGGCCGCTCACAAGGGCACGGTCCAGATGCTCCAGACCCCCGGCGGCGGCGCCACCGTCCACATCGAGCTGCCGCCCGCACCGGCCTGGTAGTCCCCTCCGCGCTTCTGCCGTGTCTGTTCACGTCTGAGGCGTGCTCTTGGGTGGAGCGCTGGGGCAGGGCGGTTGTCCTGAAGGCGACGGCAGGCTGATGGGCGAGGTCTGGTGGGCGTGGGTGTCCATGGTGCTGACATCAACACTGCTCCGACGCCACGAGCCGAAGGCGAACCGTGGAATTCCAACGATCCTCCGGGAGTGCTTCGACGGCGGGACCGTTGATGTCAGCGCTGTGGACACTGGGCTGCTTGCGGGATCGGCTCCGGGGGGGCTTGGCGGTCGTGCCGGACGCTCTCACCCCGTGGCCGGCCTCACTTTCCCCCAACCGGGTGCGCAACACCTCGGGGAGGGCCGGCGACCTGCGAGAACGACAAGAGTGGCGCGCGAGACACTGTGTCACGTCGACGTCGCGGCGAGGACAGTCCTACGATGGCACGCGTTCCATTTCCAACACGGAGACTGACCCATGGGTGTCATCGAAGCACCGCAATGGCTTCTGCCCGCCTTCACCCGCTCAGTGAAAGCGATCGGCGCCACGCAGCCCCCAGAGGCGATCGGCTCCGCCGGCGAGCTCCTCATCGGGCGCTGGTCCACGCCGGACCGTCGCTTCCACAACCTTCGCCACCTCATCGACATGCTCGCACGAGTCGATGAGCTGGCCGAGGAGTCGCACGACCCGGACATCATGCGGGTCGCCTGCTGGTACCACGGCTGCGTCTTCTCCTCCGAGGTCGAGGAGGTCACCCGTGGCAACGGCGGCGAGGACGAGACCGCCTCGGCGGCCTTCGCCGAGGCGGACCTGCGTCACCTGGGCGTCCCGATGGAGACGGTCAAGCGGGTGTGCTGCCTCATCGTCAACCTCAAGCGGCACATGCTCGCCGATGACGACATCGACGCCCAGGCCCTCATCGACGCCGACCTGGGGACCCTGGCCGTGGACCCCCAGACCTACGCCGAGTACGTGCGGCTGCTGCGTGAGGAGTACTCCCACATCCCCGTGGAGGAGTACCTGCGCGGCCGCCTGACGATCGTCTCGCGGCTCCTGAACCGTGACCACCTCTTCCACTCCCCGCTGGGCCAGCGCTGGGAACACCCGGCTCGGGAGAACCTGGCGGCCGAGCAGCGGCGTCTCCACGAGAAGCTCGCCAAGCTCGCCGAGGGGCGGGGGACGCCGGCCGATCCGGCGGCCCCCGCGGCCGGGGCCGCGCAGGAACCGGTGCGCACCACCCCAGTGGCTACGTTGGCCAGTCCCGCCGCCGCAGACCCCGCTCCCGGGACTGGCGGGCGGCCGGGCGAGGCCGCCGAACGCGATCCCCGAACCCCTCCGCTGGGCCTCCAGGCGCTGCCCGCCGAGGACCCGCTGTCCGGCCCCGCCCAGGACGGCGATACCCTGCGTCTGGACCCCACCGCGCTCAGGGCCCTGAGGTCCACTGTGTCGGAGACAAGTGCGACGGCGGCCGTCTCCCCGTCGAGCGCCTCCTCGCCGCGCACCCCCGCCCGCGGGGTCCCGGCCGTGGCCTCGTCGCGCCGCCTCGTCGAGGCGCCCGCGGAGCGGGGCGAGGGGCGCGAGGACAAGGACAGCGAGGAGGCGATGACGCACACCGCCTCCATGGAGTCGTGCATCGCGGACCTGGACCTGCTCATGACCTCGCGCAACCGCTCCGACGACGCCGAGGACCGCCGCGCCCGGGTGCAGGCCGAGCGGGACAAGCTCACCGAGAGGCTGCGGGCCAAGACCCAGGAGGCCAAGGAGCTGCGCGAGGCCCGTACCGGCGAGATCGCCCCCATTACCGAGGAGATCATCGACGACGGCGCCGGGGACCTCTGAGGCGCCGGGCGGGTCCTCCCGTTAAGGACGGCCCGCCTTGCGCGGGGCCACAGGCCGCGATCTGCAGGTCCCCTCCACAGGGCCGGCGGCTCACCCGGTACGCCGCCCGGGCAGGCCCCTACCGTGAGAGGCACAGCGCGCACCTCGGTGCACCACCTGCACACCGCGCACGGCCCTCGGGCCGCCTCTCATGAAAGGACGCCCTCATGCCCACCTATTCCGTCGATACCGCCGCGGTGGCCGACACCGCCGCCCGGACCCGTACCCGCATCGCGACGATCCAGACCGAGGTCGATGGCATGCGGGGAGACATCGGCCTGCTCCAGTCCTGCTGGACCGGGACGGCGTCGGACTCCATGGCCGCCTGCGCGGCCGACTGGCACCTCACTCAGCTCCAGGTGCAGTCCAATCTCGATCAGATCAGCCTGGCCCTGGACAATGCCGCCGTCTGCTACGACGACGCCGAGACCTCCAACCAGGGCCGTTTCGCCGGCTCGGCGCCGGCTCAGGCCACGGGCTCGGCGCCCTTGGGCGCCTGGTAGGGCTGGAGGCGGCGGACCGGTGAGGACTGCGCCGCCTCTCAGCGACCGCGCCGCACGGCCTGCCGGCACGCACCCAGCCGGCCCGCCCGGTACGGACAAGCACAGCCAGGCACAGGCAAGCGCCGACGAGTACGGACACGGCGGCGGGCCGCCCCTCACGTGCGTGAGAGACGGCCCGCCGCGGTTCCCGGGGCCGGCCGACGTCGCGGCCGGGCCACCGGGTGATGACTGGCTCGTAAGCAGTCGCGTCGATCAGTACATGCCACCCATGTCGCCGGCGCCACCGTCGGCCGGGGCGGCCGGGGGCTCGGGCTTGTCGGCCACGACGGCCTCGGTGGTCAGGAACAGACCGGCGATGGAACCGGCGTTCTGCAGGGCGGAGCGGGTCACCTTGACCGGGTCGGCGATGCCGGCGGCCAGCAGGTTGACATACTCGCCGGTGGCGGCGTTGAGACCCTCACCGGTGGGCAGGTTGCGCACGCGGTCCACGATCACACCGCCCTCGAGGCCGGCGTTGGCAGCGATCTGCTTGAGCGGGGCCTCCACGGCGACCTTGACGATCGCGGCACCGGTGGCCTCGTCGCCCTCGAGCTTGAGGGTGTCGAGGACCTCGGCGGCCTGGAGCAGGGCGACGCCACCACCGGCGACGATGCCCTCCTCGACGGCGGCCTTGGCGTTGCGCACGGCGTCCTCGATGCGGTGCTTGCGCTCCTTGAGCTCCACCTCGGTGGCGGCACCGGACTTGAGGACGGCCACGCCGCCGGCCAGCTTGGCCAGACGCTCGGAGAGCTTCTCGCGGTCGTAGTCGGAGTCGGAGTTCTCGATCTCCAGACGGATCTGGGCGGTGCGGGCCTCAATGGCCTCCTTGTCGCCGGCGCCCTCGACCAGGGTGGTCTCGTCCTTGGTGACGACGACCTTGCGGGCCTGACCCAGGTCCTCCAGGGTGGCGTTCTCAAGCTTGAGGCCGACGGTCTCGGAGATGACCGTACCGCCGGTGAGGATGGCCATGTCCTGCAGCATCGCCTTGCGGCGGTCACCGAAGCCGGGGGCCTTGACGGCCACGGACTTGAAGGTGCCGCGGATGCGGTTGACGACGAGGGTGGCCAGGGCCTCGGCCTCGACGTCCTCGGCGATGATGGTCAGCGGCTTGCCGGTCTGCATGACCTTCTCCAGCAGCGGCAGCAGGTCCTTGACGTTGGAGATCTTGGACTCGACCAGCAGGACGTAGGAGTCCTCCAGGACGGCCTCCTGGCGGTCGGGGTCGGTGACGAAGTAGGGGGAGATGAAGCCCTTGTCGAAGCGCATGCCCTCGGTGACCTCGAGCTCGAGGCCGAAGGTGTTGGACTCCTCGACGGTGACGACGCCCTCGTGGCCGACCTTCTCCAGGGCCTCGGCGATGAAGGCACCGATCTGCTCGTCGGCGGCGGAGATGGAGGCGGTGGCCGCGATCTCCTCCTGGGTCTCGACCTCCTTGGCGTCGGCCAGCAGGCGCTCGACAACGGCCGCGACGGCCTTCTCGATACCGCGGCGAACGGCGATCGGGTTGGCGCCGGCGGCGACGTTGCGCAGGCCCTCGCGCACCAGGGCCTGGGCCAGGACGGTGGCGGTGGTGGTGCCGTCGCCCGCGACGTCGTCGGTCTTCTTGGCGACCTCCTTGACGAGCTCGGCGCCGATCTTCTCGTAGGGCTCCTCGAGCTCGATCTCCTTGGCGATGGTC
Organism: Actinomyces oris; assembly: GCF_001929375.1. Classification (GTDB taxonomy): domain Bacteria; phylum Actinomycetota; class Actinomycetes; order Actinomycetales; family Actinomycetaceae; genus Actinomyces; species Actinomyces oris_B. The sequence continues at coordinate 17,800 of NZ_MSGO01000015.1, read as the reverse complement.
ACGCCGTCGTTGGTGATCGTGGGAGCGCCCCACTTCTTGTCGAGCACGACGTTACGGCCTTTGGGGCCCAGGGTGACCTTGACGGTGTCGGCGAGGGTGTTGAGGCCGCGCTCCATGCCGCGGCGGGCCTCCTCGTCGAAGGCGATGATCTTGGACATTGAGTTTCCTCCACTGCGTGGTAGGGGCGGCCGGTTCGTGCCCGCGACGGACGGATCGGTCCCGGGCGTTCACGTCACGCCCGACGCCGGCCCTCACGTTCCAGCCTGGATGAACTTGGTGCATTCAAGGATGCTTTGTCACTCGAGGTGCCCGAGTGCTAACCGCAATGCTGGCACTCTCGGCCCTTGAGTGCAAGGAGCTCAGTTCTCATCTGCGCTGAATCCTCCGACGGCGAAGCAGGGAATCGCTCCGGGGCCGCGGGTGGCCCCGCAGACGGTCCCGCGGGCGGCCGCCCCGGGGCGGCTCGCCGGGTCAGGAGGGCCGGTCTGCGGGCCGTGAGGCGGTGGCCAGCAGGATGAGCGCGCAGGTCCAGGCCAGGGGCACGGGGCCCGCCGGGGCGCCGTCGGCCAGGACCTTCTCCGGCAGGGCGCCGGCAGCGGTGCGGTGAGCCTCGAGCCACGCCAGCAGCCGGGTTCCTTCCTCCTCCATCCCCAGGGCCAGGGCCGACCAGGCCATGAGGGCGGTCTGCGGCGTCCAGGACACGCCGTCGTCGCGCCAGCTGGAGCCTGGGGCGAGGCCCCCGGCGGGGCGGCGCATGCGCGCGGCCGCTGTCCGTCGCACCTCGCGAGCCCCGGCCAGCGGCCGGGTGAAGGGCGGCAGGACCAGGGCGATGGCGGCGTCGACGTCGTCGCACCGAAGGTGCCGGCCCCAGGCGGGGGCGAAGTTGCGCTCCATGGCGCTGCGCACCGCCACCACCCGGTCGGCCAGGGCCTGAGCGGGGGCACCGAGGCCGACTCCGGCCCGGGTCAGCGCCGTCGCCGCCTCGAGCCCCAGGAGCACCGGGGCGGCCGTACCCAGGGTGAGGACCGTCTCGGCGACCTCCCAGTAGTCGGGTGAGGCCGCGGGCAGGTGAGAGGGCGTGCCCGTGATCCTCAGGAGCCGGGAGGCGGCGCGCGCCAAAGGCGCGCCCAGGCGATCACGCAGCCCCACGGCGGGCACGCCGTCGGCCAGGAGCCGGCCCGCGGCCCACAGGAACCATCCGGCGCCGTCGGCCTGGGCGGGACGGTGGTCCGGCACCCGGCCGCTGCTGGTGTAGCGGGCCTCGAAGCCGCCGTCGGCCCGCTGCCAGGAGGCCAGGTTGCCCAGGACGCCCAGCGCCTCATCGGTCAGGTTCACCGCACTGAGGGCGGCCGCGGCGAAGGCGGCGTCCCGGGGCCAGACGTAGCGCCAGATGCTCACGGGCGCCGCCACGACCGCGCCCGGCGGGAAGATGTCCGTCCCCTGTGGGAGGGGGTCGTGGGCATCGCTGCTCTTGGGGACGGCGGGCCCTGCGGTTGCGGGAGCAGCGCCGGTGGCGGGGACGGGAGCCGGGGTGGGAGCCGGCGACGTCGTCGGTCGGGTGGACGGGCCGGCAGGGCTGAGTGGGCCGGGCATGAGCGCCGGCCCGGTCAGGGCCAGCAGGTCGGTCAGGGCGCCGTCGGCCAGGTCCGCCCACCGGCCTTGGGGAAGGTGGGCCGCCCGGCGGCGGGCGAGCGCCTGACGGGCCAGAACGTCCCGCTGCTGAACCGTCAGGCCCCACGGTCCAGGGGCCTCGGGCAGGCGGGTCCCCGAGACGTAGGCAACCGTGTCACCCGGGGCCAGGGGGCACAGGGCCCCTCCCCGGCCCACGACGAGACCGCCGCTCAGCAGGGTCGGGGGGCGGCGGCCGAGGCCCACCAGGCGTGAGCCGCCCCAGAGGGCCGCGGCGGCGGTGAGCGGGACCGCCGCGGCGAGAGTCAGGAACCGACGACGCCCGGGAAGCGCCAGTGGTCTCATGCCCCTTTACTGCGGCTTGTAGTCGTCACGCAGGATGACCGCGATCGGGGCGCCCTGGGTGTTGTCCGCGGTGCCCTCCACCACGTTGCTGATCCCCAGCCGTTTGCCGATCTCCTCGGCGGCGGGCCGGGCCTCCGGGGAGCTGAAGTAGACCGTCGACTGGGCGGGCTCAGCGCTCTCATAGATCCCGGGGATGACCTCCACCGCGGTGAAGCCGCCGTTGGTGAGCTTCTCGCTGGCCCCCTTGGCCAGGCCGTCAGTATTCGTCCCGTTGGACACCGTGACTCTGGTGGTGAAGTCCACGTTGCCGGAGGGGCTGGCCGAGGCGCTGGGCTTGGCCGAGGCGGCGCCGGCGTTGTTCTCCGCGTTCTTGTCCGTGTTCTTGTTGTCACCGGCCTGTCCGCTCTGGGCGGGCTGAGAGGAAGAGGAGGAGACCGCGTCCGACGACTTGGAGCCTCCCGAGCCGTTGAGGAACAGCGTCACCGCGCCCCAGGCGAGCGCCGGGACAATGATGATGATCGCCAGCAGCGGCGCCCAGCTGCGCCACCGGGGCACCTGGGCACGGTGCACGCCCACGGGAACCGGGCCGTCATCATCGCCGACGTCGAACTCGTCCTCGGGGTAGTCATAGTTGCTCACCCTCACAAGATACCGGTCCGAGCGCCGTTCGTCGGGTATTGCTCACCACGTCCGGCTCACACGGCCGTGACATCGGGGCCGGCAAGATCCTGCAGGCGCCGCAGGTGGGCCGTTAGGCTCGCGGCGTGACATCCGCCAAGCCCCTGTCCGAGATCATCGATCCCTCCTGGGCGCGAGCCCTGGCCCCCGTGGAGCCCACAGTCCATGAGATCGGGGAGCGACTGCGCCAGGAGGTGGCCTCCGGCGTCGGGTACCTCCCGGCGGGGACCGACGTGCTGCGCGCTTTCACCTACCCGATGGACGACGTGCGCGTCCTCATCGTCGGCCAGGACCCCTACCCCACCCCGGGCCACCCCATGGGGCTGAGCTTCTCGGTGGCGCCCGGCGTCAAGCCCCCGCGCAGCCTGGAGAACATCTTCCGCGAGCTGGTCAGCGACCTGGGCGTGCCCCGGCCGACGTCGGGGGACCTGACGCCGTGGTGCCGACAGGGCGTCATGCTGCTCAACCGGGTGCTCACCGTTCGCCCGGGGGCGCCGGCCTCGCACAAGGGCTGGGGCTGGGAGAAGGTGACGCAGCGGGCGATCGAGGCCCTGGTGGAGCGCGGCGGCCCGCTCGTGGCGATCCTGTGGGGGCGGCCGGCGCAGTCGCTGACCCCGATGCTGGGGCAGACGCCCATCATTGCCTCGCCGCACCCGTCCCCGCTGTCGGCCTCGCGCGGGTTCTTCGGCTCGCGCCCCTTCAGCCGCGCCAACACGATCCTCACCGAGATGGGGGCCGCGCCCGTGGACTGGCGTCTGCCCTGAGCGTCGAGGCCGGCCCGGCCGTCTGCCGATCAGGCCCTGCTCACTCACAACGCGCCCGGACCCCATCTGGTAGACACGGCCCCATGCCCGCACGCCAGCCGGACCAGTCGTCCCACTCCGCCCAGCCCGCTCACGCCGCACCCGCCGACACTGTCCCCGGCGACTCCGCACCCGCCGCCCCCGACTCGCAGCCCTCGTCACCGTCCCGGGCCCGCCACGCCGCCGGCCCGGCCACGATCGACCTGGACCAGATCGCCCGGTTCCTGCCACGCACCGGCATCGGCACCGACGTGCACGCCTTCGCCGCCCCCGACTCGGGCACCCCCATGCACCTGGCCTGCCTGGAGTGGCCCGGCGAGGTGGGCCTGGCCGGTCACTCCGATGGCGACGTCGTCGCCCACGCCTGCTGCGACGCCCTGTTCTCGGCCGCCGGCCTGGGCGACCTGGGCTCGAACTTCGGCACCGCCGAGCCCCAGTGGAAGGGGGCCTCCGGGACTGCGCTCCTGAGTGAGGCCGCCCGCCGGGTGCGCGAGGCCGGCTTCGAGATCGGCAACATCGCCGTCCAGCTCGTGGGCGAGCGCCCGCGCGTGGCCGCACGCTCCGCCGAGGCCTCCCGGGCACTGTCCGAGACCGCCTCCGCCCGGGTCTCCTTCTCCGCCACCACCACCGACCACCTGGGCTTCCTGGGCCGCACCGAGGGCCTGCTCGCCGTCGCCACCGCTCTGGTCTACCCGCTGCCCGACGCCGTCCGCCCGGTCGTAGGTTAGTCCTCGCGGTCGTACCCTTAACCCTCGACCGCGAGGCATAAGGCACGACCGCGACGTCGGAGTCCTCGGGAAGGCGGCCTCGGGAAAAAGCCTTGGTCCCGGTGGACACCGGTGGCGGGCGGCCAGGTAGCCTGTGCCCGTGAGCACCGCACCCACTGAGCCCCCTGAGTCCGCCGAGCCCACAGGCCCCGCCGCCTCCGCCGCCCACGCGGGTGCGCCGGCCCTGCGCCTGTACGACTCCGTCGCCCGCGCGCTCGTGCCGCTGGCCCCCACGGCCACCCCCGGCCTGGTGACGATCTACCTGTGTGGTGCCACCGTTCAGGGCTCGCCCCACATCGGCCACATGCGCAGCGGCATCGCCTTCGACGTCCTGCGCCGCTGGCTGGAGCGCGGCGGCCAGGAGGTCCGCCTCATCCGCAACGTCACGGACATCGACGACAAGATCCTCGCCAAGTCGGCCGCCGCGGAGCCGCCGGTGCCGTGGTGGGCCTGGGCCCAGCGCTTCGAGCGGGAGTTCGACGCCGCCTACCGCGCCCTGGGCGTGGCCGCCCCCACCTACGAGCCGCGCGCCACCGGCCACATCCCCGAGATGATCGACCTGGTCCAGCGTCTGCTGGACGCCGGCCACGCCTACGTCGGCGAGTCCGGCAACGTCTACTACGACGTGCGCTCGCTGCCCGACTACGGGTCCCTGACCAACCAGCGCCTGGAGGACCTGTCCACCACTGAGGACGAGTCCCAGCTGGATGACGACGTCGAGGCCGACAAGCGCGACCCGCGCGACTTCGCCCTGTGGAAGGCCGCCAAGCCCACTGAGCCGGCCGACGCCGCCTGGGACGCCCCCTGGGGCCGGGGCCGGCCCGGCTGGCACCTGGAGTGCTCGGCCATGTCGCGCCGCTACCTGGGTGAGATCTTCGACATCCACGGCGGCGGCATCGACCTGCGCTTCCCGCACCACGAGAACGAGCAGGCCCAGTCCCACGGCGCCGGCTGGGGCTTCGCGCGCCACTGGGTCCACAACGCCTGGGTGACCATCAAGGGCGAGAAGATGAGCAAGTCGCTGGGCAACTCCCTGGTGGTGGCCGAGCTGCTCAAGCGCTACGACGCCGCCGTGCTGCGCCTGGCCCTGGGTACCGTCCACCACCGCTCCACGGTGGAGTTCTCCGAGGAGACCCTGGCCGACGCCGCCGCCCTGTGGGAGCGCCTGTCCGGCGCGATCCTGCGGGCCTACGAGTTCTGCGACGACGGGGGCGCCAACCCCGTCGACGCCCCCGTCGAGCAGGTGCGCGCCCGGGCCCTGCCGGCCGAGCTCACCTCCGCCATGGATGAGGACCTCAACCTGGCCGGCGCCATGGCGGTCGTCCACGCCACTCTCAAGGCCCTCAACGTGGCCCTCACCCAGGCCGCCCCGGGCGGCGGCCAGGGGGCCGACGACGCCCTGCGCGCCTCGGCGGTCGGCCTCGCCCTGGACCTGCGCGCCCAGCTCGACGTCCTGGGCCTGGACCCGCTGGCCGAGCCCTGGCGCGCCCGCGTCCTCGACGGCGTCGGCTCCTCCCATGGCGGCACCGCCATGGAGGCCCTCGACCATCTCATCGGCCACGACCTGGAGGAGCGGGCCCAGGCCCGCGCCGCCAAGGACTGGGCGCGCGCCGACGCCCTGCGCGACAAGCTGACCGGGGCCGGCGTCGTCGTCGAGGACTCCCCCTCGGGCGCCCGCTGGCACCTGGCCTGAGCTGCCCACCCACCACCCACGAATCTTTCGCACCAACTCGCACCGTCACGAACAGGAGGCCGGATGCCCGGCAACGAGCAGTACCCCGGCGCCAAGCGTCGCCCCGGCTCGAAGAAGGGCCCCACGAAGGGCTCGGGCGGCCAGCGCCGCAAGGGCCTGGAGGGCAAGGGCCCCACCCCGCGCGCGGAGAACCGCGTCGGCCACCCCAAGGCCCGGGCGAGGGCCCGCGCCGAGTCCCGGGCCGCCCAGCCCACCCGGGCCAAGCAGCTGGAGAAGATCAAGCGCCGCTTCGACGTGCCCGCGGGCCACGAGATCCTGTGCGGACGCAACGCCGTGGCCGAGGCCGCCTACGCCTCGGTGCCCATCACCCGGGTCTTCATGGCGGTCTCCGCCCAGTCCGACGAGCGCCTGGGCGCCGTGGTGCGCCGCGCCGCCCTGCTGGGCGCCCCGGTGCTGGAGACCACCAAGCTGGACCTGGACGCCCTGACCGACTCCGCCGCCCACCAGGGCGTGGCCATCGAGGTTCCCGCCTACGAGTACACCACCGCCCGCGACCTGCTGGAGCGCGCCCGTTCCCTGGGCCGCACGCCGCTGCTCGTGGCCCTGGACCAGGTGACCGACCCCCACAACCTCGGCGCGGTCCTGCGCAGCGCCGGGGCCTTCGGGGCCGACGGCGTCATCATCCCCGAGCGCCGCTCGGTGGGCGTCAACGCCACCGTGTGGAAGGTTTCGGCCGGCGCCGCCGCCCGGGTGCGCGTGGCCCGCGAGACGAACCTCGTGCGCGCCCTGGAGCAGCTGAAGAAGGAGGGCTGCTTCGTCGTCGGCCTGGACGGCTCGGGCAGCACCGCTGTCGAGGACCTCGCCCTGGCCGACTCGCCCCTGGTGCTGGTCACCGGCGCGGAGGGCGCGGGCCTGTCCCGCCTGGTGCGTGAGACCTGCGACGTGCTGGCCTCGGTGCCGATCAGCCGCAGCGTGGAGTCCCTCAACGCGGCCGTGGCCACGGGGATCAGCCTCTACGAGGTCGACCGCCTGCGGCGCCGCGCCGCCGGCGCCGGCAGCTGACCCCCGCCGCCGCTCGGGGTCCGGCCGGCCCCCGAGCGGAGCCTGCTGATCCGACCGATCCGGCTGAGCCGGCTGCTCGGGCCGCCCCGGCAGGGAAAGCGCCCGGTTTACACTTCTCCATGACGGCCCCGTTGCTGACACAATGGGCCGCATCCGATCCACAGGAGGTCCCCATGGCCCAGGACGCTTCGCAGCGCTGGAACCGCACCGACGGCGTGCTCATCGCGCCGGGCACGACGCCGGAGGCGGTCGCCGACGCCTTCGCCGAGCGCGGGGTGGTCGTGCGCCTGGAGTGGTTCCCGGCCACCACCCACCTGCTCAGCCTCACCCTCATGACCGACGTCGAGGGCCGGGTCGCGGTGACGCCGCCCTCGCGCGGGGGCGTCGTGCCCGGTCCGAGCGTCAGTGAGCTCGTGGAGTCCCTGGCCCGGCAGTTCACGGCCGATGTCGCTATGGGCCCGGCGACCTTCAACGCCCTGCCCGACGACGTCGAGCTGCCCACGGTCTCCCACCACGGCTCGGCCAGCGCCCGCACCGTGGTGATCTCCCCGATGAGCGCCTACATGGTGCCCCTGCAGGCCACCCTGCTGGAGCGGCCCCTGGCGGTGGCCTCGGCGCCGAGCCTGGACCGCCGCATCGTCATGTACTCCGGTGAGGGCACGGAGCTGGGCACCTTCGGCTGGGACGAGGAGTCCCTGCCGGCACTGGTGCTGACCTCCGACTCCGAGGACATGTCCATCCGCGCCATCCCCACCGGGGACCCGGAGGACGATGCCGTCTTCTCCTGGGGCATGACGTCGCGCTACGTGTGGGGCGGGGTCAAGGAGCCCGGCCCGGCCCTGAAGTCCCTGGTGGATGAGCTCCTGGCGGACCTGACCGACGCGTCGGGGATCGTCGACGCAGTCCCGGGCGCGGACCTGGAGGCGGCGGCCGCCGCCATCGTCAAGCCCGGCATCGAGGGTTTCGCCGCGATGCTTGAGGCCCTGGGCCTGCCCGACTGGGTGCTGGAGGTCCTCACCGGTCGCCTGGCGCCGGTGGAGGTTCCCGGTGTCGTCGTGCACGAGCCGCGCGGACTGTCCAACGCGGTGGGCCGCAGCGTGGGCATGCTGCTGGCCGACCCCTCCACCCCGGGCTCGGCCTTCTGGCAGGGGTACGTGCGCACGGTGACGGACAAGCCGTGGGCGGTGCGGGGTGCCGCGCTGCTCGAGGCGGGCCTGGGCGGGGCCCTTGTGGGGGCCGCCGTGCGACGTCGTCGCTCGACCGGGAGCATCCCGGGCGGGATGGCGGCCGTGGGGGCCTTCCTGCTGGTGGACGCCATCACCGAGGTCTCGCTGGCCTCCTGGACGCGACACCGCGAGCTGCGCCGCCGCGCCGACGAGGAGATGGCCATGGTCGCCGAGGAGCTCGGCGCCTGAGAGCCCGCCGCCCGGGCCTTCGACGCCGTCCGGGGACAGGATTCCTGTCCCCGGACGCGTGTGGTGTCCCCCACCGAGACGGAATGCGCCCGGCCGCGCGGAATGTCCCCGCCCCTAAGTCGCAGGTGCGTCCGCAGCCGGCTGCGGCAACCCCAAAGGTTCAGAACCAGGACGACAGTGCGAGCCAGATCGCTATCACCGCCATCACGATAAGAGCACCGACGACGATGCACTTCGCTTCGTCGACAGTTCTCTGCTCGGAGGCCGAGAGTCCCTCAAGCCTCTGGAAGTCAGCGATCCCGGGTTGCGCCTGAAAGTGGAGTACCGATAGAACACCGTCACCGTCTGGCCGGTGTGCACCACGAAGTCGAGTCGTGGCATCGAGTCGTAGAACAACCGACCAAAGTTCGGCACCGGGACGACCTGCGCCGGCCCCGGCGGGACGGCGAACCTGACGGACTCTCCCCGCGAGAGGCGGAACTGCAGGCCGTTGATCGTGAAAGGCGTCGACATGTTCGGCACGGGCGATACGGACGGGTCGTAGTACAGGTCGATGAAGGCGCAGTTGTCCGGCGTGGCCCCGGGCAGGACCTGGAGTGCGGGCGCGTCCTCGTCCATGTCCCCGTCACGGCCCTTCTCATCGCCTCAGCTGATCGAGGTCAGACTATCAACCGGTCGGGCACCACTGGGCGCCGACGACGCACCGCCCGGTCTGCGGAGCGGGCCCTACTCCCCCTTGAACTTCATGCCGGCGGTGAAGCCGTAGGGGTTGGCGGCGTGGTCGGCCAGCGTCTGCTCGTCGCGGGCGGCGAACTCGGCGTCGTCCTCGGGCACCGGCTCAGCGGTGTCGTCGTCGACGACGATCGCCTCCATCTCCTGGGTGTCCCCGTTCCCCAGGTAGGCCCGCTCGTCACGGTGCTGGGGCAGCACCGTGGCCACGTAGTCGTCCACCGCCTCCTGCGTGGTGACGTAGCGGTTCTGGGCCTCGGACATGTACCAGCGGTGCTCGAGGATCTCGTGGAAGATCTCCGCGGGCTCCAGCTTGCGGCGCATCTCGACGGGGACGGAGTGAATGGTGGGTTCGAAGACCTCCGCCAGCCAGGAGTGGGCCACGAGCTCGATGGGGTCCTCGCTGCGACCGGTGATGGCCCGGTAGGCCTCCAGGTCGTTGAGCATGCGCTGGCCCTGGCGCTCCTGAACGTCCAGGCCGGTCAGTCGCATCACCTGGCGGTGGTAGTGGCCGGCGTCGACGACCTTGGGCTGAATGGTGATGTGGTTGCCCTGGGAGTCGGTGTTCATGGTGAGCTCGGCGACGTCGTAGCCCATCTCGTTGAGCTTCTCGACCCGGCGGCGCAGGCGCCAGCGCTCATCCATGGAGAAGGACTCCTTGGCGGTGAGCACGTCCCACAGCTCGGTGTAGCGGCTGACGATCCGGTCCCCCACCTCAATGGTGTCCACACTCGGCTCCAGCAGGGCGCCGGCCTGGAGGTCCATGAGCTCGCCGATGATGTTGGTGCGGGCCACGTCGATGTCGTAGAGGCGCTTGCCGTCCGTGAGCCCCTCGGGGTACAGCTCCCCGGTCTCGGCGTCCACCAGGTAGGCGGCGAAGGCCCCGGCGTCGCGGCGGAAGAGCGTGTTGGACAGGGACACGTCCCCCCAGTAGAAGCCCAGCAGGTGCAGGCGCACCAGCAGCACGGCGAGCGCGTCGATGAGTCGGGTGGCGGTCTCGGGCCGCATGTACTGGCTGAACAGCGCCCGGTAGGGAAGGGAGTAGGACAGGTGCTCGGTGATGAGCACCGAGTTGAGCTCCTCACCGGTGACGCTGCTGCGGCCGGTGATGACCGCCGTCGGATGCACGCAGGGCGCCCCCAGGCGCAGCAGGTTGCGCAGGAGCTCGTACTCGCGGTGGGCCACGGACTCGCCGATCTCCTTGACCGCGATGACGCGCTCGGAGAGGTTGACGAAGCGCACGATGTGGCGGGACAGACCACGGGGCAGCGCGGCAAGGACCTCGGTGGGCCACTCCTCCAGCGCCGTCTCCCAAGGGAGGTCGAGCAGCGCCGGGTCAATGGTCGCCGCCGTGATCTTCATGGACTGGGACATGGGATCATTCTTTCAGGCCGGAACCCAATTTGCTTTTCGAGACATGAGCCGCCGACCACACTTCGTCCAGTGCCGGCGGCGGAGCGGCTCCCCCTCATCACCACCGGGCGGCCTCCGCCACCGGCCCGGCCCCTCGGTGAGCGCGACGACGGCGCCGTCTCCGGGAAGGGGAACGGCGCCGTCGTGCTCAGCATCCTCAGGCAGGCAGGCGCTTGCCGGTGGAGGCGGAGAAGATGTGCTCCTGACCGGGGCGGATCCGCACGTAGACGGTCTCGCCCGGCTCGGGGGCGGTACGCGGGGGCACGCGCACGATGATCTGGCTGGAGTCCTCACCGGAGCCGAGCTTGGCCTCGGAGTCCTCGGCGCCGACGAGCTCACCGTAGATGTAGGCGTCGGAGCCCAACTCCTCCACGAAGGACAGGCGCACCGGGATGGAGTGCTCGTCCTGGGCGGAGACGACGTCGAGCGACTCGGGGCGGAACCCGATGGTCACCTTGCCGCCGTCCTCGGGGGTGATGGCGTCCAGGGTCGCCTTGGACAGCTGGATCTTGGCGGCGCCGACGGTGGCGACGTCACCCTTGACCGTGAACTGCCCCAGGTTCATGGCCGGCGAGCCGATGAAGCCGGCGACGAACTCGTTGGCGGGGTGGTCGTACATCTCACGCGGGGTGCCGACCTGCTGGAGCACGCCGTCCTTGAGGACCGCGATGCGGTCACCCATGGTGAGGGCCTCGGTCTGGTCGTGAGTGACGTAGACCGTGGTGACGCCCAGCGAGCGCTGGAGCGAGGCGATCTGGGTGCGGGTCTGCACACGGAGCTTGGCGTCCAGGTTGGACAGCGGCTCGTCCATGAGGAAGACCTTGGGCTTGCGCACGATGGCGCGGCCCATGGCCACACGCTGACGCTGACCACCGGAGAGGGCCTTGGGCTTGCGGTCCAGGTACTCGGTCAGGCCGAGGATCTTGGCGGCCTCGCGCACTCGCTTGTCGATCTCGGCCTTGGGGGTGCCGGCGATCTTGAGGGCGAAGCCCATGTTGTCGTGCACGGTCATGTGCGGGTAGAGCGCGTAGTTCTGGAAGACCATGGCGATGTCACGGTCCTTGGGCTGAACATCGGTGACGTCGCGGTCACCGATGAGGATACGACCGGCGTTGACGTCCTCCAGGCCCGCGAGCATGCGCAGGGAGGTGGACTTACCGCAGCCGGAGGGGCCGACGAGTACGAGGAACTCGCCATCGGCGATCTCGAGGTTGAGAGCGTCAACACTGGGGCGGTCATTGCCCGGGTAAATGCGTGTGGCGTTCTCGAAAGTCACAGTTGCCATGGGTGGTGCTTCCCTTCACCGGCAGGTACGTGCCGGACGATCCGTCGTGAAAGGTGCCGATGCGTGTCCGCATTGACACGTGCCGCGGTCAGCCGTTCGACCGCGGACGGGCTCATCCTGACACAGGTTCCCCGCTTTGACCAGAGATTCGCAGCAAACGGTCAGGGTGGTCTTCGACGGCGATGGCGGCAGGTGGAGACCTCCCCATCCCCGCCGTCGGAAACCATCCGGCCCGATACCGGCAATGCGGCTCCATCACTGGCTTTACTCCCGCGACATGGCCCACAGTCGGGCGAAGAGCCCCACAGCTTCGGGGCGCCCACGAGCGAATCCGGCCCGGTACTGTGGGGGCCATGACGCAGAACTTCGACGCGCACCCGGGCGAGCCGGTCACCCTGAGCAAGCTGCGCGCCGGCACCTCAGTGGGGGGATACCGGCTTCTGCGTCGCCTGGGCGCCGGGGGCATGGGCGTGGTGTGGGAGGCCACCGATGAGGGTGGGCGCCACGTGGCCATGAAGATCCTCCACCCGCAGATCGCCGCGGACCCCACCGCCCGGCGTCGCCTGGACCGGGAGGCCAGCGTCCTGGCCCGGGTGAGGGACACGCGCGTGGCGCGCATCCTGGACATCGAGACCGGGGACGGCTCCCAGGGCATCACCTTCGTCATCACCGAGCTCATCGAGGGCCCCACCCTGCAGCACGAGGTGGAGCATGAGGGCGTCTACGACCTGACCACTGACGCCCGTGACCTGGCCGACCTGGCCCACGGGCTGGTCGACTCGCTGCGCGCGGTGCACGATGCCGGCGTCATCCACCGCGACCTCAAGCCCTCCAACGTCATGCTCAGCGCGCAGGGGCCGGTTCTCATCGACTTCGGCATCGCCCAGGTGGCCGACGACGTCCGGCTCACGCAGACCGGCCAGGTCACGGGCACCCCGGGGTTCATCCCCCCGGAGATGCTCGACGGCGGGGAGCCGAACGCCGACGTCGACTGGTACGCCTGCGCGGGCGTGCTCCTGTTCACCGTCACTGGGCTGGCGCCCTTCGGTTCGGGCGCCTGGCAGGTGGTCTTCCGGCGCGTCTACGCGGGCACCCCGGAGCTGGGCAACCTGGAGGAGGAGAACCCGGCGCTGGCGCGGGCGTTCACGGCGGCGCTCGCCCCTGAGGCGGAGAACCGTCTGAATCCGGACGGCCTGCTGGAGGTGCTCGATGAGATCGCCGAGGGTGGGACCGGGCAGGAGGCGGTCGACCGGCTCCTGGGGCCCGAGGACGAGGAGCCGGAGTTCAGTGAGCTGGAGCGGAACACCAGCACCTTCGTTCCCGGCTACGGCTCGACCCCGGGGTCGCCTCGCGATGCTCGCAGTGCGGCCTCGGCCTCCCCGGCCGCTTACGGCAGTCCCGTCTCGGCGGCCTCCGGCGCGGAGTTCGGTTACTCGGCGCCATCGGCCGCCTCCGGTGCTTCCGCGCAGCCGCCGGCCATCCCGCCGCGCCCGTTGTACCAGGGCGGTTTGGTGATGCCCTCGAGTGGGGCGCAGTCGATGCAGTACGGCGTGGGTGCTCCTGCGCCTGCGGCCGCCTCGGGCGTGCACCCGCGGCCGGCGCCGTCCGGGCAGGTGCCGATGTTCCCCTACTCGGGTCAGCTTCCGACGGCGTTCCAGCCCGGCTACTCCCAGTCCGTCACCGGTCCGACGGCTGCGCCGCCGGTGGGTGCGATGACGGGGCCGATGGCAACGGGCACCGCTGCTACGCAGGTCCGCCGGTTCGACGCTCCCAGACGCCCCGGGGAGCTGCCCGGGTGGGCCCAGGAGCCGGTGCGTCATCCGCTGGCGATGCTGGCCGTGGGGTTCATGCTGTCCTCGATCGGGAGCGTCAGACCGATCTGGATGGGGATTATCGGGGCGATTCTGACAGTAGTCACCGGCGCTGTGGGGCGGGCCCAGGACGCTCGGCGTTGGAACCGGCTCCAGCGCGGCGGCACCTCGCCGTCGGACAACTCCCGCATGTGGGCGATGAGCCCGTGGTACCTGTTGCGCTCGCTGATATCTGTTGGTTTCGCCTTTCTCCTGGCCGCGGGGACCGCGCTCGTCTTCCTCGCGCTCACTCACTCGGCGGGTATCACGTCCGATGACTCCGCGATTCTGGGATCATTGCCGCTCCCCGTCCGTTACTACATCCTCTGTTTCGTGGGGGGCGCCCTGTACTTTCTCGTCCTGTGGCTGGCGCCGTGGGGGGCGGCGACTCGACGTGGTGGCGCTCATATTCTCAACTCGTTCATCCCTGGCGACAACGGCAGAAGGAACCTGGTGTTAGGGATGCTGGGTATTGGCGCCGTGTTCTTCATCCTGGCCTTCGCCGGGGTGATGCCGTATCCGGATCTGAGTCCTTTCGGGAACTGACGTGCCGCCTCGGCGGCTGACGCCGTGGTCTTCTGGCGGCGTCCGCCTCCGGGGCCTGGTGGTGCCGGCTCGGTGCCGACTCCGACCCGGACCCGGTCAGCGGAAGAAGGGGAAGCCTCCGAAGCGGAGGGTCTTGCCGCGGTAGGCCCGGATCATCTGGACGGCGCACACCAGCACATGGACTCCGACCATGGCCAGAGCCATGATGATCGGGGTGCCCCACGGCATGAAAGACGGCGATTCGTCGTAGTCGTTCGCGATGGGGGCCACGGCAATCTGGATCACTATCAGAGCCACCTCCACCAGCAGCAGCGTCAGTCCCCAGCTCGCCGCCAGGCGGCGATTCGTCCGGGCCGGTTCACGCAGGTCCTTCTTGTTCCACAGGCCGACCACCATCATCGCCACCATGGCGAGCAGCACATCGAGAATCGGCAGAGGTGCCAGCAGCCCGAACAGTCCCGCGCTCCACGCCTCAGCACCCGACGGAGCAGGCGCCTTCACGGGCGCCGGAGCCATCATCGGCGCAGGCACCATCCCGGGAGCCGGCGCACCCGGAGTCCCAGGCGCGGGGAGGGCCCCGTATTCCGGCACGGATCGTCTTGCGGGGTCGAGCTCCGGCGCCGACTCCTGCATCGTGTAGTAACCATCCGAGGACGCTACGGCCTCGGGCTCCCGCGTCTCGCTCACTCCGCTCCTCGCTCACGCATCCAGTCCGCCTCCTCATGCAGTACTCCATCAGTGGCCTCGGGGCTTGCCCCTGATTCCGGACCACGCGGTCTGATCCCCCCGATTCTGCCCGACCCCGGGCCCGAGCACCGGGACAGCGACGACCGATGCGTCACAATCCGCCACCGGCAGACACCAGGCGTGGTTTCCTCCAAGATCGTCGGGCAGAATGACGTCACGACAGCCATCGCTCGTTGACCATTCGTCTTCCTGGTCGTCCGCTCGTCACCGCATCACAAGGAGCACCGCGTGTCCACTAACCAGCCCCGCCAGACCAAGGCCGAGCGCCGCGAGGCCAGGCGTCTCAAGGCCAAGGAGCTGCGCGAGGCCTCAGCCCGCCGCGAGCGCCGAAACAAGATCGCCCGCCGCAGCTTCGTCGGGGCTGCGGGCGCGAGCGTGGTCGGTGGGCTCGGCTACCTGTTCTACCTCGGCGTCGACGCCAAGAAGAAGCCCAAGGACAAGAAGACGTCGACGAAGTTCCCCGCGCCGAACGAGGGCCTGGCCACCACGAAGGCGAACCAGGAAGGCGTCCCCAAGCAGGTCCTCTCCGACGCCTCCTGGACCTACGGCGAAGGCCCCACTCTCGACACCGTCGCCGCCGCAGCCCCCATCCTGGACATCTACTTCGACTACTCCTGCTCCCACTGCGCCCAGTTCGAGGGCATCCACACCCAGGAGATCAACCAGCTCCTGAGCGGGAAGAAGATCACCCTGGCCCTCCACCCCGCCAAGATCCTCGAGCAGGAGTGGACCAGCGTGGTCATGAACGCGATGGGCGTGGTGCTCGACGAGGCCCCGGCCCAGTCCCTGAGCTTCCACGGCGCCGTCTTCGAGATCCTCTCCCAGGTGATTCAGACCAAGAGCCAGAAGAACATGACGGTGGAGGGTCTGGTGGCCGCAGCCACCAAGGTGAACGTCCCCAAGGAGGTCTCCGCCAAGTTCAAGGCGGCCATCGACTCCGACAAGTACGGCAAGTGGGTCAACCTCAGTAACGAGGCCTTCTCCGCCAGGGACCTGCAGAGCACCCCCACCGTCTTCTTCAAGGGTGAGAAGGTCGACCTGACCAAGCTCGGGACTCCGACCTCCCTGACCGAGCTCGTCGCCGCCGCCACCCCGACGGCCTCCGCCACCCCGACGGCGCAGTCCACCCCGTAGCAGGACTGATCCGCCGTCGAGCCCGGCTCCGGGTCCCACCCGGCGCGCCCACGGGCCCGGACGGCCACGGGCACGGTACCGTCTCCCCGGTTTCCCGGCCCGGGGCGGTCTGTGTCAGACTGTCCCCCGCACCTGCGGCCGCCTGGCCGGCCGCGCGCCGCTTTAGCTCAGTTGGTAGAGCAGCTGTCTTGTAAACAGCAGGTCGTCGGTTCGAGTCCGACAAGCGGCTCCACTCATCGCCCGCAGCCGTGCGGGGCCCGGCCGTTCCTGCCTCAGACCCACCCCACGGCCCGGCCACGAGCGCACCACCGGGAGGGGACATGTCGGTGACCGCAGCACACGCGGCGTCCTGCGCCCTCCACGACGCCGGCACCTGCCGCTCCTGCCCCCACCTGTCTCTGCCGATGCCCGACCAGCTGGCCGCCAAGCAGTCCCGTGTCGCCGCCCTCCTGGCCGAGCACGTCCCGGCCGGGCTGTGGCAGGCACCGGCGGCGAGCGCCCCCACCGGTTTCCGCAACAAGGCGAAGATGGCGGTGGCCGGGACCGCCGCCCACCCCGCCCTGGGGATCCTCGACGGCGCCGGGGGCGGCGTCGACCTGCGCACCTGTCCGCTGCACGTGCCGGCCATCGAGGCGGCCCTGCCGGTGCTGGCCGATCTCATCACCGAGCTGGGCCTGCGCCCCTACGACGTGCCCGCGCGCCGCGGCGAGCTCAAGTACGTCCTGGTGACCGCCTCGCCCGACGAGGACCTCATGGTGCGCTTCGTCCTGCGCTCCCGCCACCACCTGGAGCGGCTGCGCGCCGCCGTGCCGGACCTGCGCCGGCGCCTGCCCCAGCTGGCGGTGGCCGCCGTCAACATCCAGAGCGTCCACCAGGCCGTCATCGAGGGGCCCGAGGAGATCGTCCTGACCGAGGAGGACCGTCTCCTCATGCGCCTGAGCCTGCCGTCACCGGAGCGCGGCGGCCGGGCCGGCCTGCGCGCCGACCACGTCGAGCTGCCCCTCTACCTGCCCACCCGTTCCTTCTTCCAGACCAACACGGCCGTGGCCGAGGCCCTCTACGCCACCGCCCGCGCCTGGGCGCAGGAGGCCGAGCCGACCCGGGTGTGGGACCTGTTCTGCGGCGTCGGCGGCTTCGCCCTGGCCCTGGCGGCTCCCGGCCGCCGGGTACTGGGGGTGGAGGTCTCGGCGTCGGCCATTGACGGGGCGCGCGCGGCCGCCGACCTCATGGGACTGGACCCCGCCCTGGTGCGCTTCGAGGCCGGGGATGCCCGCGTCCTGGACCCGGCCTCCCCCGGGGATCGCGCCGGCGGGGCGCATCGCCCGGATCTGCTCGTGGTCAACCCTCCCCGGCGCGGGATCGGGGAGCAGCTGGCCGGCAGGATCGAGGCCTCCGGCGTGGGGCGGGTGCTCTACTCCTCCTGCAACCCGCGCACGCTGGCGGCGGACCTGGCGCACCTGCCCTCGATGCGGGTGGCGCGCTCCCGCCTGTTCGACATGTTCCCGCACACCGAGCACGCCGAGGTGCTCGTGGAGCTGGTACGTGACTAGGCCGTGGCGCGAATCAGGGGCTGGGGGGATCTCCCGTGCTGTCACGAGAATCCCGACCCGCCGCGGTCGTGCCTTATGTCTCGAGGTCGTGGGTTAAGGCTACGACCTCGCGACCTACCCTACGATCCGGACAGCCAGCACGACGCCGTCGCCC
>NZ_MSGO01000014.1 GCF_001929375.1 Actinomyces oris | reverse complement strand
CCAGCGGGAGGACTCTGCCCGGTTCCAGCGGGGAAAGTCTGCCTGAACCCGACCCGGCCGCTCCCACTCCCCAGCCCACCGCGTCGTTCTCCGCCGCTCCCACTCCCCAGCCCACCGTTCAGCCCACCGTTCAGCCCGCCGCCTCGTTGTCCGCTGCGGCCGGGGTCGCTGAAGTCTCCATCGGGGCGCGCAGCGTGGCGGTACCGCCCCTGACCGCCTGGGCCCTGGCCACAGGTGGGACCTGGAGGCGCCTGGTGACCGACCCCGTGGGCGGCACCGTCCTGGACGTGGGCCGCACCAGGTACCGTCCCCCGGCCGGCCTGGCCGACCTGGTACGCGCCCGCGACCGGGCCTGCGTCTTCCCCACCTGCCAGACCCCCGCCTCCCGCTGCGACATCGACCACCTCACCGCCTGGAGCCAAGGCGGAACCACCAGCCTGAACAACCTCGTGGTCCTGTGCCAGGCCCACCACCGCCTCAAGCACACCCCCGGATGGGCCCTCACCAGAGACAACACCACCGGGACCCTGTCCTGGCACACCCCCGACAAAACCGTCTACCAGCGCCACCCAGACGGCACCATCGACCGCCTGCCCCGCAAGGTCGGCCCCCACCAGCGCTACGTCCCCGGCACCGTCGTACCGGCCGACCTGAGCCAGCAGATCAGCCCCGACATCCTCAACCGCCTCAACACCGCCCTCGACCGTACCCAGCCCAGCAGCGGCAGTGCCCTCCTCGTGACCCGAGGCCCCCTACCCGGCGAAAACGCGGGAGACTACGAGACCACCCCTCATCCGAGGGCCGCCCACACCCTCGGACTAGCGCCCCTCATCGACCAAGCCCCACCCTTCTGACGAGGACGAAGCGAGTAGCGTCGGGGCTACGCAAGCGCCGCGCTGTCCATCTGCACGGGCACGAACTCACCCCAGCCGTCCTCGACGAGGCCGGCCCGCAGGCGCTCCATGGCGGCGTCGAGCTCGGGGTCCTCGGGGTGGCGGGCCGAGGAGAAGGACAGGTCCTCCTCGCAGCGGATCGGCAGCACGTGCAGGTGCAGGTGGTCGACGCCGTAGCCGGCCACGACGAGCCCGGCCCGGGGCGCCTCGAAGACGCGCACCTGCGTGGCACCAATGCGCTTGGCAACCACGGCCAGGTGCGCCACCACGTCGTCGGGTGCGTCCACGTAGGAGTCGACCTCAGCCCGCGGGACCACGAGGACGTGCCCGTCGGTGTGCGGCTCAATGGTGGCGAAGGCGACGCAGACCTCGTCCGCCCACACGAAACGGCCAGGGATCTCTCCCTTGATGATCTTGGTGAAAATCGTGCTCATGGCCCCCATTGTCCCCCAGTCGCACCCGGATCCGTCCAGGCCCCTGGTCAGGCCAGCAACCACAGGGAGCCGTCGGGGATGACGGCCTCCCGGGCGCCCTTGGGCGCTGCACCGCGTGAGGCGTCGGCGTCCAGCAGGGCGATGACGGTCGCCCGACGGCGGCCACCGCCCTCCACGGCCGGCGCCACGGTGCCCCGATCACGGATCCGCACCCGGCTGTCCAGCCCGATACCGGCCCGCTCCAGGCGGCGCAGCGTCTCTGCGTCGTCCTGGATCCGTCCGACGACGCCGTCGGAGCCCACCGGCAGAGTCTCCAGTCCCACCAGGTCGGGCACGATGAGGCGGCCGTCCGCCGTGGGGATCGGATCCCCGTGCGGATCGCGGGTGGGGTGCTCCAGGACCGCGTCGAGCCTCTCCAGCAGCCGCTCGGAGACAGCGTGCTCAAGCTCCTCGGCCTCGGCGTGTACCTCGTCCCAGCCGAAGCCGAGCCGGGTGACCAGGTAGGTCTCCAGGATGCGGTGTCGGCGAATCATGCCCATAGCCCGGCGTCGCCCCTCCTCGGAGAGGGTGACAGCCTTGTAGGGCTCGTGGACGAGCAGCCCCTCCTCCACGAGGCGAGCCACGTTCTCCGAGGCGGTCGAGGGCGCCACCTCCATACGTTTGGCCAGGCCGGTGATGGAGGCGCCAGCGCCGCCCCACTCGCAGGCGGCCCACACGACCTTGAGGTAGTCCTGCGTGACGGTCGAGTCCCCCGCCACCGAGGACTTCCCGCCGGCTCCGCTCGGAGCCCTCCGCTCCATGGGTGCGGTCACCCGAACAGCCTCGCCAGCTGGCCGCCGAAGGCGATGACGACGGTGAGGACCACCGCCAGGTACATCGCCGCCATGATCCACCAGCGGGCCTTGAGCACATCCAGCGCCAGGTTGTCGCGCAGCCCCAGGTGCCCGCCGGCCGCGGCCCAGGCCCAGGAGTGGGCGGCCGCCGGGATGGTGACGGACCAGATGACCATGCAGAAGGGGCAGAGCTTGCCAAAGGTCATGATGGAGACGGACAGGAACCAGATGACGAAGGCGATCCCGCCGAGGCTGCCGGCACTGAGCCCCCACCACATCCAGCGCGGCAGGCGCGCGCCGCTGAGCAGGACCGTGCCGATCGCCGCCAGGGCCCCGAAGGCGATGGCCCCGATGAAGGAGTTCGGCACCCCCAGCAGGTTGCCCTGCCACACGTTGAGGGAGTCGCCGCAGGACACCAGGGGGCTGACGTCGCAGACGAGCACTGCGTCCGGGTTGCGCAGCAGGTCGAGCTGGGCGCTGATGAGCTCCCAGCAGGCGAAGATCCCGACGAGTGCGCACACGGTGAGCAGCCAACCGAATCCCCGCCCGGCCCCGGAGCGTCGCAACCAGGCGGGACGCGCGGACGAGTCGTCGTCGGTATCACGACGGGTGCGCCGGTCAAGCTCTTGGGCGGGGCCGGAGTCCAGGTAGGCCTCGAGCTCTTCCTCGCTCATCTCATCGATCTCGGCATCTGTGGGCATGCGCGACATCGTCAGTCTCCTCACCGGTGGTGCGTCAGCAGTTCTTCTGGGCGTCGTGGGGTTGTCAGGATGAGAGCGTATGCCACAACCGTCGACTATGCCCTACCCGTCCGAAGAATCGGTCTCCCCCTGAGGCTCGGCCCCCTCCTGCGGCTGCGAGGCCTCCTCAGGCCTCGCGCTCTGCGGAGCCTCGGTCGGTGTCGGCACCGGGGTGGCCGACGCCGACGGGCTCGGGGTCGACGCCATCGTGGCCGTCGTCTGTCCCGAGGCGATACCGGGCACGGGCCGCCAGGCCCCCACCGTCACCGAGGCGTCGGGGTGAAGGATGACGACCCGCCAGGCCACGAGCGCTCCGGTGGAGTCGAAGGACATGACGTGGAGGAAGGCGTCCTCGGTGACCGCGCCCAGTGACGTGCCGCCCTTGCCCGCACCCGAGATGATCCCGGTGACGGGCAGGCCGGTTCGGGGGCTGATCGCCGTGGTCATCCCCCGCTCGGCGTGGACGTGACCGGCCAGGAGCAGCGGCGCGCAGCCCTTCTTCGTGAGCGTGTCGAAGGTGGCGGGCTGGTGGATGAGGACGACGTCGACCGGCGTGCCCCCGCAACTGGTCTTGGCCAGGCGGGAGGCGATCTTCTCGGTGGTCTCCCCGTTGCGGGGCTTGGTGCCCGCAGCCGTCGTGCGCTCGGCGTCGTCGTGCCCCAGGACGGTGATCCCGGCGACAGTCTGGACCGAGCCGTCGGTGACGGTCCACCCCTGGGAGCGCAGGCGGGCGGCGGTGGCGTCGGAGTCGTGGTTGCCGATCGTGGCGACCTTCTTCGCCGAGCTCGGGACCGCCTGGGTCAGCGCGTCGACGCACACCCGCTCCGGATCCGAGCCGGTCATGGTCAGGTCGCCGTCATCCATGTGGATATCGGCGCCCGAGAGTTGGTCGAGGATCCCGGAGAAGGCGATGACGTCGAGGTTGCAGTGCAGGTCCGTGGTGAGCACGGCGGTCTTGCGTCCACGCTCGGGCACTGAGCGGGCTCCGGTCACCGAGATCGAGGCTGTCGCAGTGGCCCTCGGACTCTCAGATGGCTGCGGGGCGGCGCCGGGCTCAGGATTGGCGGCCTTCACCAGAGTCTTCGCGGAGGACGCCCTGACCCGGGCCTGCAGGTCCTCGGTGTCCACCTTTCCGTCGGCGGCGGTGACGTCCACCAGGCCCCCAGTCTGCTCGGCCGCCTTCCAGGCGGCCCGCAGGTTGGTATCCGCCTTGGCGTAGAAGCCCTTATTCGTCTCCACGAAGGTGCGCGCCTTGGGCCCGTAGGCGGTGACGACGTCGGCGATGCGTCCTGAGAAACGGGCCTGGGCCAGCGGGGTCCCCTCCAGGACGGACAGGGTGGAGCCGTGCGAGGTGGCCGTGCGCATGGCCGGAACCAGGAGGACAGCCACGGTGGCCACGGTCGTGGAGAACGCCACGGTCGTCGCCCAGCGGTGCGAGGCACCGACTCGGACGGTCTCACGCCAGGGCTTGGTCGGCGCCAGGCGCCAGGCGGCCACACAGCACAGGAAGATCGCCTCGACGACCCCGGCCCGGCGCAGGGCGTCGCCGGCCAGTCCGTAGAGGCCCTGCCGGATCGTCAAATCGGGGTGGGAGACCAGTGAGAGATAGGAGGTCGCGTCGGAGGACAGGGACTGCCCCACACTGGCCGCATTGGCCGTATCGGGTGTCGGATCGCCCGGGATCTCCCCCAGGACCACCTTGACGCCGAAAATCCCTGCAGGGGACTCCATCGAAGCGGTTCCCAGCGGCCCGAGGTCCAGCGTGACAGTGGAGTCCAGGGTCGTCGACCAGGTCGCCTCGTGCGGGCCGACCGGCGTCGAGGCCGTCGCCGTGGACACCCCCAGCAGGAGGGAGACGAGGCTGGAGGCCAGGATCATGGCCGCCGTTCCGATCGCCGTGCGGGTGCCGGGGCGACGACGACGCCACCAGCCGCGCGGTGACAGCATGAGCGTCACGGCCAGGGCGCAGCAGTGCCGCACGGCCGTCAACAGACCACCCCACCGGTCTCCTGCTCCTTCGGTGGTGCCGGTACCGGCACCGGTGTCAGGGTCTGAGGTTGTCCGTACCACGACTGACCTCAGAGACGAGCGCCCAGTGAGACCTGGGCGGCCGGGTCCTCACCGCCGTGCGTCTGAGAGGCGATGAGACTCGCCAGGGAGGTGACGTAGGTGACGGTGTCCTGCCAGCCGCTCACGGCCTGGCAGGGAACGCCCAAGGCCTTGACGGGGTAGTCGTTCCCCTCCGGGTCCAGGCGGTCGCCGACGAAGATCATCTGCTCCAGTGCGATACCGGTCATCTCCGCCAGGCGCTTCATGCCGTAGGCCTTGTCCACCCCTTTGAGGGTGATGTCGACGCTTGTGGAGCCGCCGGAGCGGACCTCCAGGTCCGGAAGGAGCGGGGCGACGGCGTCACGCAGGGCGGCCTTCTTCTCACCGGTGGGGTCCCACGCGCGCTTGGCGTCCAGGGGTGCTTCCTGCCCCAGGGCGGAGAAGGTGATCTGACTGCCGCGGTCCTCCAGGATCTCCCCCCAGGTCTGTTCCTCCCACAGGCCGAGCCGACGCGCCTGGGCCTCGACGATCTCGAAACCAGTGCGGATCTGCTCAGGGGTGAGGTCGTTGGCGTAGACCAGCGTCCAGGCGTCCTCATCGCGCTCAGCACGGGAGGGGTCGTAGGTGTAGTAGCGCGTTCCGCAGGTGGGCATGAGGTGGAGCCGGGAGAGCTCGTCAGCGTCGGCGTCGAGGTGGGCCAGGACCTGATCGCGGAACTGTCCCATCTGCCCCCCGGAGATGATGCAGACGGGCACGACGTCGAGCAGCCGCCTGAGCGCGGTGGCCATGGCCGGTGGCATGGCCGACTTCGAGGGCGCCAGCGTGTCGTCGAGGTCGAAGGCCACCAGACGGGGCAGCACCTGGGGGCTCACATCAGTCTGAGTCATAGGCGTATTGTGTCCCACCCGCCTGGAAACCGGCCGAACCGGGCCCCAGACGGGTGGTGGAGTCAGTCTCTCTTCTCAGGCGGTCTCGTCAGTGGTTCTCAGCGGACCGCGCCGGTCAGTCGACCTGCTCGGGATGGAGCATGTGCTCGCGGGCCCGCGCCGAGGCCTCGGCCCGGGCGTCGCGGTCCTCGCGGCGTCCGCGCGAGATGAGTGCGGTGATGGACACCGCCAGGCCACCCCAGATGATGACGATGGCAAGCAGCATGATGAGCACGGCGATTCCGGTCATCTCAGTCCTCCTCCTGGGAAGCGGCCTCCAGCGTGAGGGGCTCGAACTCGTCCACCGGGGTCTTCCAGGGGATAAGGCTCATGACGGCGGTGCCCAGGGCGACCAACAGCAGCATCCCCCACCCGAAGACCATGACGAAGCCGTTGGAGTAGGCCTCCGACTCGTATCCTTCGGTCAGATACGTCCACAAGGTCTGGATGAACATGTACCCCAGCAGGACGGGGACGACGGCGCCAACGAGGGCCCGCCACCACAGGCCGATCATCCGGGACTCCGAGACGGCGTTGAGGTGGTCCTGAAGCAGCTTGGTGCGCCGCAGTACCCAGGCGACCACCACGCACATGATGATGGCCGAGGCGACGACGCCGATGTTGTTGATGAAGGCGTCCACGACGTCGAGGTCCGGCAGGCCCGAGCTGGTGGCGAACAGGGCGAAGGACAGGACGGCGGCCGGGACGCCGACGACGAGGGATGCCTTCTTCGGCGGCAGGTCGAGCTTCTCCCCCACGCCGGCGGCCACCACCTGGATGATGGAGATGAAGGAGGTCAGCCCCGCCATGGAGAAGGAGGCGAAGAAGAGAACCCCGAAGAGCGCGCCTCCTGGCATCTGGGCGATGACGGTGGGGAAGGTGATGAAGGACAGGGCGGGCCCGGTGATCTTCATCTCGCTGATCCCGACATGCTGCGTGTGCGCCATGAAGCCGAGGGTCGCGAAGACGCCGATACCTGCGAACAGCTCGAAGGAGGAGTTGGCGAAGCCCGCCACGAGACCGGTTCCCACCAGGTTGGAGCGGCGCCGTTGGAGGTAGGAGGCGTAGGTGAGCATGATGCCGAAGCCCACTGACAGGGAGAAGAAGATCTGCCCGAAGGCCGCCATCCACACCTGGTAGTCCAGCAGAGCGGACCACTTGGGCGTGAACAGGGCATTGAGCCCTTCCCCCGCTCCCGGGAGCATGAGGGCGCGCACCACGAGGCCGGCGAACATGAGGACCAGCAGCGGCAGGAAGATCTTATTGGCCTTCTCCACGCCTCCGCTGACTCCCAGGGCGGTCACCACCAGACCGAAGCCCCATACGAACAGCAGCGGCAGGGCCACACCCATGATGACTGTCGGTGAGTAGCCGACCTCGGAGCCGAGCCGGTCCATCCCGATGTAGTTCTGAAAGAAGCCTGCCGCGTCGTCACCCCAGGCGATGTTGACCGAGAAGAGCATGTAGCGCAGGGACCAGGCCACGACCACCGCGTAGTAGGTCATGATGACGAAGCAGATGAAGACCTGGAACCATCCCAGCCACTCGAGCCTGGCGGACAGGCGTCTGAAGACCGCCGGCGGGGAGCCGCGGAAGCGGTGGCCCAGGGCGTAGTCGAGGAAGAGGATCGGCAGCCCGGCCGCCAGCAGCGCGATGACGTAGGGGACGATGAAGGCGCCGCCGCCGTTGGTGTAGGCCACGCCTGGGAAGCGCCAGATATTGCCCAGCCCGATCGCCGAGCCGATGGCGGCGACGAGGAAGCCGAGCTGACCGCTCCACTGCTCGCGCGGGGGCGCCTGAAGAGACTCGCTCTCCCCTGTCTTGGAGGTCATGAGTGCCTTCCGTGATGTGACGAACGAAGGTGGCCCAAGGGCTACCTTTTCCTGCGGATGGGTCGCAGGCCCTTTTGTCGTCGGACGCTAGTCCAGTGACCACGATGTGTCGTCTGATGTCCACGATACGGACGATTGTCGGGGTGGACCCCTGTCTTTTCTCACGCGATCCATGCCACACTGAACGTCACTGTCCAATCTGATTCACCACCCCGAGAGGACCCCCATGGCCACCCCTCATATCGCCGCAGAGCCCGGAGACTTCGCCCCCGCCGTTCTCATGCCCGGCGACCCCAAGCGGGCCCGACGCATCGCCGAGCTCCTTATGGATGACGCCCGCCTGGTCACTGACGTGCGCGGGATGCTGGGCTTCACCGGGACCGTGAACGGGAAGCCGCTGAGCGTCATGGGTTCAGGGATGGGGCAGCCCTCCTTCACGATCTACGCCACCGAGCTGTTCAGCCAGTTCGGCGTGGAGCGGATCATTCGGGTGGGCACTGCTGGCGGCCTCTCCCCGAAGGTCAAGGTCGGCGACGTCATCGTGGCCACCGGCGCCCACACGGACTCCTCCATGAACCAGCTGCGCATCCCGGGCGTCAACTTCTGCGCTGTGGCGGACTTCCGGTTGGCCGCAGCCGCCTACGAGGCCTCCCTGGCCAAGCAGGCCCAGGTCGGCGGAGCAGTCCACCTGGGCACCGTCATGTCGCGGGACCACTTCTACTTCACCCCCGAGGGACAGACCGAGGCGCTGGCGAGGCACGGGGTCCTGGGAGTGGAGATGGAGGCCGCCGCCCTCTACGGGGTCGCAGCCGAGTACGACAAGCAGGCGCTGGCGGTCCTGACCGTCTCCGACCACCTGCTGGACCACTCCGGTGACATGAGTGCCGCCGAGCGGGAGACACGTTTCGCGGACTCTTTGCGCCTGGCCGTGGCGGCGGCCCACAGCTGATCCACGCACAGTCCTCCAGGCCGCTCGGGCCTCCGGCCGCCCCCGCGCAGGACTGCCTTACCTGGGATGAATAACGAAAACTGTCGGCACACAACCCCAGCCTTCCCCAAGGGCTTCCGACGGGCGGGAATAGCCCGACACGAACCACTGAAACGGCGGAATTGCAACGATTAACAACGAGAGACGAAACAGGGCAGGCTGTCCTTCGTTGCCGGGAGGCGGATGCGGATTTACGTTATTCATGTCCACAGCGCACATCCGCTCGAAAGGAAATGCATCATGTCCGTCACCAAGATCGCCTCCTGCACCACCACCTCCTGCGCCTTCAACAACGGCGGCTGCACCGCCTTCGCCATCACCGTCGGTGGCGACAACGGCGCACCGGCCTGCGACACCTTCATCAGCCTCGACGCCCGCGGCGGTCTGCCGGTGGCCGAGGGCCACGTGGGTGCCTGCCAGCGCCTCGAGTGCGTCCACAACAAGGACCTCATGTGCACGGCCGAGGCCGTGACCGTCGGCGGTGACACCGCTGCCTGCACGACCTACGAGGTTCGCTGACCGGAAGGCTCTCCAGCTCGAGCGGCTGGGGGCCAACGGGGGATGCCACCGCATGGTGGTGTCCCCCGTTTCGGTTTCTGCAGTGGGATCAACGGCCGCAAGCGCAGCCGCGACTGGCTCCTCAGGGGCGAGTCAGGCGCCGCGGCAGAGCGTGAGAGGCCAGCCGCTCCAGGGCCGGCCCGACCTCGCCGGCGCCGACCAGGGCCTGTGGGAAGGAGACCACCAGCGTGGTGACCTCTTCACCGGTGATGGACATGAGGGTCACCCCGTGGGCATCGACGTCGACGCACAGGGTCCTGTCCCACAGCGTGGGGCACACGCCGACGGCAGGGCGGGACGAGCAGATCCATCCGGGCATCTGCCCCTCGCGCACGGCCTCGCACACGGCCCGCAGCCCCAGCTGACCGACGGCGCTGACCGCCTCATGGGCGTCCATGATCTCCTGAGGGCTCCAGGAGGCTGAGGGCGCCGCAGCAGCATCGGCCGAGTCGATGTCGAGGATCTCCTCGATGTCGTGGCTGGAGACCCCGGAGACGCAGTGAAGCATGACCCGTTCACAGGTGATGACGCCCAGCCGTCCACCGGGTCCCGAGGCGATCTCCCGAACCCGCTCGAGCGGATCCTCGCCGACGATGACGCAGTGGCAGGCAGACGACCGAGAAGAGGCCAGGACCAGGGCGCGGTCCTCACCCGCGACCCAGGTCAGGCTCCCGAGCAGATGAGCGGTGGCGGCCGTGATGCGAACACCGGGCTCGGCGGCATCGAGAGTGACGTCGAGCCGGATGTCGACGGCGACGTCGTCGGGCGCGATGGCCAACGGAGTGCCCTTGGGGGGACAGGCGGCGACGAGGATCCGACCATCGGCCCGCAAGGCATGAGCGACGAAGGCGGCCGGTGCGGAGGGGTCGATACGGTAGGCCGTCACAGCGGCGCTCCCGCTGCCGGCCAGGAGACGCCGGGCCATGCGCCGGGCACGCTGCATGATGTCGGGGACCTGAACGGACGTCACACGCTTACCTTCCTACCGTGTTGCCGCACGTGGGAGCGGGGTGCTCCCGGCAGCATCTGAAGGTGAGGCTACCCTCAGTCCGCTCGAGGAGCCAGTTCCTCTCAGGAACCCACACGTGGGGCGCGTCTCAGCGAGCCAGCCCGGGGAAAAGGTGCTGGATCCCGACGACGATCATCTGCACCGCGATCGAGGCCAGGATCATTCCCATGAGGCGAGTCATAATGGTACGCATCGTCTGGGACAGGCGAGCACCGATGCTGGCTGAGAAGTAGAGAACGATCCCGAGCGCTACGAGGACGGCCGCCAATGCAGCCGTAACCGCCGCATGCCCGCCCAGTCCCCGGACCTGGGACTGGATGACAATGATGGTGGCGATCGTTCCCGGCCCCACGAGGATGGGAAAGGTCATGGGGAAGAAGGCGATATCACTCCCATCACCAGCGGCGACGTCGTGATGCTCCTTCTCCTGCCTGCTTCCCTCGTGGGCGCTGGAGCCACTGCCATGGAGCATGGACAAGGAGATGATGAGCAGGACGATTCCACCTGCAATCCGGAAATCGTCGACACCGATGCCGAAGAACCTCAGGATTGCCGCACCGAGGATCAGTACGACGGCGCACATGACGGTGGAGGAGATCGTTGTACGAATCGCTGTGCGCCGCTGGGTCGCAGCATCCTGGTCTTGGGTGAGGCTCAGGAACAGGGGCAAGTTGACAAAGGGGTTCATGATCGCGAAGAAGGCACCCAAGGCCTTGACCAGCACAGCGATAGCCATACCTATATTGTGCCCCACATTGCAACGGCGAGCAGAGAAACAAAATGACCCTCGCCTGGATGGCGGGGCCTGGTCGGTGACTTGGTGGAGCTAGGGGGATTCGAACCCCCGACCTCTTCCATGCCATGGAAGCGCGCTACCAACTGCGCCATAGCCCCTTCACGGGTGTCCCACCCGGTGTTCACTCCGAGGGGATCGTGGAGCTAGGGGGATTCGAACCCCCGACCTCTTCCATGCCATGGAAGCGCGCTACCAACTGCGCCATAGCCCCGTTCGGGCGTCGCTCGCGTGCGGCGACGCGGATAACTGTATGAAGTTCGGACCCGTCAGAGCAAATCCGCACCACGTGCACTACCTCACCCGTTCAACCCAAAATGCTGCCCAACGGACTGGAGTCCACTGGCGGCCCGGCGTTCCACGTCACCACCGACCAGCCCGGAGGCCGTTCGTTGGTCCGCATGATCGCGTAGCAGCAGTTGCTCATGCCGCGCAGGCCGAACCACTGCTGGGCATCCATCCCCAGCAGGCAGGTGGCCCCCAGGTTGGTGGCCGCTCCGTGGGAGACGGCCACGATGACGTCGTCCTTCTGAGAGCCTGCGGCGATGGCATTGAGTGCCTCTCCCACCCTCTTGGCGGTTTGACGGCGCCCCTCGATCCTGAACTGAGGAAGCTCTCCCCCGGCCCGCCAGGTGGCGTAGTGCTCCGGCCACTGCTTCTTGATGTCAGTGGCCTTGAGCCCCTCCCAGTCCCCGAAGGACTTCTCCGCCAGTCCCTCATCGATCTCGACGCTCAAGCCGGTCAGTGACGCCAGCACCTCGGCCGTGGCCCGAGCCCGTACCAGCGGGGAGGAGACGATGCGAGTGGGCCCCAGTGCCGCGATGCCCTCGGCGGCGCGCCGGGCCTGGTCACGACCGGTCTCGTTGAGAGGGACGTCGACCTGGCCCTGAATTCGCCCTTGACTGTTGTAATCGGTCTGGCCGTGGCGCCACAGAATGAGATCCGTCATGACGCGGTGGTCTCTCGACCGCCGAGAGCGTCACTGTCTCGGCCGTTCTCATGCGTCAGGTCCACCGGCAGCTCGATGGCCGGGCAGTCCTTCCACAGTCGTTCGAGCGAGTAGAACTCTCGGTCCTCGTTCTGCAGGACATGGACGACGACGTCGCCGTAGTCCACCAGGACCCAGTGGGCGTCGGCGAAGCCCTCCCGGGTACGGCGCTTGGCCCCGGCATGGTGCATGGCCTCATCGACCGCGTCGACGATGGCGTGGACGTGTCGGTCGTTCGATCCGGAGGCCAGCAGGAAGACGTCGGTGAGCCCCAGTCGCTCGGAGACGTCGATGGCGGCGAGGTGCTCGGCCTTCTTGTCGGCTGCCGCGCGAGCAGCGGCGATCGCCAGGCCGGTGGCGTGTTCGGTGGCGGACACGGATCTCCTTCGGGACGGTCAGTCGGACATCATGCGGCAGCGGCGACTGTACCGTGCACGCCCCCGTCAGACGAGCTGACGGATCCACTCCCCCGCACCGATGCCGGTCGCCATGGCGCTCGAGCTGCCGCCGATCCTGCCGTTGAGGATCAGCAGTCCTAGGACAACCGCGATGATGATCAGCAGGAGGACGATGATGAGTGCGGCCATGAGGATCTTCCCGATGCGCGAGGAGGAGCCGGGCTGTTCCATCGGCAGGACGTGATCCGGGGTGGGCACCCTTCCGGTCACCTCATTGACCGGAGCCAGGTAGGGCTCCTCGGGAGCCTCGGCAGCCGGGACCGCCACGGAGTCCCACTCGGAGGAGCCCAGCGGAGCGTTGCCGTGCTCGGCCTCGTCGCTGTAGAAGGCGTAGGGACTGACGGCCTCACCGGAGACAGCTGCGGTCTCAGCCGTCCCCTCCACGATCGCCTCCTGGAAGCTGCCCGTCTGCGAGGGCTGGTGCAGCGACCTCCACTGCGGGGCCCCGGGTGCACCGAACTCGGAGTCCTGCGCGGCCTGAGTCGAGGGGGCCGACGTCGGAACCACCATGGTCTGCGCCTCCATATCGACCTCAACCGCGGCGTCGTCCTGCGCCATCGGCTCCTCGATGGAGGGGACGTCGTAGACATCCTGCGCGTCGGCGGCATCCTGAGCGGACGGTGAGCTGTCCACGGGCTGGACCGAGCTGAGCTCTCCCGTGGAGGCGTTGACGGTGCGCACCCCCTGCGCAGCGGCCGGAATCCGCACGATGGGTCGGCGCACCGAGCCGGCGGAGGACGCCGACCCGGCACTGAGTCCGCTGCGTGCGGACTCAGTGGTCCGTGCGGCCGCGGCCTGCTCGTAGGCGGAGAAGTCGGCGGCACCGGAGGCCGTTGCGGAGACGGCGGGAACAGCGGGGGCGGCGCTCACGGCATCGACCGTCGAGGAGGACTGCGAGGAGGCCTCCCCATCGTCCTGGCCCGTCGGCTCAAAACCCTCCCGGTAGTCGTAGGGGCTGGTGGCAGGCTCCTCGGCCTCGGCGTCGTCGCTGACCTCAACGGCCCCCTGAGGCCCGTTGCCCTCCGGGCTCTCCGCCTCCTCCGCCTCGGAGACGGAGCCCCCCTCAAGGCGGTCCTTGAGCGAGAAGCGGGCGGGTACCGGTGCCGGCTCGGAGCTGGGGTTCGCGGCCCAGTGAGCGTCATAGTCAAGGGTGGCCACCGGCAGGTCGACGGCCTCCATCAGGCCCGTCTCGATCTCAGAGATCGCCACGGCCTCGGCCGCCGACAGCGAGCGCCAGCTCGGGGCGGAGGCGGCCGGCCCCTCGGGGACGGACAGGTTGAGGGGCGGGTTCTGCCCTCCCTGCTCGAGGTAGTCGGCCCCGTCGACGGCGGCCGGCTCGGCCGGCTCCCCCAGCCCGGACTCGGCCTCATCGCCCGAGGCGGAGGAGGAACGGGAGGTGACCGACGCGGGATCGGCAAGAGGGTCCTGCAGCGCCTGGGCCTGCTCAGGGGTGATCTCGCCCGCCTCGACGGCGGCCCTGAGCGCCTTGGCCTCCTCGCGCAGACGCCTCATCTCACGTCGGGTCAGGAGCGGCTGCTGACCGGTCAGGATCGCCTCGCGCTCAGCGGCGCGCTCCGCCTGCCGGATCGCACGACGACTGCCGCGTGGAGCGTGCTCATCCTGCGTCGGCTCCTCGGACGTGGGGGCATTGACGCCGGTCTGCTCAGTGCTCACCGTCGTTCTCCTTCCTCAGGGACTGCTCGCGGGCCACTCTCGCCGTCATCGACGTCGCCGACGCCGGCCGCAAGGCCATACGATAGAGCCCGTACTTGCGTATGTACTGCACGACACCGTCAGGAACCAGGTACCACACCGGAGACCCCTCCCCGACCCGTTGACGGCAGTCCGTCGACGAGATCGCCATGGCCGGCACCTCCACCAATGAGATCCGGTCACGGGGAACCCCGGAGTCGCTGAGGACGTGCCCGGGACGTGTCACCCCCACCAGATGAGCCAGGTCGAAGATCTCCTCACTGTCCTTCCAGGTGAGGATCTGCGCCAGCGCGTCGGCTCCAGTGATGAAGTACAGCTCCGCACCCGGGTACTCCGCCGCGATGTCATGAAGGGTGTCGATCGTGTAGGTCGTTCCTCCCCGGTCGATATCAACCCGGGAGACCGTGAACCTCGGGTTGGAGGCCGTGGCGATCACCGTCATGAGGTAACGGTGCTCGGCCGGGGAGACCTTGCGCTCCTTCTTGAAGGGCTGGGCCCAGGTGGGCACGAAGACGACCTCGTCGAGAGCGAAGACGTTCTGAACCTCGCTGGCCGCGACCAGGTGCCCATGGTGGATCGGATCAAAGGTTCCCCCCATGATGCCGATGCGAAGCGGACGAGCAGACAGGGTCACGCGCTGCGCCTCGCTTCTCTCCTGGGGGACACGTTTGGTTCTCCTCAACCGGCTTGGACGACTGCAGTTGGCGAACATACTGCCACGGCCTACCCCCATTGTGGGCCTCCGCAACGCCATAAGCGAGTTATCAGCCGACGGCGCAGAGACGCGAGGCGGCATTCGGACTGCCGTCAGACTACTTCCAACCGACGAGTGCGCGCCCCGCCGCCCCCAGCACCGGGGCCGTTGCCCCGAGCCGGGAGGCCATCAGCCGCGGCGCCGGCAGGTCGCCCACGAGATCAGCCACCCGACACCGCAGAGGCTCAAGGAATGCCTCCTCATCTGCCCGCATCAGCTCGGAGTTGACGACGACGTCGAGAGGGCCGAGCAGACCGACGCCGTGAGCGACGAGCTCAGCCAAGGCGTCCAGGCCGGTGTCCCAAACGCGGCGCGCCTCCCGGTCCCCCGAACCTATCGCGCAGAGGAGGGCCTCCAGACCTGAGGCGCACTGGGTCAACGACTCACTGGAAGCGTCATCGCAGCCGCCCGAGGCCGACGCAGTGGCACCGGAGCCGGAGCCGGAGGAGCCCGCGGAGTCATCGAGCATGCCTGCGGTGTGGCGCCTCACCATGGCGCACACGGAGGCGACGTCCTCCAGGCGGGCCCTCTCCCCGTTCCAGTCCGGATCGGGAACCAGGATCCGACCGACCTGACCTGCCCAGCCCTCGCCGAGTACCGGGGTGCCGCCCAGCAGGACGGCGGAGGAGATCCACTCGCCGACCGCCAGGTAGAGGCAGTTCCTCCCGGCCGCACCCCACTGGCTCTCGGCCCAGGCGCCGCAGCCGGCATCCTGATAGAGCCTCACCTCGAGGTCTCCGGAGAGCTCGGACAGCCCAGCGGCATGAGACGACAGCGACTGCCTCACCAGACTCGCCAACGGGGCGTCCTGCAACCCGAGAGTCTCGCTGCGGCGCACGCGCCCCTCATCCTCATCGACGACGCCGGGCACACTGACCCCGACCACGAGGGCCGTCACCCCGGACGCTCCACCGCTGAGGTCGTCGGCGAGGCCCGCGTACAAGGACCGGATCGCGTTGCCGATCTCCTGGGCGAGTCGGTTGACGTCGGAGCGGCACTCCTTGGGAACGGGCAGTTCCAGGGAGGAGACGACACTCCCCCAACCATCAGCGACAACCGCGGAGACGGCGTCGGCACCGACATCGACCCCCACGGCGAGGACGCCCTCCTCACGGTGGAGGGGCTCGGCAAGATCAGCGGGACAACCCATGTCTTCTCTGTTCTCGGAGGCGGGACGGCGAGCCCACGAGGCCGCACCCCGCACAATGGCGTGATTGATGTCGAGGACAGTAGCAAGGTTTGTATCGCGATGTGTCGCTCTCAGGAGGCAACTGCGGGTATCACTGAACTATGCTGACGTCCATACACCGACTACCTGCCGCACGGTCACCAGAATACGGCAAGTAGTTGATGCACAAATCATATACACGTCCAGCTCCCGCCCCTCCCCTCCCCGTCCCGCACTACCCCCTTGACCCCCAGGAGGATCGAGATGTCTCGGCATGATCGCCATTCAGCCATCCTCGACATCATCATGGACGAGGGCAGCGTCCATATCGATGACATCATCACGCGATTGGGGGTCTCGGCGGCGACCGCACGGCGCGACCTCGACCATCTGGCGGACCAGCAGCTGGTCAGCCGCACCCGTGGCGGCGCCATCGCCAACCCCACCTCCACCGAGCCGCCTCTGCGCTATCGCACCTCCAAGATGGCCGATGAGAAGACCCGTATCGCCAAGGCGGCGGCCGCTCTGGTGCACCCGGGCGACTCCGTCGGTCTTAACGGCGGCACCACGACCACCGAGGTGGCTCGCGAGATCGCGCTCCTGCCGGAGCTGACCGACCCGGACGTGCCGGTCACCCTGGTCACCAATGCCGTCAACATCGCCAACGAGATGGCCGTGCGCCAGTGCGTGCGCGTCGTCGTCACCGGAGGGATCGCGCGAGCCCGGTCCTTCGAGCTCACCGGCCCTCTGGCCGACCTCATCCTGCCCTCGATCAGCGTGGGCACGCTCTTCCTGGGAGTCGAGGGCCTCGATGCCAGAGGCGCCTACGCCCAGCACGACGGCGAGGCCGCCGTCAACGCCGCCCTGGTCGAGGCCGCCCAGCACGTCGTCATCGTGTGCGACAGCTCCAAGCTCGGCAGGACGGCCTTCGCACTCATCTGCACCACCTCCAAGATCGACACGGTCATCACCGACGACGCCGCTCCCGCCGACCAGGTCGAGGCCCTGCGTCAAGCCGGAGTCCAGGTGCGGCTGGTCTAGCCTCCGACAAACCTGAGAGCTTTCTCATCCGCCCCTAATCGTCATCTTCTCCTGACCGGTCAGGATCGTTTCAGAACGATCCAGAACCGACACCGGGAGAAGAGAGACGATCATGACGACCGCTCCCCTACGTGTGGCCCTCTACAGCCACGATGCCAAGGGGTTGGGCCACCTTCGCCGCAACCTCGCTCTGGCCCACCACCTGGCCCGGGCGCTGCCGGGGCTCACCGGCCGTGACGTCACCGGCCTGGTCGTCACCGGCCTGGCTCCGGGACAGGAGTACCGCCTCCCCGACGGCTTCGACTGGCTGGTGCTGCCAGGGGTCAAGAAGTCCGGGGGCATCTACCAGCCCCAGCGCCTGCGCATCACCCGCGAGGACCTGGGCGAAGTCCGTAGCTCCCTGCTGTCCGGAGTCCTGAGCACCTTCGCCCCGGACCTGCTCATCATCGACCGGCATCCCTACGGGGTGCACCAGGAGCTGCGCGAGCCCCTGGCGCACCTGCGCCGGACACACCCCGCCGCGCGCGTGGTGCTCGGTCTGCGCGAGGTCCTGGACACCCCCGTGACCGTGCAGCGCGAGTGGGACGAGCTCGGCGAGGCCGACACGCTGCGCCGGCTCGTCGACGAGGTCTGGGTCTACGGGGACGCCGCGGTCCACGACCTGAGCGCCACCGGCGAGGCCCCGGCTGCGCTGGAGGAGCGGATGCGCTACACCGGTTACCTCGCCCACGGTCGCGATATCGCCGAGGCCAGGGACGGCTCCGAGGTCTCACCCGCGCTGGC
Source organism: Actinomyces oris (assembly GCF_001929375.1). GTDB lineage: Bacteria > Actinomycetota > Actinomycetes > Actinomycetales > Actinomycetaceae > Actinomyces > Actinomyces oris_B. The sequence goes on along the minus strand of NZ_MSGO01000014.1, from coordinate 90,899 downwards.
CGGTAACGCCCTCGACCCGGAGCCCTTCGTCCTGACGACCGCCGGTGGCGGCTCCGACGGCATCAACCTGCTGCGTGCCGCCGCGCAGGCACGCGTCCCTGACGGCTACCGGCATGTCGTGGTCACCGGCCCCCAGCTCGATGCCGCCCTGTTCCACCAGGTCGCTCAGGCGGCCGGACCCCGCACCGCGGTGCGCCGGTCCTGGCCGGGAATGAGTCGCCACATCCAGCAGGCCGCAGCGGTTATCGCGATGGCCGGGTACAACACGGTCAGCGAGATCCTCGCCTCCGAGACCCCGGCTCTCCTCGTCCCGCGCGAGACGCCTCGCCTGGAGCAGCTCATCCGGGCCTCCGCCCTGAAGAAGGCGGGCGCCGTCGACCTCCTGAGAGTCACGGATCTGAGTGCCACAGCGCTGGAGGACCGGCTCACCGAGCTGCTGGGCGATCAGGAGGCCGCCCGTCACCAGGTGACGGGGCGACGCCGTCTGCGCCTGGACGGCCTGGCCACGGTCCCGCTGCTCGCCGCCGAGCTCATTGACGACCGAAACGACGCTCCCACCACGCGCCTGACTCACCTCACCAGCCACGCCACCAGCCTCACCAGGATGGAGATCCCCGCATGAATCCCGCACTCGACACCCACCGGGGCGCCCCCCGTATCGGATACGTCCTCAAGGTCTACCCCCGCTTCTCGGAGACCTTCATCGTCACCGAGATCCTGGCCCGCGAGGCCCAGGGCGAGGATCTGAGCATCTACGCGCTGCGCCCCACCACTGATGCGCGCTTCCACCCCGAGATCGCCCGGGTCGCCGCCCGCGTCAACTGGGTGGGCCGGCCGCAGCGGGGCATCGACCTGTGGCACCAGCTCACCGACGGCCTGACCCGCCGGGAGGACCGCGAGCGCTTCGCAGCCATCATGCCGGTGCTGGCCGAGCTGCCCGGTGACGAGGTGGCCCAGGGTGTGGAGCTGGCCCGCCAGGCGCGCAGGGACTCCATCACCCACCTGCACGCGCACTTCGCGTCCCTGGCGGGGCGGGTGGCGTGGATCGCCTCGGCCGTGACCGGCATTCCCTACACCGTGACCACCCACGCCAAGGACATCTTCCACGAGTCGGTGGACCCGGTGTGGCTGCGCCGGATCTGCGCCGGCGCGCAACGGGTCATCGCCATCAGCCGTTATAACGAGGACTACCTGGGAACAGTGCTGGCGGGCACGGGTGCCACGGTATCGCTGCGCTACAACGCCCTGGAACTGGATCGCTTCTCCTACCGCGCCCCGCAGCCGGTCTCCGCCACGAGGACCGAGCCGCTACGGGTGTGCGCCGTGGGTCGTCTGGTGCCCAAGAAGGGCTTCGCCGACCTGGTCGAGGCGGTGAGGATCCTGGTGAGCTCGGGTGTCGACGTCGAGGTGGAGCTGGCCGGTGACGGCGATGAGCGTGAGCGCCTGACCGAGCAGATCGATCGCCTGGGGCTGGCCTGCAGGATCCGTCTGCTGGGTCCGCTCACGCAGGCGGAGGTGCGCGAGCTGCTGGCGCGCTCGGACGTGTTCGCGGCTCCCTGCATCGAGGCGGCCGACGGCAATATCGACGGTCTGCCCACGGTGGTCCTGGAGGCGATGGCCTGCGGGACGCCGGTGGTGGCCACGGCGGTGTCGGGACTTCCGGAGGTGGTTCACGACGGCGTCACCGGGATCCTTCTTCCCCCGGGTGACCCGGCCTCGTTGGCCGTGGCCCTGCGCGGGATCGCGCGGGGAGAGGTGGACACCGTCTCGTTGTCCCGTGGGGCGCGGGCTCTGATCGAGGAGCAGTTCGACTCCCGGGTCCAGGCCGAGGTCCTGGCCGCCTGGCAGTCGGGCCCCGTTCCCGCTGCCGGCGTGTGCCTGGCCGACCAGGAAGGGGCCGCCTGATGCGGATCGCCTACATCTGCTGCGACCCGGGCATCCCGGTGTTCGGGACCAAGGGCGCCTCGGTGCACATCCAGGAGGTCGTTCGCGAGCTGCGGTCCGCCGGCCACGAGGTGGTGCTCTACGCCCTGCGCTCGGGTGAGCACGTGCCCGCCGACCTGGCCGACCTCGAGCTGCACCTGGAGGCGGTTGCCGATGCCGCCCCCGCTGAGCGGGAGCAGGCGCAGGTGCGTACCGCGCAGAGGATCGCCTCGCAGGTGATCGCCGACGGCGCCGACCTGGTCTACGAGCGCTACTCCCTGTTCTCCACGGCACTGACCGATGTCACTGCGGCCACCGGGGTGCCGGGGGTCCTGGAGGTCAACGCTCCGCTGATCGACGAGCAGCGTCGTCATCGCTCGCTGGTGGACGTCTCCGGCGCGAAGCAGGTGCTGCGCCGTCAGGTCGGGGCTGCCCGGGTCACGGTGTGCGTCTCGGACCCGGTGGCCGACTGGGTTCGTCGCCGCATCGCCGATGTGCCGGACGCGGAGGCTGTCGCCGGCAGAATCCATACGGTTCCCAACGGTGTGAGCGTGCGCCGCATCCAGCCTCAGCCGGCGGACCCCGACCGGGTGGTCGTCACCTTCGTGGGGACGCTCAAGCCCTGGCACGGGGTGACCGACCTCATCACGGCGGCGGCCCTGGCGCGTCAGCAGTGGAGCCTGCGGATCATCGGGGACGGCCCTGAGATGGAGACGCTCCGGGCTCAGGCCGAGCGCCTGGGGGTGGAGGCGGACTTCCGTGGAGCGGTGGCGCCTGAGGAGATCCCCGCCCACATGGCGGGTTCGGCGATCGGGGTTGCCCCTTATCCGGATCTGGGGGGCCTGGAGCAGCAGTACTTCTCCCCCATGAAGGTCCTGGAGTACCTGGCCGCGGGGCTGGCGGTCGTGGCCTCCGACGTCGGGCAGATCCCCCAGCTGCTTGAGGAGGGCCCGCAGCTCCACGGCGTGCTCGTGGCGCCCTCGGACCCCACGGCGCTGGCCGCGGCCCTGGATGATCTGGCGGCCTCGCCCCAGCGGCGGGCCCGGTTGGGGCGCGACGGGCGCCTTCTGGCCGAGGAGCGCCACTCCTGGGCTCGAGTCGTTACCCGGATCCTGGAGCTGGCCGGTGTGGCTCAAGGGGGTGGGCGGTGATGGGCTCGCTTCCACGCCGTCACGGATGCAGTCGGATGCGCCACTCCCCCATGCGGCAGACCCTGCGGCTGGTGGGCCCTGATGCCGCGCCGCAGTGGCGTCTCATGGCCGGCGGCACGGCGGTGCTTCTGGCGGAGGTGGTCTTCCGGGTACTGGAGCCCTGGCCGTTGAAGATCGCCATCGACTCGCTGGTGGCGGCGCTGGGCCGTCACACGGGCAGCGCCCCCGCCACGGTCTCCTCACTGGTGGGGCTCGGTATCGCCCTTCTGGCGATCGTGGCCGGCCGGGCACTGTGCAACTACCTGGCCACCGTGGCCTTCGCCCTGGTGGGGTCGCGTACAGCGGCCTCCCTGCGCGGCCGGGCCTTCCACCACGTCCAGGGCCTGTCCCAGCAGTTCCACGCCCGCAACCGCAGTGCGGACACGGTTCAGCGGCTCATCGCCGACGTCAACCGCATGCAGGAGGTCGCTGTCACCGCCGGCCTGCCGATGGCCGCCAACACCTTGACCCTGCTGGTCATGGTCGTGGTCATGGTGTTCCTCGACCCGCTGCTGGCCATGATCGTGCTCCTGGCGGTGGTGGCCTTCCTGCTCGCGTCCTCGGGCAACTCGCGGCGGATCTCCGCAGCCTCTCTGCGCAGCCGCAAGTCGGAGGGGAACCTGGCCAACACCGCCCAGGAGGCGCTCGGCGCCATCAAGGTGGTCCAGGCCTACGGTCTGGAGCCGCTGCTGCATGAGCGTTTCACGGGCGCCAACACGGTGTCGCTCAGTGAGGGGGTGCGCTCGCGCCGTATCGCCGCGCGCCTGGAGCGATCCACGGACGTCATCGTCGGCGTGGCCACCGCCGTGGTCATGGTCGGCGGGGGCATCCGGGTCCTGAACGGCGCCATGTCCCCGGGGGACCTGGTGCTGTTCACGACCTACCTGCGCACCACCATGAAGCCGCTTCGGGATATGGCCAAGTACACCGGCCGCATCGCCCGGGCGACGGCCTCGGGCGAGCGGGTGGCCGACCTCATGGCGGTCAAGCCCGACATCGTCTCCCCTGCTGACGCCACCGTGCTGGACCGGGTCCACGGCATGATCCACTTCGACCACGTGCATGCCGCGTACGAGGGCCGCCCGGTGCTGCACGGTGTGAGCCTGACGGTGGTTCCCGGCGAGCACGTGGCCCTCATAGGGCCGTCGGGCTCAGGCAAGTCCACCCTGGTGTCCCTGGTGGTGCGGGCCCTGGATCCGACGTCCGGCACAGTGAGTCTCGACGGGCACAGCCTGGACGACCTGGATCTGCGCTTCCTGCGCTCGCAGGCCTCGGTCCTGCACCAGGAGGCAGTGCTGCTGACCGGCACGATCCGGGAGAACATCCGGCTGGGGCGGCCCGATGCCTCCGACGAGGAGGTGGAGGCGGCCGCGCGTGCGGCCCATGCCCACGACTTCATCACCCGGATGCCGGGCGGCTACGACACGGCCGTGGGCGAGCGGGGCGGCACCCTCTCCGGCGGCCAGCGCCAGCGCATCGCCATCGCTCGGGCGCTGCTGCGCGACTCGCCGATCATCATCCTGGATGAGGCGACCACCGGACTGGACCCGGCCTCGACGTCGGCGGTGCTGGAGGCGATCGATGAGCTGGTGGCCGGACGCACGACCCTGACCGTCACCCACGACCCGCAGGCCGCCATGCGCGCCGACCGGGTGGTGTGGATCCAGGACGGGCGGATCCGCCTGGAGGGCAGCCCTCAGTGCCTCGTGGAGTCCTCGGCCGACTTCCGTCGGTGGGCGAGCAGTCATCTGGCCGAGTCCTTCGCCCTGGTGGGGAGCGGATCATGACTCCGTCGATCATCAGCGCAATGACCACGGCTGACGCCGTCGCCACGGTACTCGACGCCGATCGGCTCAGCGAGCTCCTCGGGCGCCCGGTGCGGGCCGACAGGCTGCGTATCAAGCCGGAGGTCTCGGTCCTGGTCTCTCTGACGGATCGGAGCACCGGGCTCACCGCGGGCTGGGCCCGTCTGCTCTGGCCCATCTCGCAGTCCAAGGCCGCTCAGGCCGAGCGCCTGGCCGCCCGCCTGGGGCCGGCGCAGTCCCCCGTCACCCGTCCCCTGGGCGACGGCCTGCTGCTGCAGTGCGGTGAGGTCCTCACCGACCCCAAGCTGGCCGAACCTCTCGCCCAGGCGACGGATCTGGGGGTGCTGGGCACCTGGGAGGCCCGGGACGTGCTGCGCTACAACCCCTCACGGCGACTGGTCCTGCGAGACGGTTCCACGGTCCTGCGGCTGCGAACCGGAGCCGGGGGGCCGGCCGACGACGCCCACCGCGCCCTGTCCGGGCTCCTCCCGGTCCCCGGCCTGCTCGACTCGCAGGCCGTGTCCAGGTGCGAGGGCCGCGTCAGTGTGCAGCAGTGGTGCGGAGACACGAACCTGGCTGACTTCTACGCGGACAACACTGATGATCCGGCCACCGCTCAGGGCCTCGTGGAAGCCACCGGGAGCGTGGGGACGCTGCTGGCTGAGCTGCACTCCTGCGCCGGGCAGCTGCCGGCGGACCTCGTCGACCGGCTGCCGCATCAGCCGCCCTGCTCCCGGGAGCTGGTCGAGGTCCACGCCCGTCAGCTCGATGTCCTGGCCCCCGAGCTGGCGCGCCGGGTACGGGCGGTGGGCGACATGCTGCCCGACCGGCTCCCGGGGACACCGGTTGTCACCCACGGCGATGCCTCCCCCGACCAGGTGCTCTACGAGTACTCGACCGGGCGGATCTGGCTGACCGACTTCGACCGGGTGCGTCTGGCACCGGCGGCCACGGACCTGGGCTCCTACCTGGTGGGCGCGCCGTCCTCTCAGCGGCGTGCGCTGCTGGAGGGTTACGCCGCGCACCGGCCGGTGCCGGGCGGCGAGGAGCTGGGGTGGGCGATCGCACTGTCCCGGCTGGCGCGACTGGCCGATCCCCTGCGACGGGCCGAGCCGTCCTGGCGTGAGCGCATCGGTGCGGATCTGGCCGCCATCGAGCGCATCGCCCAGTCGCCTGAGAAGGAGGCCACCTGGGCATGACGGACACGATGAGGACGACACGAATGACTCAGATGACGCAGGAGACTCAGAGGACGGGGGCAGTGGACATGCTCAGCACGCTGCGCGCCATCCCCGGGCTGCGCCGGGCCTGGCCCGGCAAACGGGACTCGGACCCCGCGAGCGTGAGCATCGAGTGCGTCGACGATCAGGGCCGTCTGCGCGCCGGGCACGTCACCGTGGGGGGTGCCCCCGACCTGCTGCCCTATGCCGGCGACCCGGCTCTGCCGGCCCTGTCCACGCAGCTGACCGGGAGACTCGTCGTCCACCGCGCCGGTCGCCGCGCCGTCGTGACGGAGGCCTCCCGGGTCCGCAAGATCGTACGGCCCCACAAGGCCGCCTCCCTGGTGCGGGCGCACGCGACCGCCGCCTCGGTGCTGCGGGTCACCGACCTGCGCACCCCCAGGATCCTGGGCAACGGGGACGACGTCGTTGACCTCGAGCTGCTGCCGGGCCGCAGTCTCGACGAGCTCGGTGACGCCGGCCTTCCCGGGTGGCGGCGGCTCACGGACTCCTGGTCATGCCTGGGCGAGCGAGAGGCGGACCTGCCCGTCCACGGGCCTCGGCAGGAGGCCGAGGTGCTGCGGCGCTGGCTGGCCTCCGCCCACCGCTACGGCGTCATCGACCAGCAGGACCTTCTGCACGAGCAGGTGGTGGACACCTGCCTGAGCCTGAGGGAGGGCAGCGGGATGCACGTCATCACCCACCGCGACCTCCACGACGGCCAGCTCCTGTGGGACGGAACCGACCTGTCCCTGCTCGACCTGGACACCGCGGCCATGGCCGAGGCGGCCCTCGACCTGGGCAACCTCTGGGCCCACGCGGATCTCATGGCGGTTCGCGGCCGGCTCGGCCCGGAGGCTCACACCCGGGTCCGCGGGTTGCTCGACGACCTGGCCCGCAGGCTGCCCGTGACGGCACCGCGCCTGGAGACCTACTACCGCTCCTCGGCGCTGCGGCTCGTCTTCGTCCACGCCTTCCGTCCCGCCGCCCACCAGTGGCTGCCCGTCTGGGTGCACCACTGCCTGGGACACGCCTCCCCCTTCATGCCCCTGGACCTCACCAACGATTGGAACAACTCATGACCCCTCTCAAGCTCACCGTCATCGGCTGCGGATACCTCGGTGCCGTCCACGCCGCCGCCATGGCCCACCTGGGACACCACGTCCTGGGGATCGACACCCGACCCGAGCAGGTCGAGGCCCTCTCCCAGGGCCGCGCCCCCTTCTATGAGCCGGGGCTGCCCGAGCTGCTGGTCACCGGGGCTCAGCAGGGCGACCTGCGCTTCACCTCAACGCCGACGCCGGCCGAGCTGGCCGCGGCCGACGTCCACTTCATCGCCGTGGGAACCCCGCAGTCCGCCACCGGCGGGGAGGCCGACCTGAGCCAGCTGTGGAGCGTGGTCGACATGCTTCACGACGCCCTGCCCGAGGGCGGGCGCAGCCTGGTGGTGGGCAAGTCCACCGTCCCGGTGGGCACCGCCCAGCAGGTGGCCGAGCGCCTGGCCGGACGCGCCCTGGTGCTGTGGAACCCCGAGTTCCTGCGCGAGGGCTTCGCCGTGGCCGACACCCTCCACCCCGACCGCATCGTCTACGGGGTTCCCGCCGACCCCCGCGACACCCAGGAGGCCCAGGCCGCGCTCGACGCCGTCTACCAGGACCTGCTGGAGGAGGGCATCCCCCGGATCGTCACCGACTACCCCACCGCCGAGCTGGTCAAGACCGCGGCGAACTCCTTCCTGGCCACCAAGATCAGCTTCATCAACGCCATGGCCCACCTGTGCGACACGGCCGGGGCCGACGTCACCGTCCTGGCCGACGCCATCGGCCACGACCCGCGCATCGGCAGGCGCTTCCTCCAGGCCGGCGTCGGCTTCGGCGGAGGCTGCCTGCCCAAGGACATCCGGGCGCTGCAGGCCAGCGCCGACCTCCACGGCGCCGTGCACCTGGCGGACCTGCTGGGCAGGGTCGACTCCATCAACCGCGAGCAGCGCGACCGGATCGTCGAGCTGGCCCGCACCCACGTGGGCGGAGACCTGTCCGGCCGGGCGATCACCATCCTGGGGGCGGCCTTCAAGCCCCTGAGCGACGACGTGCGCGACTCCCCCGCCCTGGACGTCGCCTCCCGCCTGGCCGACCTCGGGTCGGAGGTCACTGTCTGCGACCCGCAGGCCCTGCCCGTGGTGGCCCGCTCCCACCCCCACCTCACCTTGGAGGACGACCCCCGAGCCGCGCTCAGGGGGGCCGAGCTCGTCCTGCTGCTGACCGAGTGGGACCAGTTCGTGGCCCTCGACCCCGCTGACGCCGCCGCCGGCGTCGCCGAGCGCGTCATCATTGACGGACGCAACGCCCTGGACCCGGTGGCCTGGCGCGAGGCCGGGTGGACCTACACGGGAGTGGGACGCTGAGTCGGGCCGCTACCGGCTCCGCCCGTGCCCGGACCCGTCGGGCGGAGCCCCATGGCTCCGGGCACAATGGCGACATGACCTCACTGCTGCCCACTCGTACCGTCACCATCGGCACCCGTGTCATGTGGGCGATCGTGCTGGTGGCCGGCATCGCACTGGTCATGTGCGGGGCGATCGTGTGGGCGCTGGGGCACTCCAGCGTGTCGGCCGATGCCACCAACCGGCTCGAGCACAGCCGAGACCGGATCCGACAGCTGGCCGCCGAGAGGCAGGACCCCTCCAGCGGTCAGCCCCTGGAGGACGTCTCCGCGATTCTGCGCACCCACATCCAGCGCACTGCCGAGGGGCGCGGTGAGGCCGAGCTCGGCTTCGTGGGCACCGATGCCGGCACGGAGCTGACCTGGGTCTCCTCGGACAACGTCTCCTTCCGCCCCGAGGAGGACAAGGAGCTGCTCACCCGGGTGACCTCCCAGGCCGCCGCCTCGGAGTCCGTCATCGAGACGGTGCGCACCCCCACCTCGACCTACCGGGTCCTCATCGTCCCGCTGCAGGGCGGATCGCAGCGCGGCGCGCTCGTGCACGTCATCGACCTCAAGGTCGCCGAGTCCCAGCTCCGACGCACCATGGCCTTCTACGCGGCGGCGGCCGTGTTCACCGTCGCCCTGGTGACGGGGCTGGCCTGGTTCGCCGTCGAGCGGCTCCTTCGTCCCATCGAGCAGCTGCGCCGAGCCACCGAGTCCATCGGTGAGGAGGACCTGACCACCCGGGTGCCGGTCAAGGGCCGAGACGACCTGACGGCCCTGGCCGAGGCCGTCAACCGGATGCTCGACCGGGTCCAGACCTCGGTGGAGGCCCAGCGCAACCTGCTCGACGACGTCGGCCACGAGCTGCGCACCCCGATCGCCGTGGTCCGCGGTCACCTCGAGCTCACCGACCCCTCCGACCCCGAGGACGTGCGCCAGACCCAGCTGCTGGCCCTTGATGAGCTCGACCGGATGGGGATGCTCGTGAACGACCTGATCCTGCTGGCCAAGAGCGTCCAGAGCGACTTCGTCACCCCGGTGGACACCGATGTCGCCGAGCTGACCGAGCTGGTCTTCGACAAGTCCCTCGCCCTGGGCGAGCGCCGCTGGAAGATGGAGTCGGCGGCCTTCACCCGGGCCATGATCGACCCCACCCGGATCACCCAGGCCTGGCTCCAGCTGGTGGCCAACGCGGTGAAGTACTCCGAGCACTGCTCCACCGTGTCCCTGGGCTCGGCCGTTCGCGACGGCCACCTGCAGATGTGGGTGGCCGACGAGGGCATCGGGATCGCGCCTGAGGACATCGACCTGGTGCGTCAGCGCTTCAAACGCGCCACCGGGGCTCAGGAGCTCGCCTCCGGGGCAGGACTGGGGCTCAGCATCGTCGAGACGATCGTTGCAGCGCACGGCGGGCGACTGGACATACGCTCTGAGAAGGGCCGAGGATCGGTGTTCACCATGGTGGTCCCCCTGAAGACCTCCGCCGCCCCGTCCTCCTCCCAAGGCGGCGCCCTCGCACCCGCCGGGGACTCAAGCCCCGCTCAGCCCCCGACAGCCTCCCGAAGGAGTCACTCGCCATGAGCCGCATCCTCATCGTTGAGGACGAGCCCCGCATCGTCGCCTTCCTCACCAAGGGTCTCAAGGCGGCCGGGTTCACCACGCACACCACCGCCGAGGGCAGGCAGGCCGTGGCCCTGGCGGTCCAGGAGAGCTTCGACCTCATCATCCTGGATGTGGGCCTGCCCGACATCGACGGCTTCGAGGTGCTCCAGCAGCTGCGCGGCCAAGGGGTGGGAGCGCCGGTCATCATGCTCACGGCGCGCTCCTCGGTGGCCGACCGCGTCGCCGGCCTGGAGGGAGGTGCCGACGACTACATGCCCAAGCCCTTCTCCTTCGAGGAGCTCCTGGCCCGTATTCGGGTACGGCTGCGCCCTGGTACCACTGGCCCCGACCAGATGAGTCTGACCCACCGCGACATGGTTCTGGACCTGCGCACCCGGACCCTGACGCTGGAGGGGCGGACCGTGGAGCTCTCCGCCAGGGAGTTCGCCCTGGCCGAGGCCTTCATGCGTCACCCCGGTCAGGTCCTCAGCCGCGAGCAGCTGCTGAGCTCGGTGTGGGGGCTGGACTTCGACCCCGGTTCCAACGTGGTGGAGGTCTACGTCTCCTACCTGCGCAACAAGCTGGGAAGGCAGCGGGTGGAGACCGTGCGCGGCATGGGTTACCGGCTCACCTGATCCGCGGCGCCGGCCATCTCGTCAGTCGCCCCGTCAGCCGTCCACTCAGTCATCGATGTCGCGGTCGTCGTCATCGACTTCCTTCACACCGTTCCTGACCGGCTTCTTGTCGTCATCGTCATCGTCCGCCTCGGTGCGGGAGTCGTCGGAGCGGCCGGTGGCGGCCGGGGCGGCGGGCCCGGCCGGGGCAGCGGGGGCGGCGGGAGCCGGTTGACGATTGCCGTGGTCGACGGCGACAGGGGGGTCGGGCTCCACCGCCTGAGGCCCGTGGCCCTGCGTCGAGGAGTTCGATGAGGTCGAGGAGCCCGCTTCGGAGTCGCCGGGCTCGTGCTGGGTGGCGCTGGCACCGCCGGCACTCCGGCTCGGCGTCGCCGTGGTCGAGGACTGGGAGGAGGTGACCCGTGGGGTTGCCGTCAGAACGATTCCCGGTTCCTTCGCGGACTCGGCGGGGTGGGAGAGGACCATGCGGGTGACCGCGAGCAGGAGGCCCGCTGTCACGACGACGACCGTGGTGGCAACGATGCGGCCACGACCGAGACGATGTGGCAGACTCGCCATTCCGGCGTCCCCCTTCTCCCCGGCTCTGACTCGGACCTACCCGACTTTTGTCGACCGTAACATGAATGAGAGGACAAAGCACCGGAACACGGCGCCGGGGAGTCACAGAACTGATCCGCTCGCTTCTCACAATCAGTACAGCTCCGAGACGTCCCAGCATCACTCGCAGGCGCGAGGACTCAGGGACGGATGTGGCCGTCTCCCTCGACGATCCAGGTCGTCGTCGTCAGCTCGCTCAATCCCATGGGGCCGCGGGCGTGGAGCTTCTGGGTGGAGATGCCCAGCTCGGCCCCCAGTCCCAGCTGCCCGCCGTCGGTGAAGCGGGTCGAGGCGTTGACCATGACGGCCGCCGAGTCCATGCCGGCGATGAAGTCGTTGATGACGCTCACGTCCTGGGCGAGGACCGCCTCGGTGTGCCCGGTGGTGTGGGCGCGGATGTGGTCGATGGCCTCCTCCAGGCTCTCGACGACGCGCACGGCCAGGTCCAGCGAGCCGTACTCGGTGTCCCAGTCGGCCTCAGTGGCCTCGGTCAGGAGGTCATCACGTCCACCGGCCGTCGCAGTCTCGGCCAGGAGCCGGTGGGCGGTGGGGTCGGCGTGCAGGACGGTGTCCTTGTCCCACAGGGCGCGGGCGGCCGCCGGCAGGTAGGTGGCGGCGACATCGGCGTGGACCAGGAGCGTCTCGGCGGCGTTGCACACGCCGACGCGCTGGGTCTTGGCGTTGACGATGACGTCCACCGCTGCCCCCAGATCGGCGCTGGCGTCGACGTAGACGTGGCAGTTGCCCGATCCGGTCTCGATGACGGGCACGGTGGACTGCTCGACGACGGTGCGGATGAGTCCGGCCCCGCCCCGCGGCACCAGGGCGTCGACCAGACCGTGGGCGCGCATGAGGGCGCGGGCCCCGTCCCGACCGGCGGCGTCGACGCTGGTGACGAGGCCTGCGGGCAGTCCCCGTGCCTCCAGGGCGCTGCGCAGGGCCGCGACGATGGCGGCGTTGGAGTCCTGGGCGGCGCTGCCCCCACGCAGGATGATGGCGTTGCCGGACTTGACGGCCAGGGCGGCGGTGTCGACGGTGACATTGGGGCGGGCCTCGTAGATCATGCCGACGACGCCCAGTGGCACCCGCACCCGGCGCACTCGCAGCCCGTTGGGCATGACCGAGCCGTCAACGACCTGACCCACGGGATCGGGCAGGGCGGCCACCTCGCGCAGGGAGTCGGCGATGGCTGACAGCCGCCCGCTGTCCAGGGCCAGGCGATCGAGGAGGCCGGCCTTCATTCCTGCTTGGCGTCCGCGCTCCAGGTCGGCGGCATTGGCCGCGAGGATCGCTTCGCCGTACTCGGTGAGGCTGTGGGCCATGGCCTCCAGGGCCGCGTCCTTGACGGCGCGCGGAGCCCTGGCCAGGCCTCGTTGCGCCACGCGGGCTGAGCGGGCGGTTGTCGTGACGAGCTCGTGGGCCTCGACGTCGTTCATGGGGACATGATAGAAGAAGAACGCAATCTAGCAAAAGTGAAGTTGAAGCGATAGACTAGTTGAACCCCCTTAGACAGCAACCATTCGATGGGAGCAAATCTTCCGTGAAGATAACTCACATTTCTGCGAACAACTGGAGAAACTTTAAAACAATAGACTTCGACCTTGAACGCAGACTATTCATTGTCGGCCCCAACGCGGCCGGAAAATCCAACCTACTCGACCTCTTCCGATTTCTAGGTGACGTTGCTGCACCTGGAGGAGGTCTCACCAGCGCAATTTCCAGCCGAGGCGGCCTCAGCAAAGTACGCAGTCTGTTCTCCCGAAACTTCCGAAAAGGAAGGCTCATCATTGATGTAGACCTTGTCGACGGCGACACTTCCTGGAGGTACCGTTTATCCATCAAGGGGGAATCAGGAGGACTCAATCGGCCGATCGTCGATGAAGAACTTGTTGAAAAAAACAGGAATATAATACTCAGGCGCCCCAACTCCGTGGATAATTCAGACAAAGAGCGTCTCACACAGACACATCTTGAGCAGATCGCAGCAAACCAGGATTTCCGCGAGATAGCGGACTACTTCAGCAAGGTCCAGTATTTCCACTTAGTTCCGCAGATCATTCGAGATCCGGGGCGAATCAACGCCACCCCCCAAGACCCGTTCGGGAGAGACTTCATCGCACAGATGAACGCCACCCCCAAACGCACGAGGGACGCATGGATGAGGCGGATGCAAAGAGCTCTACAAGCAGCCGTACCCGAGTTCGAGTCTCTTGAGATCGAGGTGGATCCCTCAGGAACCCCTCACCTCAAAGCCGGATATAGGAACTGGCGTTCCACACCCTCAACACAGTATGAAACAGATTTCTCGGACGGAACTTTACGCCTTATCGGCCTTCTCTGGACCATCATCAAAGCGCCGAGCAATGCCGGAGTTCTCCTTCTAGAGGAACCCGAGTTGTCACTCAACTCGGCTATTGTCAAAGTTCTTCCTTCCATGTTCGCCATGGCACAGCGTTCCAACGACCTTCAGATTGTATTATCCACCCATGCTCCAGAGCTCCTCGACGAAGAGGGAATTAATCCGAAGGAGATACTCGTTCTGCAAGTGACTGACGACGGAACGACCGCGAATCTGCTTTCAAGTATCAGCAGTGCAATAGAAGACATCGAAATCGGTCTCCCTGTTTCAGACGCCATTAATGGCCTCATTGCGCCAGAGGAGTTGCAGGGACTCGTTAACTCTTCAGGTCGCTGAAGGTGTACCAGCATGCTTACACCGTATGTTAAAGTAGCCGTCGAAGGACAATCAGACCAAGGGATGGCCAAAAAGATAATTAAGCACTCTGGATTCTCTCTGGCGCGAATCGTCACCAAGAACGGATCGGGCAACATCGACAAACTAATTCAAAGCCTATCAAGAACCTCACCATCCAACCCTTGGGTAGTTTTTCGTGATTCCGACGCAAAATGCCCAGTGGAACTTCGCAGACATCTAACGAAATCAGATACAGCCAACCCGGCATTTTTGCTACGCATTGTCCATCCAATGACGGAGGGGTGGCTCATGGCTGATCCGCAGTCATTCTCACAGTACTTCAAAATCGCAGCGAAGACCGTTCCCGTCGACACCGAACTTCTGCCACACGCTAAACGTACTTTACTCGCACTATGCAGCAAATCACGCAATCGCGATATCCGCAGTGACCTAGTCCATCCCGACGGAAGCGCCGGACCCTTGTATGTCTCTCAGATCAACAAATTCGCAGAGGACTACTGGGATGTAGCTGCAGCTGCTCAGAACAGTCCGAGTCTCCATCGTGCTCTCGTACGTTTAGAGGAACTGCGTTCATTCCTGTTGACGCAGTAGAAGAACTTTCAGACTCCGGCGATACGGGGCAGCTCGGCCAGATCGTCGCGGTGGATCACTGGGGCCACGTGATCGGGGGCGGCGGCACCCTCGGCCCTGGCCGCCAGGACCTCGCGCAGCTCGGCGGCGGCGTAGCGGCATATCCCCCGTGCCAGGACGCCCTCGGGGCCGACGACGTCGACCACGGAGCCCGATTCGAAGTCCCCGTCGACGCCGGTCAGGCCGGGCAGCAGGAGTGACTTCTTCCCCACGGTCAGGGCCCGGGCCGCCCCGGCATCGACGAGAACACGTCCTTCGGGCTGGGAGGCGTGGGCCATCCACAGTCGGCGGCTGGGGCGGTGGGGCCCGGTGGGCTCGAACCAGGTGCCCAGGTTGCTGGGAACCCGTCCCCGCCCCAGGAGCCCAGTGGCGTCGTCGGCCCGGGCGATGAGGGTGGTGGTGCCTGAGGCGCAGGCGATGGAGGCGGCCTGGAGCTTGGTGGTCATGCCGCCGGTTCCCACGAAGGATCCGCGCCCGGAGACGCTGACCCCCGCCAGGTCCGCGGAGGAGCGCACGTGGCGGATGGGGATGGCGCCGGGGGTCCCGGGGCGCGCGGTCCACAGGCCGTCGACGTCGGTGAGCAGCACGAGGACGTCAGCGGTCACCAGGTGGGCCACGAGGGCGGCGAGCCGGTCGTTGTCGCCGAGGCTGAACTCGCTGGTGGCCACCGCGTCGTTCTCATTGATGATGGGGACGGCTCCCAGTGAGAGCAGGGAGTCGAAGGTGGCGCGCACCGTGCGGTAGTGGCTGCGGATGGCGACGTCGTGGGCGGTGAGGAGGACCTGGGCGGTCACCAGTCCGTAGGCGCTCATCGCAGTCTCCCAGCGGGCGGCGAGCCGTCCCTGTCCCACGGAGGCGGCCGCCTGCAGGAGACTGAGCTCGTCGGGGCGCCGGCTCATCCCCAGGGGCACCAGTCCTGAGGCGACGGCCCCGGAGGAGACCAGGACGACGTCGTGGCCACGGCGTCGCATGCCGGCGATGAGGCCGGCGAGGATGTCGATGCGGTTGAGGTCGAGCCCGCCGTCGGCGCGCGTCAGGGACGAGGAGCCGACCTTGACCACCACGCGGGCCCCCTCGGGCAGCCGTTCCGGGCGCTCCTGCCCGCCGTCGGCGCCGGTTCCTGATGGTGTCACGGGATCCCTCCGGTCAGTCCTCGTCGTCCCCGTGCCAGGAGGCGGCATCGGTCCACAGGCCCTCGGCGGCCTCGTCGCGCAGCTGCTGGCGCGCGGCCTCCTTGGCATCCATCATCTCGTGGTACTGGCTGCGCCGCTCCACGTTGGTCCGACGCCGACTGGTCTCCAGGCGCAGGTCGGTGCCTCGGGCGCCCAGCAGCTCGGGGCCGGTGGTCATCGAGGGCTCCCAGGTGAAGAGCACTCCCCCGTCGACCTCGCCGATGAGGACGGTGTCGCCGGCGTGGGCGCCGGCCTTGACGAGCTCGTCCTCGACCCCGGCCGCGGCCAGGCGGTCGGCGAGATAGCCGACGGCCTCGTCATTGGAGAAATCGGTCTGACGCACCCAGCGCTCGGGTCGCTGCCCCCGGACCTGATAGACCTGCCCCTCACTGGGATGGGCCAGCAGACGCACCTGGGCGACACTCTCCTTCTCCCGGCGTCCGACCGCTGCGGGCCGGATAATGGGGCGCGGCTCACCGGAGCCGTCGGTCCCACCGGACTCGCCGTCGCGCTGGGGAGCCGCCGGAGCCGCCTTGCGGGCCCGCTCGATTTCCTCGGCCAGGGCGAAGGACAGGGGGTGCAGCCCCGTGTGAGCGACCGCGGAGACGATGTGGACCGGCACTCCCCGGGCCTCGATGTCGGCGCGCACGAACTCGGCGAGCTCGGCGGCGTCGGGCACGTCGACCTTGTTGAGCACCACGATGCGGGGGCGCTCCATGAGCGGGACCCGTCCGGTGAGGGAGGGATCGTCCTCCTGCTCGCCGAGGCGCTCGGAGTAGGCGGCGAGCTCGGCCTCGATGGTGTCCAGGTCGGACAGGGGGTCGCGCCCCGGCTCGAGGGTGGCGCAGTCCAGGACGTGGACGATGACGGCGCAGCGCTCGATGTGCCGCAGGAAGTCCAGCCCCAGCCCCTTGCCCTGGGAGGCTCCGGGGATGAGGCCGGGGACGTCGGCGATGGTGTAGCGGACATCGCCGGCCTCAACGACCCCGAGGTTGGGCACGAGGGTCGTGAAGGGGTAGTCGGCGATCTTGGGGCGGGCGGCGCTCATGGCGGCGATGAGGGAGGACTTGCCGGCGCTGGGGTAACCCACCAGGGCGACGTCGGCAATGGTCTTGAGCTCTAAGGTGATGTCCTGGACCTGACCGGGCTCTCCCAGGAGGTGGAAGCCGGGGGCCTTGCGCTTGGCGGAGGCCAGGGAGAAGTTGCCGCGCCCGCCGGTGCCGCCCTGGGCGACGACGACGCTGGTGCTCTCCCCCACGAGGTCGGCGATGACCTGGCCGCTCGAGTCCTTGACGACGGTGCCCTCAGGAACGGGCAGGACAAGGTTCTTGCCGTCGGTACCGCGGCGCCAGTCCCCCATGCCGGGGGTGCCGTTGCCGGCCCGCTGGTGCGGGGAGCGGTGGTAGCTCAGCAGGGTCGTCACCCGGGGGTCGGCGGTCAGGACGACGTCGCCGCCATGACCGCCGTCGCCGCCGTCGGGTCCGGCCAGGGGCTTGAACTTCTCACGGTGCACGGAGGTGCAGCCGTTGCCGCCGTCGCCGCCGGCCACGTGGAGGACCACTCGGTCAATGAAGCTGGGCATGGGGTCTCCTGTGAGTCCGGGATAGCGCGAGAGGGCGGACGGCAGCTGCCGTCCGCCCTCTCGCGACGTGTAGATGTGCTCGGGGCTCAGGCCTCGGGGAGCACGACGTTGACGACCCGGCGACCGCGGAAGGTGCCGAACTCGACGTTACCGGCAGCGGTGGCGAACAGGGTGTCGTCGTTGCCGCGGCCGACGTTGCGGCCCGGGTGGAAGTGGGTGCCGCGCTGGCGGACGATGATCTCACCGGCCTTGACGAGCTGGCCGCCGAAGCGCTTGACGCCGAGGCGCTGCGCGTTGGAGTCGCGGCCGTTACGGGAGGAACCAAGACCCTTCTTGTGTGCCATGGTTGAAGGCTTCTTTCTTCTCGAGCGTGTGCGTTCAGGATGCCCGCGTACTGGCTGACGCCGGGGCGGTCACTTGATGGCGGTGACCTTGACGGCCGTCAGCTGAGCGCGGTGGCCCTGGCGCTTGCGGAAGCCGGTCTTGTTCTTGAACTTGAGGATGTTGATCTTGGGGCCCTTCTCGTCGCCGATGATCTCGGCGGTGACGGAGGACTTGGCCAGATCGGCGGCAGAGGTGGTCACCTTGTCGCCATCCACCAGCATGACGGGGGCGAGGGTGACCTCGTCGCCGATCTCACCAGCAAGCTTGTCGACAACCACGACGTCGCCGACGGAGACCTTCTCCTGACGGCCGCCGGCCTTGACGATCGCGTAGACCACTTGAATGCTCATCTCTGTAGATTCTTCGGAAGGCTCTCACTCGCTGCAAGACCGGGATCGGCCTCACCGGGAGGGCCCTGTCTGGGCAATGGCGCAAGACGCACCGGCAGATAACTCTAGGCGATCATGTCGCCGGCACCAACCTCCGACCCGACCCACCCCCTGTGTTCTTGGGCACGGAGACCTCGTCAGGCCGAGGCCTCCGGGGTGTCTGAAGAAATCTCCGGCGAGGGCGCAGTGCTCTTCGCCGTGGCCCGCCGCCGTGTTCTCCTTGCAGGTTTCTCCTCCGCCGGCTCCGACGACTCCTCGCCGGGCTGCGGCTCAGCAGGGTCCTCAGACGTCGTGGCGGCCTTCTTCTCAGTCTTCTTGCCGGTCTTCCTCCCTGACTTCTTATCCGCCTTGTCGCCCTTCTTCTCACCGGCCTTCTTCGCCGACTTCTTGTCAGCCGCCTTCCTCGACCGGGTCTTGACCGGCTTGTCCTCAACCGGGGAGTCCGAAGCGTCCTGGCCGCTGGCAGGCTCCGCGGCCCCCAGCACGTCATGGGCGCTGTCGCTCACGCCCACGGCCGAGGCCTCAACGGCCCCCTGATCCTCATGAGGGTCCTGCCCCTCCTGGTGGTTGTCCTTGTGGGCCTGCTCGGCGGCGGCCGCGATCTGGGCCAGGGCGCCGCGCACTGCCGCTCGGGCCTCGTCGTCGGCTCCGGACTCCGGCGATCCGGCGACGTCGCGCCCTGCGTCTCCCTTGCCGTGACCGGAGCCCTTGGCCCCCTTGGAGCCCTTGGTCTCCTGGGAGTCCTTCTTGGCCTCCTTCTTACCGCCGCCGGCGGCCTGCTCCTCACGGTTCTTGCGTCCGCGCGAGCGCCCGCCACCGCGTGAGGCGGAGGCCGACATGTCGACCTGCTGGTTCTCGACGGGCTCGTCGTGGACGATGAAGCCCCGGCCCTTGCAGTGCTCGCAGGTGGTGGAGAAGGCCTCGACCAGGCCCTGCCCCACCCGCTTGCGGGTCATCTGGACCAGACCGAGCGAGGTGACCTCGGTGACCTGATGGCGCGTACGGTCGCGTCCCAGGCACTCCACGAGCCGGCGCAGCACGAGGTCCCGGTTGGACTCCAGGACCATATCGACGAAGTCGATGACCACCATTCCGCCGATGTCGCGCAGGCGCAGCTGGCGGACGATCTCCTCGGCCGCTTCCAGGTTGTTGCGGGTGACGGTCTCCTCCAGCGTGCCTCCCGCACCGGTGAAGCGCCCGGTGTTGACGTCGATGACGGTCATCGCCTCAGTGCGGTCGATGACCAGGGTGCCGCCGCTGGGAAGCCAGACCTTGCGGTCGAAGCCCTTGGCGAGCTGCTCGTCGACGCGATGGGCGGTGAAGACGTCCTCGGGTCCGACCCAGTGCTCGAGACGCTCGGACAGATCCGGGCTGACCTCGTCGATGTACTGGGAGATCGTGGACCAGCTGTTGTCACCGGAGACGACGAGCTTGCGGAAGTCCTCGTTGAAGACATCGCGGATGACTCTCACGGCGAGCTCGGGCTCCCCCTTGAGCAGGACGGGGGCCCTGCCACCGCCCTTCATGACGGAGGACGCCTTCTTGTCGATGGCCTCCCACTGGGCCACGAGGCGTTCGACGTCGGCGGCCAGCTGCTCCTGAGTGGCCCCCTCAGCGGCGGTGCGCACAATCACCCCGGCCGAGTCGGGCACGATCCGCTTGAGGATCTTCTTCAGGCGGCTGCGCTCGGTGTCCGGCAGCTTGCGCGAGATCCCCGTCATGGTGCCTCCGGGGACCATGACCAGGTATCGGCCCGCCAGGGTGATCTGGCTGGTGAGACGAGCGCCCTTGTGGCCGATGGGATCCTTGGTGACCTGGACCAGGACGGTGTCGCCGCTGGAGAGGGCGTCCTCGATGCGGCGGGGCCTGCCCTCCAGGCCGGCGGCGTCCCAGTTGACCTCACCGGCGTAGAGCACGGCGTTACGTCCCTTGCCCAGGTCCACGAAGGCGGCCTCCATGGAGGGTAGGACGTTCTGAACCCGACCGACGTAGACGTTGCCGACCATGGAGGTCTGGGTGTGTCGGGAGACGTAGTGCTCCACGAGGAGCCCGTCCTCCAGGACGGCGATCTGGTTGAGGCCGTCGGACTCGCGCACGATCATCTGCCGGTCCACGGACTCGCGACGGGCCAGGAACTCGGCCTCGGTGACGATGGGACGACGACGCCCGGCCGCCCTGCCCTCGCGGCGGCGCTGACGCTTGGCCTCCAGGCGGGTGGACCCTTTGAGGGCGGTCACCTCGTCACGCAGGTCGCCGCTGTCAGAGCGGGTGCGGGAACGACGCCGCCGACGACGCGACCCGGACACGGTGCTCGCGGCGGCCTCAGCGGCTCCGTCAGCGGAGGTCTCGCGCGAGGGCGCAGCATCGGCTCCGTCATCCTCCACGGCCGGCGACTCATCATCGGCGTCGTTGTGCACCGAGTCCTCGCCCCGCGAGCGCGAGCGCCGACCGCGCCCGCCACGGCGGCGCTTGCGGCGGGTCCCGCCCTCGCGGGCGTCCTCCGCCGCCCCGTCCCGGGCCTCATCGGTTCCGTCGGCGCTGTCAGGGCCGTCGGCCTCTGGGACCTCGGCGTCGGGCTCGTCGGGGGCGGAGTCCTCCCGGGGCTCCTGCGGGGTTCCGGTATCGGCGGCGGCCCGTCGCCGACGACGGCCGCGGGTGCTGCTGCGGTCGGCTCGGGAGGACTCGGCCCCAGTGGCCTCATCGCGGTCCTTGGAACCGGTCGGCGCAGCGTTGTCCTCCTCATCCGCCCAGTCCTTGGCGCCCTGGTGGCGCGAGGCGCTCGGCGCCTCCTGGGGGGCGGCGGCCGCCGCGGTGACTCGGCGGCGCCGGCGGGCCCGACTGGGGTCGGGGGCCTGGAACAGGAGCGAGGCGGCGGGTAGACGGGGGGCCTGGAGGTCCTCCTCATCCGAGCCCGTCCCGGTGAGCGCGTCGTCCCCCTGGGGTGTGTCGGGCTCCTCGCCGTCGGTCCCCTCGGTGTCGGCCTGCTCCTCAATGTCCTCCTGAGCGGCATCGGCGCTCGGTCCGCCCTCGGTCGCGTGCGCCCCGTCGGGCTCGCCGGCCTCGGCGGCGACGTGGGGCTCGGCGGCAGGAGCCTCCTCGGGGGCGGCGGAGGCCGCGACGACCTTCCGGCGGCGACGAGACGGGGCCGACTCAACGGCCGGGGCCTGAGGGACCTGCTGAACGCCGGGCTCCTCGGGTCCGGAGGTGGTGGCGCCCGCGGCACCCGCCGGGGTGGGCTGCTCGGCAGCGGGAGCCTGGGCGGGAGCGGCCGTGGCCGCGGTGACCCTGCGGCGACGGCGCGGAGCCGGGGCGCTCACGGCGTCACCGTCAGCGCGCTCCTGCTCGTACGATTCTGTTGATTCTGATGTGGTGCGACGTGCCATGGGGCTTGCACTCTCCGGGGCCGACGCCGTCGTCGTACCCTCGACGCGCCAGCGCGGTTGTGCTCCCAGCGGGAGCAGCGAGAAAGTCTTGAGCGCGCCCGCGAGGGCGCACGCCTTACCTGGCGTCCACACAGACCGGGCTCGCAGCGGCGCAGCTCAGGCGGCGCAAGGTCCTCGGACAGGGTCGGCCGGAAGGCGCGGCTCCAGGTACCGGTACGAGGCACCCGAAGCCGGCTCGAAGTATCCCACACATGCAGCGATAAGCACCTACGCGACTCGTCGCGACCACAGGTGGCCCGCATCTCGCCCCACCTGCATCTCACCCTACAGTCAGACCACTTTCAGAATTCAGTCAGTTTTCAGTTGATCCTCGCCATTTTCTTACGGGCCTTCGGTCCTACTTGCAAGATCGTCAAACCTTCAGCAACAGCAGTCGGATCCCACTCCGAGAACCCTCAAGAATAATAGTCTTAACAAGGAAAATTGAGAGTCAACGCAGGCATCGACATCGCTTTGAAACCCCCTGCTTCATGACATCACGTCGTAGATGGACTATAATTCCCTTATTGACCTGTAGGACGTTCTACAGGATCTCTTATCGATCTCATCGTCATCTCCGAAAGGTGGCACGGATGGCCATCTCTCCTATGGCGCTGGACTCTCTGGATCTGGCGCGCTGGCAGTTCGGTATCACCACCGTCTACCACTTCATCCTGGTTCCGCTGACCATCGGGCTGTCCCCGCTGGTGGCTCTCATGGAGACGCTGTGGCGCAGGACCGGCAACAAGCAGTGGCTGGTGGCCACCAAGTTCTTCGGCAAGATCCTGCTGATCAACTTCGCACTGGGCGTGGCCACCGGCATCGTCCAGGAGTTCCAGTTCGGCATGAACTGGTCGGAGTACTCCAGGTTCGTCGGCAACATCTTCGGCGCCCCGCTCGCCTTCGAGGCCCTGCTGGCCTTCTTCATGGAGTCCGTCTTCCTGGGCCTGTGGATCTTCGGATGGGACCGGTTGTCCCCCAGGCTGCACAACCTGTGCATGTGGGCAGTGGCCGCCGGCACGAACTTCTCAGCCTTCTTCATCCTCACCGCCAACTCCTGGATGCAGCACCCGGTGGGCGCCGTCGTCAACCCCAAGACGGGGCGCGCCGAGCTCGACGGCGTGAGCGGATTCCTCAAGCTCTTGTCCGACGACCTGGTGTGGGCCACCGTGCTGCACGTCGTCTCCTCGTCGCTGTTGGTCGCCGGCGCCGTCATCATGGGCGTCTCCGTGTGGTGGATGGTCAAGGCCGCCCAGGCGAAGCAGGACTTCGAGGCGCGTGAGCTGTGGCGGCGGGTCACCCGTTTCGGGGCCATCACCATGGTGGTCGCGGGTCTGGTCACCGCCGGTAGCGGCCACATGCAGGGGCAGCTGGTCGCCGAGTACCAGCCGGCCAAGATGGCCGCGGCCGAGGGCCTGTGCCACACCGAGGCCGGGGCGCCCTTCACCGTGGCCGCCTTCGGGGACTGCGAGAACGAGAACGGCATGGTCCGGTTCATCTCGGTTCCCGGTGTCTACTCCTTCATGGCCACCAATGACTTCAACGCCAAGGTCACCGGGCTCAAGGAGGCCGGCGACACCTACGCGAAGCGGTACGGCGCCACTGATGCGCGCGGCAACGCCGTCGACTACAGCCCCAACGTCACGGTCAACTTCTGGTCCTTCCGACTCATGATCGGACTGGGCATGGTCTCGATGGGCCTGGGGGCCCTGGCCCTGTGGCTGACCCGCTCCAACAGGCTCATCTCCCGCCCGATTCTGGGCAAGACGGCGCTGGCCGCCATGTGGCTGCCCTTCATCGCCAGCTCCTTCGGCTGGCTCTTCCGTGAGATGGGCCGTCAGCCCTGGGTCATCGCCCCCAACCTGTCCGACCCGGTCTCCCAGGTCTACATGCTCACGGCCGACGGCGTCTCCTCCGTGGTCTCCTCGGGCACGGTGCTGGCCTCCATGGTCGTCTTCACCCTGCTGTACGCCGCGCTCGGAGTGGTCTGGTTCATGCTGCTGCGCCGGTACATCCGCGAAGGGGTGCGCACCCCGGCGCCGGACAAGACCGGGAAGTCCGAGCAGACGGACCAGGGCAGCAAGGGCACGGACCGCAGCGATGACGACTCCGAGGCCGCCCCGGCCCTGTCCTTCGCCTACTGAGAGCAGAGGAAGGTAGAAAACCCATGACACTGAGCATCCTCTGGTTCATCCTCATCGCCGTCCTGTGGATCGGCTACCTCGCCCTGGAGGGATTCGACTTCGGCGTCGGCATGATCCTGAAGATCCTGGGCCGCGACGAGCGCGAGCGGCGCGCGATCCTGTCCACCATCGGCCCCCACTGGGACGGTAACGAGGTGTGGCTGCTGACCGCCGGCGGGGCGACCTTCGCCGCCTTCCCCGAGTGGTACTCCACCTTGTTCTCCGGGGCCTACATCGTCCTGTTCATCATTCTGCTGTGCCTCATCGTGCGCGTGTGCGCCATCGAGTGGCGTCCTAAGGTCAACTCCCAGACCTGGCACGACCGCTGGGACTGGGCGCACACGGTCAGCGCCTGGCTGCCCTCCGTCCTGTGGGGCGTGGTCTTCGCGAACCTGGTTCAGGGCATGCATATCGAGGTGGTCCAGATCTCCAACGGCGCCGTCGTCCCGACCGCCCAGGTGCCGGCCGACTCCCTGGTGGCCGGCGCCGCCCACCAGATCACCGGGGGCCTGCTCACCATGGTGACTCCCTTCACCCTGCTGGGCGGCGCCGTCACCTGCCTGCTCTTCCTCAACCACGGTGCGCTCTTCGTGGCTCTCAAGACCACCGGTGACCTGTCGCAGCGCGCGCTGCGGATGTCACGCCGGCTCGCCCCCGCGGCCACCACGGTCACCGCCGCCTGGGCCCTGTGGGCGCAGCTGGCCTACTCGGGCAGCGCCCTGTCCTGGATTCCGTTGGTCATCGCCGCTGCCGGTCTCATCGGCTCCCTGCTCATGGGACGCACGAAGAGCGAGGGCCGGGCATTCGCCCTGAACTTCGTGGGGATCGCCTTCGCCGTCGTCTTCATCTTCGCCGCGATGTCCCCCAACGTCATGCGCTCCTCGGTGGACCCGGCCTACTCGCTGACGATCCAGCAGGCCGCGAGCGCCGACACGACCCTGCTCATCATGACCGTCGTCGCGGCCGTGTTCGTCCCCGGGGTCCTGGCCTACACGATCTGGAGCTACAAGGTCTTCGCCTCGCGCATCAGCGTCGAGAGCATCAACCCCGACCAGGGCGGGCTGCACCCCACGCTGGTGCGTGACTCGGCCCAGCCCGAGGCGCACTTCGGGTACTGACCATCAGCGCGACGCATCGGCCGGGGTTTCCGGGCCCTTGGACCTACTCCCCTATCCTTGAGCAGGTGAAGCCCCTCGATCCCCGGCTGATGCGTTACGCCCGCTCCGCCCGCCGATACATCGCCGCCACCGCTGTCACTGGAATGGTGACCGCCGCTCTGGTGGTGGTTCAGGCCTTCCTCATCTCGAGTGCGGTCTCCTCGGTCATCTCCGAGGGGGCCGCACCGTCCGCCGTCAGGGCGCTGGTGGTGGCGCTGGGCGGGGTCCTGGCGGCCAGGGCCCTGGTGGTGCTGCTCCAGGAGGTTCACGCCCACCGGTCCGCCACGGAGACGATCGTCGAGCTGCGTCGGCTGGTTCTGGAGCACGCAGCCCGGCTGGGCCCCCGGTGGCAGGCGCTTCACGGGACGCAGACCGCCACCTTGCTGACTCGCGCGCTGGACGACCTCGAGCCCTACTTCACCCGCTACCTCCCCCAGCTGGTGCTGGCCTCCACGGTCACACCGGCCACGGTGCTGGTGCTCCTCACCCAGGACTGGTCGGCCGCGGTGGCCGTGGTGTGCACCCTGCCCCTCATCCCGATCTTCATGATCCTCATCGGCAGGATGACCCAGTCCGTCTCCCAGGAGCGCCTGAAGACCATGCAGGTCCTGGGCGATCAGGTGCTCGATCTCATCTCGGGGCTGCCCACGCTCAAGGCCCTCGGGCGCGAGCAGGGACCGGCCGAGCAGGTGCGCTCCCTGGGCCGCTCCTACCGGCGCACCACCATGTCGACCTTGCGGATCGCCTTCCTGTCGGGGGCGGTCCTGGAATTCATCACGACGCTGTCGGTGGCGATCATCGCCGTCCAGATCGGGTTCCGCCTCGTGGCCGGACGCATGGATCTGTTCACCGGCCTGCTCGTCCTCATGGTGGCCCCTGAGGTCTATCAGCCGCTGCGGCAGGTGGGTTTCCAGTTCCACGCCTCGGCCAACGGGGTGGCGGCGGCGAACGCGGTCTTCGAGGTTCTTCAGACCCCGGTGCCCGAGCACGGCGACCTGCCGGCCCCCGACCTGCGCTCCTCGACGATCGAGCTCGATGCGGTGTCAGTCGCCTCCCGGGGCGCGTGGGCCCCCGCCGGGCTCAGTGCCACGATCCCTCCCGGCAGCCTGGTGACGCTGACCGGCCCGTCGGGTGCGGGCAAGACCACGACGACCCAGGTCCTCCTCGGCCTGCTGGCCCCGGACCGGGGGCGGGTGAGGGTCGCGCCCGACGGCGGTGATCCCGGCGGCGCCGTCGACCTCGCCCAGATCGATCCGGCCACCTGGTGGGAGCAGATCGCCTGGGTGCCCCAGCGCCCCACCATCACCCCGGGCACGGTGCTGGACAATGTCCTGGATCATGCCGAGTCGGGCGACTCCTCGGCAGGGGGCGTACCCGATGTGCTGGCCGAGGCGGCTCGGGCCACCGGTTTCGATGAGGTCGTGGACGGCCTGCCGCAGGGGTGGTGGACCCCGGTGGGCAGCCAAGGAGTGGGATTGTCCGTGGGACAGCGCCAGCGTCTGGCCCTGACCAGGGCCCTGTGCTCGAGGGCGCCCCTGGTGGTCATGGATGAGCCGACCGCGCACCTGGACGCCGCCAGCGAGGCCCACGTCCTGGCCGGGGTCCGTGCGCTGCACGCCTCGGGGCGCACGGTGGTGGTCATCGCCCATCGTCCTGCGCTCATGGCCCTGGCCGAGCAGACCGTTGCCGTGACGAGCGAACCGGTACCGCCGGCGCCGCAGGAGGAGGCCCTGTGAGCACTGCAAGCACATCGAGTCCTGAGAGCCCTGTGAACGCTGCGAGCCAGATGACATCCGTCCTCTCCCCGGCGCTGTCCGCCGCTGAGCGACGCTGCCTGCGCCGGGCAGTGGGCCTGCTGAACCTGGACCGATCACGCTTCGCCCTGGCCGTCATCGCCGGAACGGCGGCCATGGCCTCGGCCGTGGCCCTGTCCGGGGTGGCCGCCTGGCTCATCGCGCGAGCCTCCCAGATGCCCGACGTCGTCGCGCTGGGGGTGGCGCCGGTGGCGGTGCGGCTCTTCGGTATCTCGCGCTCCGTGCTGCGCTACTGCGAGCGGCTCGTCTCCCATGACACGGCCTTGAGGGGCATGGGCGCTCTGCGCACCCGCCTCTATGCGTCCCTGGCGGCGGCCCGCACGGACACGATTGCGGGGCTGCGCCGCGGCGACGTCCTGGCGCGAGTGGGCAGCGACATCGACGCGGT
The DNA here is from genome assembly GCF_001929375.1 of Actinomyces oris. Classification (GTDB taxonomy): domain Bacteria; phylum Actinomycetota; class Actinomycetes; order Actinomycetales; family Actinomycetaceae; genus Actinomyces; species Actinomyces oris_B. The sequence goes on along the minus strand of NZ_MSGO01000014.1, from coordinate 63,663 downwards.
CGGGGACCTCGTCGTGCGCGCCTATCTGCCTGCGGCGGTCGCAGCCGTCCTGGGCGCGGCCACCTGTCTTGGCATCGGCGTGGTCTACTGGCCGGCGGGCCTCGTCCTGCTGGCCTGCCTGCTGCTGTCGGGGCTGGTGGCCCCGCTGGCCACCATCCGCTCCGCGAGAATCGCCGAGCAGGCCCGCCAGAGGCAGGCCACCGAGCTGTCCGCGCAGGTCCTGGCGGTCCTGGAAGGGGCTCCTGAGCTGTCCGTCTCCGGGCGTCTGGCCGGTTCGATGCGTCAGCTCGCCTCCCGGGAGGAGAGCCTGAGCCGCCTGCGGGACCGGGCCGCGGTACCGGCCGCGATCGCGGCGGCCGTGGACGTGGCCGCCATGGGCATCGCGGTCCTGGGCAACCTGGTGGTCGGGGTGAGCGCCGTCTCCGCCGGGCAGCTGGCCCCGGTCTGGCTGGCTGTCATCGTCCTGGTTCCGCTGGCGGCCTTCGAGGCCACCTCCGCGCTCGGCCCGGCCAGCGTGCAGCTGGTGAGGTCGGCCGGTGCCGCCTGCCGCATCGTGGAGCTCATCGATGCGGCTGAGGCCAGTGCCGACGCCGGCGGCGCGACGTTCGGCACGCCTCGGGAGCTGCCCGAGCCCTCCGCCCAGGGCCCGTGCCTCAAGGCGAGGGGCCTGGCGGTGGGCTGGCCGGGCGGCCCGGTGGTGGCCGAGGGCATCGACCTGGATCTGCAGGTCGGTCGCCGAGTGGCGATCGTGGGGCCGTCGGGAATCGGCAAGTCGACACTGCTGGCCACGCTGGCCGGACTGCTGGAGCCGCGTGGCGGCACGCTGACGCTCGACGGCGTCCCCCCGTGGCAGGCCGCCCGTCCTGAGGTGGCGGCCAGGGTGTGCCTGACCGCGGAGGACGCGCACGTCTTCCACACCAGTGTCCTGGAGAACCTGCGCGTGGCGCGGGGGGACGTCACCCCCGCCGAGGCCGGCGAGCTGCTGAGGAGGGCCGGCCTGGGCAACTGGCTCGAGGCCCTTCCCGAGGGAGCCGAGACCATCATCGGAACGGATGCCACGACGCTGTCGGGTGGGGAGCGGCGTCGGCTCCTGCTGGCCCGGGCCCTGGCGGCTCCGGCACCCCTGATGCTGCTGGACGAGCCCGGTGAGCATCTCGATGCCGCCACCGCGGACCGGCTCGTGACCGACCTCCTGACAGTGGGTGACCAGGGGCGCGGGACTCTCCTGATCACCCATCGCCTCAGCGCCCTGGAGCACGCCGACGAGGTCCTCGTCATGGGGCACCGGCCGCAGGCCGCCGGGGAGCAGGCCCCGGCGACTATCCTGCACCGAGGCAGCCACCGTGAGCTCCAGGACGTCTCCGAGACCTACCGGTGGTCGCTCTCCCAGGAGGATCAGGACAGGCCGCAGGACCACGTATCCGCTACGAGCTGGACGAGCTGAGTACGATGACGACACACGACCCGCAGGACGCAACCGGCGCTTTCCCCGACGGCCTTGGCTTTCCCGGTGTGCCCCAGGACGCCTCGGAGGAGCTCGACGGCCCCGCAGCGCGACGGGAGGAGGCCATGGCGCCTGCTTCGGAGGAGGCCACCGCGGCAGGGCGCCTGGCCTACGCCGTCCACGCCGACCAGCTGGTCTCCACCCGTGACCGCCGGGCGTCGGCCCTTCAGCCGAGCCTGGATGAGGCGACCGTCGCCCTCATCCAGGCGGCCCTCAGGCTCACCAGCTCCCTGCGGGTACCCGACGCGCTGCGCCGTCTGGTGGAGTCGGCCTGCTCCATCACGGGTGCCTCCTGGGGCACCATCGCGGTACTCAACCACGCGGATATGGACGTTGACCAGGCCGGTGACCTCTCGTCCGATCCCTCCGCAGCGGGCTCAGGCACCGGGCTGTGCAGCGGGGTGCCCACGGCGACCCTCGATGAGCTCGCCCAGATGGCCGGCGCCCCCGATACCGCCGGCGCTTCGCACGCCTCCGCTGAGTCCATGCTCAGCGGGCTCGAGGGCACCGGGATGGTCATCGACAACGACCTGGGCAGGGCCTCGGCCTTCACCGGTGCCATCGAGGGTGAGGAGACCGGCAGCCTGCTCTCGGCCCCGCTGCGCCTTCACGGCCAGGTCTACGGGCACCTTTACCTGTGTGACAAGCCCGGGGGCTTCACCCGCTCGGACGCCGACGCCGTGCTGACCCTGGCCCAGGCCGCAGCCGTCGCCGTGGAGAACGCCCGTCTGTACCGCGAGGCCCGCGACCGTGAGCAGTGGATGGTCGTCTCCCAGGAGCTGACGACACTGCTGCTCTCGGGCGCCGAGGAGGATGACGCACTGACGCTCATCGCTCACCGCGTCCGCCACGTGGCTCACGCCGACACGGCCGCCCTCATCCTGCCCAGCATCGGCAAGCGCTGGATCTGCGAGATCGCCGACGGCGAGCACGCCCAGGAGCTCATCGGCACCTTCTTCCCGTCCGAGGGTCGAGCCCTGACCACCCTGGCCCATCAGACCGGCCTGGTCGTGAGCTCCCTGGAGGACGCCTGGAGCGACGGCGACCTCCTGGTCCCCCAGCTGGCCCAGTTCGGACCGGCCCTCTACGCCCCCATGATCCACCGGGGGCGGGGCGTGGGGGTCATGCTGCTGCTGCGCTCCCCGGGCGCGGCGCCGTTCACCGCCCAGGACCTGGAGATCGCCGAGCTCGTGGCGGGGCAGGCCACGATGGCCTTCGAGCTGGCCGACGCCCAGCACGCCGAGGAGATGGCCACGCTGCTCGATGAGCGGGCCCGGATCGGCCGGGACCTGCACGACCTGGCCATCCAGCAGCTCTTCGCCACCGGCATGCAGATCTCCGCGGCCCGGGAACGGCTGGCCTCCAGCACTCAGGCAGACCTGGAGACGGTGTGCTCCGTCCTGAGCACCGCGCTGGAGGCGGTGGACGACTCCGTGGGCCAGATCCGCTCCATCGTGCGCTCCCTGCGCGATCGGGATGAGGAGGTCGGCGTGATCGAGCGGCTGCGGCGCGAGGCCTCCCTGGCCCGAAACGCCCTGGGCTACGCCCCTTCGCTGCTGCTGAGCGTCGACGGCCGGGGCCTGGCCCAGGTGGACCGCGACGAGGAGGACCGGCTCATCGCCTCGGTCGGCGCCGCCGTGGCACCGGATATCGCCGACGACATGGTCGCCGTCGTGCGTGAGGGACTGAGCAACGTGGCCCGTCACGCCCACGCCTCCTCGGTGACGGTGGACGTCAAGATCGAGGGGGTGCAGCCGGGCTCGGAGCAGTGCTGCGGCCCGGGCGACGACGAGGGCCACGCCTCGGGCGACGCCGAGCCCTTCCGGGGCAGCCCGGTGGTGGAGATCGTCTGCCGTGACGACGGCATCGGGGTGAACCCCTCGGTGACGCGCCGTTCGGGGACGGCCAACATGGCCGAGCGGGCCCGGCGCCACGGCGGCAGCTTCGTCATCGGTCCGCGGGCCCGCTCCGACGGCGAGCGGCGCGGCACCTGCTTCACCTGGCGAGTGCCCTTGGACGGGGGCGGCCGGGAGCGCTGAGTCCGCTGGCGCCCCTCGGCGGCGGGCTCAGCGCCGTCGGGAGGCTCCCTCAGCCGTTGCGCCAGCCCGAGGCGCGCTGGCCGGCGACCCAGGCGGCGACCTGGGTGCGCCGCTGCAGCCCCATCTTGGCCAGCAGGGAGGTGATGTGGTTCTTGACCGTCTTCTCGGCGACTCCGAGCCTCTCACCGATCTCCCGGTTGGACAGGCCGTCGCCGATGAGGTCGAGGACCTTGCGCTCGGCGTTGGTCAGGTCAGCGGTGGGGTCGTCGTGGTCCGCCCGGCGGCGCGTCACGGTGCGCTCGTCGAGCAGGACGCGCCCGGAGGCGACGGCCCGCACGACGTCGCTGATCTCGGCGCCGTGGACCGTCTTGAGCAGGTAGGCCCGGGCGCCTGCCGCCAGGGCCTCGGCCAGGGCCTCGTCGTCGTCGAAGGAGGTCAGCACGATCGGCAGGGCCTGGGGCACGGAGTCCCTCAGTTCCTGCATGAGCTCGATGCCGGTGCCGTCGGGCAGCTGGAGGTCCACGAGGATGACATCGGGGCGGACCAGCTCGGCCCGGCGCACCGCCTCGGCCCGAGAGCCCGCCTCGGCGACGACGTCGAGCCCATCGGCGCGGTCAATGATCTCGGCGATGCCGCGACGGACGATCTCGTGGTCGTCCACGATCATGACGCGGACGATCTCCGAGGAGGGGGTGTGTGCCATACTCATGACATTACCAGGGGCTGGAAACCTACGTCACACCTCTGGCTCCGTCGTGGCGCGGCTGTCGTGGAGACTGCCCGACACCGACGGCCGCCTACCGGCGTCGGCGCGGACGGGGCTGGCAGTGGGGACAGTAGGTGTGGGAACGCCCTCCCAGAGTCTCGCGCGCCATGGTGGCCCCGCAGCGGCGACACCCCAGCCCCTGACGCCCGTAGGCTCCGAGCTCGCGGGCGAAGAACCCGGCAGCGCCCTCGACATCGACGTAGAGGGCGTCGAAGCTCGTGCCACCGACCTCCAGGGCCCGGCGCATGACCGCAGCGGTGGCTTCAAGGATCCGGGCCACGGCCTTCGGACCGAGACCGGTTCCCGGACGCAGGCCGTGCACCCCGGCCTCCCACAGGCCCTCATCAGCGTAGATGTTGCCGATACCCGAGACGAGCCCCTGATCGAGCAGCTGGGTCTTGATGGCGCGTCTCGAGGCGCGCACCCGGGCGACGACGCCGGTGGGGCCGGTCAGATCCAGGGCCGGATCGAGCAGGTCGCGGGCGATATGGGTGGCGTCGGCGGGAAGCAGCGGCCGCGGATCGCCCATCCCGCCGGGAGCACCGTCGGAGGTGGGGGTCAGGTCGACGACGTGCAGGCCGCCGAGCATGCGCTGGTCGACCAGGTCGAGCACCGCCCCGCCGGCGCTGTCGTCACCGTCGAGGCCGGTGCTGAGGTGGAGGCGCACTCGCAGGTGGCGGGCGGAGGTGGAGATGTCCCGCACGTAGCGGGGCGGCTCGGTGGCGCTCAGGTCCACCGGGCGCCCGCCGGGCCGAACGTGCGGGTCGGCCAGGAAGGCCGCGGCACCGGCCGGCTGCGGGTCGGCGCCGGGAGCGGTCGCGGCGGTGGTGCCGCGCACGAGCAGCTGGCCGCTCATGCCCAGGTGGGCGGCCAGGGCGCGTCCGTCGTCCAGGGGCAGCCACAGGAACTTCCCGCGGCGGACAGCCGCGGTGAGGGCGCGCCCGGTGAGCTGGTCGACGAAGGACTGCGCTCCCCCGTCCTGGCGGCGCAGAGGACGCGGGTCGAGGACCTCGACCCGGGTGACAGTGCGTCCGGCCACGTGCCGGGCGAGCCCGGCGCGCACCACCTCGACCTCGGGCAGCTCGGGCATCAGCTCTTCCGGGGGGTCTGCCGGGTGAGCAGGTCGGCGCGCAGGGCCTCGTTGACACCGGGCAGGTCGAGGCCGCCGTCGCCCCTGGCGGCCAGGATGGCGGCATAGGCCGCCTCGGCGGCGTCGTGCTCGGCGATCTTCTTCGAGCTTCCGGTGCCCTGCCCCAGAACCTGGCCGTCGACGATGGCGCTGGCGGTGAAGACCCGCTGATGGTCGGGGCCGGTTCCGGCCACCTCGTAGGCGGGGTTGCCGAGCTGGTGGACGGCGGTGAGCTCCTGGAGGCTCGTCTTCCAGTCCAGGCCCGCGCCGCGGGTGCGGGCCGAGTCCAGGAAGCGGGAGACGAGCCGGGTGACGACCGTGCGGGTCTCCTCCAGACCGTGGGTGAGGTAGGTGGCGCCGATGAGGGCCTCGACCGTGTCGGACAGGATGGAGTCCTTGTTCCTCCCGCCCGAGAGCGCCTCGCCCTTGCCGAGCTTGATGAACTCCCCCAGCCCCAGGTCGCGGGCGACGGCGGCCAGGGCCGGCTCGGAGACGGTGGCGGCACGCATCTTGGCGAGCTGGCCCTCGGGGACCTCCGGGTGGGTGCGGTAGAGGTACTCGGTGACGATGATGCCCAGGACGGAGTCGCCCAGGAACTCCAGACGCTCGTTGGTGGGCAGGCCGCCGTTCTCGTGGGCGTAGGAGCGGTGGGTCAGGGCCAAGTCGAGCAGCTGGGCATCGATGCTCGGCCCCCAGCGGTAGACGAGGGCCTCGGTGTCGGTGCGCGCGGGCGGGGCGCTGCGGCGCTTGGCCATCAGGACTGTTCCTCCCCGTTCGTGGGCGCGTCCTGCTCGCCCTCCTGACCGGTCCTGGTCTCCAGCAGGCCGGCCAGGGCAGACCAGCGCGGGTCGATGACCTCATGGTGGTGGTCGGCGGGCAGGTCCTCGAGCCGTTTGCCGCAGTCGGGGCACAGCCCGGGGCAGTCGGGGCGGCACAGGGGCTGGAAGGGCAGGGTGGGGACCAGGGCGTCGCGCAGCGCCGGTTCGAGGTCCAGGGTGGTCTCCCCCACCGCCAGGAGGTCCTCGGCCTCCTCATCGCCTTCGGCCCGCTGGGTCTCGATGACCTCGGGGAAGAGGTAGAGCTCGTCGATCCTCACGCTGCGGGCCTCATCGAGGTCGCGCAGGCAGCGCACGCACTCGCCGTGGACGTGCAGGTCGGCGTCGGCGTGCGCCAGGACGCCGTCGTCCATGGAGGTCAGAGTGACGTCGAGGACGAGGTCGCTGCCCTCGGGCACGCCGATGACCTCGGTGCCCAGGTCGGCGGGGGCGGGGGTACGGATCTGCAGGTTCTTGACCGAGCCGGTGGCACGGGGCAGGTCGACGATATCGACGACGAGTCCTGACATGGGTTCCTCCACAGCGGGTTGACCGCGCCGTATCCAGCGATGACCGGGGGCATCACGCGGCATGATGTCCGCGTGATGCCCAGGTGAGGCACACGGTGCTGGGCGGCTGGTGGGCGAGGTGAATGGACGAGGTGTCTGGCGCGAGCGTACCCGGTGGGGCTGCGGCGCCACTGGTTCAGTGGGCGGAGGGGTCCACGGACCAGGCCGAGCGGCGGCGGACGGGCTCCTGGATCTCCACCGGCTGGCCCGCGCCGTCCCCCAGGCGTCCGGCCAGGACCTCACGGCCGGCGCGGATCTGCTCGGCGACCTTGGCGACCTCGGCCTCCAGGGAGGCCAGGGCCCGGTCGGAGTACTCATCGGCCCCGTGACGCAGGGACGCTGCCTTGTCCTCCGCCGCGGCCACGATGCTGTCGGCCCGGTCATTGGCCATGCGCACGATGTTCTCCCCGGCCACGAGGCGCTCGGACTCCTCCTGGGCGTACTGGACGAGCCGTTCGGACTCGGCCCGCCCCTCAGCCAGGACGGCGTCGGCATCGGCGACGATCTTCTCGGCGCGACGAACGGCGGTCGGGACCGCGTCTCGAGCCCGATCGATGAGATGCAGGGCGTTCTCCCGGTTGACGATCACCGAGGCGCTCATCGGCATGGATCGGGCGTTGCTGATGAGGCCGTCGAGCTCATCAAGGATGCGCAGCAGGTCGTCTCCCGCATCGCGGCTGGTCGTCACGGTAGGTCCTCTCGAGTGTGGTCGGCGCCGACGAAGCGGCTTGGCGGGGTCCCGGGCGGGACGAGTCCTGGGGCGACGCCGTCGTGGGCCGCCGGCCCGGGGGCCTGGGTCAGCCGGGCCTCCAGGGCGTGGGCCACTGCGGGCGGGACGAGGGCGGAGACGTCCCGGCCGTAGCCGGCGACGTCCTTGACGAGGGAGGAGGAGACGTGCGCGTAGGCGGCGGACGCGGGCAGGAAGACCGTCTCGGGTGCGCCCAGGTCGCGGTTGAGCAGGGCCATGGGCAGCTCGGCGTCCAGGTCGCTGCCGTTGCGCAGGCCCTTGATGATGGCGCTCGCGCCGCGCCGGCTGCAGTAGTCGGCCAGGAGCCCGGGGACGATGTCCACCTCGACGCCGGGCAGGTGGGAGGTGGCATCCCGGGTCAGGCGGAGGCGTTGGTGGGCGTCGAGCAGGTGGCGCCCGGCCTTGGCGGCGTTGTGGGCGATCCCGATGACGACGACGTCGAAGAGCGTGGTCGCGCGGGCGACGATGTCGACATGCCCCAGGGTGAGGGGATCGAAGCTTCCGGGGTAGACGGCCAGGCTCATACGGTCACGCTACTGGCTGTGCCCGCCGCCGTGCGGGACGCGCGCCGCACCGCCCGCGGCAGCGCGCCCGCGTGCACAGGGCATCGCGGGGTCCCTGTGGCGGCGCTGTTATATTTCCCTTGTGTCCGCACGCGTGACCCTCAGTGACGTGGCCGAGGCGGTCGGAGTCTCGTCTCAGACCGTCTCCCGCGTGCTCAACAACCACCCGTCGGTCCGTCCCGAGACACGTCAGAAGGTTCTGGCGGCCGTCCAGGCGCTGGGTTACGAGCCGAACCTCGCCGCCCGCTCACTGGCATTGGGCTCCTCCGGGGCCTCGGGGATCCTGCTGACCGCCGGGCTGTCGCACGGGATGGCCTCCACCTTCTCCGCGATCGCCAGGGCGGTGCGCGAGCGGGGGGCCACCTTCGTCCTGGCCACCGCCGAGGGCAGCGACTCGGAATCCGTGCGACAGGCACTGGCTCATCTGCACGGCCACCGCGTGGCGACCATCGTGGTCCTGACCCAGCGAGCCGACGTCCTGACCATCCTCTCGTCCCAGCGCCACCGCGGCCCGGTCGTGGCCATCATCTCGGGTCAGCACGAGTTCTCCGAGCTGGCCACCGTCTCCATCGACCAGGCCCTGGGAGCCAGGCTGGCAACGGAGCATCTTCTGGCCCAGGGGCGCAGCCGCCTGCTGCATGTCACCGGGGACCTGTCCTGGCAGGACGCCTCGGAGCGGCTGGCCTCCTACCAGTCGGTGTGCGCGCAGGCCGGAGTTCCCGGCCGCTGGGTGGGCACGGACGCCTGGACGGGAGAGGCCGGGGCCAGAGTGGCTCGGCGCCTGCTCGACAGCGGCCTGCCCGACGCCGTCTTCGCCGCCAACGATGACATCGCCCTGGGCCTGTGCCACGAGCTGCTCGCCGCCGGCGTGAGGATCCCCGACGACGTCGCCGTCGTCGGCTTCGATGACATCCCCCTGGCGCGTTGGGCGACCCCGTCCCTGTCCAGCGTCACGCAGGACTTCGACGCCCTGGGAAGGGCCGCGCTGAGCCTGTCCGACGAGATCGTCGAGGGCGCCCCCGCCCGCAGCATCCGCCTGGAGCCGACGCTCGTCGTCAGGGCGTCGACGACCAGGGCCCAGCAGCTGCGGCCAGGGTGAGCAGCGCGGTCAGGAGCACCGGGTAGGTCATGGCGTAGGCCGCGGGGGACGCGGCCTACGGGCCGGGTAGGGTCTGCCCCATGACGAGGATCGTGGCCGGAACCGTGGGCGGACGCAGGATCGAGGTGCCCCGCTCCGGGACGCGCCCCACCTCCGAGCGCGTCCGCGAGGCTCTTTTCGCCCGCCTGGACCACTACGGGGTGCTCGACGGCGCTCGGGTGCTGGACCTGTGCGCGGGCTCCGGGGCCCTGGGCCTGGAGGCTGCGAGCCGAGGAGCCGGCGAGGTCACGCTCGTGGACTCCTCGCGCGGTGCGTCGCAGACCTGCCGTCGCAACATCCGGGCGCTGGGCCTTGGCGGGGTATCGGCGGTGACCGCGAAGGCGGCCTCCTTCCTGGCAGGTGCGGCGGGCGCCCCGGCGGACCTGGTGCTGCTCGACCCTCCCTATGAGCTGAGCGAGGAGGAGCTCACCGAGATCCTCACCCCCCTGGCCCGCAGTGAGGACCCTTGGCTGGCGCCGCGCGCCGTCGTCGTCGTCGAGCGCTCGACGCGCTCACCGGAACCCGTCTGGCCGGCGGGGCTGGGGCGCTTCGCGGACAAGCGGTACGGCGAGACCACGATCTGGTTCGCCGAACCGGCCTGAGCCGGGGCCGCTCCCCGGCTCAGGCCCCGGTCCTTCACGCTCTTTCGAGGAAGGCCTGGGACTGCTCATCGAGGCGCTCGACGATCGCCGCGGCCAGGGCCCGGTGCCCGCTCAGCCGCGGATCGGCGGCCACGATCCGCTCGGCCTGACGCCTCGCGGTGGCGATGAGGCGGGCATCGCGGGTGACGCGCAGCAGGTCCAGCCCGGAGGCTCGCCCCGACTGAGAGGCCCCCAGGACGTCACCCTCGCTGCGCAGCTCGAGGTCGGCCTCGGCCAGCGCGAATCCGTCCGTGGTGGAGGCGAAGGCCTTGAGCCGGTGGAAGGCGGTGGATCCGACCTGCGCACCGGTGACCGCCACGCACAGGGACGGTCTGCTGCCGCGCCCGACCCGCCCGCGCAGCTGGTGGAGCTGGGACAGGCCGAAGCGGTCGGCGTCCAGGATGACCATCATGGAGGCCTCGGGCACGTCCACCCCCACCTCGATGACCGTGGTGGACACCAGGACCGGGGCGGTGCCCGAGGCGAAGTCGGCCATGGAGGCGGCCTTGTCCTCACTGCTCATGCGTCCGGTGAGGATCCCGACGCCGATGCCCTCCAGGGCGGGCTCGTCCTCCAGGCGCTGCCTCCACTCCTCGACGGCGGCCAGCGGGCGGTCGGGATGCGAGCCGCTCCCCTCCTCCGCGTAAGGCTCCGCCCCCTGCCCGTCATCGGTCTCGGCAGCCGCCGCCCCCTCCGTCTTCGCCTGCCGGGGCTCGTCGTCGGCCTCGATCCGTGGGCACACGACGTAGACCCGCCCTCCGGAGGCGACCTCCTTCGCGGCGCGCCGCCAGATGCCCTCCACCCAGGTGGTGCGCGCCCACGGGACGAGGTGGGTGGGCACGGCGCTGCGCCCGGCGGGCAGCTCGTCGAGGACGGAGGTGGCCAGGTCTCCGAAGACCGTCATGGCGATGGTGCGCGGGATCGGGGTGGCGGTCATGACTAGGAGGTGGGGCGTGTGACTGCGGCCGGTGGCCGGGTCGGTGAGACCGCCGCGCTCGCGCAGGGCGTCGCGCTGGGCGACGCCGAAGCGGTGCTGCTCGTCGACGACGACCAGGCCGAGGAAGGGGATCTGCACCGTGTCGGACAGCAGGGCGTGGGTACCCACGACGATCGCCGGCTCGCCGGCGGCCAGCTCGGCGAGGATCCGACGGCGCTGAGCGGCAGGGGTGGAGCCGGTCAGCAGGTGGACGCGGGTGGCGCGTTCGGCGCCACCGAGCATCCCGAGGCGGGCCATGGGGCCCAGGACCGCCTCCAGCGAGGAGTGGTGCTGGGCGGCGAGGACCTCGGTGGGGGCCAGGAGGGCGGCCTGCCCTCCGCCTCCGACCACCTGGAGCATGGCGCGCAGGGCTACGAGGGTCTTACCGCTTCCCACGTCGCCCTGGAGAAGCCGCTGCATGGGAACGGTGCGGGCCAGGTCGGCGGAGATCTCCTGACCGACCCGTTCCTGCCCGGCGGTGAGGTCGTAGGGCAGGCGGGCGTCGAGGTCCGCTCTCAGGGAGCCCTCCGACTCCGGTACGGGCCAGGCGGCCGCGGTGCGGGTCGCCTCATGATGGGCTCGGCGCTGGGCCAGGGCGACCTGCAGGACGAGGGCCTCCTCGTGGCGCAGCCGTTTCCGGGCGGCCTTCCACTGCCCGGAGTCCTCGGGCCGGTGCACCCAGCGGTAGGCGGTGTAGGCGTCGACCAGCCCCGCCTCGCGCCGCAGGTCCTCGGGGAGGGGGTCGGCGACGTCGCCCGGCTCGAGCTGGTCCAGGACGATGCGCACCGCCTTGGCCACCAACCAGGACGGGAGGGCCTCCGTGCCGGGGTAGATGGGCATGGGGCGGGCCAGCAGAGCCTCGCGCTCGGCCTCGTCGAGCTCGTCGAGGACGTAGAGGCGCGGGTTGGACAGCTGCTTGCGTCCGCGGTGGAGTCCCACCTTGCCGCTGAGCAGGACGGTGGTTCCGGGGGCCAGCCGGGCGGCTCGGGCGCGCATCTGGCCCGCCGCACCGAACTGGACGAGGTCCATGGTGGAGGCGCCGTCGGTGACGGTGGCCTCCATGAGGGCCGGTACCCGGCCGGAGCGGGTGCGCCGGGAGGAGGCGCGCACGACCTGGGCCTGGATGGTGGCCTGCTCGCCCTCGACGAGGGTGCGCATATCGGTCAGATCTCCCCAGGTGTCATAGCGCCGGGGCAGCAGGCGCAGCAGATCCGCCCCGGTCTCCACCCCCTGCTTGGCGAGCTGGGCGGCCGTGCGCTTGCCCACGAGCCGGCCCACAGGACGCTCGAGCGGGCCGACGCTGCCGGGGCGTGGCGTAGGGGTTGAGCGATCAGACGAGCCGGGCACGACCCCACCCTATGACGAGGGAGCCTGGGAGCCGTTCACGACCCGAGGTGCTCGCGGTCGCCACAATCCGAGCGCGTGGCCGCCCAGTGGTCCTGGAGACGGTCACTCGATGGCGATGAGGACGTCAGGGTGCTCCTGTCCGCCCGCATGGACGGCGACCTCCACGTCCTCACCGACCACGTGCCCCCGGGCCCCCACCGCCGCGCTGGCGGCAAGGGCGCCGACGTCGCGGCCGGCGTTGCGGCCGGTGATGACGGTGAGCAGCTCATCGGAGGGCCGCAGCGCCGAGGCCACGGCGCGAGCCACGGCCTCGCCGTCGGCCTGGGCCCCGTTGAGGGCGATGGTGCGCAGCCCCGCGGCGGCGCTCCAGGCGCGGCGGGCCAGGTCGGCCAGCTCGGCCTCCTCGCCCCTGCCTGCCAGGGCGACCGTGGCGGCCAGGACTCGGGCCTCGTCGTCGGTGTCGCACACGAGGAGCTGAATGCCCTCGGCCGCATAGCGATCCGACTGCCCCCCGACGCGGGCGGTCTCGCGAGCGGCTCCCGCCTGACGGGTCCCCGCCGGTGGGCGGACGGTGGAGACGGCGGAGCGGGCCGCCAGGAAGCGGGCGGCATCGTGGGCCGCCTCGGTGCAGGCGGTGTCGCAGGGCAGCACGATGACCTGGGAGGCCCCCAGGTCCGCGGCGGCGCGGGCGATCCCCTCCCGATCCGGGTTGAGGACGACGGCGGCGTCGGAGCGGGCGAGCTGCTCGATGAGCCCGGGGGCCCGGGTGCAGGCGATGACACCGACGCCGGACTGCCGCGAGCGCACGGCCAGACGCGGGGCATCCACTGGCGAGGGGCGGGCAGAGGCCGCCTGGGAGGGGTGCATGCGCACCGACTTCGCCTTGCGCTCAGCCCGGCGCGCGGCCAGACGCTCGAAGGAGACCACGTGGCCCGTGGGGTCGGAGTCGAGCGCCCCCCACGGGGACGGGGGCTCGTCCGTGGAGCTCACCAGGGCGGTGGGGTGGAGGTGGTGGATGCAGATCTGGCGGGCGCGGCCCGCGTGCGGCAGGGCGGCCCGAGGAGTGTCGGTGTGGACGTGGACCTGGTAGAGGCCCACCCCCAGTGCGTCCGGGGTGCCGACGACGCCCACGGAGTCGCCGATGTGCTCCAGGTCCCGGCGCAGCTGACCGGCCTGGACCGCGGTCGCCTCCAGCAGGTACATCACCTCGAACTCGCCGGTGGACATGCCCAGGGGCTCGGGACCGACGCTGTGCGGCACCCCGCCTGCGGCCAGGTCGGTGAGCATCTGACGGGCGACGGCGGTGTAAGGGGCGTGCTCGTCGGCGTCCTGGTGGCCCTGGCGCAGCTCCGGGGCATCAGTCGTCCCGGGGCCCGCGTCCTGAATCGCGTCGATGGTGTCCGACAGGCAGGTCAGCAGCAGCATGAAGGCCGCTCCCCCGGCATCCACCGGGCCGTGCCCGAGGCCCGCGGTCTCCACAACGGACTCCTGGGCGCCGAAGGCTGCGGCGGCGGCGATGAGGCTCAGGGTCGCGGGCGAGCTCGCGGTCGCCTCCTCCAGGGCGGAGCGGGCGGCCGTGGCCGCGTCCCGAGCGACCGACAGCAGGGTCCCCGAGACCGGGCGGGAGACCGCCGCCCAGGTGGTGTCCGCCATGGCCTCGTAGACGTGCACGAGCTCGACGGGGCGCAGGGCGGTGGGATCCGGGGCCTCGGCGCAGACGTCGGCGAAGGCGGCCAGGGCCTGGGAGACCAGAAGACCCGAGTTCCCGCGGGCTCCCCGAACGGCGCCGTCGGCTGCGGCGCGAGCCACCTGGGCGGCATCAGCGGCCCGCCCCAGGCGGTGGAGGGCGTCGGAGGCCGAGCGCAGGGTGAGCAGGACGTTGGTTCCGGTATCCGCGTCCGGCACGGGGAAGACATTGAGGAAGTCGACGAGATCCCGGGTCTGATCGGCAACGATCTCCGCCAGCGCGATCCAGCGCCGCACTGCGGCCCCCTGCAGCACATGGCTCCCTGAGACAGGGGTAACGGGGCGGTGTCCTTGAGACTGCGCCATCTTCGCCTCCCCTGGATCCTGGCTACGACCAGCACACCATGTGTCACGCTGCGAACACCTTCTGTTCCATTGCATGATCTGCATATGTGCAGGCGTTCAGCGAGCCTGGTCCATGGCTGGGCAGAGCCTTTGGTTTGATATGTGGTTTCAGAGTACCTTCCCAGGCACATTCCTCCCACCGGAGCGAGACACCCGCACCGGGACCTTGCCCAGAGCGACGGAGAGCCGAAGGGGCATTCTGGGCACCGGCGCGCTGGTCAGGCCACTACCACCACATCCGCTTAGAGCACACGTTCATCAGATGATGATGTTTGTCACATTTTCTGCTGAGTCCGTGTTGACTCCCGCCCCTCAAGCACGGCGGCATGTGCCCGAACGCACGCCGCTGCGGCTTGGGGGCCGCGCGCGGGTCCGCTATTGTGTTCGGGTTGCCCGGCGCCTCGCGCCTGGGCGGTAAGACCTGACGCCGGGCAGTTGCCTGAGCGTTGAAGCATTGAAGATCAGGAGTGAGACCGTGGCTGCTGTGTGCGACGTTTGCGGCAAGGGCCCCATCTTCGGCAAGAGCGTCTCGCACTCCCACGTGCGGACCAACCGCCGGTGGAACCCCAACATCCAGCGTGTGCGTGCTCTCGTGGGCGGCGCCCCCAAGCGCCTCAACGTGTGCACGTCCTGCCTCAAGGCCGGGAAGGTGACGCGCAACATCTGAGCGCGTCATCTCGAGTCCTTCGAGCACGGGGCCGCCGCTGCGCAAGCAGTCGGCGGCCTTTGTCGTGTCCGGTACCCCTCCAACGGGGTAGGGCCCGTCAGGTGTTCAGGTGTGAGAGAAGTGGTCCCACCCGGTGTGCTCCTGCGCCGTTTCTCCTGCCAGGAGGACGCCCGGCCGGTGCCCCAGCACGCGAGCCGGTGAGGACTGCGGGCTCAGGACCCGGCCGATCACTCTGGCCCCGGCGGGTAGCCGCTCGAGGGCGTCTGCCGGGACGGTGGCGAGCAGTCCGTGGTCCTCTCCCCCGGTGAGCAGCCAGCTGCGGGCCAGGTCGCGAGCGTCCGATCCGTCGTGAGCATTCACAAGAGCGGCCACCGGGTCGAGGAAGGACGCGTCCGGCAGGTTATCTGGATCGTCGAGGTCGATGACGACGCCGCTGGCTCGGGCGATCCGACCGGCGTCGCGCAGCAGCCCGTCGGAGACGTCCAGCATGGAGGTGGCTCCGGCCAGTGCCAGCTCGCTGCCCGCTGCCAGGGGCGGGGTGGGGGCGCGGAATGCCTCGATGCAGGCCCGGGCCTGAGAGCGATCCCGGCCTTCGGGGACAGCGGAGCACGAACCTGATGCGCAGCCGGTACCCGCGCTGAGCAGGGCGAGGCCCGCCGCGCTGCGCCCCAGGGTCCCGACGTGCACGACGATGTCACCGGGCCGGGCACCGCTTCGCAGAACCGGGGCTCTGCCCTCGAGGTCACCCAGGACCGTGACGGCCACGACCAGGGAGTCACCGGCGCTGAGGTCGCCGCCCACGACGCCCGCTCCGCAGGGCTCACAGCCCTGGGCCAGTCCTTGGGCGAAGTCCCGCACCCAGCCGACCGGGGTGGCCGCAGGCATGACCAGGCCGACGACGAGCGCAACCGGCCTGGCGCCCATGGCGGCGGCGTCGGCGAGGTTCTGGGCCGCGGCCCTCGCCCCGACGTCGTGGCCCGTGGACCACTGGGTGCGGAAGTGGCGCCCCTCGACCAGGACATCGGTGCTCACCGCCGTGCGCGAGTCGGGGAAGGACAGGACCGCGCAGTCGTCCCCCGTTCCGACGGGGGTCTGCGGGCCACGGGGCAGGAGGGGGGTGATGACGGCGAGGAGCTCCTCCTCGCTGAGGTCACCGACCCTCGTATCCTCCCCCGCTGCGCCGGATGGGGCCGGCTCAGCGGTTGACATCGGTGGAGCGGGCCACGGCCAGCTCGATGAGCTCGGAGACCAGCTCGGTGTAGCCCAGGCCGGAGACCTGCCACATGTAGGGGTACATGGAGAAGGGGGTGAAGCCGGGCATCGTGTTGATCTCGTTGACGACCGCCTCGCCGGTATCGGTGAGGAAGAAGTCGACCCGGGCCAGTCCCTCGCAGCCGACCGCCTCGAAGGCCCGTGCGGCGGTGTCCATGATGAGCTCGCGTGCCTCGGGGTCGATGCGCGCCGGGCAGACCATGGCGACGGCGTCGTGGGCCAGGTACTTGGTCTCGTAGTCGTAGAACTCGCCGGCGCCCTGGGAGGCGTCCATGGCGATCTCGCCGGGCTCGGCCACCCGGGGGGCGTCGTCGCCGCGGCCCTGAAGAACGGCGACCTCGACCTCGCGTCCGACGATGCCGCTCTCCACGAGGACCTTGGGGTCGACCGCACGGGCCGCCTCGATGGCCCCGGGGAGATCCTCGGGGCGGTCGACCTTGCTGATGCCCAGGGAGGAGCCGGCACGGGCGGGCTTGACGAACAGGGGGTAGGTCAGGGACCGACAGGCCTCCAGGATCGCCTCGGGGTCGCGCCTCCAGGCGTGAGGACCGACGACGACGTGCGGCGCCGTGGCGATGCCCGCGGCCCCCAGGAGCACCTTGGTGACCTGCTTGTCCATGCCCGCGGCACTGGCCAGCACCCCGCAGCCGACGTAGGCAAGACCCATCATCTCCAGCATGCCCTGGATGGTTCCGTCCTCACCGTAGGGCCCGTGCAGCAGCGGCAGGACGACGTCGACCTGGCCCAGGGTCTCAGGCCCCGTGGGGCCGAGCACTGTGAGCTCGCCGCCTCCCAGGGGGGCGGCGAGTCTCCCCCGCCCCAGGCCCTCGGCGGTGATGGTCACCGGGGGCCGGTTGTCGCTGAGCTCGAGGGCGGCCGGATCGTCCTCGACGAGGAGCCACTGGCCCTCGGGCGTGATGCCCACCGGAAGGACCTCGTAGCGGTCGCGGTCAATGGCTGACAGGACACCGGCGGCGGTGGCGCAGGAGATCGTGTGCTCGCCGCTGCGTCCGCCGAAGACGACGGCAACACGCACTGTGGACTTGTCAGAGCTGGGCACGGAGGGGTCGGTTTCCTGGAGGGCTGTCATAGGTCCCACGCTACCGCGCGGCGCCCCGCATGCTGATAACGCACAACAGACCCGGAATAAAGACGGCTTTCACGGGCCGGGGAGGCTAGGCCTGAGACGGCGCCGCGTGAACGCCCTCGGCCTTGCGGGGACGTGCCAGCAGCGCGTCAGTCACCTGAGCGACGCTGGCGGCGCCCTCGACGACGGTGACGACTCCGGAGGTGATCGGCATGTCCACACCGTGAGCCCGGGCCAGGTCGAGGACGGCGCGGGCCGACTTGGCTCCCTCGGCCACGCCCCGGGAGGCCGCAGCAGCCTCAGCCACGCTCATCCCCTCGCCGAGGCGGCGGCCGAAGGTCTGGTTGCGGCTCAGTGGCGAGGAGCAGGTGGCCACCAGGTCCCCCATGCCTGCCAGCCCGGAGAAGGTCTCCGGGCGAGCCCCGAGCTTGAGGCCCAGGCGGGTGATCTCCACCAGGCCCCGGGTGATGATCGTGGCCTTGGAGTTGTCCCCCAGGCCCCGGCCCGCGGCCGCGCCGACGGCCAGGGCGATGACGTTCTTGACCGCCCCGCACAGCTCGACGCCCAGGACATCGGTGTTGGTGTAGGGACGGAAGGTGCCGGTGGCGCACAGGGAGGCGATCCGGGCGGCGACCTGCTCGTCGTCGGCGGCCACGACGGTGGCGGTGGGCTGGCCCGCAGCGATCTCGTCGGCGAGGTTGGGGCCGGAGACGACCACGACACGGGAGGAGTCGATGCCCAGGACCTCGGCCAGGACCTCGCTCATCCGCAGCCCGGTGCCCAGCTCGATGCCCTTCATGAGGGAGACGGCCACGGCGTCGTCGGCCAGGGCGCCCCGGAGGGGCTTCAGGACCCCCCGGGCCTCCTGGGAGGGCACGGCCACGACGACGATGCCCGCCCCCGTGACCGCTTCGGCCAGGTCGGTGGTCGCCTTCAATCCCTGCGGCAGGCGGTGACCGGGGACGTAGCGCTCGTTGGTGCCGGCATTGATCTCCTCGGCCACCTCCTGGCGCCGGGCCCAGATCGTCGTGGGCGTACCGGCCTGGGCCAGGAGAGCGGCGAAGGTGGTGCCCCAGGCGCCTGAGCCGATCACGGCCGCGGCCCGGCGCACCGGTGCGCTCGTTGCGTGCTCGACGCCGTTCACTGGCCCTCCTCCTGAGTGTCCGCCTCGGGCAGCGGGTCGGGGCGGCGCACGCCGATCCTTCCCTTGCCGGGGTCGCCGTCGTAGTGCATGTCGAAGGGGCGGGGGGCCTTCTCCCCACGGAGCTCCTCCACCAGGGAGGTGATGGCCCGCATGATCTCGGCGGTGCAGGCGCGCACGGCCTCGCGGTCCTGGGTGTCCGAGCCGAAGCGGGACAGGTCCATGAGCTCACCGATGGTGACGCGCACGTCCTTGCGCGGGAAGGGACGGAAGGAACGCCCGTAGGTGTCCAGGATCTCGTGAGCGCCCCACTGCCCCATGGGCAGGACGGGGGCACCGCTGGCCATGGCCAGCCGGGCCGCCCCGGTCTTGGCCACCATCGGCCACTTGAGGGGGTCTCGGGAGAGCGTGCCCTCGGGGAAGATCATGATGGCGCCGCCGTCGGCCAGGACATCACTGGCGGCCTTGAGGGCCGTGGCCGCATTCTGTGTGCCCCGCTGGACCGGGATCTGGCCTCCGGCCCTCAGGATGGAGCCGAGCACCGGCACCTTGAACAGGGTGGACTTGGCCAGGGAGTAGACGGGGACATCGGCATCGACCAGGGCCCGCATGGCCGTGAGCGAGTCGAGGTCGGTCAGGTGGTTGGCCACGGCGATGAAGCCGCCCTCGCGGGGAATGTTCTCCAGACCGGTCACCCTCTGCCGGGAGACCATCTTGAGGAACGGGATGATCGCCCCGCGTGCGGCGAAGCGGTAGAACGGGGTCATGGGGCGTGTTGCAGGCACAGGTGAACTCTATCCGCTTCAGCGCGCTGAACGAGGCTGCCCGAGCTGAGCCCGTGGCCCGCACGTGCGCCCCGACCTTCCGACCTCACGGGGACACGGCCGGCGCCGGCCCGCCTCAGGCCAGGCGGGTGACGGCGGCGTTGAGGGACTCCAGCTTGGACATGAAGTGCTCGTAGCCGCGGTCGATGAGGTTGACGCCCTCGACCCGGCTGGTGCCCTCGGCGGCCAGAGCCGCGATGAGGTGGGAGAAGCCGCCGCGCAGGTCGGGCACAACGATGTCGGCACCGGTCAGGGGCGTGGGCCCGGAGATGACCGCGGAGTGGTAGAAGTTGCGCTGGCCGAAGCGGCACTCGGTGCCGCCCAGGCACTCGCGGTAGACCTGGATGGTGGCCCCCATCTTGCGAAGGGCTCCGGTGAATCCGAAGCGGTTCTCGTAGACGGTCTCGTGGACGATGGACAGGCCCTGGGCCTGGGTGAGCGCCACGACGAGAGGCTGCTGCCAGTCGGTCATGAAGCCGGGGTGGACGTTGGTCTCCACCACGATCGACTTCAGGTCCCCACCGGGGTGGTAGAAGCGGATGCCCTCATCGGTGACGTCGAAGGCTCCCCCCACCTTGCGGAAGGTGTTGAGGAAGGTGGTCATGTGGCTCTGGTGGGCTCCGCGCACGAACACGTCCCCGCGAGTGGCCAGGGCGGCCGAGGCCCAGGAGGCCGCCTCAATGCGGTCCGGCAGGGCCGAGTGAGTGTAGCCGCACAGCTCGTTGACGCCCTCGACGTGGATGGTGCGATCGGTGTCCACCGAGATGATGGCGCCCATCTTCTGCAGGACGTCGACCAGGTCCATGATCTCGGGCTCGACGGCGGCGTTGCGCAGCTCGGTCAGTCCGTGAGCGCGCACAGCAGTGAGCAGGGTCTGCTCGGTGGCGCCGACTGAGGGGTAGGGAAGCTCGATGACAGTGCCGTTGAGACCGTGCGGCGCGGTCAGCCGGATGCCCTGGGCCTGTTTGTCCACCACGGCGCCGAACTGACGCAGGATCTCCAGGTGGAAGTCGATGGGGCGATCACCGATACGGCACCCGCCCAGGTCGGGGATGAAGGCCTCCCCCAGGCGGTGCAGGAGCGGACCGCAGAAGAGGATCGGGATGCGCGAGGAGCCGGCGTGCGCGTCGATGTCGGCCATGTGCGCCGACTCGACCTTGGACGAGTCCAGCTGGAGGACGCCCTCGCGCTGGTCGTAGTCGATGCTCACGCCGTGCAGGCTCAGCAGCCCTGAGACCACGTCGACGTCACGAATGAGCGGGACATTGCGCAGCACCGAGGGAGACGATCCCAGCAGCGCCGCCACCATCGCCTTGGGAACCAGGTTCTTGGCTCCGCGGACGGTGATCTCACCAGTCAGCGGGCGACCGCCCTCGACCTGGAGCAGACCGTCGACCATGCACACCTCCATGACGTCATCTGGGCGTGCCGCGCGCGTGAGCCGCTCACCCAGTCCCCGCGCAGGCGCGCGCGAGGCCGTCCCAGCATAAGCACACCGGAGAGACTCCCAGGACCTTTTTCAGGGCTGTATCAGGTGGCCTTCGACTCACAGAAAGTCCCGATTAATGCTATGGCAGACCGTGCCAATATCGATGAAACTCGGAGGAGGATCTCTTCCGCGTGCCGACTGCGAGCTCTCCCGGTCCCACTCAGGGACGGGGCATGTCCGCGGCCCGGGCCGAGACGACCTTCTGGGCAGGCAGGTGCTTGGCCGGCAGAGTGCGCGGCTTGAAGGTCGGGCGGACCTCCTCGTAGGCGCGGATGGCGTCCTCCTGGGTGAGGGTCAGGGAGATGTCGTCGAGCCCCTCCATGAGAATCCAGCGCACGTAGTCGTCGATGGAGAAGGCGCAGCGGAAGGATCCGGCCTCGACCGTGCGGTCCTCCAGGTCCACCGTCACCTCGGTGCCCGGCTCGGTCTCGAGGATCTTCCACAGCTGTTCGCAGTCCTCCTGGGAGACCACGCCGGCCACCAGTCCCTGCTTGCCGGCGTTGCCGCGGAAGATGTCGGCGAAGCGAGGGGCCAGGACGACCTTGAAGCCGTAGTCCTTGAGCGCCCACACGGCATGCTCTCGCGAGGAGCCCGTGCCGAAGTCAGGACCGGCCACGAGCACCGAGGCCCGCTTGTAGGCCTCCTGGTTGAGGATGAAGTCGGGCTCACCGGCCCGCCAGGAGGCGAACAGGGCGTCGTCGAAACCGGTGCGGGTGATGCGTTTGAGGTACACCGCCGGGATGATCTGGTCGGTGTCGACGGCGCTGCGCCGCAACGGGGCGCCTATACCCGTGTGTCGGATGAACTTGTCCACAGTCTTTGAGCTCCTTGCCTCTACTCGGCCCTTCCCGGGCCTCTCCTCACCTGTATGCCTTCGTCTCCTGCACAGCCGCCCCCCTACAGGATGGTCGCCGGAGGCGCGGAGGAGACCGGCGCAACCGCCGGAACCGTCGGGATATCGCCCGCGTCCTGCGAGGCGTTGGGCCGCGGCGGCAGGTCCCCCGGCGCCGACAGCGCCCCCCGCACGGCGGTGGCCGCGGCGACGACGGGCGAGACGAGGTGGGTCCGTCCGCCTTTTCCTTGACGCCCCTCGAAGTTGCGGTTGGAGGTGGAGGCCGCGCGCTCCCCGGAGGAGAGCTTGTCGGGGTTCATGGCCAGGCACATGGAGCAGCCGGCGTTGCGCCACTCGGCGCCGAAGCTCATGAAGACCCGGTCCAGCCCCTCGGCCTCGGCCTGCAGACGCACTCGGGCAGAGGCCGGCACCACGAGCATGCGCAGCCCTTCGGCCTTCTTGCGCCCGCGCACCACCTCGGCGGCGGCCCGCAGGTCCTCGATGCGGCCGTTGGTGCACGAGCCGATGAAGACGGTGTCGACCTTGATGTCACGCAGGGGCGTTCCCGGAACGAGGTCCATGTACTCCAGGGCTCGTTCGGCGGCCAGCCGCTCGGTGGCGTCGGCGATGTCCTCGGGGTCGGGAACGCGCGCGGACAGCGGCAGGCCCTGCCCGGGATTGGTGCCCCAGGTGACGAAGGGCTCGATGTCCTCGGCCTGAAGGACCACCTCGGTGTCGAAGACGGCGTCGGGGTCGGTGCGCAGGCTGGACCAGTACTCCACGGCGGCGTCCCAGTCCTCGCCGACGGGCGCGTGAGGACGACCCTTGAGGTAGTCGAAGGTGGTCTGGTCCGGGGCGATCATGCCTGCCCGGGCCCCGCCCTCGATGCTCATGTTGCAGATCGTCATCCGGGCCTCCATCGAGAGCTGCTCGATGGCCCGGCCGCGGTACTCGATGACGTGCCCCTGAGCCCCGTTGGTGCCGATCTTGGCGATGATGGCCAGGATGATGTCCTTGGCCCCGCTGCCCGAGGGCAGGTCCCCGTCGATGGTGACGCTCATCGTCTTGAAGGGGGCGATGGGCAGGGTCTGAGTGGCCAGGACGTGCTCGACCTGGGAGGTGCCGATACCGAAGGCGAGGGCCCCGAAGGCGCCGTGGGTGGAGGTGTGGGAGTCACCGCAGACCACGGTCATGCCGGGCTGGGTCAGCCCCAGCTGCGGGCCGACGGCGTGGACGATCCCCTGGTCGGCGTCCCCCAGGGAGTGCAGCCGCACCCCGAACTCGGCGCAGTTGGCACGCAGGGTCTCGATCTGCGCGCGGCTGGTGACATCGGCGATCGGCAGGTCGATGTCCACGGTGGGGGTGTTGTGATCCTCCGTGGCGATCGTCAGGTCGGGGCGACGGACCGCGCGCCCGGCCAGGCGCAGCCCCTCGAAGGCTTGGGGACTGGTGACCTCGTGGACCAGGTGAAGGTCGATGTACAGCAGGTCGGGAGCACCATCGGTACCCTTGGACACCACATGATCGCGCCAGACCTTCTCGGCGAGAGTCATTCCCATCGACTTCATCCTCTCAGCAACAGGTGTTCCCGATCCGCTCCGCACTCAGGAGCGCCCGAAGACGCCGCTGGCCCGCACAGACCGCACGAGGCGGCCGCATCGCATCCGAGGCCACTGAGCACCGCCTTGGCCTGCAGGATGCTGACACTGCGCCGCTTCCCGGGTGGACCCTAACTTGAAATCTCATACCTTGAAATGCCAGTATCAGATTATGGACAGCCCCTCAGAGAACTCCCGGGAGAACGACAGCAGCGGCGTCGGCGTCATCGACAAGGCGGCCCTGGTGATGAGTGCACTGGAATCGGGGCCGGCGACCCTGGCCCAGCTCGTGTCCACCACGCACCTGGCCCGCCCCACGGCTCACCGCATCGCGGTCGCCCTGGAGTTCCACCGTTTGGTCACCCGCGACTCCCAGGGACGCTTCATCCTGGGCCCCAGGCTCACCGAGCTGGCCAGCGCCGCGGGCGAGGACCATCTCCTGTCCGCCGCCGGACCGGTGCTGGCGGCCCTGCGCGACAAGACCCACGAGTCGGCGCAGCTCTACCGCCGTCAGGGAGACGTGCGCATCTGCGTGGCCAATGCCGAGCGCCCGATCGGGTTGCGTGACTCCATTCCCGTGGGCGCCACCATGTCCATGCAGGGCGGCTCGGCGGCCCAGGTGCTCCTCGCCTGGGAGGAGCCCGACCGCCTGCACCGCGGTCTGGTGGGAGCCCGCTTCACCGCCACCATGCTCTCGGCGGTCCGACGTCGGGGATGGGCTCAGTCGGTTGGGGAGCGTGAGCCCGGAGTCGCCTCCGTCTCGGCACCGGTACGCGGGCCCGGAGGCAAGGTGGTGGCCGCGATCTCGATCTCCGGCCCCATTGAGCGCATGGGCCGTCAGCCCGGCCGGGTTCACGGGCACGTGGTCATGGCCGCTGCGCGCCGGCTCTCCGAGGTGCTCAACGACGCCAGTACCGCCTGACGCGACGGGCGACGCCCTCGCCTCCGCGCCGGCTCACGCATTCAGCCGGGCTCACGCGGCTGCCAGGGCGATGGCGCGCCGGTAGGCCTCGACGTTCATCTGCGCCACGGCGCCCCACTCGGGCAAGGGGGCGTTCTCGTAGTTGTGGGTCTTGACGCGCTCGAGCAGCTCATCGTCCCCCAGGAGGGTGGCCAGCTCGCGGGCCAGGCCCGCGTCGTCGTCGGCGAGGAGACCATCGACGCCGTCGGTGATGAAGTCGCGTACTCCGCTGGAGCGCAGAGCGACGATGGCCAGCCCCGCACTGCGGGCCTCCAGGGTGGAGATGCCGAAGGAGTCGGCCGGCGAGGTCTGCAGGTAGATGTCTGCGCGCGTGAAGGCCTGGGCGAGCTCAGTGCGCTCGACGCGCCCCACGAGCTCGATGCGGTCGGCCAGGCCGGATTCGGCGACCTCACGGGCGAGCCGCTCGCGCAGCGGGCCGTCCCCGTAGATCTTGAGGAGCGCATCGGTGCCGGGGGTGCTCCTGACCGCCTGGGCGAAGGCGCGCACGACCTGCAGGGGGCGCTTGCGCTCGACCCACCGCAGGGAGGCCACGACCGTGAGCGGCCGGTGAGGCCGCCGCTCCCGGGGACCGGGGCGCTCCAGGCGCCAGTCCTCGACGGTGATGCCGTTGGGCAGAACGGTGACGGGATCGTGAGCGCCGGCGCGATGGACCTCGGCGGCGAGCATGGAGGACACGGCCGTCAGGTCGGCGCCGGAGCGCTGCCACCCTCGCACGGGGCTGACGGGCCCCAGTGCTCCGGCCACGTGCGCCCAGGGTCCCAGGACGCAGTGGAAGGTGACGGCCAGCGGGAGCCCCGCTCGCCGGGCGGCGGCGATGCCGGACCAGGCGAAGGGTGAGACGACGCCGACGTGGGCGTGAACGACGTCGGGGTGCAGGCGCGACAGGAGGTCATCGAGCTCGCGGCCGGCTCGAGGATGAACGGGCAGCTCACTGGGCAGGTGCGCAGTGGTGCGGTAGACGGGGAAGCCATCGGCCCTCTCGACGCTGCGGCCACGACCGTCACCGACCGGCGTGGCGGTGACGACAGCGGGCTCATGACCGGCCAGCTTCAGGTTGCGGGCGAGATCCCGCACCTGAGTCTCAATACCGCCCAGCCTGGGCGCGTAGCAGTCGGAGACGATGAGGACGCGCATAGCCTCAGTCTGCCACGCCCTTCTTCGGCACACGTCCCTGACGGGCCCCTCATGCCGCGCAGGCCCTCGTCAGCCAGTGACGTCAGCAGGCCGCCTCGGCGCTGCGCAGTCCGGCAATGGCCTTCTCGAAGTCCTCCAGGGAGTCGAAGGAGGAGTAGACCGAGGCGAAGCGCAGGTAGGCGATCTGATCCAGCTCACGCAAGGGGCCCAGGATCGCCAGTCCGACGTCGTGGGAGTCGACGAGCGCCTGCCCTCCCGCGCGGATGGCATCCTCAACCTGGTGCGCCAGAAGCGCGAGCTGGTCGTCGGAGACGGGGCGTCCCTGGCAGGCGCGTCTGACCCCGACCACGACCTTGTCACGGCTGAAGGGCTCGACGACGCCGGAGCGCTTGCGGACCGACAGGCTGGCGGTCTCCAGGGTGGTGAAGCGGCGCCCGCACTGCTGACACTCACGACGACGACGGATCGAGGTGCCGTCCTCAGCGGTCCGGGAGTCGACAACGCGCGAGCCGTCATGACGGCAGAAGGGGCAGTGCACGCCTACAACCTCCGAACTCACTGGACTACGTGTCAGTCCATCGGAGGGTAAACGCCCGGCGGGCCGCCCCGCAAGCCCGCCTCAAGGTGCGATCCGTGCACGAGTTCTCATGCCGCGGGAATCTCAAGCGTCTGCCCGGCACGGATGGTGGTTCCCTTCAGGTCGTTGAGCTCGGCGATCCGGGCCACCATTCCCGGGACGTCCGAGGTCCCGCTCGCCTCGGCGATGTCCCACAGGGACTGACCGGGACGAACGACTGTGGTGGTGGTATCCGTCGATACCTGCGCAACGGCCGTGGTGGGGGCCGCCCAGGCCATGCCCGCCAGAGCCCCGATGGCCAGTCCGCAGCAGGCGAGCACGAAGACCGCGACGATGACCGCGGAGCCACCGCGAAGCAGCCGCAGCACCACTCGGGGACGCACAGCCTGGGAGCGCGCAGCCCCCTCCACCGTCTCCCGCTGGGCGTCCCGTCGCAGCCCGGCGGCCCGCACTGCCGGGTGCTGCGGGGCCAGCCGCTCCAGCTCCGTGCGACGGTCCCGCAGGGCCACGGGCGTCGCGGGGCGACGCATCGCCGGCGCTGCCGGCAGCGCCGGGACGCAGGCGGGTGAGGACACGGGACGCCGCGCGCCGTCGAGGCCGCGCCGCACGGGAGCCTCGGGGACGAAGTCGTCGGTGACCAGTCTCAGCCTGGGCCGACGGGAGGACTGCCCGGCGTCCCGACCACTGGCCGGCCCAGCGACAGGCTCATCAGTCCGAGCCCGAGAAGCCTGGCGGGACGGGAGCGGGATGGCGATGGCACTCACAGCAACCTCCTGAACACGTGTTCGACGAACGCTTGTTCGACACATTAGCGCCTGAAGGGCGGCACGTCCAGCATCTCTTCGAACATGTGTTTGAATCGTGGTCGTCTCGCCGGTAGGCTTGTCATGTCCAAGACGATCACGGACCACCGACATCTATTCCGCGCCCTTGACGCCCCCGGGCCTGAGGGCCGTCCGGCGGGGAGGGCCAGGACCATGAGCACCACAGCACACCAGGGCGGCTCTGAGGCGAGCAGCGCAGCAGCGGTCGCGGAGGCCGTCAGCGACCTCGACGAGCGCGCCCGCGCGGTCTATGAGGCTGTCCGCGAGGCCATTGCCACCCACGGGTATCCGCCCTCGCTGCGTGAGATCGGCGAGCAGGTGGGTCTGACCAGCCCCTCCTCCGTCAAGCACCAGCTGGACAAGCTCGAGCGCCTGGGCCTGGTGCGCCGAGACCCCAATCGTCCTCGGGCGATGGAGGTCGTCTCCGCCGACAGCGGCCCTGGTGGTCGTGCGGCTGCCTGCGGCGGCGCAGCTCACCGCGCCTCGCCCGCCTCCCCCAGCGTCCCCGGTGTCGAGGACGGGGACGCCGTCGCGGTCCCGCTGGTGGGGCGGATCGCCGCCGGGGCCCCGATCCTGGCCGAGCAGGAGATCACCGATGTCATGGCCCTACCCCGCCGCCTGACCGGCGAGGGCGAGCTCTTCATGCTGGAGGTGCACGGGGACTCGATGATCGAGGCCGCCATCTGCGACGGCGACTGGGTGGTGGTGCGCTCCCAGCCCGACGCGGCCAACGGTGAGATCGTGGCGGCCATGATCGAGGATGTCGACGGCGCCTCGGCAACGGTCAAGGTGCTCTCGCGTCGCGACGGCCACCAGTGGCTGCTCCCCCGCAACTCCAGCTACGCCCCGATCAACGGTGACCATGCCACGATCATGGGCAAGGTGGTCACGGTGCTGCGCGCCCTGTAGGCACGCCAGGCCTTCATGATTGAAGGGCCGCCCCGGTCAACGGGGCGGCCCTTCAACGGTTCAGACGGGCGGCTCAGTAACCCAGGCCGCGTGCGACCTCGCGCAGGTGGTCGGCGGAGGCGATCAGGCGCTCCTTCTCGTCGGGGGTCAGGGGCAGCTCGAGGCGACGCCCGGCACCCTCACGTCCCACGATCGTGGGGACGGCCATGCACACGTCGGAGATGCCGTGCCAGTTGTCCAGCAGCGGGGAGATGGTCAGCACCCGCTGCTCGTCGTTGAGGACGGCGCCGATGATGCGCTGCACGGCCAGGCCGACGGCGTAGTTGGTGGCGCCCTTGCCCTCGATGATGCGGTAGGCGGAGCGGACCACGTCGTGGGCGATGCGCTCACGCTTGGACTCGTCGAACACGCCGCCGTCGAGGGTGGTGCCCCACTGGGTGATCGGCACGCCGCCGATCTCGGTGGAGGACCACAGGGGCACCTCGGAGTCACCGTGCTCACCGGCGATGTAGCCGTGGATGTTCTGGACGGCCGTGCCGGTCTCCAGGGAGATGAGGTACCGCATCCGGGCGGTGTCCAGCACCGTGCCGGAGCCGAAGATCTGGTTCTCGGGCAGGCCGGTGATCTTCTTGGCGCAGTAGGTCACCACGTCCACCGGGTTGGCCACGAGGACGAAGATGGCGTTGGGAGCGACCTCGACCAGCTTGGGGAGGATCTTCTCCATGATGCCGACGGTGGCGCCGGCCAGCTCGAGACGGGACTGGCCGGGCTTCTGCTTGGCGCCGGCGGTGATGGCGATGACGTCCGCGTCGCGGCAGATCTCGGGGTCGTCGGATCCCGAGACGGAGCCGGCGGAGGTGAACTGGATTCCCTGGGCGATGTCGAGGGCCTCGGCCTCGACCTTCTCCTTGACGATGTCCTGCAGCACGACCTCGCGGGCAACGCCCTTGGTCACACAGGCGTAGGCGAGGGTGGAGCCGACGGCCCCGGCACCGATGACAGCGACTTTGGAGGGGCGGCCGGAACGGTTGGTGGGGTAGGAGCCTTCAGCGGTAGTGGTGATGTGGTCTGACACGTTCTTCTCCTCAATGGGATCTGCTGGGCAGGACCGCAGGGGCGCGAGCACCCGCTCACGCCAAGCCTACGTGCAGTTCCTCCCGAGGGGCACATACCGAAAGGCCCAGTCGACCGGTTCACTCCTCCCCCGGGGCATCGGAGCGGATAGCCAGACGCCTCAGGGCGGCGCGCACCACGTCGGGCTTCGTCGTCGGCCACAGGGCGGGCATGGAGCGGGTGAGAAAGCCCCCGTAGCGCGCCGTGCGCAGGCGCGAGTCCAGGACGGCGACGACGCCGCGGTCCTGGCTGCGACGAATGAGGCGCCCCGCCCCCTGGGCCAGGAGCAGGGCCGCGTGGGTGGCCGACACGCTCATGAAGCCGTTGCCGCCTGCGGCCACGACGGCGTCGGTGCGGGCCTGGGCGACCGGGTCGTCGGGGCGGGGGAAGGGGATGCGGTCGATGACGACGAGGCGGCAGGTGCGTCCGGGCACGTCGACGCCCTGCCACAGCGAGAGGGTGCCCACCAGGCAGGCGGCCTCGTCGCCGGCGAAGGCCCGCACCAGGGTGGGCAGCTGGTCGTCGCCCTGGGCGTAGACGGGCAGGTCGGTGGCTCCTCGCAGTACCTCGGCGGCCTCCTGGGCCGCGCGCCTGGAGGAGAACAGGCCCAGCATGCCGCCCTCGGAGGCCTCGACCAGGGCGAGCATCTCATCCAGGGCGGCCTCGGAGATACCGGCGCCGGGGCGGGGCAGGTGGGCGGCCACGTAGAGGATGCCCTGGTGGGGGTAGTCGAAGGGGGAGCCGACGTCGAGGCCTCTCCACGGCTGCTCCGCCAGGGTCAGTCCCAGGGAGCGGGCCATGGGCTCGAAGCTGTCCCCCAGGGCGAGGGTCGCCGACGTCATGACGCCGGCGCGCCCGTCCAGCAGGTGGCCGGCCACCGATCCGGCGACCTCGATGGGGGCCAGGAGGAGGCGCGGGGGCTCGGCGCCCGTGCGGGGGCGCTCGATCCAGGCGACGTCGCGGCCCTGGGCCACAGAGTCGGAGGTCATGCGGTCCAGGGCGTCGACCAGGTCGCCGACCGCGGTACGGGCGACCGCCAGGCCCCCGGCGGCCTCACTGGAGCGGTCGCGCCCCAGGGTGCGGGCCTGGTCGCGCACGTCGGAGGCGACCTGGCGGGCGGCGCCGGCCAGGAGCACGAGCGCGTCGTGCAGGGCGGTGGGCAGGGTCGTCTCCAGGCGGCCGTCGGGCAGCTCGGCCAGCGCGAGCTGGAGGGTCTGGCCGGCGGACTCCAGCTCGCTGACCAGCACGGAGGCGTGCTTGCGGGCGGTGGCGGCGGTGCGTGCCACGGCGGCCGCCGACAGGGCGATGGTGCCCTGGGAGCGGATGCGGTCGGCCAGCTCGTGGGCCTCGTCGACGATGAGGACCCGGTGGTCGGGAAGGACGCCGGGGTTGCCGGCCACGACCACGCCGAGCATGGCGTGGTTGGTCACGACGAGGTCGGCCCGGGAGGCTGCGGCGCGCGCCAGCTCGGGGAAACACTCGGACTTCAGGGGGCAGGACTGCCCCAGGCACTCGGCCCGGGAGACGGAGACCTGGGCCCAGGCGCGCTGGGAGACGCCGGGGACGAGGTCGTCGCGGTCACCGGTGTCGGTCCGGGCCGCCCACTGGCGCAGGCGGACCACCTGCTCCCCCAGGCTCGCGTCACTCCCGTGCCCGGCGGCCGGCTGGGCGATGGCGTCCCCGACGCCGAAGAGCGCGGACTCGTCCTCGTCCTGCGGGTAGCCGCCGTCCAGCCGGTGCCGGCACAGGTAGTTCTGCCAGCCCTTGAGCAGGGCCACCTCGGGGCGGGTGCCGGTGACCTGCTCGACGGCGTCGGCTGCCAGGGGCGCGTCCTTGGTGAGGATCTGCCGCTGAAGGGCCAGGGTGGCGGTGGAGACCACGACCCGGTGACCGGCCTGCACGGCGTGGACCATGGCGGGCACCAGGTAGCCCAGCGACTTTCCCGTCCCGGTGCCGGCCTGCACCAGGAGGTGGGTGCCGTCGGCCAGGGACTGGGCGACCTCCTGGGCCATGGTGGTCTGCCCCTGGCGGGGGCTGCCGCCCAGAGAGCGCACCGCGGCGTCCAGGGCGTTCAGGACCCTGCGGTCGCCGGCGCTGTCGTTATCAGGCCGCTGCGTCCGGCTCGGCTCGCTCGGGGTCACGGCGCCTCTCAGCCGACGGTGCCGCCCGCCGCGGCGCCCTCGATCTGCGCCGCCAGGGCGGCGCCGACGTGCGCGACGACGTGAGTGCCCGTCTCGACGTAGTCGACCGTGTCGATCTCGCCCTCGGCGTGGATCCGGGAGACGAGGTCCCCACGGGAGTAGGGCACCACGACGTCGATGCTCACCTGCGGGTGGGGCAGCATCTGCTCGATGCGGGCGCGCAGCTCCTCGATCCCCTCGCCGGTGCGGGCCGAGACCGCGACCGCCCCGGGCAGGCCGGTGCGCAGCGCGGCCAGGGTGACGGCGTCGGCGAGGTCGATCTTGTTCAGGACGATGAGCTCGGGCACGTCCAGGGCGCCGGGGATCTCGGACAGGACGGTGCGCACGGCCGCCACCTGGCTGAGGGGGTCGGGGTGGGCGGCGTCGACGACGTGCAGCACGAGGTCGGCCCCGGCGACCTCCTCCAGGGTGGAGCGGAAGGCCTCGATGAGCTCGTGGGGCAGGTTGCGCACGAAACCGACGGTGTCGGTGAGGGTGTAGGTGCGCCCTTCGGAGGTCTCGGCCCGCCGGACGGTGGGGTCGAGCGTGGCGAACAGGGCGTCCTCGACCATGATGCCGGCTTCGGTGAGGCGGTTCATGAGGGAGGACTTGCCGGCGTTGGTGTAACCGGCGATCGCCACCGAGGGGATGGCCCCGCGTCGGCGTGAGCCTCGTTTGGTCTGACGCGAGGGCGCCATGGCCTGGATCTCGCGACGCAGGCGGGCCATGCGCCGGCGGATGCGGCGCCGGTCGAGCTCGATCTTGGTCTCGCCGGGGCCGCGTGAGCCGATGCCCTGACCGGCGGCCACGCGGCCTCCGGCCTGTCGGGACATGGACTCGCCCCATCCGCGCAGGCGTGGCAGGAGGTACTCGAGCTGGGCGAGCTCGACCTGGGCCCTGCCCTCGCGGGACTTGGCGTGCTGGGCGAAGATGTCCAGGATGAGGGCGGTGCGGTCAACGACCTTGACGCCGACGACGTCCTCCAGGGCGCGGCGCTGGGAGGGGGCGAGCTCGCCGTCGACGATCACCGTGTCGGCGCCGGCCGCGGCCACGACGTCAGCCAGCTCGCGCGCCTTGCCGCTGCCCAGGTAGGTGGCGGGATCGGGGTGGTCGCGCTTCTGGATGAGGGCGTCGAGGACCTGGCTGCCGGCGGTCTGGGCCAGGGCTGCCAGCTCGCGCAGGGAGGTGTCGGCGTCCTGGGTGTCGCGCACCTGGCCGCTGCCGCCCGGTGCGCCGGTGGCCGGGCCGTGGGGCCGGGGCAGCTCCAGGCCGACCAGGACGACCTTCTCCAGGCGGACCTGGCGGTACTCGACCTCGCTGACGTCCTCCAGCTCGGTGGACAGCCCGGCCACACGGCGGCGGGCGGCACGGGCCTCCCGCTCCAGGGCGCCGTCGTCGAGGCCGTCCTCGTAGCCACCGGCGTGCTCGTGCTGGGCGGCGGTGGAGGCCAGGGCGGTTCCGGTCCGGGACAGGACCCGGGCGACGACGTCATGGACGTCACGGACGTCACGGGCCTCATGGGCATCGCGGGTGTCGCGCAGGTCTGCTGCGTCCTCGGGGGTGGAGGGGGTGTTGGAGTGGTGATGGGTCACAAAAAGTCCTTCGTCGTATGCCTGCGCCCCTCCGATGGGGCGCGATGGTTCTGGCGGGGGGCGGCGCCGGCCGCCGTTTCAGCGCATACGAAGGATCCACATGGGGGCGATGCTACTGCCCGCGGGCGCGCGGGGCCACCTGCCGACTCCGGCGGCGCGTCGGGTGCGGGTAGCCTGGCCCGCGTGAGCGAGCACTACTTCACCGCCTCCCCCGCTGTCGAGGCCGAGGAGCGCACCCACCGCTTCTCGATCCGCGGCGTCGAACACGCGGTGGTCACGGCCTCGGGCGTCTTCAGCGCCGACCGCCTCGACAAGGGCACCCAGGTCCTCCTCGATCACGTCCCCGA
This sequence comes from Actinomyces oris, assembly GCF_001929375.1. Taxonomy (GTDB): domain Bacteria; phylum Actinomycetota; class Actinomycetes; order Actinomycetales; family Actinomycetaceae; genus Actinomyces; species Actinomyces oris_B. The sequence continues at coordinate 30,769 of NZ_MSGO01000014.1, read as the reverse complement.
TCCGGCCCAGGCCGGCACGTTCCTCGACCTGGGCTGCGGCTGGGGCCCGATCACCCTGGCCCTGGCCGGGGCCGCTCCGCAGGCGAGGGTCCTGGCCACCGATGTCAACGAGCGCTCGCTGGCCCTGACCGCTCGCAACGCCGCTGCCGCAGGCCTGGACAACGTGCGAACCGCCCCGGCCGACGCGCTGCTGGCCGAGCTGCGCCAGGGCTCAACGCCGGTGGATCTCATCTGGTCCAACCCTCCGGTGCGCATCGGCAAGGAGGCCCTGCACGCCCTGCTGCTGGACTGGCTGGCGCTGCTGTCCGACGACGGCGAGGCCTGGCTGGTGGTGCTCAAGAACCTGGGAGCCGACTCCCTGGCGGCCTGGTTGAGGGACCAGGGCTGGGACGTGAGCCGGGTGGCCTCCTCGAAGGGCTTCAGGGTGCTGCGGGTGCGCCGCCGACACGGCTGACACGACGCCGGGCCGGCGCCTGGCGCGCGGTCCCGGCCGCAGTCTCGGCCGTGGTCTTGGCAACGGTCCTGGCCGGCTACCGGCGTCGTCGCCTCGCCAGGCGCAGGTCGATGACGGCGACCCCGGCGGCGACGGCGATGGCGGCCACGACGGCCAGCAGACCGGCTTGGGCGGCGACCTCCCAGCCCGAGGAGTGCGAGACGCGGAAGGTCAGGCCCGTGATGACGGCGATGCCGATGGAGGCGCCGATGCGCTCGCCGGTCTGGAGGATGCCGCCCGCGGCCCCGGCGTACTCCAGGGGGACGTCGGCCAGGGAGAGGGTCTGGTTCGGGGAGACCACGAGGCCCTGTCCCACTCCGAGCACCAGCAGCGTGAGCGTCAGCCACCAGGGGCTCCACCCCGCGCGCGCGTGCATGTGCATGATGCCGATACTCGCCAGCAGCCCGGCCACGCCCAGCACCATGCCGCCGAGTACCATGACCCGCCCCACCCGGATCACCCGGCGGCCGGCGACGGCGGCGGCGATCGATCCCGCCAGGGCGGCCGGGACTCCGACGAGGCCGCTGGCCAGGGCGGTGGAGCCCAGGCCGGCCTGGACGTACTGGGCCACGATGATCCACACGCTGGTGTAGCCCAGGAAGTACACGGCAATGGCCAGGCTGCCGTAGGCGAAGGAGGGGATGGCCAGCAGGCTGAGGTCCACCATGGGGGCGCCGCCCCTGGCCCGGTAGCGCTTCTCCCAGACCACCCAGGCGCCGATGACGCCGATGCCGGCAACCTCCAGGCCCCAGATCCAGGTGCCGGCCGAGGCCTCCATGAAGGGGATCATGATCAGCAGCGTGCCGACGGCGAGCAGTCCCATCCCCACCGGGTCGAGATCGACCCCGCCGCGATGGGCGGCCCCGGTGGCCTCGGCGCGCTCCGTCTGACCTGTGTCGCTCCCCCGGCGCCAGGCGGAGGACGGCAGGTACCGGCGCGCGGCCCAGACGCCGGCCAGGGTGAGGGGGACGTTGATGAGGAAGGAGGCGCGCCAGCCCCGGTCGTCCCCGAGCCAGCCGATGAACCCGCCGCTGAGCACCGGCCCCAGGGCCACCGAGACCCCGATGACGGCGCCGAAGAGCCCGAAGGCGCGTCCTCTGGCCTCACCGGTGTAGTACTGCTGGATCATGCCGGTCACCTGCGGGTTGAGCAGCCCTGAGCCCACCCCCATGACGACCCGGGCCAGGTTGAGGGTGACGACGTCGGGGGCCAGGCCCGAGGCGAGGGATCCGGCCCCGAACAGGAGCATACCGATGACGAAGAGCCGTCCCCGCCCCATGACGTCGCCGGCACGGCCGGCCGGGACGAGGACGACCCCGAAGACGAGGGCGTAGCCGGAGACGACGAGCTGGAGACTGGCGGTGCCGGCGCTCAGGCTGTGGGAGACGGCCGGCAGGATGACATTGACCGAGGAGACGGCCAGCAGCGAGACGAAGGCGGGGATGAGCAGTGTCGGCAGAAGCCGCTCATGGTTCGAACGCGGCATCTGGGCCGGGTCACGGGGGCGAGGCGTGGGCACGTCGAGAGGCTACCGCGTGCCGGGCTGCTCACAGCTGTGAGGCCGCGGCGTGCTCCACGTCCTGCTGAACCCGGCTGGGAGGCTCCCCCGGTGCGGGCGTGAACCAGGCTCCGGAGCGGACGTCCAGGACGATCCCGATCCCCAGGGCGATGAGTGCCGGCAGGATCCAGCCGGTGGAGTCGCTCCACAGGCCGGTGCGCGCCAGCAGCCTGCTGGGGCCCTCCCAGCCGGCGGCGGAGATGGCGGAGACGGAGCCGAGGATCCCGGCTGTGCTCACGCACCACCGGTAGGCCGCCCTGAGCCGTCCCGGTGCCGCGGCGTCGACCAGTGTCACGGCGACCAGGGCGATGGCGAAGGGGTAGAGCAGGAACAGCAACGGCCCCGCGATCTTGAGGATGGCGCTCAGCCCCAGGTTGGCCAGGGTGAAGGAGACGATCGCGCAGGCGGCGAGCTGCCGGTTGAAGGAGACGGCCGGCCAGGCGGTGTAGGCGTAGCCGGCCCAGGAGGCCAGCAGCCCCACGGCGGTGGTCAGGCAGGCCAGGATGACGATGGCGGCGAAGATGACGACGCCCGAGGTCCCCAGCGTGGAGGAGGCCGCGTTGCGCAGCAGCTCGGTGCCGTCCTTGGTGTCGGCGGTGATCTGCCCGCGGGTGCGGGTTCCCAGGACGGCCAGGCCGATGTACACCAGCCCCAGGAGCGCGGCGGCGATACCGCCGGACAGGATCGTGCCGCGCACCAGGGCCCGGGAAGAGGTCAGACCGCGTTCGCGCAGGGAGGTGATGACCACGATGCCGAAGACGGTGGCCGCCAGGACGTCCATGGTGAGGTAGCCCTGAGTCAGCCCGTTGGTCAGGGGAGCACTCGCGTAGGGCTCGATGGCCTCGCGCTCCACCCCGGGGGACATCGCGATGGTGACTCCGCACAGCAGGGCCAGCAGGGCCAGCAGGGCGGGAGTGAGCCAGCGCCCGACGCGGTCGGCCAGGCGGCTCGGGCTGCGGGCGATGCCGAAGGACGCGCCCATGAACACCGTCACGTGCGCCAGCAGGGCCAGGCGGGAGTCGTGAATCCCCAGCAGCTCGAGCACTGGGCGGGTCGCCAGCTCGTAGGCGACCGTGGTGACACGGGCGATGGCGTACAGCGGGCCGATCGCCAGGTAGACCGCCAGCGGCATGACTGTGCCGAACCGGGGTCCCACTCTGCGGGCCAGTCCCAGGATCCCCTCACCGGAGGTGGAGACGGCGACCACCGTGATGAGCGGCATGAGCACCCCGGTGGTGATGAAGCCGGCCATGACCAGGATGAAGGACCTGCCCGAGGCGGCCCCCAGCAGGGGCGGGAAGATGAGGTTGCCCGCTCCGAAGAACAGGGCGAAGAGCATCAGGCCGGTCGGCAGGATGGCGCCGACGGCGGAGCGCGTGGATGGCTGGGTCATGATGGTGGTCGGTTTCTCTTCTCGGATGCGGCGTCGGTGCGACGTCCGGGAGCAGTGTGGGTGGCGGCGGGGCTGAGGGGCCTCAGGCGACGGTGACCCGCCCGGTGATCGAGGCCGGTCCGGTCAGCAGCACGCTGCTGTCCTCGCCCAGGGGGTCGGCGCCCACGTGGACCCCGATCTCTCCGCCGGGGACGAGCAGCCGGTAGTCCTCGGGAGCTCCCGGCCCGGTCCAGGCGTGCAGGGCGACGGCGACGGCGCAGCACCCCGCTCCGTAGGAGAGGGCCTCCCCCACTCCGCGCTCCAGGACGCGCACGCGGGCGACACCCACCGGCGAGTGGGTATCGGGGTCGGTCTCCTCCCCCAGCGGCACGACGAGCTCGAGGTTGGTGCCGGCCTCGGGGGCGGGGTCGTAGGCGACCGGGTCCGCGGAGTCGGTGAGCCCGGCGAAGGCGGCCGCCTCGAGCTCGCTCTCCTCCCCCAGGGCGACGACGGTGTGGGGCCCGGAGATCTCGACGCTCAGGGCGGCCCGCTGCCCGGCCAGGCCGGGGACGACGACGGCCGTGTCCCAGCCCTCGTCGTCGGCCTCCTCGGGGCTGGCCAGGCGGGCCGGCCCCATGTCCACGGTCCACAGCTCGCCCAGGCGGGTGATGGTGCGAGCCCCACCGCGCGTGCCGATGGTGACGGACTCGCCGTCGGCGATGGGACGCAGTCCCTCGCGGTCCAGGACGTGGGCGAACAGGCGTGCGGCGTTGCCGCACATCTCGGCCACGGTTCCCTCGGCGCTGTAGTAGTCCATGAACCACTCGGCCTCGGGCACGGAGGCGGCGAAGGCCCCGCCGCCGGGCAGGGCGGTGGTCCGTACGACACGCACGAAGCCGTCGGCGCCGATGCCGCTGTGGCGGTCGCAGACCGCTGCGATGTCGGCACCGCTGATGGCGACCTCGCAGCCGGGGTCGACCAGCATGAGGAAGTCGTTGAGGGTCGCGTGGCCCTTGATGAGCTCACGACCGCGAAGACCTGTCGAGTGCGGCATGGCCCCTAGCCTAAGCGACGCCACGACGCGCGCAGACGAGCTCCCACGCCTGCCGGGTCAACCGGGAGCGCTCGGAGTCGGTGCACTGCCCGGTCTCGGTCAGGGCGACGTCGATCCAGTGCACCCGCGGGTCACGCCGGAACCACTTGATCTGGCGGGAGGCGAGCTGGCGGGTGGCCAGGGCGGTGGAGTCGACCGCCTCGGGCACGCTCATGGTCCCGTCGATGACCGCGAGCGCCTGGGCGTAGCCGATGGCGCGCGGAGCGGTCTCCCCCTCCCGGATGCCCTGGTCGATGAGGGCCTCCACCTCCTCGACCAGGCCGCGTTCGAACATGGCGCGGGCCCGCTCGTTGATGCGCAGGTCCAGGAGCCGGCGCTCGCAGCGCAGGGCGATGTGGACGGTGGGGGCGATGTCCTCGTAGCGGGGCAGGGAGGCGGAGAAGGGACGACCTGTGATCTCGATGACCTCCAGGGCCCGCACGATCCTGCGGGTGTTGGAGGCCTCGACGCGCTCGGCGGCGACCGGGTCCAGGCGGGCCAGCTCGGCGTGGAGGGCGGCCGTCCCCTCCTGCTCGGCGCGCTCGCTCAGGCGGGTGCGCACGGCCGGGTCGGTGCCGGGGAAGTCGAGGTCGTCGGTCAGGGCCCGCACGTATAGGCCGGAGCCTCCGGCGATGATCGGCAGGTGGCCCCGTGACTCGACGGCGTCGATGTCGCCGCGGGCGCTGCGCTGGAAGGCCGCCACGGATGCCCGGTCCCTGACGGTGAGGACGTCGATCTGGTGGTGGGGGACCCGCGCCCTCTCGGCGGGGCCGGGCTTGGCGGTGCCGATGTCCATGCCCCGGTAGAGCAGGGAGGCGTCGGCGTTGATGATCTCGGCGCGGGTTTCCGGTTCGTCGGCCTGTATCTTCTCGGCGAGGTCGAGGGCGAGGGCGGACTTGCCGGTGGCGGTGGGGCCCACCACGACGAGTCTCGGCAGGCGGGGGGCGCTCGGGGCCGCTGGGCTCATGGGGCTCAGATCTCCGGCAGGAGGGGGCCCACGAGGCTGAGCGCCTGGGTGCAGGCGGACAGCGCCGTGTCCAGGTGGAGGCGCAGCTGGGCGTCGGTGGCCCCGGCGGACAGGTCGGTGAGGTAGGTGGCGCGCACCAGCGGACCGATGGGGGTGTCGACGACGCCGACGGTGGGGAAGAACTTGTCCCGGTTCCAGTCGTTGACGCTGGCGGCGATCTCGTCCCTCTGGGAGGCGGGGGCGGCCTCCTCCCAGTCCCCGGAGACCAGGAGCCAGCCGTCGTGCCCCTCGGGGATCTCGATGACGAAGGGGAAGGAGTCCCAGGTGCCCAGAAGGCAGGGGTGCTCACGGCCCTCGGCCAGCTGGACGTTGTACTCCATGGGGCCGGTGAGCATGGACTCGATCCGAGCCAGGGTCAGCACCTGGGGCTCCTCGTCGGTCGGCCCCAGGTCCGGAGAGCGGTCGGTGTCCTGTCCTCCCGCTGCCGGCTCCGCCTCCGACCGGCCTGATGTGCTCGACCAGCTGCGTGAGGCGTCCAAGGTCTGCGCCGACGCGGTTGTCCTGGCCGGCTCCGACGGGGCACCGAAGTCGGCCGGGGAGGTTGAGTCGGCTGAGTCTGCGGGTCCCTCGTGACCTGCGGCGTACGGTGAGAGGGTCGGGGGCGCATCGGGTCGGCCGTGGGAGTCGACCGGCCGGCTGCTGCGCTGATGGTCCAGTGCCCGCACGTCCCACTCCTTGCCCAGGAGGCGTGCGATGAAGTCGGTGAGGCGTTGCAGTCGCGGCATCATGGCTCCAGGCTTCCGCGCAGCTCGTCGGGGAACTGCTCCTCGGCCTCGTGCATGAGGGCGACGATGAGCCGGCAGCCGCCGAAGACGAAGTCCTCGAGCTGCCGGTCCGTCATGCCCGCCTCGAGGGGGTAGGTGTACTCGCCGTGAAGACGCACCACTCCGCCGTCGGCGACGGTGAGGTAGGCCTTGGGGCCGATGCGGGTGGTGTTCCAGTCCTCGACCAGGGCGCGCAGCTGGGTCAGGTGCTCGGTGTCGGCGATGCGGTGCCAGATCCCGCGCATCTGGACGGCCCTGGTGTCCTGAAAGATGGCGTGGACGGTGACGTAGCGCCAGGGGATGCCGATGTCGCCCTCGTCATCGATGAAGTAGCGCAGTCCCAGTCGTTTGACGCACTCGTGGATACGGTCGACGTCCACGGGCCTGGGGACCGTGGCGGCGGCAGCAGAGCTGGCGTCGAAGCTGGGCATGCTCCCCAGCCTAGCGGGGCATGCGGGCTGCTCCCCACCGCAGCCCGGCCCGCTCCACCGTCAGCGCAATCAGCCGTCGCCCGCCTCAGGCCGGTGCGCCCACGCGCAGGGTGGGCAGGCCCAGGCTCACCGGGGCGGTGTCGGGCTCGGGAGTGGCGCGGGCCTCGGCCCGGCGGCGCTCCCAGGCATCCCCGGCGCGGGTGCGTCGCACCTGGAACAGGGCGGGGCCGTCGTCGAGCCAGAGGCGGTCGCCGGGCTTGAGGGCCTCGTTGGTGGCCGCGGCGAGCGGGTCCAGCCCGCGTCCGCAGCGGGCGGAGTCGGCGATGAGGTTGTGGGGGGCGCCGTGGGTGACGCGCACGGTGACCATGTCGCCGGGGCGCGGGGCCCCGCCGGCGTAGTCGCCCTCGGACAGGCCCTCGGGCAGGGCGACGTGGACGAGCCGGTTGTCGGCGGCGCGCCCGGAGATGCGGGCGGTGACCGAGTCCCGGCGCCCTTCGCCCTCGGCGACGAGCACCTCGACGACGCGTCCCTCCTGGCGCTCGTTCTCCTCGTGGGCGATGCGGCGCACGAGCGCGTCGAGCCGCCGGTAGCGGTCCTTGACGACCTCGGTGGGGACCTGGTCGTCGCGGTCGGCGGCGGGGGTGCCCGGGCGCGGGGAGTACTCGAAGGTGTAGGCCGAGGCGAAGCGGGCCTGCTCGACGACGTCGAGGGTGGCCTGGAAGTCCTCCTCGGTCTCACCGGGGAAGCCGACGATGATGTCGGTGGTGATGGCGGCCTCGGGCATGACGGCGCGGACCTTGTCCAGGATGCCCAGGAAGCGCTGGGTGCGGTAGGAGCGGCGCATGGCGCGCAGCACCCGGTCCGAGCCGGACTGCAGGGGCATGTGCAGGCTGGGCATGACGGCCTCGGTTTGGGCCATGGCCTCGATGACGTCGTCGGTGAAGGCGGCGGGGTGGGGGCTGGTGAAGCGCACGCGCTCGATGCCCTCGGCTGAGCCTGTCGCCCGCAGCAGCTTGGCGAAGGCGCCGCGGTCCCCGAAGCCGACCCCGTAGGAGTTGACGTTCTGCCCCAGGAGAGTCACCTCGATGGCGCCCTGCGCGGCGACGGCCTCGACCTCGGCCAGGACGTCACCGGGGCGGCGATCGCGCTGCTTGCCGCGCAGGGAGGGCACGATGCAGAAGGTGCAGGTGTTGTTGCATCCCACGGCGATGGAGACCCAGGCGGCGTAGGAGGACTCGCGGCGGGTGGGCAGGGTGGAGGGGAAGACCTTGAGGGACTCCTCGAGCTCGACGGCGGCCGCGGAGTTGTGCCGGGCGCGCTCGAGCAGGGCGGGCAGGACGTCGAGGTTGTGGGTGCCGAAGACGACGTCGACCCAGGGGGCCCGCTCGACGATCCCCTCGCCCATCTGCTGGGCCAGGCACCCGGCCACGGCGATCTGCATGCCGGGGCGCTCGCGCTTGACGGCGGCGAGCTGGCCCAGGTTGCCGAAGAGCCGGGTGGCGGCGTTCTCGCGCACGGAGCAGGTGTTGATGATGACGACGTCGGCCCCGCCGTCACCGGCGTCGGTGGCGCGGGCGGCGGCCTCGGGCACGTCCTCGACGCGCAGGTAGCCGGCCCTCTCCAGCAGTCCCGCCATGTGCTCGGAGTCGTGGACGTTCATCTGGCAGCCCAGCGTGCGCACGTGGTAGGTGCGCGGCGGGGCGCCTCGGGCGTCGAGAACGGGGGCGGGGGTGGTCAGCGTGGTCATCGCCGAGCAGTGTAGGTGGCGGCGGGGTCCCGCCCCAGCCCTGGCGCAGGGTCGTGACCAGATGCACGCCGGGGCGGGGCCCTTGACTTTCTCCCGGATGCGGGAGAGCTGGTCTCAGGACTTCTTGCGCGAGGCCATCTTGGCGTCGTTGCGAGCGGCCTGGGCGAAGGCGTCGCTCACCGACTGCCCGCGACCACCGTCCACTGGTCCAGGGCCAGAGCGGCCGCACCTCGCGCCCACTCGTCGAACTCGAAGGGACGCAGCAGGACCGACACCGGCGCCGCCGCCCAGTGCCGCAGATCGCCCACCTCCTTCTCAAAGGTCTCCCGGTAGGCCTCCACCACGGCGACCCCCTCCCCGGAGACCACGACGAGCTCGGGATCGACGTAGGCGATGAGAGTCCCCACGACCCTTCCGATCGCCAGCACCGCACGCCGCAGGACGTCGTCGACGCCGTCGTTGCGACGCATGTCGGGGCTCAGGAGCAGATCGAGGTTCAGCTCCTCGGCCTCACACCCCAGGTGCTCGGCGGCCGCCCGCAGGATCCCGGGGGTCGAGGCGAGGGCCCGGGCGCACCCGGGGTGCCCGATCTCGCAGCTGGGTCCGGAAGGGTCCACCGGCAGGTGCCCGACGCTGCCGGCCGCCCCCTGTGCACCGGAGACGACCTCACCGGCCACCACGACCCCGCAGCCGATCCCGGCGCCGAGGGTGACCATGGCGAAGGGGTCCTTTCCGCGGCCGGCCCCGAACCAGGCCTCGGCGTAGGCGAAGGCGCGCACGTCGTTGGCCGCGACGCAGGGCAGCCCGGTGGCCTCGGTGACCATGTCGGCCAGAGGCACGTCGCGCCATCCCAGGAAGCTGGCCACCACCACAGTTCGTCTCCCGACGACGGCCGCCCCCAGGGAGATTCCGATGGCGTCGGGCCGTCGACCGCTGCGCTCGGCCAGCTGCGCCACCACTGAGGCGATGAGGGCGGTCACACAGCCGGCGTCGGTGTCGGTCAACGGCCGTGAGTCACTGATGAGGACCTCGCCCAGCGGGTCGGTCAGGACGGCGTAGAGGCGGTCATCCGTGAGCTTGATGCCGGCAACGGTGGCGCTGTTCGGGACGACGGCCAGGAGGCGGGTGGGCCTCCCCGGTCCAGCCACTTCCACCGGCGGCCGCTCCTCAATGAGGCCCGCCTCGATGAGGGGGCGCACCGTGCGTGTCGTCGTCGCCGCGGACAGCCCCAGGCGCTCGGCGAGGTCGCCGCGACTCATGGGGCCGGCGGAGATCAGGGCGAGCAGCGCCCTGGCGCCGAGGCTGCGTCCACCACCCATCGTCGACTCCCGCTCCCATCGTCGTCAGCTGCCACAGGGACCGCACGGCCCTGACCTGGGACGACGTTCATCACCGCCCACGTCGTACCGACACTGTAGGGCAAGCCCTTGCGAAATCTAGCATCATCAATTATTTTCATCCTACAAGGAATCACTCCTGGTTCCTTCTCCCTCCCCCGGAAGGACGATGATGACCCTCCACCTGCGCCGAGCCGACACCTCCGTGGTCCTTGACCTGCCCGACGACCGCTTCCCGGTGGTCCGCCACTGGGGCCCCGAACTGGGTGACGTCAGCGGTGACGCCCTGTCCGACGCGGCCCTGGCCGCACAGACGTCCTTGGGAACCAACACCGCCTGGATCACCAACGACCTGCCGATCCTGCCCCTGGCCCACCTGGGCTGGAGCTCTCGCCCCGCCGTAGCGCTCTCACGCACCGACGGCTCGGCCTTCTCGCCCCACCCCACCGCCTTCACCCACGAGGAGGGCTCCGAGGACACCCCGGCCGGCACCGCCCTCGTTGTGCGCTCCAGCGGAACCGACACCGCCCACGCGCTGACCCTGGGCACCGAGCTGCGCCTGGAGCCCTGCGGCCTGGTACGCCTGCGCGCCTGGGTCCGCAATGACCACTCCGGGTCCGGCGGCGATCAGGGGGCCGACCTCGTCGTCGGCGAGCTCACGCCGGTACTGCCGTTGCCCGACAGCGCCGACGAGCTGCTTGACACCACCGGCCACCACGTCCAGGAGCGTCGGCTCGTGCGCACCCCCTTCACCCCGGGCACCCGCCTGCGCGAGTCCTGGGAGGGGCGCCCGGGGCACGACGCCGTCACCTGGCTGGCAGCCGGCCCCACCGGCTTCGGATGGCGCAGCGGGCGCGTCCACGGCGTTCACGCGGCCTGGTCCGGCAACGTCCGTCACCTGGCGATGAACCCGGCCTCGGGCCGCAAGCTCCTGGGAGCCGGAGAGCTGCTCCTGCCGGGCGAGGTCTCGCTGGCCCCCGGTCAGACCTACACCTCTCCGTGGACGGTCTTCTCCTGGGGCGAGGGCCTGGACGCACTGGCCCACCGCAGCCACGCCTGGCTGCGCTCGCGCCCGTCCCACCCCACCCGTCCCCGCCCGGTGCTGCTCAACACCTGGGAGGCCGTCTACTTCCACCACGACCTGGACAAGCTCAAGGCCCTGGCCGACGCCGCGGCCCAGGTCGGTATCGAGCGCTACGTCCTGGACGACGGCTGGTTCGGTTCCCGCCGCGACGACACCTCGGGACTGGGCGACTGGCAGGTCTCCCCCGAGGCCTGGCCGAACGGCCTGGAGCCACTCGTGGAGCACGTCCACTCACTGGGCATGGAGTTCGGCCTGTGGTTCGAGCCGGAGATGATCAACGTCGACTCCGAGGTAGCCCGCGCCCACCCGGAGTGGATCCTGTCCGACGGCGCCGGCGGAGCACCCGAGCACCGCCACCAGCGGGTCCTGGACCTGACCGCCCCCGGTGCCTGGGACTACCTGTTCGACGCCATCTCCGCCCTCGTGGAGCGCCTCGGTATCGCCTACCTCAAGTGGGACCACAACTCCCCTCTGCTGGCCACGGGGCATGAGGTCGCCGACCCCACCGCGGGACGCCAGGGGGCGGCCGCCGTCCACGACCAGACCCTGGCCGTCTACCGACTCCTGGATGCGCTCCATGAGCGCTTCCCCTCTCTGGAGATCGAGTCCTGCGCCGGCGGCGGCGGCCGCATCGACCTGGGGATCATGGAGCGCACCCAGCGGGTGTGGGCCTCGGACTGCATCGACGCCCACGACCGCCAGAACATCCAGCGAGGCACCACTCTGCTGCTTCCCCCGGAGCTGGTGGGCACCCACGTCGGCTCCGGGCGGGCCCACACCACCCTGCGCGACCTCGACCTCGACTTCCGGGCCGGCACCGCCCTATGGGGCCACATGGGCGTGGAGTGGGACCTCACCGAGGCCGACGACGCCACCCGCGAGCGCCTGGCCTCCATCATCGCGCTGCACAAGGAGCTGCGCGGCCTGCTGCACTCGGGGGTGACGGTCCACGCGGACCTGCCCGACGACGACGTGCTGCGCATCGAGGGGGTCGTCGCCCCTGACGGCTCCGACGCCCTGTTCGAGATCGCCTCGCTGGGCCAGCTCCTGGCCTGGCCCACGGCACCGCGACCTCTGCCCGGCCTGGACCCCTCGCGCCGCTACCACGTGCGCCTGGCGGCACCGGCCTACCCCGAGCTGCGCCTGGCAGCGGGCTGGATGGCCCAGGGCGTCACCCTGCCGGGCTCCTACCTGACCACCACGGGGCTGGCGCTGCCGGTGCTGCACCCCGACCACCTCGTCCTGCTGCGCGCGAGCGCCGTCAACTGAGAGCTCGGCGACCCTCCGAGTCGCCGGTCCGTCCTCATCTACTTCTACCCGTTCCTAGCCCCCCATCCGTCTTCGACCCGTTTTCCCACATCACCGTCGATTTGGAGACCCGATGTCAACCTCGACCCTGCTCGCACGACCATCGCGTCGGCAACGCAAGCCACGCTCCGACCTCAAGCTCGGCCTCGCCTTCATCCTCCCGGCGACGATCGGCCTCGTCGCCTTCTACATCTGGCCCCTCATCCGAGGCATCTGGCTGTCCTTCACCGAGTACAACCTCCTGACCCCCGAGGAGTTCACCGGCCTGGACAACTACAAGCGCATGGTCCAGGACGACACCTTCTGGAACGCCGTCGTCGTCACCGTGGAGTACGTGATCATCAACATCGGCCTGCAGACGATCCTGGCGCTCCTCATCGCCGTCCTCATGCTCATGCAGCGCCTGACCCAGTCCACCTTCGTACGATCCATCGTGCTGACGCCCTACCTCGTCTCCAACGTGGTCGCCGCCATGCTGTGGCTGTGGATCCTGGACAACACGCTGGGCATCACCAACCAGCTCCTGGAGTCCCTGACGGGCTCCGCCGTGGACTTCTTCTCCTCGTCGATGGCCATCCCCACCATCGCCATCATCAACGTGTGGCGGCACGTGGGCTACACGGCCCTGCTCATCTTCGCGGGCCTGCAGTCGATCCCGAACACGGTCTACGAGGCAGGCAAGATGGACGGCGCCAGCGAGTGGCGGATGTTCTGGCGGATCACCGTCCCGCTGCTGCGCCCCATCCTGGCGCTGGTGCTCATCATGACGATGATCGGCTCCTTCCAGGTCTTCGACACCGTCTCCGTGGCCACCCAGGGCGGCCCCGTCAACGCCACCCGCGTGCTGCAGTACTACATCTACGACATGGCCTTCGGGCGCTTCCAGTTCGGATACGCCTCCGCCATGGCGGTGGGGCTGCTGCTCGTCCTGGCCGCGATCACGATCCTGCAGTACCGCATGACCCGTGCCGGCGAGACGGACCTGGACTGAAGGAGGACCAGCCATGACAACGACAACCGCATCCGTATCCTCCACCAAGTCCTCCCAGGCAGCCGCTGCGGCTCCCTCTGAGGCCTCCGGCCGCCGGTTCACCCTCGGCAAGGCCCTGGCCTGGGCGGCGATGGTCCTCATCATGCTGTTCACGCTCCTGCCCTTCTACTGGGTGCTGCGTACAGCGCTGTCCTCCAACGCGGGCATCACGGCCCACCCCACCAGCCTGCTGCCGGTGGACATCAACCTGCGCGGCTTCGCCCGTGTCTTCGGCATGCAGTCCACCCAGGAGGCACTGGCCGACGGCGGCAGCGGCGCAGCCATCAACTTCTGGCTCTACCTGCGCAACTCGGTCATCATCTCCACACTGGTCACCGTGGGGCAGGTCTTCTTCTCGGCGATGGCCGCCTACTCCTTCTCCCGCCTGCGCTGGAGGGGACGCGACACGGTCTTCGCCGTGTTCCTGGGCGCCCTCATGGTCCCCTCGATCTTCACGCTCCTGCCCAACTTCGTGCTGGTCAGGCAGCTCCACCTCATCGACACCTTCCTCGGGGTGGCGCTGCCGACCATGTTCATGACGCCTTTCGCGGTGTTCTTCCTCAAGCAGTTCTTCATGAATATCCCGCGCGAGCTGGAGGAGGCCGCGCTGCTCGACGGCGCCTCCAAGGTCCGGGTGTTCTTCACCCTCATCCTGCCCATAGCCAAGGCCCCGATCTCGACGCTGGCGATCCTGACCTACATCACGGCCTGGAACGACTACTTCTGGCCCCTGCTGGTCTCCTACACGGACTCCTCACGGGTACTCACAGTGGCTCTGGCCGTCTTCCGCTCCCAGGCCCCGCAGACCGGTCCCGACTGGGCCGGTCTCATGGCCGCCACCCTGGTGGCAGCCCTCCCGATGCTCCTGCTGTTCATGGCCTTCGCCCGGCGCATCGTCAACTCCATCGGCTTTACCGGAATCAAGTGAGGCACCAGATGACGACTCAACCGATCAACCCTCTTCGCTCCTCACTGTCACGCCGCAGCCTCCTGTGCGGCCTGGCCTCGGGTGCGGCCGCCCTAACCCTGGCCGCCTGCTCCGGCGGCTCCAGGAAGTCGGGATCCGGCGCCGTGGAGTACTGGATGTGGGACGCCAGCCAGCTGCCCGCCTACGAGGCCTGCGCCAAGGCCTTCGAGACCAAGACCGGCATCAAGGTCAATATCACCCAGATCGCCTGGAGCGACTACTGGACCAAGCTGACAGCCGGCTTCATCGCCGGGACCGGACCGGACGCCTTCACCGACCACATCTCCAAGTTCGCCCAGTTCGTGGATCTGGAGGTCCTGGTCCCGCTGGAGAAGCAGGCCGCCTGGGCGGGTGTCGACGAGTCCGCCTTCCAGGAGGGCCTCATCGACCTGTGGAAGGGGGAGGACGGCCACCAGTACGGCTGCCCCAAGGACTGGGACACCGTGGCGGTCTTCTACAACCGGGACATGCTCACCCAGGCGGGCCTGTCCGAGGCGGACCTGGCCGAGTGGTCATGGAACCCCACCGACGGCGGAACCTTTGAGAAGATCCTCGCCCGCCTGACCGTGGACAAGAACGGCGTGCGCGGAGACGAGCCCGGTTTCGACAAGAACCGCGTGGCCGTCTACGGCCTGGGTATCCAGGACGCCGGTACGGGGGACGGCCAGACGCAGTGGAGCCCCTTCACCGGCTCAGCCGGCGACTGGTTCTACACGAACAAGGAAACCTGGGGTGACCACTACCGCTACGACGAGAAGGTCTTCCAGGGCACGATGGACTGGTACTTCGGCCTGGTGGACAAGGGCTACATGCCTCCGCGCGGCGCCTTCTCCTCCACGACCAGCACCGATGTCCAGCTGGGCAGCGGCAAGATCGCCATGTGCTTCAACGGCTCGTGGATGTTCGGCACCTACGCCAAGCTCGACGTCAAGGTCGGGATCGCCGCGAACCCCGTGGGCCCCAACGGCAAGTCGGTCTCCCTGTTCAACGGGCTGGGCGACTCGATCTCCAAGCAGTCGGCCAATATCGACAACGCCTCCAAGTGGGTGGCCTTCCTGGGAACCGCTGAGGCGCAGGACATCGTGGCCTCTCACGGAATCGTCTTCCCGGCGATCGCATCCTCCACGAAGAAGGCCGTCAAGGTCTTCGAGGAGACGGGGCTCCCCACCGCCCCCTTCACCCAGCACCTGGAGGACAAGTCCACGTTCTTCTTCCCACTGACCTACTTCGGGGCGGACGTGGCCGCCATCATGAAGCCGGCGACGGACGACCTGTGGGCGAACCGGGTGCCGGCCTCAACGCTGACGAAGTACAACGAGCAGGTCAACCTCCTGTTCAAGACGTCCAAGCACAAGAAGAGCTGACGGCCCGGTTCTCATTCAGATTCCTCGGCGTGAGCAGCGGCAATGGCCCGTATGGTCACGTCCTGGCTGTAGCCCTTGCGCCCCAGCACGGCCGCGGTGCGGCGCCGGCGCACCTCCCAGGGCAGGTGGCGCGTGGAGATCAGCTTCTTGCGAGCCAGTGATAGGGCCGCCGCGTCCTCGTCCTCGGAGCTGATCTGCTCGAGGGCCTCGGCAACGTCCCGATCACCCAGCCCCTTGCGCCGCAGCTCCTCGGCGATGGCCCGCCTGGCCGCGCCCTTCTCCGCGAAGCGGGTGCGCGCCAGGCGGGTCGCATAGGCGGTGTCGTCAATGACCCCGGCCGCCTCCAGACGGTCGAGGACCTCGGTGGCCACACGGGGGTCCACCTCCTTGCGCTCGAGGAGCTCGACCAGAGCCGCGCGAGGAGCCGCGCTGCGGTCGAGGCGGCGCAGGACGATCTCCCGCGCCGCCTCGACCGCCTGCGCGTGGGCGTCAGGGATGAGCCAGGGCATCAGAACCCGCCGGCGTCCTCACCGAAGATGGTGTCCGGCTCATCCGCCGACGCCTCCTTGGGCGCCTTGACGCTCTTGGAGGCCTTAGCGGTGGCGGTGGTCTTCTTCCCACGCCCCCGGGCGGTCTTGACCGCGCTCGTGGCGGCGGTGTCCCCACTGTCCACCGGGACGGCGGCCGCGGCCACGGCGGCCTCAGCGGCGGCGAGCTCCTCAGCCTCCCGGGCCTTGCGGCCGGGCTCACCGATTCCCAGGGCGGCGAGGATCTTCTCCTCGATCTCGGCGGCCAGCTGCGGGTTGTCCTTGAGGAAGTTGCGGGCGTTCTCCTTGCCCTGACCGAGCTGGTCCTCCCCATAGGTGAACCAGGCCCCCGACTTGCGCACCACGCCGTTGTCCACACCCAGGTCCAGCAGGCTGCCCTCGCGGGAGATGCCCTGGCCGTAGAGGATGTCGAACTCGGCCTGCTTGAAGGGAGGCGCCATCTTGTTCTTGACGACCTTGACCCGGGTGCGGTTGCCCACGGGCTGGTCGCCGTCCTTGAGGCCGCCGATGCGGCGCACGTCCAGGCGTACCGAGGCGTAGAACTTCAGGGCCTTCCCACCGGTGGTGGTCTCCGGGTTGCCGAAGAACACGCCGATCTTCTCGCGCAGCTGGTTGATGAAGATGGCGGTGGTGCCGGTGGAGGACAGTGCGCCGGTGATCTTGCGCAGCGCCTGGCTCATGAGACGGGCCTGGAGGCCGACGTGGGAGTCACCCATCTCCCCCTCGATCTCGGCCTTGGGGACCAGGGCCGCCACGGAGTCGATGACGATGATGTCCAGGCCGCCCGAGCGCACCAGCATGTCGGTGATCTCCAGGGCCTGCTCCCCGGTGTCCGGCTGTGAGACCAGGAGGTTGTCGATGTCGACGCCCAGGGCCTTGGCGTAGACCGGGTCGAGGGCGTGCTCGGCGTCGATGAAGGCCGCGTTCCCACCGGCCCTCTGCGCACTGGCCACGGCGTGCAGGGCGACGGTGGTCTTTCCGGAGGACTCCGGCCCGTAGACCTCGACGATGCGTCCCCTCGGGAGGCCCCCGACTCCCAGAGCCACGTCAAGGGCGACCGATCCCGTCGGGATGACGGAGACCGGAGGGCGAGTGTCGTCCCCCAGGCGCATGACGGATCCCTTGCCGAAGCTCTTGTCGATCTGGGCGAGGGCTGTGGCCAGGGCCTTGGAGCGGTCCTGGGTCTGGCTGGCAGCAGGCATTGTTCTACCTCGGTTCTCAGGGCGGCGCGCAGCCGCGGCGGGCATGGCTGGTCAACTTCGGCGAGGTCCCCTCTCCGGGGCTCACCAACGACGGTATGCCTGACCACTGACATCTATCTCCGCCCCCCGTCAGCCCTGTGGACTCACGTGGCGTCGTCGTCGTTCGTGGAGAACAGTACCCGAACACCTGTTCGATCATGACATCATCGTCATGCGCGTGTCGGCGGCTCCCGAATCCGCCCCGGCGCCCGCCCTCGTCACCCGAGCTCAGCGACGCGGATCCGAGCGGAAGATCCATCGTTCGGCATCCGAGCGCTCGGTCTCGTCGCACAGAAGACCCCAGACCCGTTCGGGCGCCTCCCCGTCGTCGAGCGCCTGCACGCAGGTCACCCCCAGTCCCGGAAGAACCAGATCCTGCGCCAGCGACCGACCGTAGGCCGAACCGAAAACCGCTTCGACGGCGTCCCAGAACTCCGAGTGCTTCACCACTCCCCCTTTGTCAACAGGCAACCCGGCGGCGAGTCCACTCGTCGTGGCCCCACCGCCGGGAAGGTCGGCTCACTGGTAACGGCCTCCGCGGCGCAGGAGCAGCGCGCGGAGGGCGTCAGCTGGCGGTCACCGCAGGGCGGCCCCCTGCTGACGCACGAGCTCATCGGGAACTGTGTCCGGAATCATGACGCCTTCGGTCAGGGCGATGCGGTCGGAGACCTCGCGCAGCACCATGGACAGGGGGGCGTCAAGCGCCTGGCAGATGGAGGCGAGCAGCTCGGAGGAGGCCTCCTTCTGACCGCGCTCAACCTCGGAGAGGTACCCCAGGGAGACGCGGGCCTGGGAGGAGACCTCGCGCAGCGTGCGTCCCTGGTGTTGTCGGACGCCGCGCAGGACTTCTCCGATCTCGCGGCGCAGGACGACATTCTCGTGCTTCGGGGTGTCCACGGACACACCGTACCCTGCCCCGGGTCCCTGGCGCATCGGCATCCGGTTGTTGATCGGGCGAGTGGTGCGGGGGTGAGTCGTGTTGTTCATCGTCTAGCACAACCATTCACGTCGTGGATTCATTCCCGCCACGCGGGGCCAGATCTCCGGCTCCGGTGACGTTGAGAACCACTCTACCGGCATTCCTGAGAGAAATCTGAAATACGCCTTAGTCTGTGGTCTGTAGTTGGTCAGTCGTCGATGTGACGTACTCAGGGCTGCGGCCCACGACCTTCTTTCCGCAGGAGACTGATGGCCAGCTCACACACTTCCATCACGGTGGCGCGCCGGACCTGCGAGCGGTCACCGCTCAGGTGCAGCTCACGGTGCCTCTCACCCCAAGGAGCGACGACGGCGACATGGGCCGTTCCGGCCGGATGACCGTCGGCCGGCCCCGGCCCGGCCACCCCGGTGGTCGCCAGCCCCAGATCAGCCCCGAGGAGCCGGCGCACTCCGTGCGCCATCTGCAGGGCGACATCGCGGTCCACCGGCCCGGTCCGCTCCAGGTGCGCGGCATCGACCCCGAGGACCTGAGCCTTGATCCGGGTGGCGTAGGCCACGACCGCCCCCACGAGCACACGTGAGGCACCGGGAACCTCCACCAGGCTGGAGGAGACCTGCCCGCCCGTCAACGACTCGGCGATCGCCAGACTCACTCCGCGATCCGCGGCGGCCTGCAGAAGAGCCGCTGCCACGCGAATGCGGTCCTCGGCGTCGTGCGCCTCCTCGATCACCACGGCTTGCGCCCCGGGACGGTCACTGGCCGCTCCGTCCGTCCTGACGGCTCAACCGCATCGCCTCACGAACATAGTCCAAGCCGGTCACCACCGTGACGATGAGCGCCCCAGCCACGATGACGTAGGCCGCCTTGGCCAGGAACGCGGCCGGACCGGAGGGAATCAGGAGCATGGACCAGGGCGTGAGCAGCCCGACCAGCCCCACCATCTGGAGCGTCGTCTTGATCTTGCCGCCGCGCGACGCCGCCATGACAGCGCGGCGCAGCATGAAGAAGCGCATGACCGTGATGCCGAGCTCGCGCACGACGATGAGGACGGTGACCCACCACCACAGCCGGTGGTTGACGCTCAGCAGGACGAAGGCGGACAGGGTCAGCGCCTTGTCCGCGATCGGGTCTGCGATCTTGCCGAAGGAGGTCACCAGCCCCCACGAGCGCGCCAGCTGGCCGTCCAGACGGTCCGTGAAGGCCGCCACGACGAAGACCACGACTGCGGCGAGCCTGGCCCGGTCCCCCGGCAGCAGGGACAGCCAGATGAAGACGGGAACAAGCAGCAGGCGCAGCACCGTCAGGGCGTTGGCGATGTTGAGCAGCGGCGCCTGCTCTGGCTGCGCGGCGCCGTCCGGGGCGGTCGGGGCGTTCATCAGGGTCAGCCTAGTCGCGTACGGCCACCCTCCGACGGAGAAACCTCGATCCATCTTCTCGACAGCCTCGTGTCCGCGCCGCCCCCGCCGTGCGCGCCACGGCGCCCTCGCAGACGACACGCGGCATAGGATCCGTTGTCGCCGACGTCTCGGCACGTCCGCCTCGCGCGGCCGGAACGAGCACGAACCGTACACACGTCGTTAAGGTCCACTTCTTACGTTCATCACCATGTTCTCCACCATGTACTCCGCCATGTACTCCGCCACTCCTCTGCCTTCGTCTTCGCCACGCTCCGTACGTCTCACCCGCAGGTCACGAGGGTCCATCCTCCTGACCGCCGCCGTTCTCGCCGCATCCGTCGCGATGAACGGCTGCTCGACGAGCTCGGATCAGTCTGTGCCGGCTCAGTCGCCGACTCCGTCCGCCTCCACCAGCACCAGCACCGGCGGCTCGCAGGACGTGCACTTCACCGTGGGTTACGCCGGGGACGTCCTCATGCACATGCCGGTGATGGAGTCCACCCCGGGGGCCTCGGGGGACATCACCGCCAACATCGCGGCTGAGACCCCCTGGGTCGAGGGCCTGGATCTGGCCCTGTGCGGGATGGAGGTGCCTGTCGCTCCGGACGGGGTCTACTCGGGCTACCCCTCCTTCGGCACCTCTGCTGAGGTCGTAAGCGCTTTGGCGAGATCCGGCTGGGACGGCTGCGCGACCGCCTCCAACCACGCCGCGGACCGGGGGGAGGCCGGAGTCGTGGCCACCTTGGACGCCCTGGACGCTCACGGGCTGGGGCACGCGGGCACCTACCGGAGCCGACAGGACGCCTCCGTGCCCTTCGCGCTCTACGAGCTCACGCGGGCGGGGCGCACAGTGACCGTCGCCCAGATCTCCACGACCATGGACCTCAACGGCCTGGAGGATCCCACCGGCTACTCGGTGTCGCTCAACGACGTCGACGCCATCACGAAGGCGGCGAAGTCGGCCCGTGCGACGGGTGCCGACCTCGTCGTCGTCCACTCCCAGCTCGGTGAGGAGTACGAGACCACACCCAACGACAAGCAGGTCTCCTACGCCCAGTCCCTGGCGGACAGCGGGCAGGTCGACATCCTCTTCGGCGCCCACCCCCATGTGCCTCAGCCAGCCGAGAAGCTCTCCGGAGGAGTCGGGGGCAAGGGCATGTGGGTGTCGTACTCGGCCGGCAACTACATCTCCAACCAGGACGAGGAGTGCTGCGCCCCGCTGTCCGACGTCGGCCAGCTGGTCTGGGCCGACGTCACGTCCCACGCCGACGGCTCAGTGAGCGTGGACAAGCTGAACTGGCACCCGTTCACGATGGATCACGGAGGCGGTTACAAGGTCAGGGACCTGGCGGCGCTTCACGACGGCGAGCGCCCTGCCGACCTGGGTCTGAGCAAGGAGCAGATCGACCGGCGCTGGGACCTGCTCACCTCTCAGGTCAAGGACGCCTCGACCATGTCCACCACGCCGCCCAAACCCACCGGACCGGCCCCGACGATTCCCAGCCGGGACGAGGTCATCAAACGAGCGGGAGCCCACCCGGTCCCGCAGGGCACGGCATCGGCCTCCCCATCACCACGATGAGCCGCGGCCAGTGAGCGACCAGGCGTCCTCGGAGTCCTCATCGGCGGAGGTATCGTCCCAGGACTCTGACTCCGGCAGGCTCGAGGCGACCTCCAACGGGTCCGTGCTGTAGCGGTTCGACGGCATGACCGCGGTACGGGGCTCGTTCGAGGCGGGAGCCGACGGGGCCTCGGAGTCGGGCTCACCCTGAGAGGCGTCAGGGGCCTCGGGAGTCTCGGCGCTTCCGGGCGCACCGCCCTCGCCCTTGATCCAGGCCAGGGTCTCCTCGAGCTGCTCGGGCTGGACGAGGACGTCGCGGGCCTTGGATCCCTCCGAGGGGCCAACGACCTCACGGGACTCGAGCAGGTCCATGAGGCGTCCGGCCTTGGCGAAGCCGACGCGCAGCTTGCGCTGGAGCATGGAGGTGGAGCCGAACTGACTGGAGATGATGAGCTCGGCGGCCTGCAGGAGCAGGTCCATGTCATCGCCGATCTCCTCGTCGATCTGCTTCTTGACCTCCGGGACGACGACGTCCTCGCGATACTCGGGCGTCAGCTGGGACTTGACGTGCTCGACGACGG
The DNA here is from genome assembly GCF_001929375.1 of Actinomyces oris. GTDB lineage: Bacteria > Actinomycetota > Actinomycetes > Actinomycetales > Actinomycetaceae > Actinomyces > Actinomyces oris_B. Next base: position 8,926 of record NZ_MSGO01000014.1, on the reverse strand, counting down.
AGCGGATCTCGGACTCGGTGACCCAGGAGCCCTGGATACGCACCGGCGTCGAGGCGCCCGGCCCCAGGTAGAGGGCGTCACCCTGGCCGGTGAGCGTCTCGGCCCCGTTCTGGTCGAGGATGACCCGGGAGTCCAGCTGCGAGGCCGTGGCGAAGGCCAGACGCGAGGGGACGTTGGACTTGATGAGGCCGGTGACCACCTGGGCGACGGGTCGCTGGGTGGCCAGGACCAGGTGGATCCCGGCGGCGCGGGCCAGCTGGGTGATGCGCTGGATGGAGGCCTCCACGTCCTTGGGGGCGGTCATCATGAGGTCGGCGAGCTCGTCGACGACGACCAGGAGGTAGGGGTAGGGGCTCAGCTCTCGCTGGGATCCCGGCAGGGGCTGGACCTCTCCTGCGCGCACCGCCTTGTTGAAGTCGTCGATGTGCTTGAAGCCGAAGGAGGCCAGGTCGTCGTAGCGGGCGTCCATCTCACGCACCACCCACTCCAGGGCCTCGGCCGCCTTCTTCGGGGAGGTGATGATCGGGGTGATGAGGTGCGGGATGCCCTCGTAGATGGTCAGCTCCACCCGCTTGGGGTCGACCAGCACCATGCGCACCTCCTCGGGAGTGGCGCGCATCATGATCGAGGTGATCATCGAGTTGACGAAGGAGGACTTACCCGATCCGGTCTGACCGGCCACCAGCAGGTGCGGGGTCTTGGCCAGGTTGGTGACGACGTAGTCGCCCTCGACGTTCTTGCCCAGCCCGACCACCAGCGGGTGCGCCTGCTTGCGCGCGGCCTGGGAGCGCAGGACGTCGCCGAGCTTGACCATCTCCCGGTCGCTGTTGGGGATCTCGATGCCGATGGCGCTCTTGCCGGGAATGGGGGTGAGCAGGCGGATCTCGTCGGAGGCCACCGCGTAGGCGATGTTCTTCTCCAGCCCCGTGATCCGGGAGACGTTGACCCCCCGGCCCCGGTGGACCTCATAGCGGGTGACCTGAGGACCGCGCGTGTAGCCGGTGACCGTGGCGTCCACGTTGAACTCGGCGAAGACGTTCTGCAGGGACTCGACGATGGCGTCGTTGGCAGGGGTGCGGGTGGAGTGGCCCGGCCCAGGACCGAGCAGCGCGTCCTCGGGCAGGGTGTAGGTCGAGCCGTCGGGCAGGGCCATGTTGCTCAGGTCACTCATGGCGATCTGGTCGGCGAGGTCGGGCTCCTCGAGCGCGACCTCCGGAGTCTCCTCGGTGACGGCGTCGAAACCGGAGGGTGACTGCGGGGCCGGCTGCGGGACGGGGCGCTTGGCCGATGAGGGCTTGCGCTGCCCCCCTGCGGCCGGGCCGGAGGCCGCGGGGCCACCTGCCGGTCCGGAGGGCCTGCTTCGGGTGGCAGAGACGGTCGAGGGCGCTGAGGAGGCGATGACGTCGGTCTCCTCGCCCACGTCCGGGATGACGAAGTCCGCACCCTCTAAGTGAGCGCCGTGATCGCTGCCCGGCTCGAAGAGCTCGGTGATCGAGGTCTGCTGGGCCTCCCGGTCGGCCGAGCGCTTACGCCGGCCGCTGCCTCGCTTGCGAGAGGACGGCTCCTCCACCTCCAGGGCGGAGCGGAAGGGCTCGTCGCCGTCGTAGGAGTCCAACAGTGCCGTCTGATCCGGGTCGCCGCCCGAGGCGCCGGCCCGCCCGGTGCCTCGGCGCGCCCGTCCGAGCAGGCGCCGGGCCAGGGAGTCGCCGGAACCGCCGGCGTCGTGTGAGGCCCCGTCGCCCTCCGCGGCCCGGTACTGCTCCAGCAGGTCACGGATCTCGGCAACGGTCTTGCCGGACAGGACCAGGGCGGAGAACGCAATCAGGAGGATGAACAGGATGAAGGCCCCCACGGAGGAGAACAGTGCCGCCAGGGGGTAGCCCACCAGCCATCCCAGCAGCCCTCCGGCACTCTCCAGGCCGCCGATGTTGTTCTTGAGGACCGGGTTGCCGCTACCGACCTGGATCATTCCGGTCAGAGCCGTCAGCAGCCCCAGACAGCCCACAGAGACCCGCGCGTGCACCGCCCCCAGGCTGTGGACCCGCAGCATGGCGACCCCCAGCGCCGCCAGGAGCGGGGGCACGAAGATACCCAGAACACCGACGGGGCCCGCGGCGATGTGGTGCAGGAGGTCACCTGCGGCCCCGGAGATCCCGAACCACTCGCGCAGCGCCAGCACCGCTGCGAGGGCCAGGATGAGGAAGGCCCATCCGGTACGACGGTAGCGCCCGCCGGAGGGCCCGGTCCCGGGCGCGACGAAGGGAGCGGCCCCTGAAGCGGAGCCGCCTCGATTACGCCCTCTGCCGGTCCCCGACGAAGGCGCAGCTGTTCTCGTGGTGCGACGATTGGCCATGATGCTCTAGAAACTATCGGATTCTCAGTTTCAACGTCCTTGCCACGCCGCCTGCACCGGCCGGAGACACGTCACCTTCTCGGTGCCGCCGCCCGGTGCGGGGACTGCGCGGGCTCAGCCCCTGACGAGAGGAGCAGCCGCGGCCCTGGGTTCTGTCAGAACCTGTCAGGAGCTCTCATCGCCTGCCCGCAGGAACTCATCGATCTCCTCGCGCAGCGGGGCCTGGGCCGGGCCGCTGCGCGCAACGGCGTGGGCTGCGGCGGCGTTGGCGCGTCTGGCCGCCTCGACGACGTCGAGCCCGTCAAGAAGGCCGGCGACCAGGACCCCGGTATGCGTGTCTCCCGCCCCCGTCGTGTCCACGACCTCACGCACGAAGCCTGGGACCTCGATCGCCTCGCCGCCCACCGGGTGGAGGACGCAGCCGTGGACGCCGGTACGGTGGACGATCAGTGCTCGAGGACAGGCCTCTCGGATGGCGTTCGTGCCGCCCAGGCGCTTCTCGAGGCGCCCCATCTCCAGATCGTTCCCGGTCAGTATCGTGGCTCGGCCCAGGAGCGGCAGGAGCACCTGGTCGGGGATGTCGGGCTGGACCGGACCGAGGTCGATCACCAGTCCGACGCCGTCGGGGATCGACAGGAGCCAGTCGGCCAGGATGCCGCGACTCGTGTAATGGGCCAGGTCATAACCGGTGGCGTAGACCCAGTCCCCGGCTCTCAGGTCGATGCTCTCAAGGTCCTCGCACTGAGGCTCCCCCTCGACGCCCGCGGTGGTGATGAAGGTGCGTCGGCCGGAGGGCTCGATGAGAGTGGTGCAGGTGCCGATGTCCCCGACGAGCTCCTCGACGAGCAGCTCGACCCGGTCCAGGCGCATCGACTCGCGCACCCGCGCGGAGTTGGGGCCGGTCCCCAGGGTGGCGGCCAGGGCAGTGGGGACACCCTGCCGGGCTGCAGCCGAGACCACGGTGTACCCGCCGCCGACAACCGGACCCGACGACGCCCCGGTGATCGCCCCTCCCGGCGTCGGCACGCGGCTGACGTGGAGGGGGATGTCAATGAGGATGGATCCGGTGGATATGAAGCACGCGGGCCGGAACAGAGTCATGCAGTGAGAACCCTCCTGCTAAGCCTCGATGACGACCGGGACGATCATGGGACGGCGCCTGAGGCGGCGCCCGATCCAGCGCCCCAGGGTGCGGCGCATGACCTGCTGGAGGGAGTAGGCGTCCGCCTTCCCGGTCTCCAACGCGGCGGAGAGGGCCTCGGTCACATCGGGAAGGATCTCCTCGAAGACCGAGTCGTCCTCGGCCACGCCCCGCGCCTGGATGTGGGGGCCGGCCAGGATCGTGCCGGTCGTGGTCTCCACCACGGCGTAGACGGAGACGAAGCCCTCCTCCGCCAGGATGCGGCGGTCCTTGAGCTCGGCCTCGTCGATCTCCCCCACTGAGGAGCCGTCGACGTAGATGTAGCCGCAGGGCACCTGGCCGGCGATACGGGCCACTCCCCCGTCCAGATCGACGGCCACGCCGTCCTCGCACAGCATGACCCGCTCCGGGGCGACTCCCGTCTTGACGGCGAGTCCGCCGTTGGCCACCAGGTGACGGATCTCGCCGTGGATGGGCATGACGTTGCGGGGCTGAACGATGTTGTAGACGTGGAGCAGCTCCTCGGAGGAGGCGTGCCCGGAGACATGGACCTTGGCATTGCCCTGGTGGACCACACGCGCACCCAGCCGCATGAGCTGGTTGATGACCCGGAAGACGGAGTTCTCGTTGCCGGGGATGAGGGAGGAGGCGAAGATGACGGTGTCCCCGGGCTCGATGGTGACGCTGCGGTGCTCGGAATGGGCCATCCGGGACAGGGCCGCCATCGGCTCGCCCTGCGAGCCGGTGACCATGAGGACTCTCTCGTGCGGGGGCAGCGAGGTGATGTCCCTGGCATCAATGAGGACGCCGGCGGGGACCTTGAGGTAGCCGCGCTCGGAGGCGATCCCCATGTTGCGCACCATGGAGCGCCCCACGAGGGCCACCCGCCTGTCGTGCAGGGCGGCGGCGTCGAGGACCTGCTGGACCCGGTGGACGTGGCTGGCGAAGGAGGCCACGATGATCTGCCCGTCGGAGTCGGCGAAGACGTTGTCCAGGACCTGGCCGATCTCACCCTCATGGCCCACCATGCCCGGGACCTCGGCGTTCGTGGAGTCCACGCAGAACAGGTCCACCCCCTCCTCACCGAAACGGGCGAAGGAGCGTAGGTCCGTGATGCGCCCGTCGATGGGCAGGGAGTCCATCTTGAAGTCACCGGTGGCCAGCACGTTGCCGGCATCGGTGCGGATCATGACGGCCATGGCGTCGGGGATGGAGTGGTTGACGGCCACGAACTCCAGGTCGAAGGGGGCGTAGGAGACCTCCTCGTGCTCGACGACCTGACGCAGCACCGGGCGGATGCGGTGCTCCTTGAGCTTGGCCTCCACGAAGGCCAGCGTGAGCTCACTCCCCACCAGGGGGATGTCCTCACGCAGGCGCAGCAGGTAGGGCACGCCCCCGATGTGGTCCTCGTGCCCATGAGTCAGGACCAGGGCGACGACGTCGTCGATGCGGTGCTCGATGGAGGAGAAGTCGGGAAGGATGAGGTCGACGCCCGGCTGGTCCTCCTCGGGGAAGAGCACACCACAGTCAACGATGAGCAGCTTGCCGTCCAGCTCGAAGACGGTCATGTTGCGACCGACCTCGCCCAGGCCCCCCAGGGGAGTGATGCGCATGGCGCCATCAGCGAGGGGGCCGGGGGTCTTCAGCGCGGGAAAGTTCGTCACGCCGGCATCCTACCGAGGATGCCCCGATTATCGGTTGATGCGGTGCGATCCAGTTGGATTCCGTCGTGCTTCTGCAACGTTGCGACGCCAAGTTCAGGGACCTGCCGGGATCGCTCTACGATGTATCGGTGACGACCACGAACCTGCCGGATGATGGAGCCAGGGACACCGCGCCTGCTCCGTCAGCCGAGTCACAGCCGAGCCCCGCCACTCGTGAGAGCCGGCGGGGCCTCCTGGGGAGAGCCGCCCTGGCGATGACAGCGGGCCTCCTCGGCGCGGGCGCCGGCGCAGGAGCCGCTCACTGGAGGGACACCCACCTCTCCCCCACGGCAAGAACCGCCCCTCGCCCCGCGAGCCCCGGCAACGCGCTCGGGACGCGAGTGGTGTTTCAGACTGACGGGGAGTCCGGGAAGCTGGCGCTGACCTTCGACGACGGGCCGGACCCCCGCTGGACTCCTCTCGTGCTCGACATGCTGGCAAGGTTGCACGTACGGGCCACCTTCTTCGTCCTGGGGTCCGCGGCGGAGGCCCACCCCGAGCTGATCGCACGAGAGGTCGCCGAGGGGCACGAGGTCGCGGTCCACAACTGGGTGCACACGGACGTCTACGGCGTGGGCTTCTCGGAGCTGAGCGACTCGGTGGACCGGACACGTCAGGCGATCATGGCGGCAGGAGCACCGTCCCCGCGCCTGTGGCGGCCTCCCTACGGCCGGGTTGACGCGCCGGCCATGATGGTCGCCTCGCAGAAGCGGATGGACCTGCTGCTGTGGAGCGTTCACACGCCTTCCACTGCGGCGGCCACCGCCGTCAAGGACGTTGCCGGCGCCGGATCAGTGGTGCTGTGCCACGACGGGCGCGCACAGCCCTCTCAGGCCCTGTTCGCCGCCCTGGAGGGGGCCTTGCGCTCGCTGCTGGAGCGAGGACTCACCGTCACGACGGGCAGCGACCTCCTGGCGTCCGCGCGATGGGCTGAGGAACAGTCGCCCGCATGAGCGGGTCTCGCCGCGAGAAAACATGAGGTGCCTGCACCACCGCGTGGTGGTGCAGGCACCTTGTGCTCGTACCCCCAGCCGGATTCGAACCGGCGCCGCCGCCGTGAGAGGGCGGTGTCCTAGGCCACTAAACGATGGGGGCCCAGCCGGATTCGAACCGGCGCCGCCGCCGTGAGAGGGCGGTGTCCTAGGCCACTAAACGATGGGGGCATGCTATGGAGCTGCGAACCGGCAGAACTGAACAGCCTGCTCGATCCGTACCCCCAGCCGGATTCGAACCGGCGCCGCCGCCGTGAGAGGGCGGTGTCCTAGGCCACTAAACGATGGGGGCTCATGACAGTCCGAGTGCCGAAACCGGCAACCGGACCCTCGTACCCCCAGCCGGATTCGAACCGGCGCCGCCGCCGTGAGAGGGCGGTGTCCTAGGCCACTAAACGATGGGGGCCACAGATCAGCAGATCCGCTGGGGTACCAGGACTCGAACCTAGAATAACTGAACCAGAATCAGTCGTGTTGCCAATTACACCATACCCCAAAGGGCTTCACCCCGGAACGGACCACGTCCGAGGCAGCGGGCAGTAATCTACACGCCCACCCCCGCCCCACCAAATCGCCGGGAGGTGAAGACCGACACACAACAGGAACCTCAGACGCCTTCCCCCTCCGTCATCCCCATCACGGCTCATACGACCCCTCACAACAACCGGGATCGCTCCCCTTCTGCGCACTCACAACCGAGCGGACCCCAGAGGCATCCCCTACACTTCCGTCTAGTTCCTGCTCACCCCACCCTTCTGGGAGGCAATATGCCCACCCACCTGCAGCACCGTCACCACGCAGGTCACGGCCCCTGCAGCCCTCACCTCCTCACCCTTGGACTGACCCTGATCGTCACCCTCTCCCTGAGCGCCTGCGGCCCCGCGCACCAGGGACAGCTGACCGTCGAGCCCGCCAACGCCTCCGCCGAGCCCAACCCCTCCGGCTCGGACGCACCATCCAAGCCACCGAGCCCAACACCGTCGACGACACCCTCCGCAACAGCCTGGACGGCCCCGAACGTCACGATCTCCAACGACACGACCGGCACGTGGCACCGGCAGGACGACATACTCGAACGACCGGTCGCGACATCATCAGAAATCAGCCAGGCCTACAACTTCGACACAGGAGAATGTCTAGCAATTATCTTCTATGAAGCAAATCAGTCGATCTACAACGAAAGAAATAGGGGCGGGGACAACGTGACCTCCTCCGCCAAGATACAGCAGACGATGTCAAACCACAGTTCTTTCGTGGTCACCTCAGGGCCGACTCCCGTCGAAGCCATACCAGACAACAGCGGAACGCTCCCCGGATATGAGATCGGATATACAGCCAACGTAAAATATGCCAGTGGCTCAACCGGCGATGTAGCGGGATATCGTTTCTTCCGGCAGATCAGCAACCAGGGCGTCACCCTCGAGATCTTCCTCGAGTGTGAGCCGGACAAGCTCGCCTCCTCCGACACATGGCATCAGTTCCTGTCCTCGACACGAGTGACGGGGCTCGACGCTAAGGCCATGGGATAGAGACGGGTTTCCAGTACCGAGCCGCAGAACCCCTCCTTCTTCCTCACCGTCAGGAGAGCCGCATTGCCTCATCCAGCACAGCACCATCGCCAGATATTCCTCGCCCACACCTCCTCCAGAGCTCGTCACCTCGCTCTGGGACTGTGCCTCGCAGCCAGTCTGACGCTGAGCGCCTGCGGCCCCACCCACAAGGGACAGCTGACCGTCGAGCCCGCCAACGCCTCCGCCGAGGCCAGCCCCTCCAGCTCGCCCACGCCGTCCGAGGAGCCCAGCCCGAGCGCTTCACCATCCTCATCGTCGAAACCTTCACCGTCGGCGACGACATGGACGGCACCGAGTGTCACGATCTCCAGCGAGGACTCGTCGGTCTGGACACACGACGACGATCGCATCAAGAAGGACTCTGCCGGCCCCAACGGAACTATTGACGGATACACGGTCAACGCCAACCCCGCCTGCTTCGGTTTCATATCCAGCAACGCCGAGGAGAGGTATTACACCCTCCGAGGAGTCGGAGACGATATTCAGTCCAAGGCAGCTCTCAAGAGTCAGCAGACGATCTTTTCCGGATATCAGACAACGCAAGGCCCAAACCCTGTGGAGGCCATCCGGGACGACAACGGAACCTTCCCGGGCTATGAGGAGACGTTCTCCGTGACCGCCAACTTCTCCGACGCCCCCAACACGCCCATGGATGGATATCGCTTCGACAGGAGAGTGGGAGAAAAGGGGTTCGCTGTCGAGGTCATGCTGGTGTGCCCCCAAGGCTCTCTCATAGGACTGGATCAGTGGCACACGATCCTGGGGGGCATCCGAATCCGGGGAATCGACGCCGGAGCCATGTAATCGACCGACGCGGTCTTCAGAAGAGCGGAGCGGCTCGCGCAGCCCTGTACTCAGCTCATTGGCCGGTGGGGCCGGGGACACAGCCACTCAACGCTGTGTCCCCGGCCCCACCGGTCGAGTTCTTTCGACGGCCGCGTCAGCCGAGCTGCGCCCGAAGAGCCTTCAGCCTGTTCAGGGTGGAGCTGCTTCCGAGGATCTCCATGGACTCGAACAAGGGCGGAGAGACCTGTCGCCCGGTCACCGCGACACGCAACGGGCCGTAGGCCAGACGCGGTTTGATCCCCTCGCCGTCGGGCATGCCCCGCCCCTCGACGATGGCGGTCTTGAGGGCCTCCTCCAGATGGTCCTTGTCCCACTGCTCA
>NZ_MSGO01000013.1:46717-82582 GCF_001929375.1 Actinomyces oris | reverse complement strand
TTACATAACAGGCCCTAGGCAGCGTGACAACACCTGGCTACCAGGAGTCTTCACCTTCTCAACGACTAACACACCCAGTTCCCAGACGCCCTCTCAGTCAGGTCCTGAGTCGGCGACGGAAGCCGAAGGCGGCACTGATGAGCTGATCGAAGGCGCGGTCCGGCAGGACTCGGCGCGCGGCAATGAGAGGCCCCGCCATGAAACCCACGGCGTAGCGGGTCCGGGGGCGGCGGGAAGTGATGATCTTGCCGACAGTGCGGGCGATGACCACCGGCGGGGAGAAGCGCCGCTGGTTCGACTCGCTGCGCATGGCTCCGGCCACGGCCCGGATCTGATCGGCGTAGGCGCTGCCCTCGGCCGTGGCCTCCAGGTGGTCGGCGGCGATCGACCACCAGGCGGTGCGGATCGCGCCGGGCTCGACCACGACCACGTCGATGCCGAAGGGGCGCAGTTCCATGCGCAGCGCGTCGCTCAGGGCCTCGACGGCGTACTTGGTGGCGTGGTACCAGCCGCCCAACGGTGTGGTCAGCCTTCCGCCGATGGAGGAGATGTTGATGATGGTGCCCGAGCCCTGGGCACGCATGTGCGGGCTCACCAGCTGGGTCAGGCGGGCCAGGCCGAAGACATTGACCTCGAACTGGCGACGGGCCTCGTCGATCGGGACGTCCTCGATGGCCCCGTAGGAGCCGTAGCCGGCATTGTTGACCAGGACGTCAATGCGGCCGGTCTCCTCCAGGATGCGGTTCACGCCAGTGGTCATGGAGGCGTCGTCGGTGACGTCCATGGCCAGTGGGCGGATGCCGTCGGCGGTCAAGGCCTGGAGGCGGTCGGTGCGGCGGGCCGCACCGTAGACGATGTAGCCCAGCGCCTGGAGCCTGCGGGCGGTGTCCTCGCCGATACCGGAGGAGGCGCCGGTCACGAGCGCGACCCTCGTCCCGGGCGCCTTGGAGAATGGTTGGGGCACGGTGGCCGGTGCTTGCTCCGCGGTCGTAGTCACGAGCGGTTCCCTTTCTGATGACGTGGGAGTGCCTCCAGAATTCACCATGATTGCGGACTCTGTTCGCATCGACTCCCGGGTGCTTCCCGTAGGGGGGACGTATTGAGTCTCCCACCTGAGGCAATCTGGCCCGTCCAGGCGCTTGTCAACCGGAGCCGGTGTCGGGAAGGCGGTCTTGACTCCCGCGGCGGGCGGGCCAGTCGCTAGGGTGGGGCCATGACGATTCGCGTAGCTGTTGTGGGCGCCGCAGGGCGCATGGGATCGACCGTCTGCCAGGCGGTCCAGGATGCCGATGGCCTCGAGCTCGTGGCCCGCCTTGACGTGGGGGACACCCTGGATACCGAGCACCTGGCGGGCGCCGACGTCGCCGTCGACTTCACCGTCCCCAGCATCACCGAGGCCAATGTTCACGCCCTGCTCGACGCCGGAGTGGATGCCGTCGTGGGCACCACCGGCTGGACTGAGGAGTCCTACGGGCGCATCCGCGAGCACCTGGCCCGGCCCGAGGCCGCCGGCCGCAGCGTCCTCATCGCCCCCAACTTCGCCCTGTCCGCCGTGCTGGCCATGAGTTTCGCCGCGAAGGCCGCCCCCTACTTCGAGTCCGCCGAGGTCATCGAGCTCCACCACCCGAACAAGGTCGACGCGCCCTCGGGCACCGCGGTCGCCACCGCCCAGGGCATTGCCGCGGCCCGCGCCGAGGCGGGCCTGGGCGCCATGCCGGACGCCACCCGGACCGACCCCGACGGTGCTCGCGGGGCGGTGGTCGACGGCGTCCACGTCCACGCCGTGCGTCTGCGGGGGCTGACCGCCCACGAGGAGGTCGTGCTCGGCAACCCCGGTGAGCAGCTGACCATCCGCACCGACTCCTTCGACCGGGCCTCCTTCATGCCCGGCGTGGTCCTGGCCGTGCGGCAGGTCTCCAGCCGCCCCGGCCTGACCATCGGCCTGGACGCCCTGCTCGACCTCTGAGACGGGGCGGGCAGGAGCCGGTCTGGGGCGGTGAGGCGCTACAGCGAGGCCGCCCAACAGTCCTCGGTGATTCCCTCGCCGACGCCAAGCACCCGGTGGGCCCCGGTGGGCGCCATACCGACCGAGGCCAGAAGCCGGCTGACCGACTCGTCCCCGTGCACCGCCCAGGCCACGAGCGCCCTGGCCCCGTCCTGACGGGCCAGGTCCACGGCCGCCGCCAGGAGCCGCGATCCGTGCCCGCGGCGCTGACTGGCCGGCTCCACGCCCAGGGCCGTGACCTCCGCGGCCTGCACCCCGGCCTCATCGACGTGGCCCTCGGCATCCATGGACTGGGTGGGGGCCAGGCCCAGCAGGCCCACCACCGTCCGGCTCGCAGCATCCGCCTGGGCGGTGGTGGCCACCAGGACGTGGTGCTCGGGCGAGGGCGGCTCAGCCACCGCCGTCTCCCAGCCGGCCGCGATGACCGGGGCGGCGATTATCGCCCGCACGCCCTCGGGCAGCGGGGCACTGTGCTCGGCGGTGTGGCCGGCCTCCAGGGAGGCGAGCATGGTGGCGGCCTGGACCCGCCCGATCGCCGTCAGGTCCTCCACCCGGGCCGGGCGCACGAATCCCCCCGGTGCCTGAGGGCCGTCGTGATCATGCAGGTCGTGAGTGCCTCGGGAGTGCTGGTGCGGTGCGCGCGGGTCCAGGTCGGGGCCGGGCTCGGCCAGCGGATCTGCGCCCAGAACGGAGTCGTCCCGGCTGCCGGAAGGCGAGAAGCTTGCGGGGGTCGAGGAGTCCATGACTCGAGCCTAGGACCTTGTGCATATCGGTGTTGGAGGCCCGGGCGCCATGGGCACAAGGCCTGGAGAACGCTCGGTGGCGGGGCGCGTGGCGGGAAAGTGTCCGTATGGGACGACTTTGACTGGGGCGTTTCACGGAGTCAGATTGCGTTTGTGCAGGTCGGAGGGTTCCCGACCCGGCAGTGGTAAGGGCCGGAGACTCCAAAGTCGTCCCATTCGGACATAATCGGCCTGTAGCCTGTCCGCTGCTCGCCTATCTGACAGATCGTGAGAACGCATCTTCCGTACGCCCGGCCCGCGTTAGGGTGGCGCCATGAGCGCAGCCCCCTCCCGCAGCTTCGGTTCCGTCGGCGTCGCCATGGTGACCCCCTTCACGCCCAGTGGGGAGGTCGACTTCGATGCCGCCCGCGCCCTGGCGGTCAGCCTGGTCGACGACGGCGCCGACCTGATCCTCCTGTCGGGCACCACCGGTGAGTCCCCGACCACCCACACCCCCGAGAAGCAGGAGCTGATCCGGCAGGTCAAGGACGCCCTGGGCGGGCGCGCCATGATCATGGCCGGAGCCGGCTCCAACGACACCGCCCACGCGGTGCGCATCGGCGTGGCCTCCCAGGAGGCCGGCGCCGAGGGCCTGCTCATCAACGCCCCCTACTACAACCGCCCCAGCCAGGAGGGCGTCTACCAGCACATCAACGCCGTCGTGGAGGCCACCGACCTGCCCGTCATGGTCTACGACATCCCCGGGCGCACCGGCGTGAAGATCACCGAGGAGACCCTGGCCCGCCTGGCCGAGAACCCCCGCGTCAAGGCCGTCAAGGACGCCACCGGTGACGTCGAGCAGGGCTTCCGCCGCATGGAGTCCACCGGCCTGGAGTACTACTCCGGCGACGACGGCCTCAACTTCGCCTGGCTCACCCACGGCGCCTCCGGCGTCATCTCCGTGGCCGCCCACGCCGACGCCCACTCCTGGCGCCAGATGATCCACGCCGTGGACGCCGGAGACCTGGCCAGAGCCCGTACCCTCGCCCGGAGCCTGCGTCCCCTGGTCCACGCCATCATGGGCGGCGGGCAGGGGGCCGTCATGGCCAAGGAGGCCCTGCACCTCCAAGGACGCCTGCCCAGCCCCGCCCTGCGCCTGCCCCTGGTGCGGGCCGGGGAGGCCGAGGTCGCCGCCCTGCGCGAGGTCCTGGCCGCCTCCGGGCTGCTCTGACAACCGGCAGGGCGCACCCGCCATGCGCATGTGGTCGCTGCACCCGCGCCACCTGGACCGCGCGGGCCTGGTGGCCTGCTGGCGCGAGTCGCTGCTTGCCCAGGCGGTTCTGGCCGGACGTACCCGTGGCTACCGCAACCACCCCCAGCTCGAACGCTTCCGCGCCGCCCCCGATCCGCTTACTCCCGCGGTGGCGGTGGGAGCCTACCTGTGGGGGCTGCGTCAGGAGGCCGTCCGGCGCGGCTACCGCTTCGACGCCTCCCGCATCGACCTGCCCGAGGCGGATTGCGCCGGCGTCAGCCTGACGGTCACCGAAGGGCAGATGGACCTGGAGCGCAGGCACCTTCAGGCCAAGCTGGCCGTGCGCGCCCCCGAGCTCCTGCCCCTGCCCCAGCGGCTTGAGGCACACCCGATCTTCCGGGTCGTCCCCGGTGACGTCGAGTCCTGGGAGCGGGCGCTGACCCCGTGAGCCCCGGGGCGGGCTCCGAGACGACCGCTATCGCGGCCGATCAGTCCTCTTCCACGGTTCTTTCGAGTACCTGCTCGCGTACGACGCGGCGCAGGATCTTGCCGATCTGGGAGCGTGGCATCTCCTCGATGACCTCCAGGCGGTGCGGTAGCGCGTAGCGCGGGACCGTCCGCTCGGCGTGCTCCCGCACCGCCTCCAGGGTCACCGACCCCGGCGCGGTCCCCTCGACGAGAACCACAACGGCGCACACGAGCTCGCCCCTGGCACCGTCGGGAAGCCCCACCACGGCGACGTCGGCCACGCCCTCCAGGGGGCGGATCGCCTCCTCCACCTGACTGGGGTAGACGTTGAAGCCGCCGGTGAGGATCAGCTCGCGCTTGCGGTCGGCCATCCACAGGAAGGAGTCCTCCCGACGCACGATGTCCCCCGTGCGCAGCCACCCGCCCGGCAGGATCGCGGCCTGCGTGGCCGCCTCATCCTCCCAGTAGCCGGCGAAGACCTGCGGGCCGCGCACCAGTAGCTCACCCGACTCGCCGTCGGGCACCTCCCGGTCGGGATCCGGGTCCTCGGGGTCGACGACGCGCACGTCCGTGGAGGGGAAGGGCAGTCCCAGCGCACCCAGCCGGCGCGAGGGACCCATGGGCGTGCCCGCGACGATCGGGCTCGTCTCAGTCATGCCGTAGCCCTCGACGAAGAACCCGCCGGTCGCCTTCTCCCACCGGGCCCCGACCTCCGGCGGCATCGGGGCCGCCCCGCACACCCCGTAGCGCAGGGTGCCAAGGCTCGTGCCCCGCTTCTGGGCACCGTCGAGGATCCGCTCGAACATGACCGGCACGCCGACGAAGAAGGTGAAGGGGCGCCGCTCGTGCGCGGTCAGGACCTGATCCACCGAGAACTTGGGCAGCATCACCTGGGTGGCGGCCTTCTGCACCGCGCAGAAGAGGTTGAACGTCAGCCCGAAGGCGTGGAAGAAGGGCAGCAGGCACAAAAAGTTCTCCCCGCCCTCATGCAGCATCGGCACCCAGGCGATGGCCTGGTTGGCGTTGGCCCGTAGATTGGTGTGCGTGAGCATCGCCGCCTTGGGGGTACCGGTCGTCCCGCCGGTGTGCAGCAGCACCGCCACGTCGGAGCCTCCCGGGTAGGGGAAGCGTGAGGGGATCCGGTGAGCGCCGGCCACCTCCCTGTCCCAGGAGCGCACCCCCGCAGGCAGGCTCTGGGCCCGGAAGGCGGCCCGCTGCTGGCGGGCCCGCTCCACCGGGAGACGCAGCGCGGCACGCAGACGCACCGGCATCGCCGCCGACAGGTCCACGCTGAAGACCGTGCGCCCCTGGAGCACATCGCCGGCGCGCGAACCAGCGGCCCCATCCGTGACGAGATCGACGCCCTTCTCCCACACGATGACGACCCGGGCCCCGTGAGCATCCAGCTGGGAGCGGATCTCCTCGGCGGGTGCCAGCGGGTTGTGCTCGGCCACGATCGCGCCGATGCGCAGCGCCCCGTAGAGGGCGACGGCGTGCTGCGGACAGTTCGGCATGATGAGGGCCACCCGGTCGCCCCTGCACACCCCCGAGGTCCGCAGCACCTGCGCCGCGCGCTCCGAGGCCTCCAGCAGCTCGCGGTAGGTCATCGCCGCACCCAGGAAGTCGATGGCGACCCGGTCGGGGTAGAAGCGCGCCGCCGTCTCCAACAGCTCGCTCAACGGCGCGTCGGGAACCTCGATCGCCGCCGGGATACCGGGCTGGTAGTGCGGGCGCAGGTAGTGGCGGTGGTCCTGGGTGGCCTGCTGCGGCGGGGCGGCGGCGTTGATCGTGCTGTCAGTCATGTCTGTGGAGTCGAATCGGGCTGTGGGTGGGAGCAGTCGGGTGTTCTGGGACGGCTGCAATCTGAGGGCGCGCCCTCAGCGGGAGGCCGCGTTGTCCTGCGGGCCGGCCTTGCCGTCCTGGCCGCCCTCCTGCTGACCGCCGTCCTTGCGCTCACCCCTGCCGGGGAAGTGCTCAACGATGGAGACGGCCGCCGCCGTCGCCGCCCCGGAGGCCGCCTCCCGGGCCGCCAGGAGCTCGTCGCGCACCACGCGCCGCAGCACCTTGCCGATCTGGGAGCGGGGCATCTCGGTCAGGATCGCGATCTGGCGCGGCAGGGCGTAGTTGGACAGGTTCTTGGCCGCCCACTCGCGCACCTGCTCCAGGGTGACCGTCTGGCCCTCCTTGGGCAGGATCGCGGCGACGACGGACTCGTTGCCGGCCTCGGCCGGCAGCCCGACGACGGCGACGTCCTCCACCTGCGGCATCGAGCGGACCGCGGCCTCCACCTCCGTGGGGTAGATGTTGAAGCCCCCGGAGATGATGAGCTCCTTGCGGCGGTCGGCGATGACGTAGAAGCCGTCCGCCTCCTGGCGCACCAGGTCGCCCGTGCGCAGCCAGCCCCCGTCCAGCAGCACCTCGGCGCTCTCCTCGGGGTTGTCCCAGTAGCCGGAGAACACCTGGGGGCCGCGGGCCAGCAGCTCGCCGACCTCCCCGGGGGACACCTCGCGCTCGACGTCCTCGGGGTCCACCAGGCGCACCTGGGTGGAGGGGTAGGGCACCCCCAGGGTGCCGGGCCGACGCGCCGGCGAGATCGGGTTGCCCAGGATGATGGGGGAGGACTCGGTCATCCCGTAGCCCTCGATGATGGTGCCCCCGGTGGCCTCCTCCCAGGCCTGCGCCACTGCCAGCGGGTTGGGGGCCGCCCCGCACACGGCGATCTTGCAGGAGGACAGGTTCGCCCCCGTGGCCCGCGCCCGGGTCACCAGGCGGTCGAACATGACCGGCACCCCCGGGAAGAAGGTGGCCGGGCGCCGCTTCCAGGCGGCCAGCACCAGATCCGCCCCGAACTTGGGCAGCACCACCTGAGTGGCGGCCAGCCCCACCGCGCACAGCAGCGACAGGGACATGCCGAAGGCGTGGAAGAAGGGCAGGACGGCGTAGAAGGTCTCCTTGCCCGCGCTCGTGGTACGAGACGCCCAGGCCAAGGACATCTCGGCGTTGGAGCGCAGGTTCTCGTGGGTGAGGCACACGGCCTTGGGCGTGCCCGTCGTCCCGCCGGTGTACAGCAGAGCCGCCGCCTCCGAGACGCTCGGCAACGGGAAGCCCGTGGCCAAGGGGATGGCGGAGGCGGCCAGGTCGTCCCAGGAGCGCACCCCGGCCGGGATCCTGCCGCGCAGCTCGCGGCGCTGAGTGCGGGCGGCGGCCACCGGCAGCCTCAGGGCCAGGCGGCTGCGCAGCGGAAGATGACGGGACAGGTCCACCGAGTACACGCTCAGGCCCCCCAGGCCCGCCGCCTCCAGGGAACCCACCGCCGCCACGAGGCGCTCGAGGGTCTTCTCCCAGGCGATGATGACGCGCCCGCGGTGAATGTGGAACTGCTCGCGCAGCTGGGCGGCGGGCGCCAGCGGGTTGTGCTCGGCCACGATCGCCCCGATGCGCCAGGCCGCGTAGGCCAGGACCACGTGCTGAGGGCAGTTGGGAAGAATGATCCCGACGACGTCCCCGCGCCCGACCCCCAGGCCCCGCAGGGCCTCCGCGGCCCGCGCCACCTGGGTCTCCAGCTGGGAGTAGGTGGTGGTGGCGCCCAGGAAGTCCAGGGCCACCCGGTCCGGGAAGTCCCGGGCGGCGTCGCGCAGCATGCAGGACAGGGGCTCGCTGACCGCCGGGATCGTGGAAGGCACCCCGGCCTGCCGGTAGACGGCCTCGAGGACCTCACCGCCTGAGACATCCGAGCCGGTCGCCGATGCGGCATCGTGCGTGAACGCGGGTGCCGACGTGCGTGAAGCACTCATGGGTCTTCCCCCTTGTCTGCCGTGAGCCTCCCCCTGACAGGGAGGGTATCGCCCGCCGCCGGTGCCACCCGGTGCGACGACGAGAACTCAGAAGCAACCGTAACCTACGGTGGCGTAACCTGCGCGGTCGGTGACGGCGACGGTCGTGTGCGATCCGGCTCACCTGTCGCCGGAACGCGGCTCCAGGCCCCGGGGCACAGGCAGACGGCTGACGACCCGCAGGCGGCGCGTGGGGCGAGTCATCGCCACGTACAGGTCGCCAGCGCTGCGCTCACCGACGTCAGCCGGGTCCACGAGCACCACGACGTCGAACTCCAGCCCCTTGGACAGCACCGGGTCAACCACCAGCAGCCGCGAGCGAAGCACGTCACCTCCCGGAGCCTCCATCGCCGCGGCCAGGTCCGGGTCCTCGCGCAGCAGCGCCTCAGTGCGCCCGGGGGAGGGGGAGATGATCGCGATGCGCCCGACGCCGGCACCCACCTGCTCATCCAGGCGGGCCGACTCCTGGGCGACGACCTCGCGCAGGAGGCTCGCCCAGGCATCGGGCCGCGCGCCCTGAGAGGACTGCGACAGGTCCGTGACCTCCAGGCAACCGGGCAGGTCGCGCACCGAGCGCACCGGGTAGACCGGCGGGTGACCCAGGTGCGTCACCGTCTGCTCCGCCACCTCCATGATCGTGGCCGGCGTGCGGTAGCAGACGCTGAGCGCCTCCTCGCGCAGCGGGGTCGACCCGCCGCGCGAGCGCCCCGACTGCCGGCCCTGCCGCGAGCGGGAACGGGCCCGGTGACGGGACTGCGACCGGGACCGGCCCCCAGCCTCCGCAGCCTCCTCAGCCGACGCCGTCCCCAGGGCGGTGAGCACCTCGCCCCAGCTGCCGGGGGCGTGGGGGCCCGAGTACTGGGCCAGGTCCCCCACCACCGTGAAGGAGCGCACCGGGCAGCGACGCGCCAGAGCCCGCCACGCCATGGTGCCCAGCTCCTGGGCCTCATCGACGACGACGTGTCCGTAGGTCCACGTCCGATCCGCGCGGGCCCGCTCGGCCAGAGTGAGAGTGGGGCCGCCCTGGGAGACCCGGTCGGCCAGCATCTCGGCACTGACCATCCCGCCGCCCAGCTCCTGGGACTCGATCGCCTGGGCCGCGTAGGCCACCAGGTCCTCACGGCGGCGGGCCTCCAACCGGGCGCGCCGCGCCTGGGCGTCCTCACTGGGGCCCAGCAGCTCGGCCAGCTCGTCAATGAGCGGGATGTCCGCCGTGGTCAGGGCGCTTCCCGGCTCACGGTGCAGCAGCGCGCGTTCCTGCTCGCTCAGGGAGGGCACCACCTGCTCCAGGAGGGCGGGCCGGCTCCACAGCCGCTCCAGCAGCCCCTGGGGCGTCGTCGGCATCCAGCACAGGTTGATCTCCCGGCGGGCGTCACGGGCGGTACGGATGTCCTCACGGATCCAGGCGCGCGTGTCAGCGTCCGAGGCGTCCTGGTTCGTAGCGGCCGCGTACTGGTCGGTCAGGCGCTCCAGGAGCCAGATCACGAAGGCCTCGCGGGCCAGGTTGTGGGGCTTGCCGCCCCGGCGGGCCCGGGAGGCCGCCTCACGCACGTCGTCGGGCCTCAGGGACAGGCGCACACCCTGGACCTCGATCTCACGGGGAGCATCCGGGACGCGCTGCAGGCCCCGCACCGCCCGCTCCAGGGCCTTGACCCACAGGGAGCGCCCCTTGAGCTCGGCGACGCGGGCGTCCTCCTGCGCCGTGGCCCGCACCCCGGGAACCAGGTCGCCGATCGTCGTGGAGACCACCCCCGTCTCACCCAGGGAGGGCAGGACCTGCTCCACGTAGCGCAGGAAGGTGCGAGACGGCCCCACCAGGAGCACGCCGGAGCGCTCCAGGCGCTCGCGCTCGGAGTAGAACAGGTAGGCCACCCGGTGCAGCGCCACCGCCGTCTTACCCGTGCCCGGGCCGCCCTGGACCACGAGCACACCCCGGCCCGAGGAGGTGACGACCCGGTCCTGCTCGGCCTGGATCGTGGCCACGATGTCACCCATGCGGCCGTCGCGGGCGCTGGACATCGCGGCGATGAGCGCCCCCTCGCCCTGCAGATCCCCGGCGGCCACGGAGGTCCCGGACGAGCCGGACGGGGCCTCGCCGGCCTCCAGGGCGGCCAGGTCCAGGACCTCGTCCTCCACCCCGAGCACCTGACGGGCCCGCGTGTCGATGTGCCGCCGACGCACCAGCCCCATGGGGTGGGAGGCCGTGGCCTGATAGAAGGCCCGGGCCAAAGGGGCGCGCCAGTCCAGGATCACCTCGCGGTGCTGAGCGTCCTGCAGACCGATACGGCCCACGTAGTGGCGCCGCCCCCCGCCGGTGACCGGGGAGGAGCCGCCCGCGCCCCGGCCGCAGCCGGCGGCGGAGGCCGAGGCCCTCTCCGAGGATCCCGAGTCCGGCGCGTCGTCGGGTGACCCGCTCATGTCCATCCGCCCGAAGACCAGCCGGTCCTCGACCCCCTCCAGGGAGGAGACCAGCGACGAGTAGTGCACGGCGTAGGCGTCCCGCTCCCCGCGGGACTGGTGGGTGCCGCTGACGCCCTGGGCCTCGGTGCGGGCAAGGGAGCGGCGGGCCTGAGCCAGCTGGCGGTCCAGCTCGCTGTAGGCGAGGTCGACGACGACCTGCTCACCGCGCATCTCGCGCTCGCGGACGCTGCCCGCATCTTCCTCCGCCCGCGACTGCGCTTCCTGCTGGGAGTGCGGTGGGCGAGAGGGGATCGTCTGACTCACAAGGCCTCGCATCGGTTCTGGTTCTGGCCGGCAGGCGCGCTGGCCGGCGCTGGTTGACGCTGACGGGTACTGGGGTCGGTGATGGCTTCAGTACGGTCGACCCATTATTCTCCTGCTGACGCCCCGACGGGGACGCCGAGGGCGAACAAGGCGCCCGAACCCGGCGCGGGTGGGAACATCGACAATCCAGAAGGTGTTGGCAGGAGTGCCCAGGACGCTAACCGCCGTTCCCGGGCACTCACCCGGACGAATCCTGATAAAACGCCGAATCGTGTCACTGAACCGAGGTCACTCGACGTCGCTCGACCACGACATGGCTGAGACGTGACTGAGACGGGAGCGCTGCGGGCACCGAACCCAGACCATGCTGAGACCATTGCACGACACGGACACGCCCTCCCGGGACCGTCGGTCTCGCTCGCCCCTCAGGGCGGGCGCACCAACGGGCCCATGCTGCGGGAGGATGAACCAGACCAGACAGGAGGAGACGGGCTCGTGAGACCACTGTTCACCATCCAGCACCCCGCGGATCAGCCGATCTCCCCGAGGGTCCTCATCCACCACTTCGAGGGCGCCATGGACGCAGGCAACGCCGGCGCGCTGGCCGTCGACCAGCTGCTCATGACGCTCCCCAGCGAGCGTGTCGCCACCTTCGACATCGACGCCCTCGTGGACTACCGCGCCAGGCGTCCCACGATGACCTTCGTCCACAACAACTACTCCTCAGTCATCATGCCCGAGCTGGTCCTGGACCTCCTCCATGACGACGACGGCGAGGACGTCCTCCTGCTCCACGGCAGCGAGCCGGACTACCGCTGGGACGAGTTCGTCGGAGCCGTGGCCCACCTGGCCGTCTCCATGGGCGTGAGCCAGGCCGTCGGCATGAGCGGCATCCCCATGGCCGTGCCCCACACGCGCCCGACCTACGTCCACCACCACGGCAGCCAGCCCGACCTGCTGCCCAACCAGCCCGAGCTCTTCGGGCACGTCGAGCTGCCCGGGTCGATGTCGGCCTACCTCGAGCTGCGTCTGGGCGAGCTGGGCCTGGACTCCCGCGGAGTCTCGGCCGCGATCCCGCACTACGTGGCCCGTGACGAGTTCCCGCAGGGAGCCTCGGCGCTGCTGACCGCCATCGTGCAGGCCACCGGCCTGGCACTGCCGGTGGGGGACCTCGAGGCCGCCGCCAGCATCAACCGCGCCGAGATCAACGCCGAGGCCGCACAGCAGCCGGAGGTCAGCGCCGTCGTCTCCGCCCTGGAGGCCCAGTACGACGCCATGGCCCCCAGAATCGCCATCGATGAGGTCGACACGTCCGCGCCGATCCTCAACCTGCCCAGCGCCGAGGAGATCGGCGCCCGCCTGGAGGCCTTCCTGGAGGCCAACGACTCCGGGGACCTGGGGCCCCAGGGCTGGAACCCCGGCCGCGAGGGCTGAACGGTACTGCGCGGTGCTGGGAGGTCCCGAGCCGGCTGTACCGGTCAGCCGCCTCTCACGGGTCTAGCGGGTCTGGCCGCCCTCGGGGCGCGGAACCGCGGCGTCGTCGAGCGACCAGCTGCGCACCGGCAGCGGCAGACGGCGCACCGCGCGCTCGACCTCCTCGAGCTCGCCCGCCGTGAAAGGGGCCCGGCGGGCCACCAGCACCAGGTTGCCCCGACGTCTGCCACGCACCGCAGCGGGGTCGGCGACGATGACTGCGCGGGAGACGTCACCGTCCAGGGCCCTGGCGAGCGCCGCGATCTCGGCGCCGGCTCGGGCGCGCGGCATGGAGGCGGTGTTGACCAGCAGCAGCCCGTCAGGCGTCAGCGCCCTCAGGCAGGAGCCGAGGAACTCCTGGCTCCTGCAGGAGCCAGGCACACTCCCGCCGCCGAACACGTCACGCACCACGACGTCCCACTGGCCGGGCCGCAGCCCAGCAACCACCTCAGCGGCGTCACCGACCCGGATCCTCAGCCTGGGGGATCGGGGCAGGTCGAACCAGGTCCGCACCTGGCTCGCGAGAATCTCATCGATCTCGACGGCGACCTGCTGGGAGCCGGGGCGGGTCGCGTCCCACGCCCTGGCCAGGGCGCAGCCCGCCCCACCCAGGTGAAGCGCCCTGACGGGGCCGCCCTCGCCGCGCAGCGCCGTGAGCACCGCGTCCATCTGCTGGTGGTACTCGAAGTCCAGGTGGGAGGGGTCTCGCAGGTCCAGGAAGGAGGATTCCGTGCCGTCGAGCATGAGGAGGATCCCGGTGTCTCGCGCCACGAGCTCGGCCGTGGCCAAGGAGGTGCGCACCGGGCCCGGGGGCAGGTCGGTCAGCGCCGGGGCCCCAGAGGTCCTGCGTCTACGTGTCACAGCCCCACGGTAGCCTGAGAGGAGTGCAGTCGGACTTCTCCGGTCCCGTCAGTCGCTGAGCCCGCCGCACTCGTTGAGGAGGTGGAGATGAGCAGGGCGCCCCGTTCCCAGGCCGCGCGCCGGTCCTGGGGGGACGATGACTCCGCCGCCCCCATCATCCACGTCGACATGGACGCCTTCTTCGCCTCGGTCGAGCTCCTCGAGCACCCCGAGCTGGCCGGCCGCCCTGTCATCGTCGGCGGCCGCGACGGCCGGGGCGTCGTCTCAGCCGCCTCCTACGAGGCCCGCGCCTTCGGCGTCTCCTCGGCGATGTCCATGGCCGAGGCCTCCCGCCGCTGCCCCCAGGCCGTGGTCCTGCCCGTGCGTCACGGCCTCTACTCCCAGGTCTCCGCCCAGGTCATGGCCGTCCTGGCGGAGGTCACCCCCGTCCTGGAGAAGGTGAGCATCGACGAGGCCTTTCTGGACGTGACCGGGGCCAGGCGCCGCATGGGGTCGCCTGTGGCCATCGGCAGGTGGATCCGCGCCGAGATACGCCGGAGAGTGGGCGTCCCGGCCTCGGTGGGCATCGCCTCCACCAAGTTCATCGCCAAGCTCGCCTCCTCCCACGCCAAGCCCGACGGGCTGCTCCTGGTGCCGGCCGGCGCCACGCAGGACTTCCTCAACGTGCTGCCGGTCGGGGCGCTGTGGGGCGTGGGCGCTCGGACGCAGGAGATCCTGGCCAGGTGGGGGATCCGGGACGTGCGCACCCTGGCGGACACCGACGTGCGCCACCTGGAGAGGATCCTCGGCCGGGCCTCCGGACGCCACCTGCACGAGCTCTCCCACGGCGTCGACCCCCGCCGGGTGGAGCCGGTGCGCGAGGAGAAGTCGGTGGGCACCGAGACCACCTTCTTCGAGACCCTCACCGACCGGGAGCACGCCCGGCGGGTCCTGCTGGACCAGACCCACCAGTGCGCCGCCCGCCTGCGCGCGGCGGACCTGCGCTGCCGTGTCGCCGTCCTCAAGGCTCGAGGGGCCGACTTCACCACCGTCACCCGCTCACGCACCCTGGCCACTCCCACCGACCTCGCCCAGGACATCTGGGAGACCGTCTCCTCGCTCTACTCAGCCCTGCCCACCCCGCCCGGCGGCTTTCGCCTCCTGGGGGTGCGGGTCGAGGGACTGCTGCGCCCCGACGACGGTGTGCAGCTCCTCCTGGACGAGGACCCGCGGCGCGGCGCCTCCGAGCGGGCAGCCGACGCCGTACGCCGCAGATGGGGCGCTCACGCAGTGGCCCCGGCCAGCCTCCTGCCAGGAGACGGCACCACCCGGACACCGCTCGGCTCGGAAGAGGGCCACCGAGAGAGCGGGGTCTTCAGCGATCCGAGCAGGAGAGCCGGTTCTCGCCCCGACCAACCTCCCAGGAAAGTTTCTCCTGAGCGGCCGCAGCGCCTATCCTGACGACTACGGCGCAGATCCCCGGCCCCGCCCGGAAGCAAGGAGCATGATGGCACTGTCAGAGCGAGAGCAGCAGGTCCTGCGAGACCTGGAATCGCAGCTCCATGAGGATGATCCCGAGCTGGCTCAGACCTTCCAGCGTCAGGAGCGCCGGCTCTCGCGCCCCTCACCGCGCCATATCGGTGGTGGCGTGGCCCTGGCCCTCATCGGCCTGGCGCTTCTCATCGCAGGGGTCTCAGTGCCCCACAGCCTCCTGTCCATCCTGCTGGGGGTCGCGGGCTTCCTCGTGGCCGTCGGCGGGGTCGCACTGGCACTGACCCGGGTTGAGAGCACGACGAGCCCACGCCAGTCCGCGGCAGGTCGAGACAGGCCCGCCAGGGGTGCCAACGGCGGGAAGAAGCGCTCCTCCTTCATGGACCGCCAGTCGGAGCGCTGGGATCGCAGGCGCGACTCAGAGGACTGACCAGCTCACACCAGCCCCCTCCTCCCCCCTCTCTACTCCACCCGCATCCCCGCACCCCTCAGGCCGCGTCAACGCACGCCGATCCCCATCTCCCTCCACCACCCCCACTTCCCTCCACCACCGCATCCCTCCCGCCGGTACGGCCCCACAGGTCCTGTCTCCAACGCTCACCCGTTCGAGACAGGACCTGAGCGTCTGGAGAGCCCGATCAGCCCCCGGCGGACCTCGCGAGGCCGGGACAGAATCCTGAGAATCCCAAGGAAATCATTGGATTCGGGAGAGCCGCCACAAGAGCGGTGCGGCTCTGCTCGTACCTCTGCGCAGAGTCCCTGAGCCCCACCCGAACTCTGCATGCAGGCCGAGTGGACTCTGCTTTTTTCCTGGATATCCACCACGCCGAGAAGGGTGGTGGTGAATGCCTCCCTCCACCCGTCCTCCACCTCCCTCCACCCTGCGTGAAGAGGCGGTGAACTGCTGTGATGTCAACGAAAAGTCAGAGGCCCGGGGTGGTGGTTCCGTCGTCGGTGATATGCGGTTGTGATGCTCTCGAGGAGGAGGGGTGGGAGAAAAGGGAGGGAAGTGGAGTAGGGTGGGGCACGCGGGGTCGTCGAGGGGAAGGAGGTGGCTCATGTTCCTGGGGACGTATGCACCCAAGCTGGACGAGAAGGGCCGTCTCATCCTCCCGGCGAAGTTCCGTGAGGAGCTTGCGGGCGGCGTGGTCCTGACCCGAGGTCAGGAGCACTGCCTGTACGCCTTCACCGCCGCCGAGTTCGAGCGCATGTACGCCCAGCTGCGTGAGGCCCCCCTCGCTCAGAAGCAGGCGCGTGACTACGTGCGCGTCATGCTCTCGGGGGCGGACTCGCAGATCCCGGACAAGCAGGGGCGTATCACGCTGCCGGCTCCGCTGAGGGCCTACGCGGGCCTGAAGAAGGACCTGGCGGTGATCGGAGCCGGCGCCCGGGTGGAGATCTGGGACTCCGAGTCCTGGAGCACCTACCTGGCCGCCCAGGAACAGGTCTTCGCCGACACGGCCGAGGAGATCATCCCCGGCTTCTTCTGACCCCGCGACCGCGTCGACAACTGAACACCCCGACGGACCGCACGCAGACGCCAACAGGGCTCTGGCGAACCATCTCGTGAGGTCTCCGCCCGATGTCGAGTCCGACGCCTCTTCCCCGGCGCCGGAACCACGGGAGGAGTCCTGGCGAGATGGCCGCCTCCCGGCCTGTCGGGGAGTGTCAAACGCCGAAGACCCATCAGCAACTGAGTGCCAGTCAGGTACCCGGACCAGCATCAGAAAGGAGCACGCCTCATGACCAGCTCACAGGTGCAGGCATCCGCCGCCGACGCCGTCGGCCGGCACGAGCCGGTGCTCCTTGAACGCTGCCTGGACCTGCTCGCCCCCGCCATCGAGGGCGCTGCTGACAGCACGTCGCCGGACGGCCCGGCCCAGCCAGTCATGATCGACTGCACCCTGGGCATGGGAGGCCACACCGAGGCCGCGCTCGAGCGCTTTAAGGCCCTGAAGGTCGTGGGCATCGACCGCGACCCCGAGGCGATCGCGCTGGCCTCGGCGCGCCTGGCCCGCTTCGGAGACCGCTTCATCGCGGTTCAGACGACCTATGACGCCGTCAGCCGGGTGGCTCGTGAGCACTCCGCTCGTGCTGAGGGAACCGTGGACGCCGTCCTCATGGACCTGGGGGTCTCCTCCCTCCAGCTCGACGAGGCCTCACGGGGCTTCTCCTACGCCCGCCCGGCACCTCTCGACATGCGCATGGACCAGGGCTCAGGAATGACCGCCCAGGATCTGCTGGAGACTGCCGACGCCGTCGAGCTCACCCGCATCCTGCGCACCTACGGCGAGGAACGCTTCGCCTCCCGCATCGCCGCCGCCATCGTGCGTCGCCGCGAGTCCGGCCAGCCGGTGGCCAGCACCCAGGAGCTGGCCGAGCTCGTCCGTCAGTCCGTGCCCGCAGCGGCTCGCCGCAGCGGCGGGCACCCGGCCAAACGGACCTTCCAGGCGCTGCGCATCGCCGTCAACGCCGAGCTCGACGTCCTGGAGCGGGCCGTGCCCCGGGCTCTCAACAGCCTGCGTGTGGGAGGACGCCTGGTGGTGGAGTCCTACCAGTCCCTGGAGGACCGCATCGTCAAACGGGCGCTGGCCCACGGAGCCGTCTCCCGGGCGCCCCAGGACCTGCCGGTCGTCCCCGAGGCGGACCGCCCCTACCTGGAGCTGATCACCAACGGCGCGGAGAAGGCCGATGCCCGCGAGCTCGACCACAACCCCCGCTCAGCACCGGTACGACTGCGGGCAGCCGCCCGCCTGCGTCCGGCCGACCAGGCTCCTTCACCGCAGGCGCCTGCGCCCGCAGGCGGCCGGGGACGGGACCCCGGGCACCGGAGCGGTCAACGCGCCGCGCGCCGTCGCCACCGCAGCTAGGCGGCCCCGCCGCTCCAGACGCCGGCGGACCGTCCCAGGCGGTCAATGATCCCACTGCACCATCGTCCATCCACTCCAGTCCAGCTACGCCACAGGGAAGGCACATTGATGAGCGCCACTGCTACTGCTCGAGTCACCCGCCCGATCGCGACGCGGCGCACCGCCCAGGCAAGTGGTTCCACCAGCACCCAGGGGCGCACGGAGGCGGGCTCGGTCAAGCGGCCCCAGCTGCGCGTCGTCAGCGGCGCCTCTCGGGCCGCCTCGTCCTCCCTGCCCTTCCTCACCGTCATCATCCTCGTGCTGGCCGGGGCCCTCATCACCTCGATGCTCCTCAACGCCAAGATGGCCGACACCGCCTACCGGATGAAGGAGAAGCAGATCGAGCTCAACGTCGCCGAGGACCACGTCGAGACGCTGCGCACCCAGGTTCAGGAGGCCTCGGCGCCCGACGCGCTGGCCAGCCGAGCCAAGGAGCTCGGGATGGTGCCCGCCGCCGCCCCCGGCGTCGTCGATGTCAACAAGGGACAGCTCACCGAGGGAACCCCCGCCCACGCCGCCAAGAGCGGGAAGTAGACGCCTGTGAATCCCTCGCGTCGTCAGGCGCTCCAGCTCGGAGGGCTGCTCGTGTTCACCGCACTGGCCGGGCGCACCGTCTACGTCCAGGCGGTCGAGGGGCCGGAGCTGGCCCAGAAGGCGAAGGCCGAGCGCACGGTCACCTGGGTCAACCGAGCCCCCCGAGGCGACATCACCGGACGCGACGGCACCGTCCTGGCCTCCTCGGCGGTCAGCTACGACGTCGGCGTCAACCAGTCCCTCATCGCTCAGTACGAGCGCACCGAGATGCGACTCAACGAGTCCACCGGCGTCAATGAGAAGGTCGTCGTCGACTACGGGGCGACGGCGGTCGCGGCCCAGCTGGCACCGATCCTCAACGTCGATCCCCTCGAGCTCGGAGCCAAGCTCGTGGGAAACCGGAGCTACGAGGTCATCGCCCAGGAGGTCTCTCCCGACACCTGGCGCAAGATCAAGGCCCTGGACATCCCCGGGGTCGAGCCGGACCAGCGCACCCGGCGCACCTACCCGGCCGGGACCGTGGCCGGCAACGTCCTGGGCTTCACCCACGAGGGCGAGCACAACCGCGAGCTCATCGGGGCGGCCGGCCTGGAGCTGACCCAGAACACGCTCCTGACGGGAACCGACGGCAAGGGCAGCGAGGAGGTCGGGCGCAGCGGCGTCATCATCCCCACCGGTGAGCAGGAGGACGAACCGGCCAGGCCCGGCGCCACGGTGCGCACCACCCTCAACCCCGACCTGCAGTCCATCGCCCAGGAGACCATCGACCGAACGGTTGCCGCCCAGCACGCGGACTGGGGCATCGTCATGGCCATGGAACCGACCACCGGCAAGGTCGTGGTCCTGGCCGACTCCAACTCGGTCGACCCCTCCGACCCCTCGGCCACATCCGAGGAGAACCGCACCGCCCGCAGCGTTCAGGCCGTCTTCGAGCCCGGAAGCGTCGGGAAGGTCGTCACCTTCGCCGCCGCTCTGGAGGAGGGGGTCGTCAAGCCCGAGGACACCTGGACCATCCCCTACACCTGGAGTGCGGCCAACGGGCAGACCTTCAAGGACTCCCACGAGCACGAGACCCAGACCATGACCACCGCCGGGGTCCTGGCGGAGTCCTCCAACGTCGGCACCGTGCAGATCGGCGAGAAGCTCGCCGACGACGTCCGCTACAAGTACATGAAGCGCTTCGGCTGGGGGCAGGCCACGGGCATCGAGATGCCGGCGGAGTCCGACGGCATCCTCTACCCGCCCGGCTCCTGGGACGACCGCACCCGCTACACCACGATGTTCGGGCAGGGCGTGGCCGGCACCACCCTCCAGTCCCTCCAGGTGCTGGCCACCGTGGCCAACAAGGGCGTGCGCGTGGCCCCGCGCGTCATCGACGCCTGGATCGACGCCGACGGCAAGGAGACCCCGCAGAAGCGCCCCGAGGGGGTGCGGGTCGTCTCCGAGGCGACGGCCAAGACCCTCACTGAGATGCTCATCGGCGTCACCCAGGAGGGCGGCACCGCGGAGTCGGCCTCCATCAACGGCTACCTGGTGGCCGGAAAGACCGGAACCACCGAGATCCTCACCGACGACTCCACCGTGGCCTCCTTCGTCGGCTTCCTGCCGGCCCGCGACCCGGTGCTGGCGATCGCCGTCATCGTCAACCGGCCCGAGGGAATCTACGGAGGCACCGTTGCCGCCCCCGTCTTCCGAGAGGTGGCGCTGGCCGCCATGCAGGCGCTCAACATCGCCCCGGACCCGAGCGTCGTGGCTGCCCGGGCCGCTCGTAACGGCGCCGGGGGAGAACGGGACGCGAGCCAGTGAGGTGGCGTATGGGGTAAGCGTGACAACCAGCACCTCGGCGAAGTGGGCCGGAGGGGCTCTTGTGGAACATCGACAGTGGAAGGTCGCGATAGATTGAGGAACTATGAGCAACCACGCCTACGAGTCGGCCGCCGCCCTACGGCCGAGCTCCAATGGTCCCATCCCCATCAGCACCTTGAGCGAGCGCTTCTCCCTGGCTCCCGCCTCAGCTGAGGATGCCGCCGCCCTCAACGACCTGAGCATCCTGGGGGTCAGCGTCGACTCCGCCGACACCGCCCCGGGCGAGCTCTTCGTGGGGCTGCCCGGTTTCACCGTCCACGGGGCCCGCTTCGCCGCCGAGGCCGTCGCCTCCGGCGCCGTCGCCGTCCTGACCGATGCCGACGGCGCCCAGATCGTCCACGAGTCCGCTCCCGGTACCCCGGTCCTCGTGCACGACGACCCCCGTGCCGTCGTCGGCCCCCTGAGCGCCGAGGCCTACCACCACCCGGCACGCGGACTGGTCACCACCGCCGTCACCGGAACCAACGGCAAGACGACCACCGCCTATTTCCTCGACGCCATCCTGTCCGCCCACGTCGGCGCCTGCATGGTGGCCGGGACCGTCGAGCTGCGCGTGGGGGAGCGCTCCGTGGAGTCCCCGCGCACCACCGTCGAGGCCCCCGTCCTGCAGCGGATGATGGCCCTGGCCGTGGAGGACCGGGTCGGCGCCGCCTCCCTGGAGGCCTCCAGTCACGCCATCGTCCTGCACCGGCTCGATGGGCTCGTCGTCGACGTCGCCGGCTTCACCAACCTCCAGCGCGACCACCTCGACTTCCACAAGACCATGGAGGGCTACCTGGAGGCCAAGGCGCAGCTGTTCACCCCCGAGCACGCCCGCCGCGGCGTGGTCTGCGTCGACGACCAGTGGGGTGCGGCCCTGGCCGCCAAGGCCCCCATCGAGATCGACCGCGTGCGCGCCTACCCCGGCGACGCCCCCGCCGACTGGTGGGTCAGCGACGCCGCCGTCTCCCTGACCGACTCCGCCACCACCTTCACCCTCCACGGGCCCGACGGCGAGCAGATCGAGGCCTCCTGCCCCCTGCCCGGACTCGTCAACGTCCAAAACGCCGCCCTGGCCCTGGTCATGGCCATCCGTGCGGGGGTGCCCGCCGCCACGGCCACAGCCGCCCTGGCCGGTGCCCACAACATCCCCGGCCGTATGCAGCGCATCAGCCAGCGCGACGGCCGACGCGGCCTGTGCATCGTCGACTTCGCCCACACCCCCGAGGCCATGGAGCTGGCCCTCAAGGCCGTGCGTCCCATCACCCCGGGGCGCCTCATCGTGGTCTTCGGCTCCGACGGCGACCGCGACCAGGGCAAGCGACCCATGCTGGGTGAGGTGTGCGCCCGCCTGGCGGACGTTCTGGTCGTCACCGACGAGAACCCCCGCAGCGAGGATCCCCAGCTCATCCGCAACGCCATCCTCGAGGGGGTGCGCGCAGTGCGCCCCGACCTGGACGACGTCGAGGAGATCACCACCTGGCGCGGCGACGCCGTACGCCGGGGTGTCGAGCTGTGCGGACCCGACGACACCGTCATCGTCACCGGGAAGGGCCATGAGCCCTTCCTGGAGATGGCCGGCGAGTTCATCCGCTACAACGACGCGCCCGTGATGGCCGAGGCCGTCGAGGAGAAATGGGGACGGGCATGAGGCTCAGCCTGAGTCAGATCGCAGCCGCCGTCGACGGCAGGCTCATCGGCCCGGACGTGCCGGTGACCGGACCGGTTGTCACCGACTCGCGCCAGGCCGCCGAGGGCTCACTGTTCGTCGCCGTTCACGGTGAGCGCACCGACGGCCACGCCCACCTGGGATCAGCCGGGGCCCTGGGCGCCGTTGGCGCCATCGTCTCCGACCTGGAGGCCGCCCGCAGCGGCCTGTCCCAGGAGCGGGCCGAGGAGCCGGCCATGGGGCTCGTCCTCGTGGAGGACACCGTGACGGCCCTCGGCGCGCTGGCCCGCACCCACCTGGAGGAACTGCGCCAGGCAGCGGCCGAGCGCGGTGAGCGTCTCACCGTGGTGGCGATGACCGGCTCGGTGGGCAAGACCACCACCAAGGACCTCACCCGTCAGCTCCTGGCCGCCTCCGGCCCCACGGTGGCGCCCCGGGCCAGCTTCAACAATGAGATCGGCCTGCCGCTGACGGTGCTGGAGGCCGACGAGTCCACCCGCTACCTCGTCCTGGAGATGGGGGCCTCCGGACCCGGGCACATCGCCTACCTCACCGACATCGCCCCCCTGGACGCGGCCGGGGTCCTCATGATCGGCCACGCCCACATGGGCGGATTCGGCTCCATCGAGGGCGTCGCCGCGGCCAAGGCCGAGATCATCGCCGGCCTGCTGCCCGAGGGAACCGCCATCCTCAACGCCGACGACGCCCGCGCCGCCGCCATGGCCGAGCTCGCACCGGCACGCGTCCTCACCTTCTCCGCCCAAGGGCGACAGGCCGACCTGAGGGCTGAGAACGTGGCCCTGGACGCGGCCGCCCGAGCGGCCTTCGACCTCCACCTGCCCGGACTCGCCGAGCCCCGACGCGTCCAGCTGGCCGTCGCCGGCGCTCACAACGTGTCCAACGCCCTGGCCGCCGCCGGCCTGGCCGTGGCCGCAGGACTGGACCCCGAGCTCGTCGCCGACAGGCTCGGCTCGGTGAGCATTGAGAGCCCCCACCGCATGGATGTGTCGGAGCTCGGTGGGGATCTTCTCCTTATCGACGACTCCTACAACGCCAACATCGACTCCATGACGGCGGCACTGGCCGTGCTGCCGGCTCTGGCCGGGGACCGACGTCGCGTCGTCGTGATTTCCGAGATGCTCGAGCTGGGGGAGTCCTCGGCGGCCGATCACGCGCGCACCGGAGAGCTAGCGGCCCAAGCCGGAGCCGCTATGCTCATTGGCATCGGCTCCACCCAGGAGGCACTCGAGGCGGCCGGGGCGCGAGGGGTCGAGGTGGTCGGCTTCGATGATGCCGCGACCGCCATCCCCCAGATCGACGCCCTGCTGCGCGACGGCGACGCCGTCCTGGTCAAGGGCTCCAACGGTTCGGGCGCCTGGCGCCTGGCCGATCATCTCAAGGAGGTTCGTCCCCGATGACCGCCATCCTCATCTCCGGCGTGGTCGGACTGGTGGGCACCCTGCTGGGGACCCCCCTGCTCATCCGCTACCTCCACGCCAAGGAGTACGGACAGTTCATCCGCCAGGACGGTCCCCAGGGACACTTCACCAAGCGCGGCACGCCGACCATGGGCGGCCTTGTCATCATCATCTCCACCGTCCTGGGATACACCCTGGCCAACCTCACCCAGCTGCGCACACCGCGCGCCTCCGGGGTCCTGCTGCTCTTCCTCGTCGTCGGGCTCGGGCTCATCGGATTCCTGGACGACTTCGAGAAGATCTCCAAGCAGCGCTCCCTGGGGCTGCGGGCCTGGCAGAAGATCGTGGGGCAGGCGCTCATCGGTGTCGGATTCTCGGTAGCGGCGCTGCACTTCGCTGACCGCAACGGGCTCTCCCCCGCCTCCACCCGGATCTCCTTCGCCCGGGACTCGGCGATCAACCTGGCCTTCGCAGGCAGCGTCGTCGGGCTCATCCTGTTCATCCTGTGGGCCAACTTCCTCATCACCGCCTGGTCCAACGCCGTCAACCTCACCGACGGACTCGACGGACTGGCCGCAGGCGCCTCAGCCATGGTCTTCGGCGCCTACACGCTCATCGGCGTGTGGCAGACCAACCAGTCCTGCAACTACGGCCACGAGACCATGGTCCCCACCACCTGCTACCAGGTCAGGGACCCACGAGACCTGGCCATGATCGCCGCCGCCCTCATGGGCGCCTGCTTCGGCTTCCTGTGGTGGAACGCCTCCCCGGCCAAGATCTTCATGGGAGACACCGGGTCCCTGGCCCTGGGTGGGGCGGTTGCCGGCCTGTCGATCCTGACTCGGACCGAGTTCCTCGCCGTCATCCTGGGCGGACTCTTCCTGGCCGAGGTCATGAGTGACATCATCCAGATCGTCTCATTCAAGTCGACAGGCCGACGCGTCTTCCGCATGGCTCCACTGCATCACCACTTCGAACTGGGAGGATGGACCGAGGTCAATGTGGTGATCCGCTTCTGGATCATCGCCGGCCTGTGCGTCATCGCGGGACTCGGACTCTTCTACGCCGAGTACCTGCGCCAGCTCATCTTCGGATGAACCGGGATGCTCGGGCCGCCGCGACCCGACCCGTTGAAGCAGTCTTCTCCTGCCGGCAGCCCGGTCAGGAGCAGTGAGGAACCAGGAGCGTGAGCCCGCACCGTGACCAGTCTGACTGAAGTCCCCGGTGAACCGCCCAGCGTCGCCACCGGCCCTGGTGGGTCCCTGAGCGACCAGCTCGACGGCGCCCATGTGGCCGTCGTCGGACTGGGGCGCACCGGGCGCGCCGTCGTCGATGCCCTGGCCACGCTGGGGGCCCGCATCCACGTCTTCGACAGCCGTGAGTCCTCCATCGAGATGCTTCAGACCCCGGTGGCCTCCACCGCGGTCGCCGACGCCGAGGCGACCGCGGCCGCCCTGGCGGACTCCCCGGCGCGGCTCCTCATCGTCTCACCCGGGGTCCCGGCCACCGGCCCGGTCCTGCGAGGCGCCGCGGCGGCGGGTATCGAGACCTGGAGCGAGGTCGAGCTGGCCTGGAGGATCCAGCAGGACTCGTCGCGCCCGCACGTCCCCTGGCTGACTCTGACCGGAACGGACGGCAAGACCACCACAGTCAGCATGCTCTCGGCGATCCTGACGGCTCAAGGGCTCACGGCCCCGGCCGTCGGCAACATCGGGACCCCCGTCATTGAGGCGGTGCTGGCCGGCAGCGCCGACGCCCTGGCCGTGGAGCTGTCCAGCTTCCAGCTTCACACCACCAGGACCATGGCGCCCCTGGCCTCGGCCTGCCTCAACCTGGCCGCCGACCACCTCGACTGGCACGGAGGGCTGGAGGCCTACGCCCAGGACAAGGCCCGTGTCTACTGCCGCACCCGGCTCGCCGCCGTCTACAACCTCGCCGACGCCGCCACCGAGGGCATGGTCCGCCAGGCCGACGTCGTCGAGGGCTGTCGAGCCGTCGGCTTCACCCTGGCCGCGCCGGGGCTGGGGCAGGTCGGCATGGTCGAGGACCTGCTGGTCGACCGCGCCTTCCACGCCGAGCGGCGCTCCAGCGGTGTCGAGCTGGCCACCACCGCCGACCTGGCTCACCTGGCCCCGGGGCGGCGTGCCCAGAACCTGCCCACGCACCTGCTGGCCGACGCCCTGGCGGCCGCCGCACTGGCCCGCGCGGCCGGAGCCGCCCCGGAGGCGGTCGCCGCCGGGCTGCGCGCCTACAGTCCCGGAGCCCACCGGATCGTCACCGTCGTCGAGGCGGACGGCATCACCTGGGTCGACGACTCCAAGGCCACCAACCCGCACTCGGCCGAGGCCGCGCTGACCTCTCTGCCGCAGGGGACCGGCGTGTGGATCTGCGGCGGCGACACCAAGGGCGCCCAGTTCTTCGACCTGGTTCGCACGGTGCGCCCCCACCTGCGCGGCGCCGTCGTCATCGGCAAGGACCAGAACGACATCCTGGCGGCTCTGGAGCGGGAGGCCCCCGGCCTGCCCGTCACCCGCGTCAGCGACGGCACCGCCGAGCAGGTGAGCGCCGCCGCGGTGGAGGCCGCCGGCGCCATGGCCCGCAGCGGTGACACCGTCATGCTGGCCCCGGCCTGCGCCTCCTGGGACCAGTTCACGTCCTACGCCCAGCGCGGAGACCTGTTCGCCGCCGGTGCTCGGGCCTACACCCAGGGCGATGGCGCCCGGGACACGGACGCCTCCGGTGATCAGGAGAAGCTGTGAAGACCGGGTCCACCTCGGCCACCGTTGCCCGCTCGTCGACCTCCTCCTCGTCAGGCTCCTCACGAGCGTCCGCGCGCCCGTCGCAGGGCGCCGGTTCCGCTCGCAAGCCGGAGCGGGCCACCCCCCGGAGGACCGCGGCCACACCGTCCAGACAGGCGAGGAAGCCAACCGGCTCACGGCCCACGGGCCGGGGCGGTCGCCTGCGTCACGCCTGGCGCAAGCGCCTGGCGCGCTGGGGCGAGCGGCTCAAGCGGCCCTGGGACGGCGGGGCCCGTCAGCCCGATGACGGCTCGCAGGAGCGTCGTCGGCGTCCCTCCGGCCGGCCGGACTCCACCCAGAGCTTCGAGCAGGTGACTCTGACCTACTACTGCCTGCTCGTGTCCACCCTGGTGCTGGAGACCTTCGGACTCATCATGGTCTTCTCCGTGCAGTCGGTGACGGTGGCGGCCACCGGCGGCAACGCCTTCACCGACTTCGCCAAGTACCTCATCTTCGCGGCGGTGGGGACGCTGGGCATGGTGGGGGTCTCCCGCATCCCGCTGTCCTGGTTCCCGCGGATGGCGTGGGTGCTCCTGGTGCTGACGATCGCCATGCAGTGCCTGGTGTTCACGCCCGTCGGTGTCAATGTCTACGGCAACCGCAACTGGATCCAGGTCCCGGGGGTCGGCACCGCCCAGCCCTCGGAGTTCATCAAGGTGGCCCTCGCCCTGGTCCTGGGCACCCTGGTGACCTGGTACGCGCACAGGCGTCCTCGGGACCGGATGTGGGCGGCGGGCTGGTGTGGTGTCGGCGCCGCGATCCTGAGCGTCTTCGGCGGGCAGGACCTGGGAACCGTCATCATCCTGGTGATCATCGTCGCCGGGGCCCTATGGGTGGGGGGAATGCGCAAACGCTGGTTCGCCCTCCTGGGGGCCGGCGGCGTCGTCATGTTCGCGGCCGCCTCCATGCTCAGTGCCAACCGGCGCGCCCGGATCACCGCCTGGATCCATCCCGAGGGCGCGGACCCCATGGGCGTGGGCTACCAGCCCAAGCACGGGCTGTGGGCACTGGGGACCGGGGGCTGGCTCGGTGTGGGGCCGGGATCCTCGCGCCAGAAGTGGGGCTACCTCACCCAGGCGGACTCCGACTACATCTTCGCCGTGCTCGGTGAGGAGTTCGGGCTGGTGGGAACGCTCGTCGTCATCGCCCTGTTCGCCGTCATCGGCGCCTGCTGCCTGCGGCTCATGAGACGCCACACCTCCCTGTACGTCGTGGCCACGACCTCGGCCATCGGGGCGTGGATCGTGGGGCAGGCGATCATCAACATGGGGGTCGTCACCGGTGCGCTGCCGGTGCTGGGCGTCCCGCTTCCCCTCGTGAGCCGTGGAGGTACCGCGCTGGTGTCGGTCCTCCTGGCCATCGGGGTGCTTCTGGCCTTCGCGCGCCACGAACCCGGTGCGCAGGAGGCCCTGTCCACGAGTCCCGGGGCGCTGCGTCGTTCCCTGGCAGTCATTGTCCCAAGGAGGAACCGTGCCCGAGACAAGTGAGAGCGCAGACTCGCCCCAGCAGGTGGGGCCCAGCGGCTCGGAGCGGCCCCGGCCGCTGCGAGTGCTGCTGGCCGGTGGAGGTACCGCCGGCCACGTCAACCCGTTGCTGGCCACGGCCGCGGCCCTTCGGGACCCGGCCCTGGGCGGTGAGCCTGGCACGCAGATCCTCGTCCTGGGGACCGCCGAGGGGTTGGAGAAGCGACTGGTGCCCGAGGCCGGCTTCGAGCTGGCCCTCGTCCCCAGGGTCCCTCTGCCTCGGCGCCCCAGCGGTGACCTGCTGCGCCTGCCGCACCGGCTGGGAAAGGCGATCAGCGCGGCCACGGAGGCCATTGAGGCGGTCGGGGCCGACGTCGTCGTCGGCTTCGGCGGCTACGTGTCGACCCCGGCCTACCTGGCCGCCCGGAAGGCCGGGGTACCGGTCGTCATCCATGAGCAGAACGCCCGCCCGGGGCTGGCCAACCGGCTGGGGGCCTCCTGGGCTCAGGCAGTCGCCCTGACCTTCGCCTCCACCCGCCTCAAGGCCTCCAAGGGACGCACCGAGGTCACGGGGCTGCCGCTGCGTCCGGCCATCGCCACCCTGGTGTCGCAGCGGGCCACGAGCGAGGGGTCCCGCCGGGCCCGCGCCGAGGGTGCGCAGGCTCTGGGACTCGACCCCGACCTTCCCACGCTGCTGGTGACGGGCGGATCCCTGGGGGCCCAGCACCTCAACGAGGTCCTGAGCGAGTCACTGGGCTCCCTGCCCGCCGGACTGCAGGTGCTGCACCTGACCGGTAAGGACAAGGACGCCCCGGTGCGCGCCGCCCTTGAGACGGCAGTGGCCTCCGGCGCCGCGGAGGACCTCTCCGAGCGGTACCACGTGCTCGACTACCTGACCACGATGGAACAGGCCTACGCCTGCGCCGACGGGGTCCTGTGCCGCTCCGGCGCCGGGACCGTCGCAGAGATCACGGCCCTGGGGCTCCCTGCGCTCTACATCCCTTTGCCGATCGGCAACGGGGAGCAGCGTCTCAACGCCGCTGACGTCCTGGCCTCGGGAGGCGGACGCATGGTGCTCGACGCCGACCTCAAGCCCTCGGACATCCTTGACTTCGCAATGCTCATCTCCGACCCTGAGCGGCAGGCCGCCATGGCCCGGGCCGCGGCCTCCACCGGCGTCCAGGATGCGGCGGCCCGCCTGGCCGCCCTCATCCGGCAGTGCGCCTCCATCCATGACACTCCCACTGATGAGGAGAACGCGGCATGACCGCCATGACACCCCAGGACAGCTCCCGTACCGCCGGCCGGCCGGCCGGCGCCGATCAGCGCACGCTGGCAGACAGGACCTTCCACCTCATCGGCATCGGGGGAGCGGGGATGAGCGTGGTCGCTCAGCTACTCGCCGCCCGCGGCGCCCGGGTCTGCGGCTCCGACGCCCGTGGAGGCCCCGCCTTCGACCACCTGGCCGACCTGGGCATCACGACCCACCTGGGGCATGACGCCGCACATGTTCCCCAGCGCAGCACGGTCGTGGTCTCCACCGCGATCAAGGAGACCAACCCCGAGCTCGCCCAGGCCCGCAGGCGGGGCCAGGAGGTCATCCACCGGTCCCAGGCGCTGGCCCTGGCCGCGCAGGGGCTGGACTTCGTCGCCGTGGCCGGTGCGCACGGCAAGACCACGACCTCTGGCATGCTCGCCGAGGCCCTCACGCAGGTCGGCGCCGACCCCTCCTTCGCCATCGGCGGGGTCGTGCGGGCCCTGGGCACCGGAGCCCACCTGGGCGGCGGGCCCGCCCTGGTCGCCGAGGCCGACGAGTCCGACCGCTCCTTCCTCAACTACTCCCCGCGCGTGGAGATCGTCACCAACGTCGAGCCCGACCACCTCGACAGCTACGGCACCGCGGAGGCCTTCGAGGAGGCATTCGTCGACTTCGCTCACCGGCTGGTGCCCGGGGGCCTGCTGGTCGCCTGCGCCGCCGATGCCGGCGCGCTGCGTCTGGCGCAGTCCGCTGCCGCCGAGGGCCTGCGCGTCGTCACCTACTCCTTCGGCGGCCCCGACACCCTCCCCGGCGGAGTGCTCGTGGGGGAGGGGCACGTCCACCTGGACATCCGGGAACACGGGGCCTCATCCACTCGGGGGCTGCTGACCCTCACCACGGCGGCCGACCGCAATCCCGCCGGCGGCACCGGTGAGGAACCGGTCCACAACCCGGTTGAGCTGGTGCTGGCCGTGCCCGGGGACCATGTGGCCCTCGACGCCGCCGGCGCCTGGGCCGCGGGCATCGAGCTCGGCGTCGAACCGGCCCGGATGGCCCGGGCACTGGGGGCCTTCGGGGGGACGGGCCGGCGCTTCGAGGACCGGGGAGAGGCCGACGGCGTGCGCGTCATCGACGACTACGCCCACCACCCCACCGAGATCGAGGCGCTGCTGCGCACGGCGCGGGGTGTGGCCCAGGAGCGCGGCGGCCGGGTCCTGGTCCTGTTCCAGCCGCACCTGTTCTCCCGCACCCGGGCCTTCGCCGACCGCTTCGCACAGGCGCTGGCCCTGGCCGACGCCGTTGTCATCACGGATGTCTACCCCGCCAGGGAGACTCAGGCGGACTTCCCCGGTGTCACCGGGGACACGGTCGCCCAGCGGGTCCCCGGCGGCACAGCCCGATTCGTCGCCGAGCGTCTTGAGGCCGCGCACGCGGTGGCCGACCTGGCGCGCCCTGGTGACCTGCTGCTGACAGTCGGTGCCGGAGACGTCACCGAGCTCGCGGCCACGGTACTGGCCGACCTGGCGGCCCGTGAGGGCGGTGCAGCCCCCTCGCCCGCGGACCGGGACGGGCGGGCATGAGGAAGCCCTCGGCCCCCCGTCCCGAGCGCTCCAACCGCGCTCAGGACGTCCCGGCCAGTATCCCGCCGCGCCGTTCCGGATCCCGACGTCCGCGTCCCGCACGCTCGGCGCAGGGACCGTCCGCGCCGAGCACCCCGGCGGATCAGGGGACTGAGCAGGTCGGTCCTCCTGCCCCCGCCGGGCGGCCCCGGAGCGCTTCGGCCTCCAGGACGCCCAGGGGCTCGAGCAGTGGCGCCCTGGCTCCTTCGCGGCCTCGGCGTCCGACGACGTCAAGGGGAGCGTCCAGTTCCTCTCCCGCATCGCTTCGCAGCAGCGAAGGCGCCGGTCGCGCCAGTGCCCGCCAGGCGTCCTCCAGCCCCGATGCTGCGGCGAGCACCGAGCTGACCGTGTTCGGTCGCCGGCAGGTGGCTCTTTCCAGAGGAGATGATCGGGTCGTCTCCACCGGGCTGGCCGATCGGCTCAAGGAGCGTCAGGCCGCCCTGCGCCGGTTGCGGCTGCGAAGAGTGGTGAGGGGCGCCGTCGTGGTGCTCGCCGTCGTCCTGACGGTGTGGGCCCTGGCCTTCTCACCCCTCCTGGGCCTCCAGGCCCGCAGGATCTCCGTGGCGGGGTCGGACGGCAGCGTCTCCGACAAGCAGGTCCGCGAGGTTCTGGCCTCTTACGAGGGAGACTCGTTGCTGCGGCTCGACACCGGCCGGCTCTCCACCGAGGTGGGTGACAAGCTGGTCCGGGTGCGCCGGGCGCAGGTGACCAGGGCCTGGCCCCACGGGCTGCGGGTGCAGCTGACGATGCGCGTGCCGGTGGCCACCGTGCAGGACTCGGACGGTTACCAGGTCCTCGACAACGAGGCCGTGGTCCTCGAACGGGTCTCCGAGCCGCCAGCGGGCCTGGTGAACATCGTGCCCGACCCCGCCGCTCAGGCCTCGGGACCGCAGAGGATCTCCGCCAAGCAGGTCGCCGCCGTCACCCAGGTGGTGGGTTCGCTCACGCCGGAGACCCTGGCCCAGGTCAGCAGCGGCAGCGCCACTGAGGCGGGGCAGGTCACACTGACCTTGTCCAGTGGGGCCAGCGTGGTCTGGGGCAACAACCAGGACAACGGGCTCAAGGCGCGCGTCCTGGCGACTCTCATGACGACCACCGCGTCCATCTACGACGTCTCATCGCCGCATCGCCCCACCACGCGATCGGCCGACGGGGCGGCCACGGCCACCGCGGCACCGTCTCAAGCGTCCTGAACGGTTCTTCTGCTCCACCAGTGCCTCGCCCTCCAAGGGACGGCGGGGCGCGCAGCGGCACGTGACCTCAGCCCCTCAGGTTTATTGCAGGTAAATTGCAGCGATATAGCAGGGAATCCGCAGGCAACTGCACACGAACACGCCGGGCTTCAATGCGATGCGACGTCCTGGAAGTCTCATAGCGTTAAGCCCGTCGTTCAGAGAATGACATAAGTATTGACCTTAACTTGAGGTTGAGGTTTGAGGGGAGTCCTCGCCGGAGGGCTCATGACGAAACTCGCGGAGGGGACGCCAGTGGTCGAGAGCATGGCTGTGGACGACTCACAGCACTACCAGGCAGAGATCAAGGTCGTCGGTGTCGGCGGTGGCGGCGTCAATGCCGTCAACCGCATGATCGAGGCCGATCTGCGTGGCGTGGAGTTCATCGCCGTGAACACCGACGCCCAGGCGCTGCTCATGTCCGATGCTGACGTCAAGCTCGACGTCGGGCGGGACCTGACCCGAGGTCTGGGGGCGGGAGCCGACCCGGCGATCGGCCGCAAGGCCGCCGAGGACCATGAGTCCGAGATCCGTGAGGCCCTCGACGGCTCGGACATGGTCTTCGTCACCGCGGGCGAGGGAGGCGGTACCGGCACCGGTGCGGCCCCCGTCGTCGCTCGCCTGGCCAAGAGCATCGGTGCGCTGACCATCGGTGTGGTCACCCGTCCCTTCTCCTTCGAGGGGCGCCGCCGCTCAGCCCAGGCCGAGGACGGCGTCCAGGCGCTGCGCGAGGAAGTCGACACCCTCATCGTCATCCCCAACGACCGCCTCCTGCAGATCGCCGACAAGAACATCTCCGTGGTCGACGCCTTCAAGCAGGCCGACCAGGTTCTTCTTCAGGGTGTCCAGGGCATCACCGAGCTCATCACCACCCCCGGCCTCATCAACGTCGACTTCAACGACGTCAAGTCCGTCATGCAGGGAGCAGGCAGCGCCCTCATGGGTATCGGCTCGGCCACCGGCGAGGGGCGGGCCATCACGGCCACCGAGGAGGCCATCGCCTCGCCGCTGCTGGAGACCTCGATCGACGGCGCCCACGGCGTGCTGCTCTTCTTCCAGGGCGGTTCCGACCTGGGCCTGTTCGAGATGAACGAGGCCGCCAACCTGGTGCGCGAGGCCGTCCACCCCGAGGCCAACATCATCGTCGGGAACGTGGTCGACGGCGCCCTGGGGGACGAGGTACGGGTGACGGTCATCGCCGCCGGCTTCGACTCCGAGCCGATCGTCGGCGGCCTGGCCGATCCGATGACTCGACTGTCGCGGGCCGCCGCCGTGCCGCCGGTGCCCTCCTCCCCGGTCGACGACCTGCCCCCGGCCCCCGCTCCTCGCGGTGGTGCCCACGCCGCCCAGAACCCGGTGACTCGTCCGGTCCCGCTGGCTCCTCCGCCCTCCTCGTCGCCGGCGGTAGCGGCGCACATGTCGCAGGTCAGTGCGGCTGAGACCCTCTCCTCGGGGAGCATGCCGGCCTATGTGGATGAGTCCTACGGCTCCTACGGCTCGGTGCCTGCGCACCACTCGGTCTCAGACCTTGAGGTTCCTCAGGTGATCGGGGTCGACGCCGACGATGACGGCATCGATCTGCCCGACTTCCTTCGCTGAGCGGGATCGCTGTCCGGGGACGCGGCAACCATGTGCGATATCAGTGCCGTTGAGGTCTCGGACCTGATCGAGGTGGATCTGGGCCCGCGGGCTCGTGGGTACTTCACTACCCGCGGCCTGCGGGCCCGTCCCGTCCCGGCTCCGGGCGGTGCCACTCAGGATCGGGGTTCCGAGGGCGGGGACGGGACCGCCTACTCCGGGTGGAACCTGGCGCTCCATGTCGGAGACGACCCGCAACGTGTTCGGTGCCATCGTCGTCGACTCGAGGGGCTGCTCGGGCTCGAGCGGGGACGCCACCTGGCCTGGATGAACCAGATTCACTCCGCCGTCGTGGCCACGGCCCAGGTCGATGAGGTGCCCACTGCGGACGCGCTCGTCCTGGACTCCCGGGCGGTTGGAGCACCTGCGGGCTGCTGCGTTCTCGTGGCCGACTGCGTCCCCGTTCTGCTGGCCTCCCGAGACGGTGCTCTCACCGCCGCCGTGCACGCCGGGCGGCGAGGCATGCTCGACGGTGTCATCCCGGCCACGATCGAGTTCCTCCGACGCGGCGGAGTGGAGCCGGCGGATCTGTGGGCCGCCGTGGGGCCGTCGATCTGCGGCTCCTGCTACGAGGTCCCCGACGACATGCTCGCGCTGTCCGCGCAGCGCGAACCGGCGTGCGCCTCACGCACATCGTGGGGCACGCCCGGCCTTGACGTCGCGGCAGGTGTCCTCGCCCAGCTCGAGCGCGCTGGTATTGGTCACGTCAGCGCTGGTCAGTGGTGCACCTACGAGGACTCTCGTTTCTTCTCCTACCGGCGCGACGGAGTGACCGGACGCCTGGCAGGTATCGGAGTTCCTCGATAAGCCCCAGCGCACTGAATAACTCCTGGGCGTGACCTTCCTGAAACCTGAGGTGGGGGACACGCCGAGTTGAGGTCCCCGTGCGGTGTCGCGGGGGCGGATACCGTCGCAGCACATCCGGAACGCAGGGGACCGGACGAACCAAGGAGCGATAAATGGGCGCGCTGCGCAGTATGACCAGTTTCCTCGGCTACTCGGAGCCGGAGGAGGAGACCTACGAGGACAGCTATGAGGCTGCCGACGCCGGTTACGCCGTGCAGGAGCACGAGCAGGACTTCAGCGACGAGGGGTATGAGCACTTCTCCGCCCCGGCTGCGCCCGACCCCGTTGCCGCCGCTCCGGACCTTCGCCGTATCGTCACGGTTCACCCCTCGACCTACAACGAGGCCAGGATCATCGGAGAGTCCTTCCGCGACGGCGTCCCCGTCATCATCAACCTCACCGGCATGAGCGAGTCCGACGCGCGTCGCATGGTGGACTTCTCCGCCGGTCTGGTCTTCGGGCTGCACGGCGCCATCGAGCGCGTCACCCCGCGCGTGTTCCTGCTGACCCCGGCCAGCGTGGAGATCGACGGCGGCGAGGTCGCCGAGGCCCGCGGCCGCTTCTTCAACCAGAGCTGAGCTGACTCGTACGTGAACCTCGTCTCCGCAGTAGCCAGGATCCTGTCGAGCATTTTGAGCCTGTACTTCCTCATCCTCCTGGTCAGGGTTGTGCTCGACTGGATTCAGGTCTTCGCCCGCCAGTGGCGTCCCCGGGGGATCGTCCTGGTGCTGGCCAACCTTGTCTACGCTCTGACGGATCCGCCTCTGCGAGTGATCCGTCAGAGGGTTCCCATGGCACGCCTGGGAGGGGTCGGTATCGACCTGAGCTTCCTGGTCCTGTTCATCGGGATCTGGATGATCCAGTGGTTCCTCGGACTTCTCATCTGAACAGGTGTGAAGTTGTGAGCGAACCGCTAGAGTGCTGTTCTCACGTCAGCGTGAGATATCGCGCTTGATGTGGCCTGAACCTCGAGTTCAGGTACTCTGTCCGCATGAGTGACCGGATGCCCGGTGCTCGTGACCTTATCCGTAACGACACCGAGGTGACGACCCATGACGCTGCTGACAGCAGACGACGTCCTCAACAAGAAGTTCCAGGCGACCAAGTTCCGTGAGGGCTACGAGCAGGACGAGGTCGACGAGTTCCTCGACGAGGTAGTCGAGGCGATGCGTCAGCTGGAGGCTGAGAACGCCGACCTCAAGGCCAAGCTCGAGGCCGCCAACCGCCGAGTGGCCCAGCTCGGCGAGGGGGCTGCCATCCCTTCCGCCCCTGCAACCCCCGTTTCTCCGGTCCAGGCAGAGCCTGCCATGTCCATGCCGGCCGTCTCCGCCGGCGAGTCCGGCGGCCAGGGCCCGGCGGCCGCTTCCGGCATGCTCGAGCTGGCCCAGCGCCTCCACGATGAGCACGTCGCCAACGGCAAGGCCGAGGGCGAGCGCATCGTCACCGAGGCCCGCTCCACCGGTGAGCAGATCGTGCGTGAGGCTGAGGACCAGCGCAACCGCACCCTCGCCCAGCTGGAGAAGGAGCGTTCCGGCCTCGAGCACAAGATCGACGAGCTGCGGCGCTTCGAGTCCGACTACCGCACTCGCCTCAAGAGCTACCTGCAGAACCTGCTCACCAACGTCGAGGATGGCGGGGAGAGCTCCATCTCCGGCCTGTGATCCTTCAGGGTCCGTGATCCTCCAGGCCGTGATCG
Organism: Actinomyces oris; assembly: GCF_001929375.1. GTDB lineage: Bacteria > Actinomycetota > Actinomycetes > Actinomycetales > Actinomycetaceae > Actinomyces > Actinomyces oris_B. The sequence continues at coordinate 46,849 of NZ_MSGO01000013.1, read as the reverse complement.
CCTCCCGGCTCATCCCCGTGAACACCTCCGGTACTGGACAACGGAGCCCCATCGCGATGGTCCCCATCCGATCAGGATGGTCCAGCTCCTCCGGTCGTCAGTGACACGGCCTCCGACGAAGGGCGGCGACCC
>NZ_MSGO01000013.1:0-46660 GCF_001929375.1 Actinomyces oris | reverse complement strand
GGGTCGCCGCCCTTCGTCGGGTACACAGCCCATCGTCACCCGTTCTCCTCTGAGTGCAATGCGAGAAAGCCCCATGCCTGACCACGTCGATCCCGCCTCCTCCGTGGAGGAGACCGCTGGCAACGCCGACAACGTTGTCCCACTGCCCACAGACAATCCCTTCAGCGCCATGGACGAAGCCATGACGTCGCAGGCGGCGGGTGGGAGCCGATCCAAACGCCTCCCGGTGATCGTGCTGTGGCTGGTGGCGGTCATCGTCATCGTCGTGGACCAGGCCACCAAGCAGTGGGCGCTCTCAGCGCTGTCCGACGGCCGGCACACGGCGCTGCTCGGTCGAGCGCTGGGACTGGTCCTGGTGCGCAACCCGGGCGCCGCCTTCTCCTTCGCCACCGGGCAGACGTGGATCTTCGCGCTCATCGCCTCCTTCGTCGTGGCCGTCATCATCCGTGTCTCCCGGAACCTGGCGTCCCGTTCCTGGGCGGTGGCCCTCGGCCTGGTCCTCGGTGGTGCGGTCGGCAACCTCATCGACCGCCTTCTGCGCGAGCCCGGTTTCCTGCGCGGCCACGTCATCGACTTCATCGACTACGGCGGCTACTTCGTGGGAAATGTCGCCGACATCGCCATCGTGGCGGCCGCCGTGGGCATCATCATCCTGTCCCTGGGAGGCTGGGAGATCGACGGCACGCGCGCCGGCGCCCCAGACAAGCCCGAGGCGGAAGGATCAGACGGATCGCCCTCCTCAACCCGCCGAGGAGCCCGAGCTCGCCGGAAGGATCGCGCTGAGGAGCCCTCAGAGCCGGAGGAGTCCTCCGAGGCATCAGCGCGGACGGCCTCCGGGGAGCCGCAATGAGCGTGCGCCTGCTGCCCGTCCCCGACGGTTTCGACGGCGAACGGGTCGATGCCGCGCTGGCCCGGATGACGGGCCTGTCCCGCAGTCGGGTCGAGGACCTGTGCGAGGCCGGTGAGGTGCGCCGCAACGGCGAGGTGCTGGCCAAGTCCGCTCGTCTGCGCGCGGGCGAGCTCCTCGAGGTCTACCTGCCCGACCCGCGTCCCACCGAGCCGGTCGCCACTCCCGTGGACGGGATGGAGCTGCTCTACGAGGACGAGGACATCGTCGTCGTCGACAAGCCCGCAGGCGTGGCCGCGCACCCCTCCATGGGGTGGGACGGCCCCGACGTCCTCGGCGCTCTCAAGGCCATGCACGTGCGGGTGGCCACCTCCGGTGCCGCCGAGCGTCAGGGCATCGTCTCGCGCCTGGACGTGGGCACCTCGGGCGTCATGATCGTGGCCAAGGGGGAGCGGGCCTACTCGGTGCTCAAACGCGCCTTCCGGGAGCACACGGTGGACAAGGTGTACCACGCCCTGGTGCAGGGCCACCTCGATCCCTCCAGCGGCACCATCGACGCCCCCGTCGGCCGCCACCCCGGCCGGGAGTGGAGGATGGCCATCATCGAGGGCGGGCGCGAGTCCATCACCCACTACGACGTCATCGAGGCGATGCCCGGGGCCTGCCTGGCCGAGATCCACCTGGAGACCGGGCGCACCCACCAGATCCGTGTCCACATGGCGGCCGTCGGCCACCCCTGCGTCGGAGACGCCACCTACGGCGCCGACCCGGCCATGAGTGCGCGCACCGGTCTGATCCGCCAGTGGCTCCACGCCCGCGAGCTCGGTATCGCCCACCCCGTCACCGGCGAGCACATGGTCTTCACCTCCGACTACCCCGCCGACCTCGTCCACGCCCTCAATGTCCTGCGCCTGCCGTGAACAGGCTCTCCGTGGAGGTGAATGAGAACAGTGACTGATCGCCTGCGTCGCTCGACCATGGCCCCGACGACGAGGCCGAGCGCTGACGAGGCGGTCTCGGAGACTCCCACCCTCGAGATCCGCCCGGCCACCGCCGTCCACGAACCCATTGGCTTCGCAACCGCCTGTGGCGATGAGACTGGCCCCGAGGCCGACCGGCTCCGCAGGTCCGTTGCCGATGTTCGTCTTGAGGTCTTCGTTGTTGAGCAGGCGGTTCCCCTCGTCCAGGAGATCGACGCCCGCGACGATGAGCCGACCACGATCCATCTCCTGGCCAGTGGAGCTGACGGAACACCCCTGGGCGCCGGACGTCTCCTGATGGAGCCCGAACACCCCGGTCGGGTCCATCTGGGCCGCTTGGCTGTACGGAGCATCGTGCGCGGTACGGGGCTTGGTGCCCGCATCGTCGCTGCCCTCGAGCAGACTGCACTGAGCCACTCCGGCCGGCCCCGCGTGGAGGTGGTTCTCTCAGCTCAGGAGCAGGCCATGGGCTTCTACAAGCGCTGCGGATACTGGGTTCTGGACGGACACCGCTACCTCGACGCCGGTATCTGGCACCAGGACATGGCCCGCATCGTCAACAGCGTCAGCGTCGAGGACAGTTCCGGCCGTACCGCCTAGATGATTGATTCCAAGGGGGTGTGGGTGGTTAGTGGTCGTAGGGGGTCAGGGAGCGTAGGTGGGGGTTGCCGGTTTTGTCGTTGTGCCAGATGGCGGCCGTCAGGGCCAGGATGCGTTGAGCGACGCGTGCGGTGACTGCGGTGGGGGTGCGCCCGTTGTGCCGCTCGAGCCCGAGCTGGTCGGTGAGGGTGTCGAAGACGGACTCGATCCTCTGGCGTAACGGGCGCAGGAGACCGGCGCCGGGCCGTGGGGTCTGGTTGCGTGCGGCTGGGCGCAGCAGGGTCAGCCCTGCCTGGTTCGGGTCGTCCTCCAGGTCCTTGGAGCGGTAGCCCTTGTCGGCGATGATCGTGTGGGCGCTGGTGGGCGCCAGGTGCTCGAGCATGCTGCGCAGGACCTCGCGCTCGTCCTGGCTGGGACTGGTGACTGCCCAGGCCACCGCAAGACCGTGAACGGTGCACACCAGGTGCAGGCGCAGGCCTCAGAAGAAGCGTGAGTGCGAGGCGCTGGTCACCCGTAGCCGGCCCATCCCGCCAGGGCTGAGCGCATCACGGTGGGTCTTCAGCAGGTCATCAGCAGTGACGTACAGTGCGGTGGCGAGGGTCTCCAGGTCGGTGTCCACTTTCTCAAGCTCCCAGCGCGAGGAAACGGTTCTAGCAGCACCGATCCTGCGAGATCCTCGCCCCTACCCCAAGCCCCCACACCGACCCACACCCCCTGGAATCAATCATCTAGGGCCGGTCACTGACATCTGGGCGTACGTGCTCGTGCGGACAGCAGCGGGACTGAGAGGAGACACTCGTGAGGATTGTTGTCATCGGCGCCGGGGGCATCGGAGGATGGCTCGGCGCCCGCCTGGCCGCGAGCGGCCAGCAGGTCGGGTTCCTCGTTCACGGCCGCACCCTGGAGGCCCTGCGCTCGGGCGGGCTGATGCTGCGCGACTGCTCCGGTGGCGAGCCCGGTACCGTGACCGCCCGCATCGAGACTCCACTGGCCAGTGATGACCCGCAGGCTCTCACCGACGCCCTGGGAGGCCGGCCGGATCTGGTCCTGGTCACCACGAAGGTCGATGCGCTGCCGCCGCTGGCCCCTGCGCTCAGGCGCCTGACCGGCCCCGACACCGGTGTCGTCTCGACCCAGAACGGGATCAGCGCGCCCGGACTGCTCGCCGATGCCGTCGGCAAGGCGCATGTCCTGCCCGGAGTCGCCCGCGTCTACTCCGCCATCGCCTCACCCGGGGAGGTCCGCACCATTGGCAGCGCCGGCTCCCTGGCCCTGGGGGAGTGGGACGGCAGCGCCACCGCTCGCAGCCGCGCCGCCGTCCAGGCCCTCGAGGCAGCCGGAATCCGAGCCTGGGTCCCAGGCTCCATCTGGGCCGAGCTGTGGCGCAAGGTCTCCTTCGTCGTCGTCCAGGGTTCCCTCGGCGCCGCCACCGACGCCCCCATCGGCGTCCTGCGCACGGACCTGAGAGACGCCTTCACCCGGGCCGTGAGCGAGGTCGTCGCCGTGGCCACGGCACTGGGGCACGACCTGGCCACCGACGACGCCCCCGACCCGGTCGCCGCGGCCCTGCGCATGGCCGACGCCACCACATCGATGCAGCGGGACATCGCCTCAGGCCTGCCCAGCGAGCTCGACGCCCAGCTCGGCGCCCTGTGCCGCGCCGGCGACGAGGCGGGTGTACCCACCCCCGTGCTCGACCTCGCGCACAGCGTCCTGGCTCCGCGAGAGGCAATCGCCCGGGCGCGCGCCTGAGCCCACAACGCCTTACGGACGCGGCGGGAAGCGCTCCGCCGCCCGACGGCGGATTTCTCGCCCGGCTGACCCGCCACCTCGGGCATGGCCCGTCATGGCTGGGGAGGAGCCGGCTTCCCACTGCACGGCGCGCTCGGCCCCTCCAGGAGACAGGGCGCCGGGCGGGCCTAGGATGGGGCCATGGCGGAGAAGAGCAGTCAGGAAGATGCAGCCCCCAGGGACGACTTCGTCCACCTCCACGTCCACACCGACTACTCCATGCTGGACGGCGCCGGGAAGATCAAGGACTACGTGGCCGAGGCCAAGCGGCTGGGCCAGCCCGCCCTGGCGATCACCGACCACGGCTACATGTTCGGCGCCTACGAGTTCTACGCGGCCGCCAAGGCCGCCGGCATCAAGCCGATCATCGGGGTCGAGGCGTACATGACGCCGGGCACCTCCCGCTTTGACAAGACCCGTGTCTTCTGGGGCGATGAGTCCCAGAGGAGCGACGACGTCTCGGCCCGCGGCTCCTACACGCACATGACGCTGCTCTCACACAACAACGAGGGCCTGCACAACCTCATGCGCATGGACTCCTTCGCCTCCCTGGAGGGCCAGTGGGGCAAGGCCCCCCGCATCGACCGCGAGCTGCTCTCGCGCTACTCGGGCGGCCTCATCGGCTCCACCGGCTGCCCCTCCTCGGAGGTCCAGACCCGCCTGCGCCTGGGCCAGTGGGACGAGGCCCTGCGCGCTGCCGGGGAGCTGCAGGACATCTTCGGCAAGGAGTTCTTCTACGTCGAGCTCATGGACCACGGCCTGGAGATCGAACGGCGCGTCACCAAGGACCTGCTGCGCATCGCCCAGGAGCTCGGGGCCCCGCTGCTGGCCACCAACGACTCCCACTACGTGCGCCCCGAGGACCGCACCATCCAGGACGCGATGCTGTGCATCAACTCCGGATCCGTGCTCTCCGATCCCGACCGCTTCAAGTTCGACGGCGACACCTACTACCTGCGTCCCGGCGCCGAGATGCGCCGCCTCTTCTCTGAGATGCCTCAGGCCTGCGACAACACCCTGCTCGTGGCCGAGCAGTGCGACGTGCACTTCCGCACCGTGGACGAGGGCGCCTCATACATGCCGGCCTTCCCCGTCCCCGAGGGGGAGACCGACGAGTCCTGGTTCGTCAAGGAGTGCTGGCGCGGCATGGACCGCCGGTTCAACGGCGACATCCCCGAGGACTGCCGCAAGCAGGCCGAGTACGAGATCAACGTCATCACCCAGATGGGGTTCCCCGGCTACTTCCTCGTCGTGGCCGACTACATCAACTGGGCCAAGTCCCACGGCATCCGGGTCGGGCCGGGGCGTGGATCGGGAGCCGGCTCCATGGTCGCCTACGCCATGGGCATCACCGAGCTCAACCCGCTGCGCCACGGACTCATCTTCGAGCGCTTCCTCAACCCCGAGCGCATCTCCATGCCCGATATCGACGTCGACTTCGACGAGCGCCGGCGCGACGAGGTCATCGAGTACGTGCGTGAGAAGTACGGCGCCGACCGCATCAGCCAGGTGGTCACCTACGGTGTCATCAAGGCCAAGCAGTCCCTGAAGGACTCCAGCCGCGTCATGGGCTACCCCTACGCCGTCGGCGACCGCCTCACCAAGGCCATGCCCCCCTCCGTCCAGGGCAAGGACATCTCCATCAAGGGCATCTTCAACCCCGACGACGAGCGCTATAGCGAGGCCGAGGAGTTCCGCAAGCTGCACGCCGAGGACCCCGACGCCCAGAGGATCGTCGAGCTGGCCAAGGGGCTGGAGGGCATGACCCGGCAGTGGGGCGTCCACGCCTGCGCCGTCATCATGTCCTCGGCCACCCTGACCGACATCATCCCCATGATGCAGCGCCTGCAGGACGGCGCCGTCATCACCCAGTTCGACTACCCCACCTGCGAGCACCTGGGCCTGCTCAAGATGGACTTCCTGGGACTGCGCAACCTCACGGTCATCTCCGACGCCCTGGAGAACATCGTCGCCAACGGCAAACCGGCCCTGGACATCGACCACGTCGAGCTCGACGACCGCGCCACCTACGAGCTGCTCTCACGCGGTGAGACCCTGGGCGTCTTCCAGCTCGACGGCGGGGGGATGCGCACACTGCTGCGCCTGATGAAGCCCGACAACTTCGAGGACATCTCCGCCGTCGGCGCCCTCTACCGGCCCGGCCCCATGGGGGCGGAGTCCCACACCAACTACGCGCTGCGCAAGAACGGCCTGCAGGAGGTCATCCCGATCCACCCCGAGCTCAAGGAGGCCCTCGACCCGATCCTGGGGACCACGCACGGTCTCATCGTGTACCAGGAGCAGGTCATGAAGATCGCCACCGACCTGGCGGGATTCTCCATGGGCAAGGCCGACGCGCTGCGCAAGGCCATGGGTAAGAAGAAGATGGACATCCTGGCCAAGATGTTCGTCGAGTTCGAGGCCGGGATGGTCCAGGCCGGTTTCTCCAAGGAGAGCGTCAAGACCCTGTGGGACGTCGTCGTCCCCTTCGCCAAGTACGCCTTCAACAAGGCCCACTCGGCCGCCTACGGCGTCGTGTCCTACTGGACGGCCTACCTCAAGGCGCACTACCCCACCGAGTACATGGCCGCCCTGCTCACCAGTCAGAAGGACAACAAGGACAAGCTGGCCGTCTACCTGGGGGAGTGCCGCCACATGGGCATCACGGTGCTGCCCCCGGACGTCAACGCCTCGCGGGCCCAGTTCTCCGCGGTCGGCGAGGACGTGCGCTTCGGGCTGTCCGCGGTGCGCAACGTCGGCATCAACGTCGTCGACGCGATCGTGGCCGCCAGGGAGGACAAGGGCGAGTTCACCTCCTTCGAGGACTTCCTCGACAAGGTTCCCGCGGTCGTGTGCAACAAGCGCACCATCGACTCGCTCATCAAGGCCGGAGCCTTCGACTCCCTGGGGCACACCCGTCGTTCCCTGCAGGCCTGTCACGAGGACTTCGTCGACGAGATCATCGGTGTCAAGCGCAACGAGGCCGCCGGCCAGTTCGACCTGTTCGCCTCCCTCATGGGCGGGCCCGACGACGTCGACGACTCGCCCTTCGGCAACGGCCCGGTCTTCTCCTCCGACGTTCCCAACCTGCCCGAGTGGGACAAGAAGGACAAGCTCGCCTACGAGCGCGACATGCTGGGGCTCTACGTCTCCGATCACCCCCTCATGGGACTGGAGGGACTGCTCGGCAAGCTCGCGGACAAGGAGATCTCCGAGCTCCACGAGAATGACGAGCTGCCCGACGGCGCCATGGTCACCATCGCCGGGCTCATCACCTCGCTGACCCGCAAGACCACCAAGCAGGGCAACCTGTGGGCCATCGCCCAGGTCGAGGACCTGGCCGGAAGCATCGAGGTGCTCTTCTTCCCCCAGACCTATCAGACCGTCTCCACCATGCTGGCCCCGGACACGGTGGTCACAGTGCGGGGACGTCTCAACCGGCGTGACGGGCAGGTCGCCCTGTACGCCCAGGAGATGACGATCCCGGACATCTCCAGCGCCGCCCACGAGGCGGTTCTCATCACCCTGCCCACCAACCGGTGCACCGGGCCGCTGGTGGAGCAGTTCAAGGACGTGCTCACCAAGCACCCGGGCGGATCCACGGTCCGTCTGACACTGACCAGCCCGGGGCGCGAGGTGCGTACCCAGCTGGACGCCTCGCTACGGGTGGAGGCCTCGCCCGCCTTCTACTCCGACATCAAGGCCCTCCTCGGCCCGGGGTGCCTGCGCCACTAGCAGGCCGTCTCCGGATGAGTGACATTCACCCGACCCCACCAGTTCCGTGACGGCTCGCTCTCAGACGGAGCCCCGTCGTCATCTTGATACTCTCGTCATGTCCGCAAGCAGGCGGTGACTGTATTGTCTATGAGGATATTTGATGAGTGACGAGGACCTGAACCCTCCAACGATGACGCAGCAAGAGGAGTCAGACGCCGGCTTGCAGACGGAGCAGGCGGGGGAGGCCCTCCAGAGTGCGGCGGCCGCCACGCCGGCCTTCCAGACCTCCCCGGCAACCGTGAAACGGCGGCAGCGCCATCTGCTCGACCGTCTGAGGAGATCGGTCTCCCGCCAGCCCCACGACGTCGGTGAGGGAATGGACAGGGTGGTCTTCGGTGTCGCCGCGACCGCGACCATCGCGTTCGTGGCGTGGGGCTTCATCTCCCCGCACGGGTTGGGGCGGGTCTCCAAGTGGGCCCTGGGGGGAACGATCAGCAACTTCGGCTGGCTGTTCGTCCTGTCCTCGACCCTGTTCGTCGTCTTCGTCATCTTCGTGGCGGCCTCCCGGTTCGGCAAGATCCCCTTGGGCGGGGACGCCGAGGAGCCCGAGTACTCCACCGGTTCCTGGGTCTCCATGATGTTCGCCACGGGAATGGGCATCGGACTGATTTTTTACGGTGTCGGTGAACCTCTCTACTTCTACGTGTCGCCCCCGCCGGACACCGTCGACCCTCAGACGGCCCGGGCCGCCAGCACAGCCCTGGGCACGGCCATGTTCCACTGGACCATCTACCCGTGGGCGATGTACGCCCTGGTTGGGCTCGGAATGGCCTACGGAACCTACCGCCTGGGACGCTCCCAGCTCTTCTCGGCCATGTTCACCTCCCTGTTCGGGCGCCAGGCCATCGACGGGATCGGCGGGCGCATCATCAACATCCTGGCGATCGTCGCCACCCTGTTCGGATCGGCCTGCTCACTGGGGCTGGGGGCCCTGCAGATCGGTGGAGGCATGGTGTCGACCAATCTCGTCACCAAGTCCACACCCGCGATGATGGTCGGGATCATCGCGATCCTGACGGCCTGCTTCGTGGCCTCCGCCATCTCCGGCATCGAGAAGGGCATCCAGTGGCTGTCGAACATCAACATGGTGCTGGCTGTGCTGCTGGCGATCATCGTCTTCATCGGTGGACCCACCCTGTTCATCCTCAACATCATCCCCTCGGCGATCGGCAACTTCGTCGACGAGCTGCCCGCCATGGCCTCGCGCACGGCGGCCGTGGGGAATCAGGACATGGCCCAGTGGCTGTCCTCCTGGACGATCTTCTACTGGGCCTGGTGGATCTCCTGGACGCCCTTCGTGGGAATGTTCATCGCCCGCATCTCGCGCGGTCGTACCATCCGGCAGTTCGTCACCGGGGTCATGCTCGTCCCCTCAGTCGTCTCCCTCATCTGGTTCGCCATCTTCGGCGGTGGCGCCATCGGGCTTCAGGAACGCGCCGAGCGCGCCGGCCATGCAGCGGATGCCCTCGTCCATCTCAAGGCCGATGGCACACCCGACCTGAACTTCGACACCATCCTGTTCGACCTGCTCAACGCCATGCCCGTCCACAAGGTGGTCCTCATCGTCCTCATGGCGCTGGCAGTCGTCCTGGTGGCGATCTTCTTCGTCACCGGTGCTGACTCGGCCTCCATCGTCATGGGAGGGCTCTCGGAGAACGGCGCGACCGATCCGAGCCGTTTCACAGTCGTCTTCTGGGGCGTGTCCACCGGCGGAGTGGCCTCAGCCATGCTGCTCGCCGGAGGGGACGATCCGCGCGAGGTCCTCACCGGTCTGCGGGACATCACGATCGTCTCGGCCCTGCCCTTCGTCTTCGTCATGCTGCTGCTGTGCGTCTCGCTCTACAAGGATCTGAACAACGACCCCATGCTGCTGCGGCACTCGTTGGCCAACCAGGTCCTGGTCGACTCAGTCACCACCGCGGTCACGACCGCCAACGAACCGCACGAGGTCGAGACCATCGAGCTGCACACCAGGCTGTCGTCGACCCTGTCGTCGATCACCGACGGTGACGAAGGAGACGGTGAGGGTGCCGAGGACGCTATCGACGAGATCGCCAAGGACTGAGGGTCGACGTCCGCGCCGTCGACGACGCGGATGACTCACCGGCAGGATCCGACCAGAGGCAGGAGGGCTAGGCCGGTCGGCTGCTCTTGATCCCGGGGGGTCGGGCTCATTGGCCGGGCCCCAGCTGCTCGACGACGGCGCCCACCTGGCCTGCGGGGTGATCAACGACAACGACCTCACCACCAGTCAGGTGGTGCCCGCGACGGGTCTCAACGGCGCCGTCGACAGAGACGTCTCCGGACTGGATGGCGATGCGCGCCTGCGCGCCGTCCTCCACCAGGCCCGCCAGCTTGAGGAACTGCCCGAGCCTGATGCTTCCGGACACTGAGACGACCGGGTACTGGGAGCCCTGCTGAGATGTTGCGTGTGTCATAGCCGGATCCTTGCAGACGGGGCGCGAGTTGCGCACGTTGGAGCAGGTAGCACCCCGCTAGAGCGGCCGGCAGCACCGTGAGTGAGAGAAGCATCTCTCAGAACTATGCGGATATAACGGATGCCAAACAAAATTTATCACGGTAGGGTAACGGCGTTCTGATCACACTACGGAGACGGAGACACCATGAAGCGTCGAATTGTCGCCCAGATGGCGATACTCGCTCTATCGCTGTCGGCGCCTGTTCTGGCTGTGACTCATGCACCAGAAGCCGCCGCAGCTGACGGCAACATCATTCATGTCTCGGCCGAGGGTGGCTCGGACGCGGGAGACGGAACCGCTGCCAAGCCCCTCCAGACCCTTGGAGCAGCCCTGAAGAAGGCCGGCAACGGAGACACCATCGAGCTGGCCAACGGCACCTACCGTGAAGGTGAGCTCGCCGTCGACAAGGGCGTGACCATCAAGGCGGCCGAGGGCGCCAAGCCGGTCCTCACCGGCGCCGAGGTCCCCACGAGCTGGAACGCCGGTGGCGACGGGAAGTGGTCCACGGGCAAGGACATGGTCCGCTTCTGCACGGTCTGCACCATCAACGCCGACCCCGCCAAGGAAGGGATCGCCGCCCACCCCGAGCAGGTGTTCGTCGACGGCAAGCCCCTGACCCAGGTACTCAGCCGTGCCGAGGTCACCGAGTCCACCTTCTTCGTCGATGACCCCGACCCGGTCACCCTGAAGAACCCGAACAACAACCAGGCCGGCTACAACGTCAAGCCGCACCGGGGCACCTCCTACGTCATCGGCGTCGACCCCAACCAGCACCAGGTCGAGGTGGTCCAGCACTCCCGCGCCCTGTCCTTCAACACCGACAACATCACCCTGTCGGGGCTGACGGTGGAGAAGTACTCCGCGGTGCAGCGCTGGGACTACCCGGACCCCGAGATCGGCACCATCTCCGGTGGCGGAATGGTCGTGGCCGCTCACGGTGCTCCTCGCATCGAGAACTCCACCTTCCGCTACTCCTCGACGGCCGGTGCGCTGCAGGTCATCGACTCGACCAACGCGGTCGTGTCGAACAACCTGTTCGAGAACAACGGCTCCAACGCCTTCGGCATCAATGACTCCAGCGGTGCCAAGGTGGAGAACAACCTGTGGAGGAACAACAACACCTCCGGCTTCATCACGAAGGACTGCGGCGCCTACTGCACCCTGGCCGACACCAAGATCACCCACGCCAAGAACATCCGCTTCGCCAACAACACCGTGGACTACTCGGCCACCGGCACGGACATCTCCGACCCCGCGGCCTATGACCAGAACCGGGCCGTGGGCGTCTGGTTCGACGAGGGCGTGATGGACTCCGAGATCGTTGGCAACTACTTCGTCAACGTCCCGGTGGCGATCTTCAACGAGGTCTCCTCCAACAACCTCATCGCCTCCAACATCGTGGCCGGAGCCGGTGTCGGCATCCACGTCTCCGGGTCCAACGACACCCGCGTGTGGAACAACACCGTCTCCCACGCGCTCACCAGCCTGTGGATCCAGGAGGACACCCGTTCCAACGGCTGCAACGCCCGCAACGCCCAGGGTGTGTGCACCCAGGTGCAGAAGTGGAGCGCCGAGCACGGACTGAGCTGGGACACCACCAACACCCAGGTGATGAACAACATCTTCTCCTCCGAGCAGACCACCCCCATGCCCGATGACCCGTGGCGCTACTCGGCCATGGTCCAGGTCCTCGGTGCGGCCAACGATGACGGTTCCGGTGCGGTCTACGCCAATGAGATGGTCACCAGCATCGACTACGACGTCTACTACCGCCACGAGAACCCCCAGACCCTGTCGACCACGGTCCTGTGGAACTGGGGCGCCGACCGTATGAACCAGTCGGTCAACGCTGAGAAGCTCGCCGACTTCACCGCCAGCTCGAGTGTCCAGACCAACGGTAAGGAGACCAACGGTCTGGACCTGCACGGCTCCCCGGAGAACAACCCGTTCTTCGTCAAGGAGTCCGCCAACCCGATGGACAAGACCTCGGACTTCCACCTCAAGGAGGGAAGCCCCGCCTCCGGTAACGGCCACGCCCTGCCCGAGGACATCGCCAAGACCCTCGGTGTCAGCGCCAACGTCGCCGTGGATCGCGGTGCGCTGGTCAACGTCGCCTGGGGCGGCGGCGCCGTCCCCGGTGCCGGGGACGCCCCCGCTGACAACGGCGGTAAGACTGGCAACGGCGGCAAGACTGGCAACGGTAGCAACGCCAACAACGGCAGCAAGGCCGGCAACCAGCCCTCCGCCACCAGCTCCCCGAACAACAACGGCTCCACCGTCGCTGACGGGGCTGCCAGCACCGACGCTCAGAAGACGCAGAGCGCCGGCCCCGCTGACTCCAAGGCGGGGGCCGGACAGAAGAACTCCAGCATCGCCAAGCCCGGCGGTAAGGCTCAGGACGGTCAGGGCCAGGCTGCTGCGGCTGCAGCGGCTACCGGCGGTAACCGTCTTCCGCTCACCGGTGCCAGCGTGACCGGCATCGTCCTGGCGGTGGCCGCCATCGCCCTAGGCGGCGGATTCATCCTGGTGCGCCGTCGCCTGGCCGACTGATCAGCGCCGGCCTCGGGGCGGAGGCGCAGCGAGGACGAGCTTGTGAAGAGCCCGGACAACCCGGATCATCACATCGTGTCTCAATCGCTCGCCATCACCGTCGGTGACCGCTTCCCAGTGGGGGACAGGATGCGCCGACTCACCCCGAGGCTGGCCCAGGCCACCAACGCAGCACGCTCCGTTCTGATAGAGGTCGCTCAGCACCGTGAGGTCATCACCTACGGCGAGCTCAGCGACTCGATCGGACGGAGCGTGCTGCCGCGTCATATGGGACCGTTGCTCTCCATGATCGGCCACGACTGCGCTGCTCGCGGTGAACCGAGTCTGGCCTCCCTCGTGGTCTCGTCAGCCACCGGAGAGGTCAGCACCAGGGACTCGAGCTGGGCCCCGCCGCAGCGGCTCGCCTGCTGGGCGGCATGGGGTGGGAACCAGGCCGACGACTGAACGGAGCAGCTCTCGCTATGTGGGACGGCGGCGGGGCTGGGAAACAGTCGTGGTTTGATACGCTCGACCATCCAGAGCGGCCGAGAGACCTGGTTCCATGACGCCGCAGCAACCCGGTACACGGGTGCTTCAGCCAGGATCGATGGAGACGATGTGCGAGACAATGAGCCCACCGCTGCGGCAGGGAGTCGCGGCGACGCCTTGAGCAGCACCGAGACCGGAAGCGCCCGGCGACTGCCCACCGTCAGCCTGGAGCTCTTCCCTCCGCGTCCGGGTAAGGCCGCCTCCGCCACCTGGGGCCGCATTGACAGGCTCCTGGCCACCGGACCGGACTTCGTCTCGGTGACCTACCGGCCCACCTTCGTCACCGACCCCGCAGGCGGGGACAGCGGCGATGAATATGAGGGGAACCGGTGCGGCATCGCGCCCCGTGTACGGGCGGTCCAGGAGCAGACCAATCCCTCCGAGTGCGTGCTCGCCCACGTGCTGGAGTCCAGCACCATTCCCCTCATGGCGCACCTGACCTGCATCGGCTACCGCAAGCAGGAGGCCGTCGACATCGTCACCCGCTTCCTTCGGATGGGAGTACGGCGCTTCCTCGCTCTACGCGGTGACCCGCCGGCCGGTACCCGGGCCGACGACGTCGCCGGAGAGCTGCGCCACGCCGACGACCTCGTCCGGGTCATCCGGGAGGTTGAGACCGACTTCTTCGGTGACAGCAGACGCCACGTCACGATCGCCGTGGCCGCCTACCCGGCCACCAGCGACCACATCGAGGCCATCGAGGTCCTGGCCGCCAAGCAGGCCGCCGGAGCCGATATGGCGATCACCCAGGTGTTCTACGACGCGGCCGACTACGTGGCGCTGACCAACGCGGCCTCCTACGCGGGGGTGAGCATCCCGATCCTTCCCGGGGTGATCCCGCTGACCGACCTGCGTCGGCTCACCCGCCTTGAGGCGCTCACCGGAGTGCGTGTGCCCGCCGGCCTGCGTTCCACGCTGGGATCGGCCAGCGGCGCCACCCTTGTGGAACGCGGCATCGGTGCGACACTCGACCTGGCCACCGCGCTGCTGCGCGCCGGGGCCCCCGGACTGCACCTGTACACCTTCAACCGCACCCGTCCGGCCCTCGACGTCATCAGCCACCTGCGTCTGGGTGGCATCCTGGCCGGAGCCGCGCCCGACCGGGAGGTGCGCGACGCCGTCGATCGCGGATACCTCCAGGCCACCCCCGGCCGAGGCCCCTCCTTCCTGCGCTGCGGATCTCCCGGTGCAGCACTGTCTTCCCGCCACCCCGTCCAGCCCCACACCACCATCACCAAGGAGAACGCATGAGCGCCACCCCTGAGTCGGTCGTCGCCCCCGCCTCACCGGCTGAGATCGCCGTGACCGAGTCGCAGGTCCCCTCCACCCCCCTGCCGGGGGCCACCATTCTGGGGTACCCCCGAATCGGAAGGGACCGCGAGCTCAAACGCGCCGTGGAGTCCTTCTGGAAGGGGGACCTGAGCGCCGATGAGCTCAGGCACGCCGCTGCCGAGCTGCGCGGGGCGACCCGCTCGCGCCTGACGGACCTGGGACTGACTCAGCCCGCCTCGGTGCCGGCGGACTTCACTCTCTACGACCAGGTTCTTCAGGTGACCGCCACCCTGGGGGCCGCGCCCGCCCGCTTCCGCGACCTGCTGAACGCCGATGGCGCCCTCGACGTCGAGGGCTACTTCACGCTGGCCCGCGGTGAGGGAGCCCGCCCGGCCATGGAGATGACCAAGTGGCTGGACTCCAACTACCACTACCTGGTCCCCGAGATCGACGCCTCCACCCCCATCGACTACGTCGACACCGCCATCGCCGACCAGGTCCGCGAGGCCAAGGCCACCGGGACCGAGGTGCGCCCGGTCGTCGTGGGACCGGTGAGCTACCTGTTCATGGCCAAGCCCTCCGACGAGGCGGCCGAGGACTTCCACCCCCTGGACCGTCTCAGCGACGTCCTGCACGCCTATGGCCACCTCCTCATGGACCTGTACGAGGCCGGTGCCACCTGGGTCCAGCTCGACGAGCCCGCCCTGGTCTCCGACTCCTGGAACGTGGGGCGTCAGCGGGTCCTCGACGCCGTGCGCGACGCCTATACCTGGCTGGGGGCCATCGTGGAGCGCCCCCAGATCCTGGTGGCCGGAACCTACGGCTCCCTGGGCGACGCCCTGCCCGTGCTCGCTCAGGCCCCGATCGAGGCCGTGGGCCTCGACCTCGTGGCCGGCGCCCTGCCCGAGGCCGGCGACCTGGCCGCCCTGGAGGGCAAGACCGTCGTCGCCGGTGTCGTCTCAGGACGCAACATCTGGCGCACCGACCTGAACCGGGCCATGGATGTGCTCGAGCAGCTGCGCGAGCGCCTTCCCGAGGGCACCCCCATCACCGTGGCGACCTCCACCTCCTTGCAGCACGTGCCGCACGATGTCGAGCGCGAGACCGCCATCGACCCGGAGATCCGCTCCTGGCTCGCCTTCGCCGATCAGAAGGTCGGCGAGGTCATCACCCTGGCCAAGGGCCTGGAGCAGGGCCGTGACGCCATTGCCGCAGAACTGGCCCAGGACGCCGACCTGCGCAAGCAGCGTGCCGCCCACCCGGGCGTGCACCGCGACGAGGTCCGCGCCGCCGTCGAGGCCGTCACGGACGCCGACCGCACCCGCGCCCCCTATGCCGAGCGCAAGGCGGCCCAGGACGAGCGCCTCGGCCTTCCCGAGCTTCCCACCACCACCATCGGTTCCTTCCCCCAGACCGCTGAGATCCGTAAGGCCCGGGCCGCCTGGCGCAAGGGCGAGATCGACGACGCCGCCTACGACGCCGCCATGCGCGCCGAGATCGCCAGCGTCGTCGCCCTTCAGGAGCGCCTCGGCCTGGATGTCCTGGTTCACGGCGAGGCCGAGCGCAACGACATGGTCCAGTACTTCGCCGAGCTGCTCTACGGCTTCGTGACCACGGAGCACGGCTGGGTCCAGTCCTACGGCTCGCGCTGCACCCGCCCCTCCATCCTGTGGGGTGACGTCGCCCGCCCCGAGCCCATGACGGTCGCCTGGTCGGCCTACGCCCAGTCCCTGACCGACAAGCCCCTCAAGGGCATGCTCACCGGCCCGGTGACGATCATGGCCTGGTCCTTCGTGCGCGACGACATCCCGCGCGCCCAGGTCGCCGACCAGCTGGGCCTGGCCCTGCGCGAGGAGGTGGCGGACCTCGAGGCCGCGGGCATCGGCGTCATCCAGGTCGATGAGCCCGCCATCCGCGAGACCCTCCCACTGCGGCGCGCCGACCGCCCCGCCTATCTGGAGTGGTCCGTCGGCTCCTTCCGCCTGGCCACCGGGGGCGCCGCACCCGCCACCCAGATCCACACCCACCTGTGCTACTCGGAGTTCGACGTCGTCATCGACGCGGTCGACCACCTCGACGCCGACGTGACCTCCATCGAGGCCTCCCGTTCGCGCATGGATATCCTCCCCGCGGTGGCCGAGCACGGCTTCGAGCGCCAGCTCGGCCCGGGGGTGTGGGACATCCACTCCCCGCGCGTGCCCAGCCAGGCCGAGTGCACCGAGCTGCTCCAGCGGGCCGTCGAGGCCCTGGGCGCAGAGAAGGTCTGGGTCAACCCCGACTGCGGTCTCAAGACCCGCGCCTACGCCGAGACCGAGGCGAGCCTGACCAGCCTGGTCGGCGCCGCCCGCTCCGTGCGCGAGGCCCGATGAGCCTCTGACCATCCGCAGGTGCGTGAGGCGGCCCAGGGGACGACGAGCTCTCCTGGGCCGCCTCACACGTGGCCGGTAGGCTTACGGGCATGCTCACCCGCACTGATCTGCGCCGCACCCGACTCTCTGCACGCCAGCTGGCTCAGGCCCTGCCCCGGGCCGCCCTCGACGTCACCTCCGCCCAGGCCGCAGTGGCTCCACTGATCGAGGACGTCCGATCCCGTGGCGCGGCCGCACTGCGCGACGCCGCCGAGCGCTTCGACGGCGTGCGACCCGTTCACCTGCGTGTTCCCGCTGCTGCCATCGCCCAGGCGCTCAACGACCTGGACCCCTCGGTGCGCGAGGCCCTCGAGATGTCCATCGCCCACAACCGGGCCGGGCACACCGCCCAGGTTCCCACCGAGCGCACCGCGGAGGTGGTCCCCGGAGGCACCGTCACCCAGCGCTGGATCCCCGTCGAACGGGTCGGGCTCTACGTTCCCGGAGGGCTGGCCGTCTACCCCTCCAGCGTGGTGATGAACGCGGTGGCCGCCCAGGTCGCCGGCGTCGAGCAGATCGCCCTGGCCAGCCCGCCTCAGGCCGAGTTCGCCGGTCTGCCCCACCCCACGATCCTGGCGGCGTGCGCGCTGCTGGGGATCACCGAGGTCTACGCCGTCGGCGGCGCCCAGGCCATCGCGATGCTCGCCTACGGCGCCGACGCCCAGGACGACACCGATCGTGCGGATGCCGGGGGAGAGGTCCTGTGCCGGGGCGTGGACGTCATCACCGGTCCCGGCAACGTCTACGTGGCGGCCGCCAAGCGAGCCGTCATGGGGACGGTCGGTATCGATGCCGAGGCGGGTCCTACCGAGATCGCCGTCCTGGCCGACGCCGGGGCCGACCCCGAGTACGTGGCCGCCGACCTGCTCTCCCAGGCGGAGCACGATCCCAATGCCGGCAGTGTCCTCATCACCGACTCCCCGGAGCTGGCCGACGCCGTCGATGCGGCGCTCGAGCGCAGACTCAGCGCGACCCGGCACCGGGAGCGGGCATCGACCGCATTGAGGGGTCCGCAGTCGGGAACCGTCCTGGTGAGCGACCTCACGCAGGCCATCGAGGTCGCCGACGCCTACGCGGCTGAGCACCTGGAGATCCACACCTCCGACGCCCCGCAGGTCGCGCGTCGGATCCGTAACGCCGGAGCCATCTTCGTCGGGCCCTACAGTCCTGTGCCCCTGGGGGACTACCTGGCCGGCTCCAACCATGTCCTGCCCACCGGTGGGACCGCCAGGTTCGCGGCCGGACTGAGCGTGATGTCCTTCCTCAAACCGGTCCAGCTCATCGAGTACAGTGCGAGCGCCCTGGAGGCCATGACACCTGCGCTGGAGGTCCTGGCGAGCTGCGAGGATCTGCCCGCCCATGGTGAGGCGGCCCGCGCCCGAAGGCGGTGAAAAGGCTGCTGAACAGACCTGTTGAGACCGTTCTGTGACCTGCTCGTGACCATCTCCTGATGCGTCAGGGGATGGGGTGCTGCGACCCCCGGGTTCATTGGCGGTTCGATTGGTGGAATCCCGCCGCCTTCAGCTCTTGTGAGCCATCTCCAAGAGGGTGCGCATTGCATGGTCGAATGACACAGTGTTGCAAAGCGTTACTCTATTGTTATATTTGGCGATGACGCACGGTGCGCCGTGCCCGACGGGCTGAGTTCCCACATCCCGTCATCCCCGGGCGCGTCGCACCGAGGCGTTGGCGCCGACTGGAACTGCTCGCGCATGCGGTGATGACGGTCGGAGCCGGCCCTACCCCTTGGATCCAGATGGATGGCCTCATGCACTACTCCCCATTCGCTGCCGGAACCGGACTGTTCGTCGTGTGGTACGTCGCCCCGGCAGGTTCCCCTCCCGCTCTCGTCGCTCGTTTCCTCATTGACTGCGCCGGCTTGGTGTTCGTCGCCATCCTGGTCTTCTTCCTGCTGACCAATCTCTATGGTGCGGCTCGCGCCCTGCTCCCGCACCCCAGGCGCACCGCTGGACGTCACGTCCAGCAGCGCAGCGGCCTGATGAGTCTGCGAGCGTGATGAGGACGCAGTCCCTGTTCCTGCCTATGAGCTTCGATTCCTCGAGCCTCCTGGGAATCCTCGACCGCATCGGTTGGTGGGGCGCCCTGGGGATGATCGCAGTCGCTCTCGCCTACACCCTCTTCATGCTCATCGCTTCGCGCGGCGCCCCACGGCACAGCGGGCCCTCGCACCCGGATGCGCCGCTGCTCGTCGTCATCCTCATGCCCTGCCTCAATGAGGCGGAGGTCATTGGCGCCAGTGTCAGACGGCTCACCTCGATCCCGGACCCGGGCCTGCGCATCATGGTCATCGACGACGGCTCCGACGACGACACCGCCCAGATGGCCGCTCAGGCCGGCGATGAGCGTGTCGAGGTGGTTCGCCGTCGTCCGCCTCGCGCCCGCCTGGGCAAGGGGGAGGCCCTCAATGACGCGCTGTCAATCGTGCGCTCCCGATGCACCACGGTGTCCTCCTCGCGAGTCGTCGTGGGAGTCATGGACGCCGACGGCAGGCTCGACCCCCACGCCATCGCGGAGGTGCGCAAGGCATTCGCCCCGCAGGAGGTCGGCGCCGTCCAGATGGGGGTGCGCATCAACAACCGCTTCGGCTCCCTGCTCGCCCGTATGCAGGACATGGAGTTCGTGATCTTCACCGAGGTCTTTCAGCGAGGACGGCGCCGAGTCCGCAGCGTCGGCATGGGCGGCAACGCCCAGTTCGTCCGCCTCAGCGCTCTCGACGCCCTGGGGCCCCGGCCCTGGACCCGGTCGCTGACCGAGGACTTCGACCTGGGTATCCGGCTCAACGCCACCAGCTGGACCAACGAGTTCTGGCCCGCGGCCTCCGTTCACCAGCAGGGTGTGACCAACATGCGCCGCCTCATGCGTCAGCGCACCCGCTGGTTCCAGGGAAACCTCCAGGCACTGCACCTGCTGCGCTCCGTCGCCCGAGAGCAGCATGGCCTGGGGCGCGCCGACACGCTCTGGCAGATCCTCACTCCCTATCTGCTCCTGACCGGGTCCCTGCTGACCCTGTCCTTCCTCATCACCATGGTGACCGCCGGTGTGGCCGTGGTCCTGAGGTGGGATCAGTCATGGGCATGGCTCGTGGGGGCCTACGTCATCGCCTTCGGTCCGGCACTCATCTACGCCTGGATCTACTGGCGCATCGAGCGCAGCGAGGGTCTGAACCTGCTCAAGGCCGTGGGCTACGCGCACCTGTTCGTCCTCTACGGCCTCCTTCCCAGTCTCTACGGCTGGCGAGCAGTCGCTCGGGAGCTGACCGGACGCACCGGGTGGGCCAAGACCGCTCGGGAGGCGGAGCCGGATCAGCAGGGCGCGCCCAGCAGGCCGACTGCCGGCTCCAACGGATCAGCAGCCGTGGGCTCATCGGTACCGATCAAGCAGCGGCCGCCCAGCGGACCGGCGAGGGTGGAGCCCCTCGCCGCCCCCCGGGCCGCAGGTCCAGGCAGTGCTGTCCCGGCTGTTCCGGCCGTCCCGGCCCGCCCCCTGTTGAACCCCACTGCCGTGATCGTGCGCCGTCCCCGTCCCACAGCCAGCAACCTGACCAATGAGGAGATGAGATGACAGTTGCCAACGCGCCTCAGCACGCAGGAGTTATCGACGGATCTCGTCGCGGCAGGATTCTGCGTCGTGCCCTTCTGACGGGCTGCGTCCTGGCACTGGTCCTAGGAGTCACCGTGTACTGCCACGCCCGAGAGACAGAGACAGAGACAGAGACCCCGGACTGCTCCCAGTGGGAGATCATCTTCGACGGTTATGGCGAGGCCTCGTGCTCCGATGGCCTGCTGCGCCTCAAGCCGACGTCGGCCAATTCCCATGACACGACCCACGCCGGTCTGGCCACCTCCACCACGGTCGAGATCGAGGCCGGAGGCGTTCAGACCATCCACACCACGATGACCACTGTCAGGCAGCTGCGAGAGGACGGCGAGCCCAATGCGTGGGAGGTCGCCTGGCTCCTGTGGAACTACACCGACAACAACCACTTCTACGCCCTTGCCCTCAAGCCCAACGGCTGGGAGGTCTCCAAGCAGGACACCGCCTACCCGGGGTACCAGCGATTCCTGTCATCCGGCAATACACCCGTCTACCCACCCGGGGAGAGCCACGACGTCACCGTCACCATTGATACAACCAAGCCCTCAGAGGCCACCTTCACCATCACCGTGGACGGGCAGGGGCTCGGAACCGTCGCCGACAAGCAGTCCCCCTACCGCTCCGGCAAGGTGGCGGCCTACTGCGAGGACTCCGACGTCACCTTCACCCCGATCATCGAGGACAAGTAAGGCCTGTCCTCCTCGACGGCGCTGGACTCGACCACCACTGAGGCCCATCTCGTCCCACTCCCGACACACGACCAGGAGAACCCCATGACCACCGACTCCACGCAAACGGGCGGCCCCTTAAGGGTCATGCTCGTTTACGGCACCCGCCCGGAGGCGATCAAGCTCGCCCCCCTGGTGGCCGCCATGCGCGACGACCAGCGCTTCGCCCCCATCGTCGTCGTCACCGGACAGCACCGTGAGATGCTCGACCAGGTGCACGAGTTCTTCGGCATCGTGCCCGACGACGACCTCGACATCCACTCGCCGGGGCAGACCCTCACCCAGATCACCAACCGCTGCCTGCAAGGGGTGGGGCAGGCGATCGAGGCCCATCGCCCCGACGCCGTCGTCGTCCAGGGGGACACCACCTCCGCCTTCGCCGCCGCGCTGGCGGCCTTCTACCACGAGGTGCCAGTCCTCCACGTCGAGGCCGGTCTGCGCACCGGGGACATCTCCTCACCCTTCCCCGAGGAGGCCAACCGGCGGCTCATCAGCCAGGTGACCACGCTGCACCTGTGCCCCACCACCACCAGCCGGGACAACCTGCTGCGCGAGAGCACCGACCCGCAGTGCGTCAGCGTCACGGGCAACACGGTTATCGATGCGCTCCTGGTCGCTGTCGACCGTCGGGTCCCGCCACCGGATGAGGATCTGGCAGCAGCGCTGAAGGACTCCTCCCGGCGAGTCGTGCTCGTCACCGCCCACCGCCGTGAGTCCTGGGGCGAGCCGATGCAGGCCATCGGCCGCGCCGTCGCGCGCCTGGCCGCCAAGCACCCCGAGGTGCTCTTCGTGCTGCCGGTCCACCGCAATCCCAAGGTTCGCGAGGACCTTCTGCCGCAGATCGAGGGCCACGCCAACGTCATCTGGTGCGACCCGCTGGAGTACGGCGCCTTCTGCGCGCTCATCGACCGCTGTGACGTCGTGCTCACCGACTCCGGCGGCGTGCAGGAGGAGGCCCCCGCGCTGTCCAAGCCCGTCCTGGTCATGCGGGACAACACCGAGCGTCCCGAGGCCGTCGCCTTCGGGGTCGCCGAGCTGGTCGGAACCGACGAGGACCGCATCGTCGAGAGGGTCTCCACCCTGCTGACCGACGAGGCGGCCTACACGGCCATGGCTCAGGCCGCCAACCCCTACGGCGACGGACATGCGTGCAAGCGCATCCTGGCCGCCACCGCCGCCCTGTTCGGCCGCGGTGCCCCCCTTCCCGAGTTTGAACCTGTTCCCACCTCAACCAAGGAGTGTTCATGAACCTTCCGACCCTTGTGTCTGCACGACGACGCCGCTGCGCACTGGCCGCCATCGCGGTGTGCCTGGGCAGCTCCATCGCCGCAGTCGGCCCCGCCCAGGCCGCGCCCACCGCCGGCGTGCAGCCTCCCGTCGCGGTCCAGGCCGCCGCGGCCAAGCCCGCCGACGGAGCCCAGGTCAACGACGCCGACCCGGCCAAGAAGCCGCTTCCGGCTCCGCCCGAGCCTGCCGCAGCGGCCAAGAAGGAGCTCCCCCTCAAGGAGGACAAGCAGGCCGACGTCGACCTCAACAAGCCCGCGCCCGCCGCAGGACAGGTCAAGATCCGTGACCTGAAGCAGAACGCGCCCGAGGTTCCTGCCGGCGCGGTGACCTTCTCCAACCAGGAGGCGGGACCTGCATCGACCCTGGTCCTGTTCGACACCACCGGTGCCTACGCCAAGCTGGGGGAGTACTACGCCCTGAGCATGGGCACCCTGGCCAGCCACTCCGGAACCGTCACCACCCTTCCCGTCAAGGACTACGTGGCGGGCCTCGCCGGACGTTTCACCAACGTGGTCTACATCGGCTCCACCTACGACGAGCCGTTGCCCCGGGCCTTCATCGACGACGCCCTCACCGGCAACATCCCGGTCATGTGGTCCGGCTTCAACATCTGGCAGCTGACCAAGACCGACGCCGACCGCGCCGCCTTCACCCAGCGCTACGGCTGGGACGCCGCCACCTCCTACATCGACTCCACCGACCGGGTCACCAAGATCAGCTACAACGGCGCCTCCCTGAAGCGCAACGAGCTCAACACCGGTGGGATCATCGCCCCGCACATCACCCGCGAGAAGGACGTCAAGGTCCTGGGGCGCGCCGAGTGCTCCAAGCCCGACGGCGCGGCCACCCCCTGCGCCTCCATCGCCCAGTCCGGCACCAGCTCCTTCCCCTGGGCGGTCAGCTCCTCCGGACTGACTTTCATCGGCGAGATCCCCCTGACCTACCTGGGTGAGCAGGACCGCTACATCGCTGCTGCCGACATCCTCCTGGACGTGCTTCAGCCCAGTGCTGAGCAGTACCGTCAGGCCGCTGTGCGCCTGGAGGACGTGACCCCGGACAGCGACCCCGAGGAGCTGCAGGCGATCGTCGACTACTTCTACAGCCAGAAGGTGCCCTTCCAGATGGCGGTGGTGCCCATTTACACCGACCCCAAGGGCACCGAGAACAACGGCCAGCGCAAGGACCTCACCCTTGAGGACTCCCCGGAGCTGGTGGCCGTCCTCAAGGACGCCGTGAAGAAGGGCGGAACGATCGTCCAGCACGGCACCACCCACCAGTTCGGCAAACTGGACAACCCGTACAACGCCGTCTCCGCCGACGACTTCGAGTTCATCCGCTCGTGGTGCTCGACCACCAACGACACCAAGGCCCCGGCCGTCGACTGCCAGGACAAGTCCTTCGTCCAGATCGGAGGAGCCCTGCCGGGTACCTCCCAGGCATGGGCAGCCGACCGCGTGGATCAGGGACGCCAGATCTTCGGGGAGGTCGGTCTGCCGACTCCGGAGATCTTCGAGACCCCGCACTACTCGGCCACCCGTGAGGCCTACTACGGCATGGGCGAGCACTACTCGGTGCGCTACGAGCGCGAGCTCCTCTACGCCGGTACCCTGACCAGCACTCAGGCCGGTCCGTTCGACTACTACGGGCAGTTCTTCCCCTACGCGGTCAACGACCCCTACGGGACCCACGTCCTGCCTGAGAACCTGGGCAACTTCGAGCCCAACGAGATCAACCAGCACCCGCCGCGCCTGGCCCAGGAGATCATCGACGCCGCCAAGCTCAACCTGGTCAACACTCACGCCACCGCCAGCTTCTTCTTCCACCCCTACTACCCGCTGGCCGAGCTGAAGAAGATTGTCGCCGGCATCAAGGCCGAGGGGTACACCTTCGTGCCGGCCTCGGAGCTGAGATGACCACAGTGCCGACTGTGAGATTTAACGTCTCCGGAATCACGAAAAGAGGACCATTCGGTCGGAATGTCTCCCCGAAAACTGGAATACTGCTTCCATGACATTCGAGACCAACCGTAGGAGGATGCTGGCGCTTCTGGGTACTGGCATTCTGGGAGCGTCAGTGTCCTCCTGCGGGCACGCGAACATGACCCCGCCGGCCATGGGGGACGGGGCGACCAGCCACCTGAGTCTTCACATCAGTGATGCTCAGGGCAACGCCCTCAACCTCGAGGCGCTGCGACGCATTCAGTCCAACGGCAAGGGCGAGGTCGGCTATGACGACGCGCTGCTGGATGCCAAGACCCTGGAGGTCATCGCCGTCGGCCCCCTCTACCAGGACGAGGGCGGTGCCATCGGCATCGATGTGCCTTCCGGGCGTGAGTGCACTCTGACCATGTCGTGGCCGACCAGCCACGGGTACTCGGCACTCATGGCGGATCTGCCGGCCTCCGGCGAGCACGATCTCCTGGAGCTGGCGGCCCGAACCCTCCACGAGAGGCAGCCCGAGCGCCTCCAGCAGGCCACTGCGAAGGGCTTCAAGGGCGCTGACGAGGCGGGAAAGCTGCACGCCTCCGCCCAGCAGTCCCTGGATGCCTGCTCCAAGGCCCAGTCCTGGACGGAGCGGGGTCGCCTGGCGAACTCCGCCCTGGAGGCGGCCGCCGGGGCTCAGCTCTCCCTGGACCGGGCGCTGGCCGCTCAGGCGCCGAAGGACGCCGTCATCGGGGTGACCTTCACCCGGGTGCCCACGTCCGCGGAGGTCGCCGCCGCACTGGCCCCCAGCGGCCCCGGAGGCGGCAAGCGGAAGGTTTCGGCCCGTCTGGTGATCGGTGACCCCGATGACGCCGAGGAGATGGCCGGCTGGCGCAGCACGATGGAGGCCCTGCACGCGCAGGGCGGTCAGGCCCTGGCTCAGATCTGCGACTCCCACGACCTGGCAGCCCTGACCGACTCCGCCTGGGACACGCGGGTCGACGCCCTCATCAAGGCGCTTCCCAACGTCGATGCCTGGGAGGTCGGTAACGAGATCGGTGGGGACTGGCTGGGCACCGGGCCGGTGGCCAAGGCCCAGCGAGCGGCTAAGGCGGTGCGCGAGCGCACCAGCGCGACGACCGTGCTGACCCTGTACTACCAGTTCGGGCAGGCGGACCCGACGTACTCCCTGTTCAGCTATGCCGCCAGGGAGATCCCCGCGTCGGTCAGGGAGCTGGTCGACGTCGTGGGACTGTCCGTCTACCCCCAGCTCCATCCGCTGGGCACAGCCGCTGACCGGGTCCTGAGCACCCTGGAGTCCGTCTTCTCCTCCTCCCGGATCGCCGTGACCGAGCTCGGGTACGGGGGAGCGGACCTCAACGCCGGCCCCTGGTGGTTCGGCTCGGCCTCCGACCCCGTGGTGGCCCGCACCGCCGTCGCCGAGCACGTCACCGGCGCGGCGCTGGGGCGGTCCGACGCCTGGGGGGCCCCCTTCTGGTGGTATTACCTCGAGGATCAGGTCGGAACCCCTGGGGGCCAGGTGGCTCCGTCGCTGGCCGCCGTCGCCACTGGTCTCTAGAACGCCGGGGCCGGTGGGCGATGCCTGGTGAGGCAGTGCCCACCGGCCCCTACCTCTGTGCCAGGACGAAGGGGTGGACCGCCGCCGCCCCCGCCTCGCGCAGGAGGAAGGCCGCCGTCGTGAGCGTCCAGCCGGAGTCACTCCAGTCGTCCACGAGGACCACGTCGCGCTCGCGCAGCTCTTCAAGGGTCTGAGTCGGCCATTCCTGGAGCGTCAGGCTACGGGCCACTTGTGCCAGGCGAAATGCAGAGCCCACATCGTGCTGCGGCGGATCCTGACCGGCCAGGCCCACGACGCCCAACGCCCGCGCGCCCAGCCGTGTGGCCACGGCGTGCCCCAGCTGGCGGACCATGCGGGGGCGGGTGCGGGAGTCCACGACGACGACGGCCGGTGGCCTGCTCGGACGGCCCTCCCCGGCGGTGTCCTGCTCATCGCGGATGATCTCAGCGAGCCGGTCCACCGTCTCAAGCACCTGCGGTCTGACTGACACCGGGACCTCGCCGTCGGTGGCGGAGGCCACCAGCTCACGCAGCGCCACCGAGGTCCCCAGCCCATCCAGTCTTCCCACGGCCAGCCCGGTCGCCGCCTGACGGTCGGCTCCGATGCGGCCCTTGAGGTGGCCCAGGCCCAGCCGCTCCATCCCGGTGGGCCACTGGCGGCGTGCCCGCAGCTCAACCCCTGCGCGCCCCAGCGCCGCTCGGGCGACACCGACCTGCTCCTGGTCGGGGGCGTCAGGCAGGTCCAGGCCCCCGCACAGGTCACAGGCCCCGCAGCGCCACCCCCTCTCAAGAAGAGGGTCATCGAGCACCGACCTCAGAAAGGCCATCCGGCAGGGGACCGATCCCTGCCCGGGGGCAGGAGCGGTCCCGAGACGCTCGTAGGCGACCATCGACTCCTGCTCGGCCCGGCGCGCGGCATCAACTCGCGCATAGCGCTGGGCGTCATAGGACCAGGGCTGGCCAGTGGACTCCCAGCCGCCACGAACCCGGCGCACGGCGCCGTCGACGTCAAGGACCTTGAGCATGGACTCCAGCCGGCTGCGTCGCAACGAGGTCACCGTCTCCAGGACCGCTGTGGACGCCGCCCCGCCGCCCGCGGCCCTGCGCTCCTCCAAGGCGTCCAGGACCACGCGAACCTGCTCCTCGGGCGGGAAGCCCTGCGAGCCGAACCATTCCCAGATGGCCCGGTCCTCCGAGCCGGGCAGCAGGACCACCTCGGCCCGCTCCACACCACGACCGGCGCGCCCCACCTGCTGGTAGTAGCTCACCGGTGAGGACGGAGCCCCCACGTGCACCACGAAGGCCAGGTCCGGCTTGTCGAAGCCCATTCCCAGAGCGGAGGTGGCCACCAGCGCCCTGACCCGGTTGGCCTTGAGGTCCTCCTCCAGGCGCTCGCGCTCGGCGGCGTCGGTCTGCCCTGTGTAAGCGGCCACCTCCACGCCGGCTGAGCGCAGGTACTCGGCGATCTCCTGCGCCGCCGAGACCGTCAGGCAGTAGACGATGCCGCTGCCGGGAGTACGGCCGATGTAGGCGGCCAGCCAGGCCAGGCGGGAAGCGGCATCCGGCAGCATCCTGACCCCCAAATGGAGAGAGCCTCGCTCCAAGGTCCCCCGCAGCACCAGGACCTGCTCGCCGCCCTCCCCGCCTTCCTCCAGGGACGCCCCCAGCTGCTCAGCGACGTCGGCGCTGACTCTGCGGTTCGCGGTCGCCGTCGTCGCCAGGACCGGGGTGCGCGGCGGCAGCCCCGCCAGCAGGGTGCCGATGCGCCGGTAGTCGGGCCGGAAGTCATGGCCCCAGTCCGAGATGCAGTGGGCCTCATCAATGACGACCAGCGCGGCGCTCGCGGCCAGATGGGGGAGCACCTCATCGCGGAAGACCGGGTTGTTGAGGCGCTCCGGGGAGACCAGCAGGACATCGACCTCACCGGCGGCCACCTGGGCCTGAATCTCATCCCACTGGGTGACATTGGCCGAGTTCATGGTCACGGCCCGGAGCCCGGCGCGGCCTGCGGCGGTGACCTGGTCACGCATGAGGGCCAGCAGCGGCGAGACGATGACGCCGGCCCCGGCGCCGCCGCGCGCGCCGGGGGAGGGCGGCGGGACTCCCGGCCGCCAGCCTCCCCAGCCCTCTCGCAGCAGGACCGTCGCCACGAAGTACACCGCCGACTTGCCCCACCCGGTGCGCTGGACCACCAGCGCGCGGCGGCGTGCGATGACAAGCGCCTCGATCGCCCGCCACTGGTCCTCACGCAGGTGCACGTCGCTGCGACCCACGAGCTCGCGCAGGACGGCCTCGGCGCGCTCACGAACAGGGCCGGCCGTCCCTGGGGAGCCCGATGTCATGGTCGTCTGAGACATGCTGCAACGCTAACGCCGGCCGCTGACTTCCACCGCCGGCTACCGGAATCCACTGACGTCCATCGACGTGTCTGTGCGGCTGCGGTCGTTGATACCGGTTCCGGGACCGGTGCGGCCAGACACCGGGTGAAGAGTGAGTCACAACATACAGGTACCAGTCGTAACTCCTTGACCGAAATTGGAAGGTGCCTGTAGTTTTGGCGTCGTCAAGATACAACAGGCACCTTCTGAAGTGCGGTGCCGCAGCTGTCCGCGACGACCGCGAGAACCGGTGTCGACGGGAACGCAGGCAGAGCGCACGGGTGCCTTCACGAGTCAGGAGAAGCTCATGAATCCCGAGAGCATCAGGAACACCGATCCGAGCACCACCCCACCCGACACTCAACACAGCGCCTATCAAGGCGCTGGGACGGAAACCGATATGACGAACAGCCCCCACCCCCATGTTTCCAAGGACGCCGACGGCGCGGCCTTGGCGCAGCACCCGCAGCGAGCCTCCCTCCACGAACGATTCCGGCGCTTGCAGCACCTCATGCGCCACAGCCGCATGACGGCGCATCACGACGGACCCTTCGCCGACATCACGCGCGGCCGCGGCCGGGTACTGGCCGCCCTGCGCATGCAGAGCCCGATCCCCACCCGTGACCTGGCTTTCCTCCTCGATATCCGCCAACAGTCCCTCAATGAGCTTCTCAAGAAGCTCCAGGCCGACGGTCTTATCGAGCGCAGGCCCAGTCAGGAGGATCGTCGAGTCATGGTCGTCCACCTCACCGAGGCCGGCCGCAGTACGCCGCTGAGCGGGCCCAGAGCCGACTACCTCGAGTCTCTGACTGATGAGGAGACCTCCACCTTGGCTCGGCTTCTCGACAAGATCATCGACTCCCTGGAGTCTCAGCTCGGGCCCGATGAGGACGGTGAGCGCGGGCCGCGTTTCGCCGGCGCCCGTCGTCGCATGGGCGAGGAGCGCTTCGAGGCCATGATGCGCATGCGCGAGCACGGTTTCGGCCCCTTCGGCCCCGGCCCTGTCTTCGCTCCGGGCTACGGCCCCGGTTCCGGCCCGGAGGCGGCCGACGCCGACCCGTCAGAGGACGGCGGCAGGCGACGCAGGCGGGCGGGCCACGGTGGTCCGCGCCGAGGAGGACGTCCCTGTCAAGGCGGCGACGCTCTACCTGGAGAGGGCTTTCCCGAGCGCGGGGACCGCAGGTACAGAGCAGGTCGGGCACAGCGCACCCCTGGGGCCGGCATGGCCTTCCCCCACGTCACCGGCCACGACTGCTGAAGCCCCAGCATTATCCGCCGATGCACTTGGATACCCTTGGCCCATGGACCTCCTCATCATCGCCGTGCTGGGCACTCTGGCCATCGCTGCGGCCTCTCAGCTCAGCGACCGCATCGGCGTCGCCCCGGCGCTGATCCTCCTGGCGGGTGGCACGGCGGTGGGCTTCCTGCCCTTCATCCCGGCGATCGAGCTGGACCCCCAGGTGGTCCTGGAAGGAATCCTCCCCCCGCTGCTGTTCTCCACGGCGGTGAGCATCTCCACCATCAACTTCCGCCGTGAGCTCGCCCCGGTGGCGGTGCTGGCCATCCTGCTGGTGGCCCTGTCCGCCGCAGCGATCGGCGCGGTCCTCACCCTCCTGGTACCGGGACTCTCCCTGGCCTGGGCCATCGCCATGGGGGCGATCCTCAGCCCCACCGACGCCGTGGCCATCTCCATCGCCCGGCGGCTGGGAGTCTCCCAACGCATCATCACCGTCCTGGAGGGGGAGGGACTGCTCAA
Organism: Actinomyces oris; assembly: GCF_001929375.1. GTDB lineage: Bacteria > Actinomycetota > Actinomycetes > Actinomycetales > Actinomycetaceae > Actinomyces > Actinomyces oris_B. The sequence goes on along the minus strand of NZ_MSGO01000013.1, from coordinate 16,163 downwards.
CGACGCCACGGCACTCGTAGTCCTGTCCTCAGCCGTCTCGGCCGCCACATCGGGCGGCGTCAGCGTAGGCGGCGTGCTGGGCGGCTTCGCCCTGGCGGTCCTCGTGGCCCTGGGGGTGGGCTGGCTCGTCGGTGAGGCGAGTCTGCGGGTGCGCTCCCACATCACCGACCCCACCGTGGACACGGTCGTGTCCTTCACCGTCCCCTTCCTCGCGGCGATCCCGGCCGAGCACATGCACGGCTCAGGCCTCGTGGCAGCCGTCGTCGCCGGGCTCATCACCGGCCACCGCGGCCCGCGCATGCTGCCGCCGGCCCACCGAGTGGCCTCGCGCACCAACTGGCACACCGTCGAGCTCACCCTGGAAGGACTCATCTTCCTGGTCATGGGGCTGGAGTTCTTCGGCATCGTGGAGAAGGTGGACGCCTCGGACCTCGGGGCTCGACGGGCGCTGGCGATCGCCGTCGTCGCAGGCTTCCTCACCATCGTCATCCGGGCACTCGTGGTGGCACCAATGCTCAAGCTCCTCAGCCACCGGACCGCGCGCTGGGCGACCCACTGGCAGGAGAACGAGGAGGCCATCCACCAGTTCCAGAATCGCTGCTCGGCCATCGTGCGCGGAGAGGCCGAGATGCCCCCGGTTCCCTGGGACCGGCGCCGCTTCGCACAGGTCCAGCGCAGACTCCGTCGGGAGACCAACCACGAGAGCATCGCCCGGCGCGCACGCAGCCTCTCCAGCCGAGTCAGACGCCGGGGCGCCGACCTGGACTACTTCGCAGCCGAGCCCCTGGGCACACGCGAGGGCGCCGTCATCGTCTGGGCGGGCATGCGCGGCGCCATCACCCTGGCAGCCGCCCAGACCCTGCCGACCACAGCACCTCACCACCCCTTCCTCCTCCTGGTGGCCATGCTCGTGGCCGCCGGCTCACTGACGATCCAAGGACTTTCGCTGTCCGCACTGGTCCGCGTCGTCAGACCCGCCATGGCCGGCCCCGCCGACGACGAGGAGAAGGCCGCCGTCATCTCGCTGCTGGTCAACGCCGCCCGCGACGTCGCCTGCGTCGGTACTCACGGTGCCTCCCAGCACGCCGCACCCGCAGCACCCACCGGTGCCGCAGACCCCGAGAACAACGAGAGCCTCAGCCCGACCGCTGAGCAGCACGGCCTCGTACGCAGGCAGGGCAACGACATCGTCGTCTCGCCAGCAGCCGTTGCCAAGGCCTGGGCCGACCCCACCTGGCGCCACGACGACCTCGCCCCCGTGCGAGAACGAGCCCTGGACATGATCCGAGCCCAGCGCGAGGCCCTTCTTGACGCCGGCGACGAGGGCCTCTACTCGGCCGACTCCCTGGAGCACGCCCTGAACCGCCTCGACTTCCAGGAGATCATGCTCACCAGCGAGCCGCACTGACAACGACCCCAAGCAGGACACCGCGACCGCCGCCCTCGGCGCCGCGCGCACCACCGGATGGGCGGCCCAACCGCTGGAGCGGACTGAGCCGTAGACTCCTGGCGTGAACGCGAACCTGCCCCTGAGACCGGACCTGGAGGGCGAGAGCCCCTACGGGGCCCCCGAGATCGACGTCCCCGTGCGGCTGAACGTCAACGAGAACCCCTACCCGCCCTCGGCCGCGGTCATCGAGTCGATCGCCACCGCCGTGGCTCAGGCCGCCCAGGGGCTCAACCGCTACCCGGAGCGGGACTTCCCCCGGCTGCGGGCCGCGCTCGCGGACTATCTCGCGACCGAGTCCGGTGCGCATGCGACCCCTGAGCAGATCTGGGCGGCCAACGGCTCCAACGAGGTCATGCTCCACGTGCTCCAGGCCTTCGGCGGTCCCGGGCGCACCTGCCTGACCTTCACCCCCACCTACTCGATGTACCCCGAGTACGCCCGCGACACCCTGACCGACTACGAGACGCGACCGCGCCGCAAGGACTTCACCCTCGACGTCGACGCCGCGGTGAGCGCGATCAACGAGCTTCGGCCGGCCGTCGTCGTCCTGGCCAGCCCCAACAACCCGACCGGAACCGCCCTGCCGCTGGAGGACATCAAGCGGATCCTTGAGGCGGCCCGCGGCCACGGTCCCGTCCTCGAAGCCGAGATCGGATCGCCCGCCCGGGTCAGCGACTGCGTCGTCGTCATCGATGAGGCCTACGCCGAGTTCCGCCGTCCGGGCGTGCCCAGCGCCCTGGAGCTGGTGGGGCCGGCCCACCCGCACCTGGCCGTCACCCGCACCATGTCCAAGGCCTTCGGTGCGGCCGGTCTGCGCCTGGGCTACCTGGCCGCCGACCGCGCCCTGGTAGACGCCCTGCGCGTCGTGCGCCTGCCCTATCACCTCTCCGCCGTCACCCAGGCCGCGGCCCTGGCCGCCCTGTCCCACCGCGCCGAGCTCATGGCTCAGGTGGCCTCCCTGCGCGATGAGCGCGACGCCTTCGTGGAGTGGCTGCGGGCCCAGGGACTGAGCGCGCACGAATCGGACGCCAACTTCGTCCTGTTCGGCCCGTTCCCCGACCGCGAGGCCGTCTGGCGGGCTCTGCTCGACGCCGGGGTCCTCATCCGCGTCGTCGGTCCCGAGGGCTTCCTGCGTGCCAGCATCGGCACACCGGACGAGATGGCGCGCCTGCGCACCGCCCTGACCGCAGCCATCGGCAGATGACAAGGATGCCGGCAGCGATCGGCGCCTAGGACCGGTAGGGTTGCTATCGATTGAGTCACCGATGAACCACTGTGCTGAAAAAGCACGACACCCGATGCTGAGGAAGCACCCATGAGTCGTATTGCGCGTATTGAGCGAGCCACGAGCGAGTCAAGCGTCGTCGTCGAGATCAACCTCGATGGCACGGGCCAGACCGACATCTCCACCACCGTTCCCTTCTACGACCACATGCTCACCGCGCTGGGGCGCCACTCGCTCATCGATCTGACAGTGCGCGCCACCGGTGACACCGAGATCGACGTGCACCACACCGTGGAGGACACCGCCATCTGCATCGGTGAGGCCCTGCGCGTGGCCCTGGGGGACAAACGCGGTATCCGCCGCTTCGGCGAGGCCAGTGTTCCACTGGACGAGGCCCTGGCTCATGCCGTCGTCGACATCTCCGGGCGCCCCTACCTGGTGCACGAGGGGGAGTCAGAGGCCTTCGTCCACCACCTCATCGGCGGTCACTTCACCGGTTCCATGGTGCGTCACGTGCTGGAGGCCATCGCCTACCACGCCGGCATCTGCCTGCACGTGCGGGTCCTGGCCGGGCGCGATCCCCACCACATCGCCGAGGCCGAGTTCAAGGCCCTGGCGCGCGCACTGCGCGCAGCCGTGGAGGACGACCCCCGTGTCGAGACCATCCCATCCACGAAGGGAAGCCTGTGATGGACCAGCCCCCCCGGCCCGACGAGAGCCGCGACGACCACCAGGACCACCAGCGCGACCTGGACGCAGAGTTCGCCGCCCTCATGGGCGACGTGGAGATCCCCGACGACCTCTCGGTCGAAGGCCTGGGGGCTGTGCAGGAGTCCGGCAGCGAACCGGGCCGGCAGACCCCGGTGGAGGACGGCTCCGTATCGGCCGGCGCCCAGGGGGAGAATGGTCCGGCGGACGTGAGTCCCGACGCCGTCCCACACAACACCTACCATCCCCTGGACGGGGGACAGGGCGGAGCGAAGGACACCGAGGGCCTGTCCCGGCTCACCGATGCCCAGGAGGCGCAGATCGCCGCCGCGGCCGACTCCCTGAGCTCCTACGTGCCCGGTCAGTCCGACGACCAGGCTCCCCGGGCGGTCAAGGTCGCCGTTGTCATGACGCCGCTGAACCGGGCCGACGGCTTGGCCGGAATGTGCTCCCTGCTGGACCTCGACTGCACCGTGGTGCCCTCCTCCAGCGGGGCCTTCGCGGTCAAGCAGTTCGTCTCCGCCCACTCGGACTGGGACGTGGCCGAGCTGCTCGGCGGCTCTGACTCCGAGCCCGCTGAGGCCGCGGAGCTGGCCGCCCAGCTCTCCCGCCTGTCACGGGCCGGGGCGGTTCTCATGACCGCCGACCTGGCCACCGACGTCGGTATCGAGTCCGGCCTGTCCGGGACGATCACCGCCCGTCACTTCACCAACGGCCAGCCCGGTGAGGAGGCCTCGGCGGGGCTCCTGCTGGCCTCCATGGACCAGGTCGTCGAGGACGTCCTCCTGGGAGTCATCGACGCCGATGACGTCCCCGGAGCGGTGAAGTCCTCCGAGATCCAGGCGCCTCGGGCGATGCGCTGGTTCGGACGCGGCCTGCGCCGTCCCCCGCAGTGACCTCACCGGCACGCGCCGCCCGCTGCCGGCCAGTGGGCGGCGGCTTCTAGCCGGCGTAGGAGCTCGTCCGCTGCCCGCCCTTGTCGGAGGCGATGCAGGAGAAGCCCCGCTTCCCGGTGTTCCACCCGGCCTCCCCCGGGCCCAGCACCGATGTGTTCGGATCGCCGGCCCCGTACTGCTGGGCGGCCTGTACGGTGCAGGTGGCCTGTACGTTGGGATCGGCCGCCAGGTCGTCATCACTGGATCCCGAGGTGCTCTCCGCAAGGGTCCCCACCTGGTAGACCTCCCAGGAGTGGGGATCGTTGCAGCTGACCTTCCTGGCCGTGGTCTGACCCGAGATCGAGGTGGTGCCCGCCAGGCAGGTCCCCACTGGGTGCGGCGGGGTCGAGGCGTTGTCCTGACTCGACGACGAGGGCTGGGACACGGCCCCCGATGCTCTGGTGGCGTTGGCCGCAGGAGCCAGCCGGGCGCCCGCGACCCATCCTGCGCTCAGACCGACGACCAGTCCGACAATCGCGCCGATCGCCGCGGAGCGCAGACCGATCTGCCTGCGTTCTCGGCCGGAGAGTCTCATCGACTGACTCAGCTGGGCGGAGACGGGGGCATTCAGGGGCGCCTTCTCGGAGCGCTCCGGTCCACCTGCGACGATTGAGGACGGTGAGGCGGCGGGCCCCGAGGAGCCGGTGGGGCGGACCGGGAAGACGGAGTCCGATGATGCCCGCTGCGATGCACTGCTGGGAGCGGAGGAGTCGGGTGAGCTCGCCTCTTCGTCGGGCGGAGGCGGCGCCAGTCCGGCCTCAACCAGCCGCAGTGAGGTCACCGGCCCGCCGACGGCCAGGTGTCCCGTCCCCAGATGCTCACGGATCTGCCCCAGGGCCCCCGTGAGCTCAGTGCCGTTGCGGTAGCGGTGCTTGGGATCCGGGGCCATCGCCTTGCTCAGGATCGGTAGCAGGATCTCAGGGACGTTCGGGTCGGTGAGGTTCAGGGGGGCGTCGAGGGACCGGACGATCTCCGGCAGGCTGCGCTGCACGCCGTCGGGACCACGCCGGGGGCCTCGGCCCGTCAGCAGGGCGAAGAGCACCGCACCCATGGACCACACATCCCCCTCGGGGCCGGGGCCGGCCAGCATGAAGGCCTCCGGCGCGGCGAAGTCGGGGGTGAGGCACTCCAGGGTCACGGTGGGGTCCTGACCCTCGCGCTGGACAGCGGCGATACCGAAGTCCGACAGTCGGGGAGAGCCGTAGGAGTCCAGAAGGATGTTGGCGGGCTTGACGTCCCGGTGCATGACGCCGGCCGCATGGGCGGCCCCCAGGGCCGAGGCCGCGGCCTCCACCAGGGCCACGGCGTCGGAGGCGGGAGTCGGGCCGCGTGAGACGAGGTCGTAGAGGCTGCCGCCCGCGCACAGCTCCATGACCAGGTAGGGGCGCAGGTCGGGCAGCTTGCCCGTGTCGACCAGCGAGACCACGTGAGGATGCCCCGAGATCCTCGAGGCCGCCTGCACCTCGCGCATGAAGCGCCGCTCATTGCGGGGATCATCCAAGGGACGGGAGTCCACCTTGACGGCGATCGGACGCTCCAGGGAGTCCTGCACACCGGCGTAGACCGTGGCGAAGCCACCGCGTCCCAGCACCGAGGTGATCCGCACTCCGGGAATGGAGAAGGGTGCAGCGCTGCGCGACCCGTTGGACCCGCCCGACCCCGTGCCGGCCGCTGCGGCGGAGTGGCTCGAGGAGGCCTGCGAAGGCGGTGGAGGCGGGGGCGCCGGCCAAGGCGGTGGAGGGGCCTGGCCGGAGGGGGGCTGCATGCTCACAGACGAATACTCGCCCATCTTGGGGATTCGTGAAAGGAAGCGACTACCCGGATTCAGATCGCACATTCCTCCCGTGTCTTCGCGCCGTGCCTGTGCAAGGCCGCGACCAGCTCGACGCACCACTCGAACCGCCGCCCCAAGGCTGTTGAGCCGGCGCTGCCGGTTCCGGTTCTGCGCACGTCACAGGGCGTTTCAGAGTGTGGAGGATACTCAGAATGATCTGCAGGGACGGTAGGGTGTGTCACATGCAAGCGCCCCGCGTCACCGTCCTGTCCTACGGATCCGGCAATGTCCGCTCGGCGGTGCGCGCTCTGGAACGAGTCGGAGCGCAGGTGACCCTCACCAGTGACCCGCACGAGGTCGCCGAGGCCGACGGGCTCGTGGTCCCCGGGGTGGGCGCCTTCGGCGCGGTCATGGAGCAGCTGCGGGCGGTCGACGCACCTCGTCTCATTGAGCAGCGCCTGGCCGGTGGACGGCCGGTCCTGGGAATCTGCGTGGGCATGCAGGTCATGTTCGAGCGCTCCCAGGAGCATGGGACCGCTGAGGAAGGGCTGGGACAGTGGCCCGGCACCGTGTCCCGCTTGAGTGCCGACGTCGTTCCGCACATGGGGTGGAGCCTGGTCCGTCCTCCCTCGGGCTCCGTCCTGTTCGACGGCGTTGCCGACGAGCGCTTCTACTTCGTCCACTCCTATGCGGCCACCCAGGACCCTGCCGAGCTGCTCGGCCCCGGTCCCACCCGTCCGCCACAGGCCACCTGGGCGACTCACGGGCACGACTTCATCGCCGCCGTCGAGAACGGCTCCCTGTGCGCCACGCAGTTCCACCCTGAGAAGTCCGGTGACGCAGGGGCTCAGCTGCTGCGCAACTGGTTGACGACCCTCTGACCCCACCCGAGCCAGCCCACGACCACAGCAGGAGAAACGCATGCTCACTCTACTTCCCGCCGTCGACGTCGCCGATGGCAAGGCCGTCCGGCTCCTTCAGGGAGAGGTCGGCTCAGAGACGGACTACGGCAGCCCCGTCGACGCCGCCCGGGACTGGGTGCGTGCCGGGGCCGAGTGGATCCACCTGGTGGACCTCGACGCCGCCTTCGGACGTGGCTCCAACCATGAGCTGCTCGCGCGCATCGTCGGCGAGGTCGGCATCAAGGTGGAGCTCTCCGGAGGCATCCGTGACGACGCCTCACTGGCCCGCGCCCTGTCCGCCGGAGCCGCCCGGGTCAACCTGGGGACGGCTGCTCTGGAGGATCCCGAGTGGACCGAACGGGTCATCGCCGAGCACGGGGAGAAGATCGCCGTTGGCCTCGACGTGCGCGGCTCCACCTTGGCGGCCCGCGGCTGGACCAAGGAGGGCGGAGACCTGTGGGAGACCCTCGAGCGGCTCAATACCGCAGGGTGCGCGCGCTACGTCGTCACTGACGTGACCCGGGACGGCACGCTGAGCGGCCCCAACACCGCTCTGCTCACCGAGGTCTGTCAGCGCACCGCGGCGCCGGTGGTCGCCTCCGGCGGTATCGCCCACCTCGACGACCTGGTCGCGCTGCGCCGTCTGGTGCCGTTGGGACTGGAGGGCGCGATTGTCGGCAAGGCGCTCTACAACGGTAACTTCACTCTTCAGGATGCCCTGGTCGTGGCCGGTGACGAGGAGAGGCGCGAGCCCTCGCAGGCTCGTTCCTGACCTCTGCCCGACGTCGCCCGACCGCTCGGCGGCTGCTACGCGGGTGACTATGGACGTCCAGGACGCTTCGGGCGCTGCCAGTGCCTGATGACGCCTCGAAGCGCGGTGGCGAAGACGACGCCGGTGGCCGCCAGGTAAGGGCCGTAGTGCTGCCGGGTGATCGGTCCCAGTGGCTTGCTCAGTGTCTTGACGATGGCGGTGGAGGCCGCCATGCGCGCGGCACGCTCGCCGGCCGCGTGAATGACGACTGAGGGCAGAGGCAGGTCGCGGCGCCCGGACTCGGCGGCGAAGAGCTTCACCGGGATCCCGGTCAGTGCCTGCTTCCAGTACCCGCGGGGGCCCTGGCTCAGGTAACGGGATGTCGCCGTCCTCATCCGCGGTGTGGTCCACGGCGCGGGAGGCTGGTGTCCGCCCCGGGTCAGCAGGTGCGTGACCGCCACTCCGGTGACCGAGCCCGCCACGACCATCGCCGCCCGACGCCACATCCGCTCAGGGTGGGTCAGCCCCAGCCACACCTGGCTCATCTCCGCCATGATCGGGAAGGAGATGGCCTCGGCCATGCCCCAGACGAACATCACGGCGTCTCCGCGGCCGCCCTCCATCGCGGTGTGCAGGACGGTGAAGACGTCTGAGACCGGCGCGGGTCTGCGGGGGCGCTGGAGCATCTCCTCGATCTGCTCGCGGGCCAGGTCGCTGACGCCCTCCACGTCGTCGCTGGGGGCGATCGGCTCGCCGACACGGACCTCGACGGGGGAGTAACGGGGCAGGCCGCCCTTCTTCGGCATCATCTCTCGCGTCCCCACCAGCGCGACCGGTAGCACGGGGATCCCGAAGTCTCGTGCGAGCCTGGCGGCCCCGGAGTGGAAACGGCTCATCCTGCCGTCAGTGGAGCGGGTGCCCTCGGGGAAGATGAGAATGCTCATCGACTCGGCCACCCGGTTGGCCAGCGTTCCCCGCAGCTCCTCATAGGCGCCCTCGCCGTCGCGCCGCACCGGGTAGGCACCCAGCAGCCCCCTGGCCACGAGGCGACGAGAGCGACGGGTGAACCAGTAGTCCTGGGCAGCGACCGTGACCACCCGCATGAGGGTCGGGGAGGCGCTCATCATCGCGATCGTGTCCGCATGGGAGCCATGGTTGGCGACGACGACGTAGGGGCCGTCGGCCTCGAACTCGCCCTCGACCCGCACGCCCCCGAACGGAGCGATGACGGCGGACCAGAAACGCTGACGCAGTACCGCGCGCCAGGTGACCTTCTGGGGCGTTCGCACAATCGATCGCAGGCGGCGTCCCGCCGAGGCGATCTCGGCCGGACCTGGAACCGAGGGGATCTGAAGGGGCATCGGGCTACCTTTCCGTGGGCTGTGCAGGCGATGGAGGAGACGACTCGGAGTCGGAGGGACGGGGGCGCTGGGGCGGGACGTCGGAGAGCCGGCCCACTCACCCCAGGACGGCGGCCAGAGGCAGGACCAGGAGCAGGGAGTCGACGCGGTCCAGGAGACCCCCGAACCCGGGCAGCCAGGCACCGGCGTCCTTGACTCCGGCGGTGCGCTTGACGAGAGACTCCAGCAGGTCTCCCAGGACGCCGCCCAGACCGACGGCGATCACCAGACCGGGCGTGATGTGGCCCAGCAGGGTGAGAATGAGGGCGGCCCCGATGACGGCCCCCGCCAGTCCACCGAGCGTCTTGTTCGGGGACAAGGGGGACAGTGGACGTCGCGCCCAGGCCATTGGGCGCAGGAAGGTCCCGCCGGCCCACGCGGCCACATCGGCGGCCGCGGCCGCGAAGGCGATGAGGAACGCGTCGTGCCACAGCACCACGAGGTGCGCCAGGGACCAGGGAATCCAGATCGAGGCGAAACCGGCGATCGTCGCCCTTCTCAGACCGTGCTCGACGTCGCCGGACAGGACGGCGGGCACGGCGCACACGAGCACCGTGAGCGGAGCGAGCGCCATGAGGTCCGGTCGCAGCCAGGCGGCCAACGGATAGATCACCGCCAGTGACGCCAGCATCAGGGTCTCCGCCCTGGGCAGCCGAGTGAGCCGGGAGAGCTCACGAACCGACTGCAGCCCGAGGGCGGTGGCGAGCAGCGCCGTCGTCCCCCGTCCGACCCAGATAGGGATACCGACCGCCGGGATGATGATGGCCCACGTGGTCCAGCGGCGGTGCAGCTCCGCCTTACGGGACAGAGCCACACCGATACCGGCCAGGAGCAGGATCGCCACGGCCGTGGCCGCGAGGAACACTGCTCGACCCGTGAGGACCCACCCCGGCCCGGGAACGGTCACGGTCCACGAGCGGCTGCCGCCCACGATCCAGTCGATCACTCCGCCGTCCGCCTCATGACCCGCCCAGGCGCTGATCCCGGTGGTCACGACTGGGCCCCCGGGGCGGCCTCGTCCTCACGGACACTGCGGCCTATACGGCTGATGTCCTGCGGTGGCGGCGGGGCCATGGTGTCGGCCATGGCCGGGCCGGTGCGTCCGGCGAGCGCGGTGGCGGTGCGCGCCAGCCGTACGCAGGCCGTCACCGCAGAGCCCATGATGATGATCCAGGCGATGATCGCCAGGTACTGGGGGAGGGCAGCCGCCACGACCGCCGCCAGGCACCGCTCGGTCTTACCGAACGGACCACCGTTGAGCCTCGCGGCGCCAGCACCGGCGGCGGCCAGGGAGATGAAGGTCGGTAGCGTTGCCGCCGCCAGAGCGATCAGGGTCAGGTAGACCGTGGTGGTCGATGAACCGGTGCGCAGGGCGAGGCCCACCAGGCCGGCCATGATGAACAGGTCGGAGAGCCGGTCCCCGATCTCGTTGAGGACGAAGCCGAAAGGTCTCGATACGCCTCGCGCCCTAGCCACTGCACCGTCCAGGTTCGCGCCCCCGAGCCGGGCGGCCAGCAGGATGAATGCCAGAAGCCACCAGCCCATGACCAGTGCCCCGCAGCCCAGCGCGGCGGCGATGACGCCGACGGCGGTCCACACGTCCGGGGAGATGCCACGGCGCACTGACGCCTGGATGATGACCCCCAACCGGCGGGTGTACCAGTACTTCAACGAGTAGAGCGATACCACCGCAACAGGTTATCGAGCCGAGTTCTCGAAGGTGAGTGATTGGTCCGGAAGGTTCTGGGGAGTAATCCCCAGGACTCGGACGCGCTACGGTGAGTGCTATGAGCACGTCTTCGGATCACCCGCTGCCGAGTCCGCGGCCCGAGGCGGCGCCCCAGGTGGCTGCTGCCATGGCCGCGAGGGCCAAGCTGGAGCGTCTTCTGGCAGCGCCGGCCCCCTTCGCCGACGACGACGGCTCGATCAGTCCGGAGGTGCGCAAGGCGCTGGAGGCCGTGGACCTGCCGCGTCATCAGTACCTCGATGAGCTGTGGGCGGTCCTCGTCGGTGGCCGGCTGATCGTTCCCGTGGCCGCCCACGCCCTTCCCGGACGCCCGGAGGGGAGCCGAGCGCAGTCCGTGAGCCTGCCGCAGGGCCCGTCGGGCGATGGTGCACCGCAGGCTCCGGCTCACGAGGTGCATACCGCCGACGCCTGCCAGGACGCGGCGACCCTGGCGGTGAGCCTGCCCGACGGGCACATCGCCCTGCCGGTGTTCACCAGCGCCGAGGCGATGAGCCGGTGGCGCAGTGACGTGCGCCCCGTGCCCGTCTCGCCCCAGCGAGCGGCCCAGGTCGCCTGCCTGACCACCGACCATCTGTGGGTGCTCGACCCCGGTAGCCGGGACCTGCGCCTGCCGCGCCCCGCCGTCGTGGCCCTGAGCGGGGGAGAGGCATGGGTGCCCTCATGGCGCAACGAGCCGGTTCAGGCCGAGGTGCGCGCCCAGCTCCAGGAGGTCGACGGCGTCACCGGCGTGGCCTTCGGACCCGGTGAGGGAGCCGAGCTGCGGGTCTTCATCCGCATCGACGCCGCAGGCGGTCGCGCCGCCGTGGCCCGGAGCCTGGAGGGCTGCCAGCACGTCATGGTCAACCCGGCCTGGGGCGACCTCATCGACACCGTGGAGCTGTGCCCGCTTCCCGCCTGATCCGAGCAGCCGGAACCCGGTCTCAGGGGCGCCCCAGGATCAGGGCCTCCCACTGCCCGACCTGTCCGTAGTGGTCCTCCAACGGCCCGGCCACCTGGTCGAAGCGGGCAACGACCGCGCGCAGGGCCTGGGCGTCCTGGGGGCGTTCGTCTCTCTGGGCGATCCGGGCGCAGGCCTCTGTGATCGCACGGATCTGGGCGAGATCCCGGGTCGAGACCGTCACCCGGCCGGGGCCCGGATCCCTCGTGGTGCTCCAGTCGGTTCCGGCCTCACGGGAGAGAGTGGAATCGCCGTCGGATGCGTCATTCGGGTCCGGGGTCCTCACGCTGTTCCAATCCATGACTGCCGAGCGTAAGCCCTCCGATTCGACCAGGCCACTGAGAAAACGTGTGCTGGAATAGTACCGATGAGCGCGATGTCGACCACCTCAGCCGCATCTCAGTCGGGCCCTGAACCAATGCCCGGTAACCGGCATGATTTCACCGGTGGCACCCTGCCCCCGGTGGCGAGCCGAGAGCCACTGGTGAGCGCCCGCGACCTCAGTGTCGGATACAGCGACCAGCCGGTCTGCGCCCCGGCGACCTTCGACCTGCTTCGGCCAGGTGCTGGCCCTGGTCGGAGTCAACGGGGCCGGCAAGTCGACGATCCTGCGTACCTGCTGCGGGCTGCTGCGCCCGCTGGCGGGGCGGGTCCACGTACCCGGACACGTCCCGGACCCCCGCTCAGGCGCCCAGCGCGCCGCCCTCGCCACGGACCTGGGGCAGGAGTCCTTCTTCCCCACCCTGACCGTCGCCGAGCACCTGCGGATGGTCTGCTTCGGGCACGGCGTCGTCGAGGCCGACGACCGGGTCAGGGACCTGCTGGAGGACCTGGAGCTGCGACGGCTCGCGGGGCACCTGCCCGAGGAGCTCTCCTCGGGACAACGGCGCCGACTGGCACTGGCATCGGTCCTGGTCCGGCCCCGCAGGCTGCTGGTCCTCGACGAGCCCGAGCAGCGCCTGGACCGGGTGACCCGCCTGCTCCTGGCCGACATGCTCGTCGAGGAGCGTGAGGCCGGTGGGGGAGTGCTCATGGTCTCCCACGACCCGGAGATCGTTGAGGAGGCGGCCACCGACGTGCTCCTCGTCGGACGCGACACCCGAGTGCTCAGTGTGGATGACGGCGTGCGCGCCATTGAGGAGGGGCTGAGGTGATGCTGCCGGGCGGCCGGGAGGAGCAGCCCCTGTCCACGACCCCGGACAAGACGGTGTTTCCTGACGGGGCTGCGCTGCGCAGCTGGGTGAGGCGCCGTACCCGACGGCACCGCCGCGGTGTCTGGGCGCTCGTGGGGGACGTCTACTCCACGCTCCTGACGATCATCATCGCCGGGACGATCCTGGCCCCCTACCTGCGCCGGCTGGTCGTGGCCCAGCCTGGCTCAGTTGGGACCGGTGCGCTCGGCGGCTTCGCAACAGCGGGTCTCGATCTCGGGTGGCAGGTCCTGGCGCTGCTCATGCTGCTGGCGGCGGTCGGCGTCGGTTCACTCGGCCGGCTCGGCCCGCTCTTCCTGCGCCCTCACGAGGCCGCCTGGTGGCTGCCCATACCCGGGGACCGGGCCAGTCTCCTGGCGCCGGTGGCCCGCGTCGAGTACCTCATCGCGGCCACCGTGGGAGCCACGGCGGGCGTGCTCCCGGCGTTGGCGGCCGGAGGCGGCTGTGGGGCGCCGCCGCGGCGTGGCCGGTCCTGATGTCGGCCGGGACCTGCCTGGTGCTCACCGAGCTCATCAAGGCCCAGATCCTTGGCCGCGGTGTCGATCCGCTGCGGCGCCGTCTCATCCTGGCGGGGGTCGCTGCATGCCTGGCCGGTGCGGCGCTTCCCTTCCCGCGCTCCCTGCTCGGGAACACGGCGGTCGCCCTCCTGGCCGGGGTGCTGGCCGCCCTGGCCGTCATGGAATGGAGGCGGGCCAGGGGCAGCCTGGGGCAGGTGCATGATGCCGCACTGCTGGCCGTTGTCGCGCGGTCCTTCGGCGCGCACGTCTCACTGCTGTCGCTGGACACCAGGGTCCTGGGACGGCTGCTCTCCCCGGATCCCACCCGGCCCGTGAGACCTTCACCGCTGTGGGCGGCGTGGATCGGGAGCCGACTGCCCCGCCCCCTCGGGGTGCTGATAGGAGTGGCTCAGGCGGACTGGCTCCTGCTGCGCCGCCAGCGCCGGCGCCTGCTTCAGATGGGGGCCGGGCTGGCCGTCGCGGTGCTGCCGCTCCTGTCCGGGGCCGTCGGCGACCCCCTGCGCGCCGTCGGCTATCTCATCGGAGGCTGGATCGCGACCCTGGTCGTTGCCGAGCCTGCGCGCCAGGCCTGGTTCGACGGCGGTCCTGACGCCTCCTGGCCGGTGGCGTCCTGGGTAGTGCGCATGGGGCACCTGCTGGTGCCGGCCGTTCTCATGAGCACGTGGTCCCTGCTGAGCCTGGTCCCGGCCATGGCGGCCCTCGGGGCTGCGGCCGCCTGGAAGGGGCTGGCAATCGTGGTCGCCCTGGCCCTGGTGAGCGGCTGGGCCTGGGCCGGGGCGGCGCTGCTCGGGATCCAGGCCGCCGCCGGCATCGTCGCCGTCGTGTGGGGAGCCCGCACGAACCGCCGGGCCTCCTGACGGCCTGCCTCGCCTCAGAATCCGCCTCATACGTGGGAGGATTCACGCCAATAGGGCGAGGGTGCAGTGGGAGAGTGAGCCCGTGTGCTGGTAGCATTTCTCACTGACCACCCGGGGTTCGCCCCGGTGCGCAAGCGGAGCGATCCCACCTGGGTTCCTTTCGGGAATCGGGTTCATGCGAGGGTGACAAGCCCTTCGCGGTCCCTGCTCGGCCACGGCCGCGCGGAGAACGCGCTCATCACGAGGCCTCCGACCTGCGCGGCAGGAACGGGGGCCTTTCCTCGTTCCGCAACCATCCGTGACTCAGAGTGAGGAACCGACATCAGCGAGCCCCGTATCAACGAACGGATCCGCGTTCCCGAAGTGCGTCTCGTCGGCCCCAGCGGAGAGCAGGTCGGCGTTGTCCGCGTGGAGGACGCCCTGCGTCTGGCTGAGGAGGCCGATCTCGACCTGGTCGAGGTGGCCCCCGACGCCCGCCCCCCGGTGTGCAAGCTCATGGACTACGGCAAGTTCAAGTACGAGTCGGCCATGAAGGCGCGCGACGCGCGACGCAACCAGGCAAACACCCAGCTCAAGGAGATCCAGTTCCGCCCCAAGATCGATGAGCACGACTACGCCACCAAGCGCGGTCACGTCGAGCGATTCCTCAAGGGCGGGGACAAGGTCAAGTGCATCGTCCGCTTCCGTGGCCGCGAGCAGTCCCGGCCCGAGCTCGGGATCAGGCTCCTGCAGGGCCTGGCCGAGGAGATGGCCGAGCTGGGCACCATCGAGTCCCACCCCCGTCAGGACGGCCGCAACATGGTCATGGTCCTGGCTCCGGTCCGTAAGAAGGCCGAGGTCAAGTCCGACCAGCGGCGCCGTCGCGAGGAGGCCCGCGCCGCCCGCCGTGCCGAGAAGCACGCGGGCCGAGCACCCAAGGGCGCCAAGCCCTCGGACGGGGGACCTGCCAGCGAGAACGCCTGAGAGCGCCCGAGGGCGCACTCGACACTCACCTGACACCACCGACCCACCCCCTCGCCACCGTGAGCGGGGTCCGCAGTCCCGGCGACCACTGGTCTGCCAGGGACCGAGAAGAGGAAATTACCCATGCCGAAGAACAAGACGCACTCCGGTGCCAAGAAGCGCTTCCGGGTCACCGGCAGCGGCAAGCTCATGCGCGAGCAGGCCAACAAGCGCCACCTGCTGGAGGTCAAGTCCTCCCGCCGCAAGCGCAAGCTGTCCCAGGACCAGCCGGTCGCCCCGGCCGACGTCCGCCAGGTCAAGAAGCTGCTCGGTCGCTGACCGCCCAACCCACCAAGGAGTCTCACCATGGCACGTGTGAAGCGGGCTGTTAACGCCCAGAAGAAGCGTCGTTCCGTTCTCGAGAAGGCCTCGGGCTACCGCGGCCAGCGCTCGCGCCTCTACCGCAAGGCCAAGGAGCAGGTCACCCACTCCGGCGTCTACGCGTTCCGTGACCGTCGCGCCCGTAAGGGCGACTTCCGTCGCCTGTGGATCCAGCGCATCAATGCTGCCGCCCGCGCCGAGGGCCTGACCTACAACCGCTTCATCCAGGGTCTTGGCCTGGCCGGCGTGGAGATCGACCGCCGCATGCTCGCCGAGCTGGCCGTCAACGAGCCCGCGGGCTTCAAGGCCCTTGTGGAGGTGGCCCGCAAGGCCCTCCCCGAGGACGTCAACGCCCCCAAGGCCTGACACGTATCAGTGGGCCGATGGCCTGCTGAACAGCATCTGACGACGGCGGTGCCGCCACC
>NZ_MSGO01000012.1 GCF_001929375.1 Actinomyces oris | reverse complement strand
ATGGAGATCACGACCTTCGGGCCCGGGGGCTGGCGCGTGATACCCGAGCCCTGAGCAATCAACGTCGCAGCCTGACGAGTGGTGATCGTGACCGTACGAGGCCCACTCCTGCCGCCGGCATCAGTTGTGTCGTCTTGAGGCCTGGTCCCTCGCTGCCCGAACAAGCATCCCAAGGCGTCATCCAGTCCTTTGCTCGGTTTTGGATTGCAGTCCCAGTGGGGTTGCTCCTCCCACATCGACGGATCCGAGGCCTGAACGGTTGGAGAATTAGGTGAAGGGTTTTCTTCTCCCGACGATGGCGATTCAATGGTTACCTGCTTATCTCCGGTAAACTGAGTTGAGTCACCTGAGTTGTTTGCACCTAACTGAACATTAGTTCCCGAGGGTTCTTTATTGCTGCTCTCATTGTTGTAGCCAATGCCGAGCGCGGCCGCCTCGACTGAAACGAATAATGTCAACGGTAGGACCAAGGAGACCGCAACAGCAGAAGATGCGCAACTCATCACAGCACCTCACCTTCCCGAATCGCCCATCCACCGTTGACATACCTAATAGCGAAGCGCACTTTCTGCCCTTCAGTGGGAGGCGCAACGTCCTCTTTCCAACTCCCCCCAGAATAAGAGGTCATTTCTCCGTAGTTTATGGTCGCCTCGATTCGGCTGTAATCATACCCTTCGAGTTTATCGTAGTACCTCACATTCGTGACGTCTTGCTCCCACTTGTTAGCCCACCCTCCATCTTTGTGTAGTTGATTTGCTCGGTCGATGACCGATTTACAGAAAACGCATCCGTTCTCGCTCATGGCTTCAACCTCGGCGGTTTTTCCGGTCATGAAGGCGTAGCGGTAGAGGTCGAGGAAGTAGCGAACACTGGAAGCAGCCCCTTCGGGGGTTTCCTCGTTCATCTGGGAGGGCTTGGCCGGGGCGGGTTCGGCCAGGGCTGCGTCGCGCTTGGCGCGCAGCTCAGGAGTCAGAGCCGCTTCACGGGAGGCGGTCGCACTTGCGTTGGCGTCAGCGATGCCCTTCTCAGCCCGAGCAATAGCCGCCGACGCGCTGGCACTGGCACTCACGCTGGCCTCAGCCTTAGCATCCCTCACCGAGCAGGCCACCACTCCCAGCGCCAGCACACACACCACCACCCCAGCCGCACCCTGCCGGCGGCTGCGTGCGGCAGGGTTTCGCTCCGCCACGGCGACCGGCTCAGAGCCGGATGCAGTACGCCGGGCACCTGTGGGCTTGGGGGATCGTAGGGACGTACTCATCACGGAAGCCTCCTCGCCACCAAAACAACTCCATACCCCGCCCGGCCGAGCGACACTGCCCGTCCAAGCGGTGTATTGACACTACCTGCCCCAACGCCCCTGCACCAGGGCCCGAGGCCACCCTGTGGAAAACCCCGAAACGGGACTCCCCAGGGGAGTCGGCGCTTCTCGCCTCGCCCAGCCCACAACCGCCGGCCTCGACCGGGTCCAGGGAGAGCCATTGTGGCGGCGTGAACCGTGCACACGCTCCGCCACCTGACCTCGCAGGAATCCACCAACCATCACGCAACCACAACAAGACCCCGCAGAGGCCGCCGTGCAGCCAGGAGTGTGCTCAGCGTAGGCCACCGAGGAACAAACCGGCACTGCCTCGGCATACCGGGGAGGTCCTCGGCCCCGCGGTCCAGGTCATCTCCGAACCGTTCACCGGAACCCCCGCCGGTTCTCACGCTTCCACGCCAGACTCCGGAGACCGCGCAGGTCGGGAGTCCGGGAAGGCCAGCAAGACCGTGGGGAGATCGTGTAGACCGGGTAAGGAACGGCGGCGCCGCGCCCCGGCTTCGGCCGAGCGCGATCACCCGCGACCGCCTGCGCGCCTCACTGCCCCCTCGCCGGCACCGGTCTTCGCCCGTGCTCGGGCCGAAACACACCTGCCTCACGCGCCAAGACCAGTCCCCCACACCCCACACCGGCCGCCTCTGACAGAACCTGCCAGACGGTGGACCTGCGCCGAGGCCCGCGCCTAGTCTTCACATATCAACACGCACTGATATGAGGACGTACCTGTGACTGCTTCTGCTCCAGCCCTGCCCACCACCATGCGCGGCGTCGTCATGCACGCCGCCGGCGACGTCCGTGTCGAGAACCGCGAGGTCCCCCACGTCATCGAACCCACCGACGCCGTCATCAAGCTCGAGGCCGCCTGCGTCTGTGGCTCGGACCTGTGGCCCTACCGGGGCATCCAGCCCCTGAAGGAGGCCCGCCCCATGGGCCACGAGTACGTGGGCACCGTCGTCGAGGTCGGCGACGACGTCACGAGCGTCAAGGTCGGCGACTTCGTCGTCGGCTCCTTCTGCCTGAGCGACAACACCTGCGAGATCTGCGAGGACGGCTTCCAGTCGCGCTGCGCCAACGGCGGCTTCATCGGGGACACCCAGGCCGAGTACACGCGCGTGGCCCTGGCCGACGGGACCCTCGTCGTCGTTCCCGGAGGCAAGCCCGAGGACCACGAGATCATCGCCTCACTGCTCGCCGCCTCCGACGTCCTGGGAACCGGCTGGTTCGGGGCCGTCGCGGCCCAGGCCGGCCCTGGCAAGACCATCGCGGTGGTCGGCGACGGCGCCGTGGGCCTGTCCGCAGTCCTGGCCGCCAAGGCCCTGGGGGCTGAGAAGGTCATCATCTTCTCCCGCCACGAGGACCGGGCGGCGCTCGCCCGCGAGTTCGGCGCCGACGTCGTCATCGCCGAGCGCGGTGACGAGGGAGCCGCGAAGGTCAAGGAGCTCACCGGCGGTTACGGCGCGCACGGCGTCGTCGAGGCCGTGGGCAACCAGACCTCGATGATGCAGGCCATCGCCTCCTGCCGCCCCGGCGGGCACCTCGGCTACGTGGGCGTGGCTCACGGCGTCTCCCTGCCCGGGGACCAGCTCTTCTTCGCCGAGATCCACATGCTGGGCGGCCCCGCACCCGTGCGCCGCTTCCTGCCCGACCTCATCGACCGCATCCTCAAGCGCGAGATCAACCCCGGCAAGGTCTTCACCCTGCGCCTGCCCCTGGAGGAGGCCCCCGAGGCCTACAAGGCCATGGACGAGCGCCGTGCCATCAAGGTGCTCCTGGAACCCTGAACCGAGCCACACGCCACCCACCATCATCGTCTGACAACAGGAGCACTCATGAAGACCCTCGTTCTCGTCTTCCACCCCGACATGTCCGCCTCGCGCGCCAACCGCCTCCTGGCGGCCAAGGCCGAGACCCTCGGCAACGACGTCACCGTGCGCTACATGTACGACCTCTACCCCGACCAGAAGGTCGACGTCGCCGCCGAGCAGGCCGCCCTGGAGGCCGCCGACCGAGTCGTCCTCCAGTTCCCCATGTACTGGTACTCCACCCCCGCCCTGCTCAAGCAGTGGCAGGACGACGTGCTCCTCTACGGCTGGGCCTACGGTTCGACCGGCAAGGAGCTGCTGGTGGCCGTGAGCACCGGTGGCCCCGGCGACGCCTACAGCCACGAGTCCTCCTACGGCTACACGCTCACCGAGCTGCTGCGTCCCCTCCAGGCGACGGCGAACATGGTCCAGATGACTTACCTCGAGCCCTTTACCACCACCGGGACCCTCACCATCACCGACGAGGCCCTGGCCAAGCGGGCTGAGGACTACGCAGCCACCCTGCAGTCCACGGACCTGCCGGTTCTGGAGCCTCGCGGCTGAACCCGCCGGCAGGCAGCGTCCGCATGCCCGAGGGCCCAGACCGGCGAACCGGCCCGGGCCCTCGAGGCGTCTCGCAGATGCCTCAGCCGAAGATGTCGAGCAGCGGGAGCTCGGGGGTCTGGAGGACCGCGGCATAGTCCTGCGCCCGGCGGGCAATGGCCTCATCAGTGATCTCCAGGGCGCCCACCGACAGGAAGGGCACCGCGTACTTGGTGCCGATGACTCGCGAGGTCCCCTGCATGGGCCGCAGGAACTCGTGGATCGTGTAGATGTGCGCGCCCTCGCGGCCGTAGGCGCTGCCGGCGCCGCCGACGCTGACGGCCTGCAGCAGCTCCTTGCCGTGCAGGGCCGTGCCGGTCGAGCCGTAGGCCCAGCCGAAGGTGAGGACGTCGTCGAGCCACTTCTTGAGCAGGGGCGGGCAGGAGAGCCAGTACATGGGGTACTGCAGCACGATGCGGTCGGCACCCAGCAGGGCCGCCTGCTCGGTGGCCACATCGATGTTGAAGTCGGGGTAGAGGTCGTACATGTAGCGCACGGTGATGTTGCCGCCGAGCGACTCCGCCGCAGCCCCGAGGGCCTTGTTGACCCGGGACTCGGCGATGTTGGGGTGGAAGACGAGAACGAGAGTGTTCACGGAGGACTCCCTGGTGTCGTTGGACTGCGAGGCGGGGGATGTCCCCCGTAAGGCGCCGTTGCTCCCGGCGCCGGACAGGACGTCGCTCAGGCTGGAGAAGCCGCCGATGATGATCTCCAGCTTGGGAGCCATCGCACCGCGGTCCAGCCAGGACTCCTTGGGGCGGAAGGGGACACGGTCGGCGTCGTCACCGCTGTGCAGCTCGTGGGGCCGGCGCATGCCCAGGGCTGCGTTCGAGTCGCCGAAGCGCTCGTCCCACATGCGGGTGGCGACGTCGATGCCGCGCCCGCTCCGACCCGAATGACGGTCGGACTCGACGGTCTCGGCCATGGCGACCGCCTGCTGGTGGGCGGTCAGAACCGTCGAGAGGGTGTAGTTGAGCGCCAGGTAGGCGTCCTCACTGCGTAGGCCACCGGAGACGAGGGAGTTGTGGGCGCGCTTGGCCACCGACATGAAAGGCACGTAGGCCCAGGCCAGGTTGATGAGAGTGTGGTCCAGGCCGGGATGGGCGTCGAGCACGTCCCACAGCGAGTCGGAGAGCCGGCGCAGGTAGTCCTGCCAGCTCAGGCCGGTGGGGGGCAGTGTGGCATCTGCGGACACACGCTCCAGGCAGGCCACGAGCAGGTCGTCGCGCGAGCTGACGGTGCGTCCCAGATCAGCCGTGCTCACCCCGAGCCGACGTGCCACCTTGCCCATCGTGAACCGGTCCACACCGATCTCAAGGGCCGCTGTGACAACGTCATCCCTGGTAAAACCGGCACTATGCTGCATTGAGCCTCCCGGGTTGGGTCATGCCCTTCAGCGTAACGAACCAGTAACAGGCCGCCAAATCGAAGACGCCTATCCGTGCGATGACCGACGCCGTTCTTCCGCAAGATAACGGGAAATAAACCACCCCTCCCCCGACGCCTCTCACGCCGTCCGGAATCTCACGGCGAGGTAACGGCTCGGCTCAGACCGGGCGGCCTGCCGGATGGCGCGCCCGACGACGGTGGGGCCTCACCGAGCCCGCTCCCCCGTTACCGTGGTGCCATGAGCGAGACTCCCCGCCCACAACGCCCCGTCTTTCCGGAACCGCCCGCGGCGCCCTCACCGGCAGCGGCGCAGCCCGCGCTGACGGCTCCCCCGGCCAAGCAACGGCGCTGGCGCGATGACCTGCACCTGGCGCACACGATCGCCAACAAGGTGGACAGCCTCACCCTGGCCCGTTTCGACGCCGGCAACTTCACCGTGGAGACCAAGTCGGACCTCACACCGGTCACCGAGGCCGACAAGGAGGCCGAGCGCGTCATCCGCGAGCAGCTGGGGCGGGCGCGCGGGCGCGACTCCGTCCTGGGCGAGGAGCTGCCCACCACCGGGCACTCCTCACGCCAGTGGGTCATCGACCCGATCGACGGAACCAAGAACTACGTGCGGGGCGTACCCGTGTGGGCCACGCTCATCGGTCTCATCGAGGACGGCCAGTGCGTCGTCGGACTGGTCTCGGCCCCCGCGCTGGGGAGGCGCTGGTGGGCCGTGTCCGGCGGCGGGGCCTGGACCGGACGGTCCCTGAGCTCGGCGCGGCGGCTGTCGGTGTCCGGCGTCGACGACCTCACCCGAGCCTCGATGTCCTACTCCTCGCTGTCGGGGTGGGCTCAGACCAAGCGGCTGCGCGGGATGCTGGGGCTCATGCAGTCGTGCTGGCGCACCCGCGCCTACGGGGACTTCTGGTCCTACATGCTCGTGGCCGAGGGCGCCGTGGACCTGGCCGCCGAGCCTGAGCTCGAGCTCTACGACATGGCGGCGCTCGTGCCCGTGGTCACCGAGGCGGGCGGGCGCTTCACCTCCCTCGATGGCGAGCCCGGGCCTTTCGGGGGCAACGCGGTGGCCACGAACTCGCTGCTGCACGACGTCGCCCTGCACCACCTGAGCGCCGAGACGGACTGAGCCGGCGCTCCCTTCCGCTGGACATCAGTGCACCCCGAAGTTATAAAAGATCTAAAAGATCTAAAACACGCAAAAGTGGAGACGATCACACATGGCCAACCCCTTCAAACCGACAGCGGGCGCAACGCCTCCGTTGCTTGTTGGCCGCAACCGCGTCATTGAGGAGTTTCTGGAAAGCCTCGACGACGGCCCCGGAGCGCCTGGGCTCTTGGAGCTCATCACTGGCGCCAGGGGCGTCGGGAAGACCGTCATGCTCACCGCTCTGGGAGACTCGGCACGAGAGCGCGGCTGGGTGGTCGTTGATGAGACCGCACGAAAGGGGCTCATGGACCGACTCGCCGCCGAGTTCACTCGCCAGCTGTCGCAGCTCGCCGGCAAGGAGCGCTCACGGTTGACCTCCTTGAGCCTGAGCACACCGCTTGGTGGCGGTAGCGCAACACTCGAGCACGCGCCCACTCCTGAACCCTCCTGGCGGCAGAAGGCGCGAGCTCTGACCCAGTGGCTCGCGGAACACGGCACCGGTCTGCTGCTCACGATCGACGAAGTGCATGCCATTCCGCGCGAGGAGCTGCGAGCCCTGTCCGCAGAGGTGCAGCACCTCATTCGCGAGGGGGCTCCCATCGGCCTTCTCATGGCGGGCCTCCCCAAGGCCGTTGAGGAGCTCCTCAATGACGACATCACCACCTTCCTGCGCCGGGCCGAGCGGATCGAGCTCGGCGAGCTGACCATCGACGACGTCTGCGAGGCCCTGAAGTCGACCTTCGACGCGGGTGAGAAGGCGTTGAGCAACGACCTGGCTCAGGAGTGCGCGAACGCGACCGGCGGCTACCCATTCATGATCCAGCTCGTGGGGTATCAGGTGTGGAAACACAGCGGCGATGGCCCAGTGACCCAGCCAGCAGTCGCCGCAGGAACGACCGCCGCCCGACTGCGCCTCGGCAACCTGGTGCACGCCCCGGCGCTGCGCGACCTGTCCGACGTCGACCGAACGATGCTCGTGTGCATGGCCAAGGACGACGGTCCGTCACAGATCGCCGACATCGCCGAACGTATGGACCGCCCCGTCAACTACGTGTCGGTCTACCGCAACCGGCTGCTCGCCGCCGGAATCATCAAGACCGCCGGCTACGGCAAGGTCGACTTCGCCGCCCCCTATCTGCGCGAGTACCTGCGCGAGCACGCAGCACACCTCGTCATGGAGTGAGTCGCAGCAGCCGACGACCGCTCCTCGGCCACACGCCGAGGTCGCACGGGCTGGACTTGTCACGCATCCAACGTTATAAAAGGGATACAAACTGATATGCGGCCACAGAGTTGGGCCTTTGCCCCGGTGTCGCCGCGCGGCTGAACCGCCGCCGCTGCGGCGGGTACCACAGTGACCCGGCCGTTTCCCCGCCTCGTGCGCCGGTAACCTGCCATGAGTCCACAACCCGTCCACCCCAGGAGTCCCTTTGAACTGGCTGCACGCCGTCCTCCTCGGCATCGTCGAGGGCATCACCGAGTTCCTCCCGGTGTCCTCCACCGGGCACCTCAACATCGTCGAGAAGCTGCTCGACTACGAAATCAACTCCGCAGGCATGACCGCCTTCACCGCCGTCATCCAGGTCGGCGCGATCATCGCCGCCATCATCTACTTCTGGGCCGACATCGTCCGCATCGTCACCGCCTGGTTCAGGGGCCTGGCCAACAGGCAGGCCCGACAGGACCCCGATTACACGCTCGGCTGGGGCATCATCCTGGGATCGATCCCGGTGGCCGCCGTCGGACTGCTGTTCAAGGACTTCATTGAGGGACCGGTTCGCTCCCTGTGGGTGATCGCCGGGGCCCTCATCATCTGGTCGGGGGCCATGTGGCTGGCCGACCGCCAGCAGAACCTCACCAAGGGCATGAAGGACGTGACCGTCAAGGACGCCCTCATCATCGGTGCGTTCCAGGCCCTGGCCCCGGTGTTCCCCGGCATCTCCCGTTCCGGGGCGACGATCTCCGCAGGCCTGTTCCTCAAGTTCGACCGGGTGACGGCCACGCGCCTGTCCTTCTACATGGGCATTCCGTCCCTGGTCGCGGCCGGCCTGCTGGAGGCTGCAACTGAGGCCAGCACCATCAGCAGCACCGTGCGCTGGACGCCCACCATTATCGCGACCGTCGTCTCCGGCGTCGTCGCCTACGCGACCATCGCCTGGCTGCTGCGCTTCGTGTCCTCCAACAAGTTCACGTCCTTCCTCGTCTACCGCGTGCTGCTGGGCCTCATCATCATCGCCCTGGTCTCCGCCGGCACCATCGCCGCCTGACGGAGCCCCTGCCACCGATCTCAATTCACCTCCGCCGGCATTCTTCACGTGGGGCAACGGATTCTTCCATTGCCCCACGTGGTTTCTGTGCTCCTCAGCGTCGGGTTCCGACGCCCCATGAAGCCTGCTTCTGCATTGTCGTCCGCTTGTACGATGGGCGCCATGGCAACCCCCTGGGGTAAGCACAGACTCACGAGCCGCTGAGGACGTCGGCTAAGGACATCGGGGAGATTCGCAGCATGACCACACGCCACCCATCCGCTTCTCCCACGCGAACTCACTTCGGAAGTCGACCCGCGATCGCCGCAGGTTTCGTCAAGCGGCAGGAACAGGATGAGCTCTTCGACGCCGTCTTCACTCGCTCCGAGCCTCGCACGGTGCTGACGGGGATGCGGGGAAGCGGCAAGACTCAGCTGGTCACCGCGGTTGCGGCCAGGTGCGAGGAGGAGGAATGGCCCCTGGTCGCGTGGATTCATGCGGCCTCACGCAAGGAGATCATTGCCGGTCTCTACGAGGTTGCACTGCGGATCGGTATCGACGCACCGAAGAACATCCCTCTGGAGGTCATTGTTCAGCGCCTCCTGGATCGGCTGCGCTCAGCAGAGGCAGCGGACCGCCTCTTCGTCTTCGACAACGTGGAGAACCCCGACGACCTGAGAGACCTCATCCCCGAGAGCGCTGGAGTCCGGGTCCTCATCACCACCCCGCGCCACCTCGGCTGGGACGGCCCGGGGTGGCTGCGGTTGGCGGTGGGTGCCTTCGATCGGGAGCAGTCGATCACCCTCCTGTGCGAGCACACCGGCGACACTCACCGCGAAGCTGCTGACCGGATCGCGGATGAGCTTGGCGACGTGCCCGTCGCCATCACCCAAGCCGCGGCGACAGCAAAACAGGGTGGATACGCCTTATCCGGCTACCTTGACAGGCTCAGTCGTCACCCGCTCGAGTCAAGCATGAGTCGCCTCGAGGGCGATGACTACCCGGATGCCGTCGGGGTCGCACTGCTCATGGCCTATGAACAGGTCTTGGAGCAGCTCAGAACCGAGCATCCTCAGCAGGAGAGGATCGCCGTATCGCTCCTCCACGCACTGTCCCTCCTGGCTGCTTCCGGACTGCCGACTCACTGGCTCTTGAGGCTCGACGGCGACTCCGACGCAGTACGTGACACCTTGTCTTTCTTGAAGAGCACCGCTATCTTCCAAGAGTCCAGCGACGGCGACAAGACCATTATTCCCTGGCTCCAGGGACACGTGCACCGGGAGACCTACCTGAATGACCAGAAGAAGCTCGGTGAGGCGCGTACGTGCGCCACATCAGTTCTCAGCGGGATTGACGTTAACCGCCTAGAGAATGGCGAACAGCGGCGATACGAGACCCAGCGTCTCATCGAGCAGCTGCTCTCCGTCGCTTCGCAGGACTACTCTCATTCACTGTTTTCTGAGCCACAGGTGTCTTCAAAGCTTGCCGAGACACTGGAATACGCGACCGGCCTTGGGATGTCGCAGATCGCCCTTACTCTCACTGACTCCGTGACTCAGGCCTGCGACGCCTTGGGCCCCGACCACCCCGACACCCTGGCTTCACGCAACAACCTCGCCGGTACCTACCGGGACGCGGGCAGGCTCGACAAGGCCATCGCCCTGTACGAGCAGACCCTCGAGGACTCCGTCCGTGTCCTGGGCACCGACCATCCCGGCACCCTGACCTCACGTTTCAACCTCGCCGGCGCCTACAGAGCGAGTGGCAGGCTCGAGGAGGCCATCGCCCTGTACGAGCAGGTTTTCAGCGGCCGTAGCCGCGTCCTGGGACCCGATGACCGCAGCACTCTCACCGCACGCGACGAACTGGCCGGGGCCTACCGGGAAGCGGGCAGATTCGACGAGGCCATCACCCTGAAGAAGCAGATCCTCGCAGACGCCATGCGCATCATGGGCGCCGACAGCCCCGGCGCCTCGGCCGCACGTAACAACCTCGCCGCTACCTACCGGGATGCGGGCAGGCTCAACGAAGCCATCACCTTGTACAAACAGAACCTCGACGACGTCGCCCGAGTCCTAGGCCCCCACCACCCTGAAACCTTGGCCTCACGCCACAGCCTCGCCGGCGCCTTCCGGGATGCAGGCAGGCTCGATCAGGCCATCTCCCTGTACAAGGAGAACCTCGAGGAATTCACCCGTCTCGCGGGTCCCGACCACCCACACACCCTCAGCTCGCGCGGCACGCTCGCCGGTGCCTACCAGGACGCGGGCCAGCTCGATCAGGCCATCCCCCTGTTCGAGCAGAACCTCGAAGCCCGCACCCGCACCCTGGGCCTCGACCACCCTGGAACCTTGGCTTCACGCCACAGCCTCGCCGGCGCCTACCGGGACGCGGGCAGACTGGACGAAGCCATCCCCCTATTCGAGCAGAACCTCGCCGACTTCATCCGCATCCTGGGTCCTGATCGCCCCGATACCTTCACCTCGCGTAGCACCCTCGCCGGTGCCTACCAGGCAGCCGGCAGGCTCGAGGAGGCCATCCCCCTGTTCGAGCAGAACCTCGAGGACCGCACCCGCACCCTGGGACCTGCTCACCCTGTCACTCTCACCTCGCGCGGCAACCTCGCCAATGCCTACCTTGCCGCAGGGAGATCCGAGGAAGCGACGAAGCTCTTCGAGGTGCCGTAAGAATTCTGTTTCGGGGACGCTGACCGCTTGTACGATAGCGGCATGGCCGATCCCCTCTCCCTCGCCGTCCTGTCTGCCAGCATCACCGGGCTGCTCATGCGCGGAGCCGCTGTGGCCGTTGATCCTTCGTGGGGCAGCGCGGCGTCGCTGCCTAGCGAGGCCCTCAACGCATGGCGCAGCCTGAGACGTCTGCAACAGGGGCGAGGTGGACAGGAGAATCCGCTGGAGGCATCTGTCAAGACCCGACTTCAGAAGCAGGTGGATGCCGCTGGCGAGCGGTACGAGCGGACCGGAGTCACTCAATCCGCCCTTGCTGGCGCCGTCACCGAGATGGAGGTGGCGCTCAAGGAACTCAGCGGGGACGACACCACAGTTCTTCAGGCGGTGCGGTTCCCGGACAACTTCGAGACCTACCTCCGACGGCGGACGGCAGGCCGCCGCCAAAACGTCGAGGCGGCAGCCGAGCCTTTCTTCAACGACCTGACCCACATCGTCGCCGAAGAGTTCATCCATCTCGCACCAGGCTCACGCGGTTTCGACATCGCCGCACTCAAGCAGCTGCTCGCAGGCCAGGAACAGCTACTTGCAGGGCAAGAACAGCTGCTGGAGAGGCAAGCAGAGACTCACGAACTGCTGGGGACGATGGCGACGGACATTAAGGAGATCCATAGCGCGATCCCGCAGAGCCAACCTGCCTCACCCACGCGGATTCGCTTCGGTAGCCGCCCCAGGGTCAGCGCAGGCTTCATCAAGCGAGAAGGGCAGGATGAGCTCTTCGATGCCATCTTCACCCGCGCCGAGCCTCGTACAGTGCTGACGGGGATGCGAGGAAGCGGCAAGACACAGTTGACCGCCGTGGTGGCAGCCAGGTGCGAAGAGGAGTGCTGGCCCATAGTCGCGTGGATCCATGCAGCCTCACGTACGGAGCTTGTTGCCGATCTCTACGAGCTCGCACTACGGACAGGCATCAATGCACCGAAGGAGGTTCCTCCGGAGACTATTATTCGCTGCTTCTTGGATCAACTGCATTCAGCAGATGCGGCGGACTGTCTTTTCGTCTTCGACAACGTGGAGAATCTCGACGACCTGAGAGATCTCACCCCCGAGGGCAGCGGAGTTCGAGCCATCATCACCACGACGCGCCACCTTGACTGGGACAGTCTCGGATGGCACCCAATCACAGTCGGCGTCTTTGAAAGAGATCAGTCGACCACTCTCCTCTGCGAACGCAGTGGCGACACTCATCGCGAGGCGGCAGACCAGATCGCAGACGCGCTTGGAGACCTCCCTGTCGCCGTGACCCAAGCCGCTGCGACAGCAAAATGGGGCGGATACGCCTTATCCGACTACCTTGGCAGGCTATGCAATCACCCGCTCGAGTCAAGTATCAGTCGCCTCGAGGGCGACGACTACCCGGACGCAGTTGGGGTCGCACTGTTCATGGCCTACGAACAGGCCTTGGAGCAGCTCAGAACCAAACACCCTCAGCAGGAGAGCGTCGCCACCTCACTCCTTGACACACTGTCTCTCCTCGCTGCCTCCGGAGTGCCGACTCACTGGCTTCTGGCGCTTGAAGATGACTCCGACGCGGTACGAGACAGCCTGTCTTTCCTGAAGAGATCATCCATCCTTCAAGAGTCCACCGACGGCGATAAGACCATCATTCACCGCCTTCAAGGGCAAGTTTACCGCGAAACCTACCTGAGCGAACAAGGGAAATTTAACAAAGCATGCACATACGCAACAACCATCCTCGACAAGATTGACATAGACAAACTAGCTAATTTTGAACAGCAGCGACAGGAAACACGAAATCTCGTTGAACAAATAGGTGCGGTCACATCTCAAGACCACTCTCGCCCATTATTTTCCGATCCAGATTTTGTCGCATTACTCGCAACGACGATATGGAATGCAGCCGACCTTGGGATGCCACAACTGGCACTTACCCTCACTGATTCTGTTACGCGGGCGGGCGACACCCTTGGCCCCGATCACCCCAGCACCCTGACCTCACGCAACAACCTCGCCGGCGCCTACCAGGACTCCGGCAGGATCGATGAGGCCATCGCCCTCTTCGAGCAGACCCTCGAAGACCGCACCCGCATCCTGGGACCCCACCACCCCGACACCCTGACCTCACGCAACAACCTCGCCGGCGCCTACCAGGACGCCGGCAGGCTCGACGAGGCCATCCCCCTGTACGAACAGACCCTCGAAGACAGCACCCGCATCCTGGGACCCCACCACCCCGACACCCTCATCTCACGCAACAACCTCGCCGGCGCCTACGACGACTCCGGCAGGCTCGACGA
>NZ_MSGO01000011.1:56833-58218 GCF_001929375.1 Actinomyces oris | reverse complement strand
GTGGCTTTCGTGACCGACGTCTTCTCGCGGAGGATCATCGGCTGGCAGACCTCCACGAGCCTGTACACCGACCTGGCCCTGGACGCCCTGGAGATGGCCGTCTGGCAGCGGAAACGTCAGGGGGCCGACCTGACGGGCCTGGTGCACCACTTGCGACCGTGGGGCGTAAGTACAGGTCTATTCGCTTCGGGGCTGCCCTGGCCGAGTGCGAGGCGGTCGCCTCGGTGGGGTCGAAGGGCGACTCCTATGACAATGCTCTGGCCGAGGCTCTGAACTCCTTGTACAAGGCCGAGCTGATCCGCAACCAGGGCCCTTGGGAGGACATCGACGCCGTCGAGGTCGCCACCGCCGAGTGGGTGCACTGGTTCAACACCGTTCGCCCTCACTCCGCCATCGGTATGCGAACCCCAGCCGAGCACGAAGCCACCTGGGCACCCGACCGCCACCGCCACGAACGATCACAACCGGCAACCACCGGCACCAGATAAACCAGCCTCCACAAAACCCGGGGCTTGACACCTTCCGACCCTCCCGGCTCAGGGCCATGGCCCAGTGCTCGCTCTTACCGACGCCCGGTGCCGATGAAGACCTCGATGTCTCCGATATCCATCTCTCCTGCCGCCTCTCGCTGCATGGGTGCGGGGCCAGCCGGTGGACGACCGGTCCTGCACCCACGTATGCGTTAGACCTCTACCGCTTTGCGGTGGGTCGTTCCCCTTATCAGCGGTCACCAGCGCCCGGCTGCTGCGGGTGACTTTCGCCCCCCCGGATCATCTAAGGACAGGGGCAAGACACCCGTGCCCACAGCAGCTGGCCCAGCCCCGGACCACCCGGGACCACCAACAAGGTAACGGGCAGGTCGATCATGACGGTGACGTACCGGTCGCCCCGCCTGGTGTGGCGCCACACGCAGGAGGGGGCACCTCCCGCACGAGAGCGAAGCGCGCGGGGGAATCATCGACCCCGAGGACCTCCACACCGTCGAAGCGATCAGGGTTGCCGGTGATGGTCTGCTCGGCCCGAGTCAGGATTGCGTTGTTGGCGGTGTGCCAGGAGATCCCCAGGGAGGCTGCTACCCGGGAGACCGACATGCACTCCAGGGCAAGGGCCCGCAGCCCCCACTCGACCGCCGCGTGGGTCAGCCGGGTCCTGGGGCCAGCCAAGCTGGAGGTGTCCTGTCTCCACACTCAACGGCAGTGGGTGCAGACGAAGCGCCGCAGGCCTTGCAGAACGGATCCTCAAACCCGATCGGCATGCGGCACTCCACAATGGCTTTCGTCGAGGTCAGGTGCTGGCCCACAGCGGTCAGTCCCAGGGCATCCAGGCCCAGGAAGGTCGTCAGATCAGGGTCGGTGAAGGTAGTCTCAGGCACGTCGAGGTCTCTC
>NZ_MSGO01000011.1:32976-56820 GCF_001929375.1 Actinomyces oris | reverse complement strand
TCCAGGCCCAGGAAGGTCGTCAGATCAGGGTCGGTGAAGGTAGTCTCAGGCACGTCGAGGTCTCTCGTGACGGTTGTGTAGCAGCTCCCATCATCGGGGGACCTCGACCCCTACCCACCGCAACGACGCACCCGCCCCACCTATGCACTTCAATAGGCTCCAGCTACCACACCCTCAAACACGAAGAGCCCCGATACTTCCATCTTCATTACCGCTACTGACTGATGTAACGAAGTATCTCCTGTCGTCTGGTGCTGGTTTCCAGCTGAATTGGTCTCGGAGGGCGAATATCGTGTTAATGGTTATGGGTCATCTGTGTTAGGTTATAGTACGGATGATCGCAACATCCTCTTCAGTAGGGTAGGCGCGGAACTGCTGACCTTTGGTTGTCAATATAGACTGATTCACCTCCCGCCGTCCATCTATTGTGGGGCAACCTGTCCTGTATTGTGGGGCAACCTGTCCTGCTGAGTTTACTTAACTATCGAGGACTGATGGAATGGCGTTGTTAAGGTACCGCATCCAGAAAGCACGAGGTGCTTCAACGTCAACCTCATCGGCAGGTCTCCAATTCATGCCGCCCGCGACCGCACGCGCACACGCATAACTACAGTCCAAGGAATCTGGCAGAAGCTCGTCGTCATCCTCCAGCTCTTCATCAATAACATAGTACGGATCTCGGTGGCATGCCGAGATTACCATGTGCTGCGCCGCGTTCGCAGCAAATATTGCTTTGTCGTTCTCGGGATTAGTTGCTTCATCTCCTAGGCTTTGAAAAAAGTGAAATGCGGATCTTTTGGCGTCATCCGTATCCACTTGATTTTCAGCTAATGAAACAGCTAGCGACAGCATTTCATTAATATCGGGTCGACCTCGAAATGCCTGCTCCCATATATATAGAACTTTACGTACGCATAACATATCTAGATAAGTTCTGCGGCGGTAGGATGCCCCTGTCTGGTGGGCGTCAATCATCGCCTCCCAGAGTCGCATTCTTGTCCCAATCGACAGTATCCCTTTGCTGTCACCACCTACTTCTGCCTGGGCGTGTGTTATCTGGGTTGCAAGTGCCTTCACGTCGATCATTGCCACCATTATCTGGTGTAGCTTTGCAATTAAACTGGTTCCACGGGGTGAAGAGTCCTTCGTGGACTGTCGCTGTGGTCAGCAGTCTTTCGAGTGATGGTCATTCCTGGCTCATTGGGGTAATTGTTAACATCAACCGAGTCGCCTACTATAGTGTGATTAAAACAAGATTCGTGTTGCTGGTTTTGTTGTTGGGTTGGTGATCGGGTATTCGTGGGGCGTCCGGTGTGGGGGGTGTCTCTTTCTCGTGGGGTGTTTGGCTGCTGGTGCTGGCTTCTTTTGTCGTCTTCTCTTGTGTTGTCGGCGTTTCGCGTGAGCTCTCGGGTCGGGGGCGGAATATCATGCTGGGATGGACAGGGTCGTGGTTAGTGATGATGAGTGGGCTGTTTTGCAGGGCTATAAGCACCAGGCGCCTTACAGGTTGATGCGATTGAAGTCCGAGGCGGTCGTGCTGCTGTCCAAGGGTGTGGATACCGCGGTCGTGGCCCAGGTCGTCGAGCGCACGCCCGAGACGGTGCGCAGCTGGGCTCGGGCGTGGAACCGGTACCGTCTGGCCTCAATCCACACCGGTCACGCCGGCAACCTCAACGCCTCCAGGCTCACCGCCACCCAGCGCCAGGAGGTGGCCGGGGTACTGTCCCGGCCCCCGTCGGAGCAGGGCCTGCCCATCGGGTTCTGGGACGTGCCCCATCTGGCGGCCTGGGTCTACGACCACTTCGAGGTGGAGTACGCCTCTGCCGTCTCCTACCGGTTCGTGCTGCACATGGCGGGCCTGTCCTTCCACCGCCCCGAGGCCGTCGACCAGCGCCGCCCGCCCCAGGCGGACGTTGACCAGCGCATGAGCCAGATCCGTTCCGAGATCGTTCGCAAGTGGTCCGATCCCGAGGTGATGGTGGTGTGCGCCGACCAGGTGCGTATCGAGCACGAGGCGATCGTGCGCAGGGCGTGGATCCGCCGAGGTGACGCCGCCCGTCTGGAGGTCGACCGCCGCCGCCAGGCCCAGTCCTACATCGGCTTCTTGCACGAGACCGACGGCACCGTCGACTTGATGACCCTCGACTGGCAGGACACCGGCGCCATCACTCAGGCCCTGATCGACCTGACCGTGAAGCACCCCGACAAGAAGAAGATCGTCATCGTGTGGGACAACGCCTCCTGGCACCGTTCAGCAAGGCTCAGACACAGTCTCAAGACCATCAAGAACCTCGAGAGGATCCACCTGATCAACCTACCCGCCTACAGCCCCGACGAGAACCCCATCGAGCACGTCTGGAAAGAAGCAAAGGACAGTATCAGCAACCACCAAAGAGCCACATTCCCCCAAACCCGACAAGCATTCGAGACCTTCATCCAGGCAAACAAGTTCCCCTACCGACTCACAAAATAATCTCATTTAAACTCCACTATACGTAGTATGCAAGTTATGAGGTTCAGTCATTCTTGCAGAGCCTGCTCAATTCCTGAGGACTGTTGGAATAGCTTCATTAAGGTACCACAGCCAGAATGCACGTCGAGCTTCGACGTCAACATCTTCGGCGGCCTGCCAGTTTAGTCCACGCGCCAGCGCAGCTGAACAGCAGTAACTTAGATCCAGAGAATCGGGAAGTAAGTCGTCATCCTCTAGGTCTCCATCCATTTCTACTTCATAATATGGATTTCGGTGGCATGCAGAAATTACGGCGCTTGCTGCGGCGTCGGCAACAAATGTGGCCGGTTCTGTAGTGGTGTTAAGTTCAGTCGCGAATAGGATGTCTTGAAGAAACTGGCTTGCTTGCTCTTGAGCTTGGGCAGGATCGGCTTTCCCTTCGGTGACTGCATGTGCGAGTTGCAGCATGTTCTCGATCCCTGAGTTTTCAGGAAAAACTTGGTACCACACGTGCTGAACGCGATGTACGCACAATGAGTTGAGGTGAACTCGAGTTTGATACGACCATTCAGGGTTGTCATCATCAATCATTGCCCTCCAAATTGATAGCCGTCTCGCTAGCGAAAGAATCCCCTTAGGGCTGCTTGTCACTTCAGTTCTGCCGGCATGTAATTGTCCATTAAGATCCTGGACGTTAATCATAAGACATCCCCTTCTTAAGTTTCGACATTCAGTTCCAGTATTTTCCTGGGATCGGAGAGTTTGGTGGGACTTCTAATCCGTTCGGCATTTTGATTGAGCCGTCGGGTCTAAATATCCATGTGCCATCCGGGTCGGTGACATACCAGGTTTTTCCGCTATGCTGAGAATAACTGCGAAACCATCCGGGGCAGTCATTACATAGTCGGTCGGAAACGCCGATCCGAGACTCTTGGGCAATAAGTGCTTCTTGGCGTTCTGCGTGCGACGCCAAAGCTCGGCCTTTGACTCCATGATCTCGGCATCCCATTGACCGCCGAGGATATCCCATCTCGTCAGTTACTCTTAGTACTTCTTGGTCGTTAGGTGAATGAAAACCAATAGGCCTGTCGGAGGACCATCCGCTGAGCGTTCTTTCGTGATCTGATGCCACCTTCTTGTTTTTGTACTTTTTTTGGGCGTTGAGTGGTCTGGCTGTTGTCGATGCTCGCGTGTGTGCTGCTTGTGATTCTGCGACGCGTTGGGCTTCGGTTCTGGCTGCTGCTTGTTCGGTGGCTTTAGCTGCTTTCTTGCCTCCTTGTCTCAGGGCGGTGCGGCTGGCGGCCATGTCCCTGGCGGTAGTGCGGGCGATGGTGTGTGCGCCGGCTCCGAATACTGAACCTGGGATGAAGGTCAGAGCGAAGTCGAACAGGTCCCAGGCTAACTGGCCTGCGGTGACGTTGCTGAGGTATGAGGAGGTCGCCGCAGCAGGGTCGCGGATGAAGGAGGCCAGGCCGTGGCCGTGGGCCGCGGCCCAGGTCAGGACTCCGACGGCTCCCATAGCCAGGGCGAAAGTGGAACCAGCCGACATCAGCAGCATCACACCCAGCGCCGTGACCAGGAGCTGGCCTGTCGGCCCCAGGGAGTCCCACCACGTCGCCAGGTCGTCGAGCAGGCCGGCGAAGAACCCAGGGTCGCTGTCGCCGAACAGCAGTGACGAGCCGATCGCCTGAGCGACCACCACACCGCACCACAGGCACGCCACCCCTATGAGGGCCGAGACCACGAGTGTGATGAGAGCGAAGACGTGGCGTGCCGAGGGCTCGACCCCGGGGTGGTGGCAGCCATGGCGTCACGACGCGCTTCCATCACCTGAGCGGCGGTGAGACGGCCCTCGATCATGCGCTGGGGGCGGGTCATGCGCCGGTCGGCGTAGCCGCGGGCGATAACGACCAGGTCGCTGTAGGACAGCACCACCAGCGCCACGACCGCCTCGATCGGAGCCCGCACAAAAGCCGGTCCCCCGATCGCCGTCACAGAGGGCACCCTGGGTGCCTCACCAGCAGTGACCCCCAGGGCTCCGGTGCGCAGGCGCCTGCGGGCATCGGCCAGCAGACACAGAACGAATAACACCACCGAGTAGGCGATCGCATTGTTACCTCGCCCCGAGGCTTGCCACACCGCGCCCAGCCAGTAGACGACCGGGTCGCCCGAGTCCAGCCAGGACACCAAGGTCAAGGAGGCCACCGAGGCGTTGTAGGCCGCGTGATCCACCACCACCTGCACCAGCGCTACGGCAGGCAGCACCCAGGCCACCACCCGCCCCAGCGGCCTGCCGGTGCGCCACAGAACGATCCCCAAGCCGACCGCCATCGCCACCGTCATCGTGGACACGTGATGACCCACCGCCAGCGGGCTCGGCCCCGCGCCGGCCATGAACCGGCCTAACAGGCCGTCACTCTCCCACAGGCGGAAGGACCCGGCTGTCCAGGCGTTGAGCGAGTAGTCCAGACCCTTATCACCACCCAGCAAAGAAGCCAGCATCCCCTGAGGCGCTAGACGCCTGGCGCCGTCCTCAGCCGCAGTGAAGCCGGCCCCGGCCGCGTAACCCAGCAACGCCCAGTCCACCGCCGCCAGGCGCCGCGCCCGCCCCGGTGCCACCAAAGCCACCACCGCCAGCGGCACCAGCTTGCCCGGCTCCTCAACAAAGGCCGCCAGAGCAATGCTCGTTCCGTCATCGCTCGTCGTCATCCCGCCACTGGCGGCAACCAGCTCAGTAGCCTTAGCCACCGCCAGCGCCCACGGCACACTCACCGAGAACATGACACTCACCGCCCGCCACGAGATGGTGCGAGTGCGTGACAGCAGCACCATCACCCCCAGACAGGCCAGCATCCAGATTGCCGGCACCATCGCAGCAGCCAGTTGTGGCACCAGCAGCACAGCCACCACCAGCAACACGATCGTGATGCGCTGACTGATCCGAGACAGTCGTAACAGTCCCCGGGCCAGTCCCTCGTGACGGCTCAACCACCTCTGCCAGGCCCATTGCACTCGCTGCCAGGCCTCCGGTGGAAACTGTAAGGACCCCGCCGGTCGTCCCCACACTAACGGGTTGACAACGCCAAAAGCGCCCGGAGCACTACGAGAACTCACCAAAACCTTCTCACATTACCAACAGCGGGCAAACACCCACTCGGGGCCACAAGAACGTAACCATCCTGTTATCTGCGGCCCTGCGTCACCACTCTGACGAAGATCGGGGTGGCGCAGGTGAGAGCCGTGGAAACGAGGCTTGAGGTGTGGATGTACTCAGAAGTAGCGAGAGGGCTCATTCCCCGGCCGAGTCTCAGTACCAGCCCGGGATTCAGGGGGTTGGATCAGGCTCGGGATCAGTCCCTGAGTGAGGTTTCGACGGCTGGGCGGGACTCGACGTCGGGGGCGGGCTCTGATACGGGCGCCGCGGAGTCGGAGAGCGCGTCCTGCGGCGTGGCGGCCGGCTCGTCGTCGGCGTCCAGCTGGGCGGCGTCGCGCAGGGGAGGCTGCAGGACGGCGGCCCCCAGCACGATCGGCAGGTAGGCGGGCAGCACCGTCCAGGGCCCCACGAACACGTTCTGCACCACGGTCAGGGCCGCGAAGAACAGCCAGGGGGTGGCCTTGAGCCGCCCCAGGTCGCGCATCATCGCCGCCAGCGCCATCCCCGCGATGAGCAGCAGCAGCAGGCCACCTGGGATCGAGGCCGCCGCCCACATGTCCATGACGCCCGAGTGCAGCTCGATGCGGCCGCCGAACATGAAGTTCTCCACATACCCGTTCTCCGGGTCGTAGCCCAGGGCCGCCATGCCGCGCTTGGCCACCCACAGGTCCTCGAAACGGGGCTTGACGCCTGCGCCGTACCCCCAGGGCCGGTTCTGGAACAGGGCCCAGGAGGCCCCCAGCTCGGGGCGGGCGGACAGGAGCAGGCCCGCCGAGCTCGAGGACTGGGCGATGGTCCGGTTCTGGGCGTCCTCTCCCAGGGTCCCGGACTCCGAGGCCATGACGACCCCGACCATCGCCACGATCCCCACGACCGCCAGAACGAGGATCTGGGAGATCGCCAGGCGTCTGGGAGTGGGCACGCGCCAGCGGGCCCAGGACGCCAGGGCCTGCCAGATGACCGTGCCCAGGATGATGGCCAGGAAGGACAGGGTGGAACGCGAGTCGGAGACGAGGAAGACGCCGCTGAGCACCAGCAGGGCCGCGATCTGCACCAACCGGCGTCGGTCGGCCACGAGGCTGAGGACCATGATCGTCACCGCCGCACCGACCCCGAACTTCCACGGGTTGGAGTTGGTCTGAAACAAGGACAGCGAGTCCAGGAACATGCCGAAGCCGACCGCCAGGGCCGCGCGCCTGGTTCCCAGTCGGCGCGCCCCCCACACGAAGACGGCCACCGCGCAGGGGACGGCCAGCAGGCTCAAGGTGGTGACACGGCGGGCCCAGGCCTCGACGACGAAGCTGCTCTCAGCCAGCAGGGACATGATGTAGGCCGTGCCCGCCGCCAGGATGGACAGCACGAGCAGCAGTGAGAAGCGGCGCGCCTTGCGCACGGCCGTCCAGGTGATGGGGACCGAGGCGAGTGCGACGCAGTCCCCGACGCTCAGGGCGGCCGCCAGCTCGCGGCGCACACCCACGCAGACCAGCAGGACGACGGCGATCGCCATCTCCAGTCGGCGCCACGTCGTCCCCGGCTCCCGGCCCGCTCCGGGATCAGTGTCCGACGGCGTCCGCGAGCCCCGGTGGGAGAGGGCCTGCGACCATATCTGGGCCACGGCCGGTCAGGCGTCTTCCCGAGAGCGACGACGCCCGATGATGAGCAGCGGGTCCTCGACCTTGTCCTGTGGGTTCTTCTGACTCAGGAAGTACAGCAGGATCGCCATGATGGCGCCGGCGGCCAGCCCGATGGCGGTCCCGATCAGCGCGGTGGACACGGCCGACAGGCTCGAGGGGGAGGAGGGGGTCGTGGGGGAGTCGACCACCTTGAGGGTCGCCGTGGTGTTCCCGGCCTGCCCGGAGCTGGACAGGTCACGGGCCACCGAGTCCAGGGCGGTCAGCTCGGCCTCGGTGATCCTGTGGGCGCGCTCGGGATCCGTGCTGGTGCACCGGATCTCCACCAGGGTGGTGCCGGTCTTGCTGGTCACTGACACGGACCTGCGCAGCTCGTCCTGGCTGATCCCCGTGTTCTTGGAGACCTCCGCGAAGGTGCTCTCCGAGGTCCCGATCTCCACCAGCGTCGGCATGATGGAGGTCAGGTAGTTGAAGGTGCTGGGGAGGTTGGCCTCACCGTTCTCCACGTACAGGTTCGCGTTGGCGGTGGAGGTGTACTGCGCTGGCGTCAACAGGCCGAAGACAGTGCCGATGATGGTGCCCAGCACAACGTGCATGACCACCAGGACTGCGTTCTTGCGCAGCGCGATGATGAGGGTTTCCGGGTCCATGGGTTCCGTTTCGGTGATTGCGGGAGCAACAGAATAGCGTGCCGTTTGGGGGTGTGAGCCGGGCACGGGAAGTGAATCACCTCCTTCCCCGACACTTCTCAGAACTCGTTGGGGCATTGAGGCTCAACGATTGCGGGCACTCGCAGGACGATCGACCGGTCGGGTAGTGACCAATGCGACGGGCGTTCGCCAGAGGGAGCAGGACCGACGACGACGCGGGTGTGAGCCGACTGCGGCGCCGTTAGGGCGCCCAGTGGCCCTAGGCGGTGCTGTGGCGGTGAGCCGAGCCCTTGGTGCGCGAGTCGGTCCCGGGCCCCGAGGCTCCGGTGTCTGTGTTGTCGGAGCCGCCTGCGGGGCCGGAGTGGAGCGTGGGCTCGGCCTTCATGCCGCGCAGGCCGTTCCAGGCGAGGTTGACCATGTGGGCGGCCACCTCCTCCTTGCTCATCGAGCGGTTCTCCAACCACCACTGAGCCGGCATCGCCACGATACCCACCAGCATCTGGGCGTACAACGGGGCCGTGCGCGGGTCGAGGTCGTGGGCGGCGAACTGCGAGGCGAGGATCCCGGAGACCTCGATGGCGACGTCGGCCAGCAGCGTGGAGTAGGTGCCGGCCGCGCGGTCCGAGCCGGCCGAGAGGATGCGGAAACCGTCGGGGGAGTCCTCGATGTAGGTCAGCAGGGCCAGGGCGGCCCGCTCGGCGATCCGTGAGGCCGAGCCGGAGGCGTCGGATCCTCCCGGTGCGTGCCGGTCGGCCTGCGGGGCCGCTGCGGCGTCTGCGGCGTCTGCGGCGGGGTCTGCGATCGCCGAGGAGATCGCGGCCGAGATCGTGGTGATCTCCCGGTCGACGACGACGGCGTACAGGCCCTCCTTGCCGCCGAAGTGCTCGTAGACCACCGGCTTGGACACCTGGGCGCGGGCCGCCACCTCCTCCACGCTCGTGGCGTCGAAGCCGCGCTCGGCGAACAGCCCGCGGGCCACGGCGATGAGCTGCTCGCGCCGCTCGCTGGCGCTCATGCGGGTGCGCTTGGCCGCCATGGCTCTAGACCCCACTGCTGCGGTCGGTCGGCCGACCGCAGCGACGGCGCTGAGACCACTGGGTGAGGCGCGTCGAGGCCAGGGCTCCGGTGCGGCGGGCCAGCCGGTGGCTGGGGGCCTCGATGTAACGCTGGAACAGCCAGGTCAGCGGCGCCGAGACCAGAGGTGCCATGATGAGCACCCACCACGGCGAGATCGAGTGCGTCAGCAGCCGCAGCGAGACCACGACCGGCTCATGGACCAGGTAGAGGGAGAAGGACATGAGCCCCAGGTACTGCACGGTGCGCGAGCGCAGCAGGCCGCGCAGCGCCCCGGCCCGCACCACGAGGTGGACCAGGTAGGCGGCCGCCGCCAGGGTGACCGCGTTGGCCAGGCGCTGGGCCGTGTGGCTCTCCATCCCCGGCCACCAGGCCAGGGTGATGAGCAGCAGGCACACCAGGGCCTGCACCGTCGCCCAGGGCTGGGGGCGCTGCGGCACCGGGGTGGGGTTGTGCCCCCAGGCCCAGCCCATGACCGCGCCGATGGTGAAGACCGGCAGGTAGCTGCCCGAGCCGGGGCTGGCGGTGATGACGGGCACCGCCAGGGCGGCCGCCACCGGCAGCCAGGAGACCCGCCAGCGGGCGCACAGGGCCACCCCGAGGATCATCAGGGGCAGCACGAAGGAGAAGATCGCCTCGGCGTGCAGCGACCACAGGACGGTGTTGCGGTAGGCGTGCTTGGGGATGAGCAGGTACTCCATGAGCATCTGTCGCGCCCCGAGCCCCGTGGGGTGGGTGACGGTCATCCAGTGCCCCAGCGCCGGATCCGTCGAGCGCGGCACGAGCAGCATCGCGATGACCGCGAAGGTGGTGGAGGCCGCCGCCGGCAGCCACAGGCGCACGAAGCGCCGCGGGGCGTAGTCGACCCAGTCGAAGCGCCGCCCCCGGGCGTGGCGGCGGGCCACCGGGTAGGTCAGGGCCACACCGGACAGGACGAAGAAGATGAGGACGGCCTCGTGGCCCGCCCACAGCAGGTGGAGGGGGCTCTGGGTGAGGAGCCGGTTGAAGGTGCCGGTGGGCACGGTGCCGGGTCGCGCCCCGACCTCCGCCAGCGCGGGCACGGTCTCCAGGGCGTGGTGGATGAGCACGACGACGGCGGCCAGCCCACGCAGCCCGTCGAGCTCGATGAGGCGCACCGCTGCCGGCTTGCCGGAAGAAGAGGGAGGGGGAGCGGAGGGGGAACTGGACATGCCCCCATCCTGCCCTGTCCTCCCGGCCGACCGCGAAGTCCGAGGACTGTGGCATGCGCCCCGCGCAGGCGCGAGGCCCGGTGCCGGATGCGTCCGAGGCACGCTGAGCCGCCGCGAAGGTGCCGAGCGCGACCGGGACATGAGAGACTGTCCCGGCGTCTCGCCCCTCGCCGTCGGGCCCGGGTCGGGATGCGTCCTTCCGCCCTGGTGTAGCGGCAGCACGCAGGCCTTTGGAGCCTTGAGGCCCGGGTTCGAATCCTGGGGGCGGAGCGGCGTAGCATGAGTGGCGTTGGGGTTCCCTCGCTCTCACGCCCGACGGTGGTCACCCGGTCACCGACGGGATGCGCGCCAACCGTCCATCCGTACCTGATTTCAGAAACCGTTGGAGTCCGTCCCCGGCCTCCGCCCGGTCGCGGCCGGAGACGTCGGGAGTCCGGGCGCGAACCTGTGAGAAGAGGACACGTGACGCTTACCGCACCCGCCGCCGTCATCGTCATGGCCGCTGGCAAGGGAACTCGTATGCGATCGGTCACCCCCAAGGTCCTGCACCGGATCGGCGGTCGCAGCCTGGTGGACCACGCCGTCACCGCAGCCAGGGGACTCGAGCCCCAGCATCTCGTCGTCGTCGTGCGTCACGAGCGCGACGCCGTGATCGCCCACCTCGCCGAGGTCGCCCCCGACGCCGTCCCGGCCGACCAGGACGAGGTCCCCGGCACCGGACGGGCCGTCGCCTGCGGGCTGGCCGCCCTGCCCGAGGACCTCGCCGGGCCCGTCGTCGTCACCAGCGGGGACGTCCCGCTGCTGGACACCGCCACCCTCCAGGAGCTCCTGGCCCAGCACCACGAGCGCGGCGACGCCGTCACCCTGCTGACCACCGAGCTTGCGGACCCCACCGGCTACGGGCGCGTCGTGCGCGAGGCCGACGGCACCGTCTCGGCCGTCGTCGAGCAGCGCGACGCCAGCGAGGCCCAGCGCGCCATCCGCGAGATCAACGCCGGCGTCTACGTCTTCGACGCCGCCCACCTGCGCACCGCCCTGGAGACTCTGGGCACCGACAACGACCAGGGTGAGGTCTACCTCACCGACGTCGTCGCCCACGCCCACCGGTCCGGACGGTCCACCAGCGCGCTGGTCGTCGCCGACCACTGGCTCGTCGAGGGCTGCAACGACCGCGCCCAGCTCGCCGAACTCGGCGCCGAGCTCAACCGCCGCGTCCTGGCCGACTGGATGGCCCAGGGCGTCGGCGTCGTCGACCCGGCCTCCACCTGGGTGGACGTCACCGCCGAACTCGCCCAGGACGTCACCCTCGAGCAGGGCGTCCTCGTGCGTGGAACCACCCGGGTCGGCCAGGGCGCCCGCGTGGGTGCCTACGCGATCCTCACCGACGCCGTCATCCCGGCCGGCTGCGTCGTGGCCCCCTTCAGCCGGCTCGACGCCGACGGCGCCCGAGCCTGACGCATGAGCGCACCGCAGCTTCGGCCCCGATCG
The DNA here is from genome assembly GCF_001929375.1 of Actinomyces oris. Taxonomy (GTDB): domain Bacteria; phylum Actinomycetota; class Actinomycetes; order Actinomycetales; family Actinomycetaceae; genus Actinomyces; species Actinomyces oris_B. The sequence goes on along the minus strand of NZ_MSGO01000011.1, from coordinate 45,181 downwards.
GTCAGGCCGTCACAACCCTGCCGGCCGAAGCGATCACTGACCTTCACCTCCGTCTCCAACAGTCACATCGAGGGCCGCACCGGCCGTGAGAAGGGAACCACGTCATGACGGGCATCATTACCAAGGGTGAGAAACGGCTGGTCGTCGTCTCCGGGCGCGCCCATCCCGAGCTCGCCCAGGACGTGGCCAGCGAGCTCGGCACCGAGGTGCTGTCCTCCACGGCCTACGACTTCGCCAACGGGGAGACCTACGTCCGCTTCAACGAGTCGGTGCGCGGCTGCGACGTGTTCGTCGTCCAGTCCCACGGCGACCGCGTCAACGACTGGCTCATGGAGCAGCTCATCATGGTCGACGCCCTTAAGCGCGCCTCCGCCAAGCGCATCTCCGTGGTCGCCCCCTTCTTCCCCTACGCCCGTCAGGACAAGAAGCACCTGGGACGCGAGCCCATCAGCGCCCGCCTCGTGGCGGACCTCTACAAGACCGCCGGCGCCGACCGCCTCATGAGCGTGGACCTGCACACCTCCCAGGAGCAGGGCTTCTTCGACGGCCCCTGGGACCACCTGTGGGCCCAGCCGGTGCTCGTGGACTACGTGCGCACCCGCGTCGACCCGGCCAACGCCGCCGTCGTCTCCCCCGACGCCGGCCGTATCCGGGTGGCCGAGCGCTGGGCCAACCAGCTCGGCGGCACCCCGCTGGCCTTCATCCACAAGACCCGCGACGTCACCCGCCCCAACGAGTCGGTGGCCAACCGCGTCGTCGGCGACGTCGAGGGGCGCTCCTGCGTCCTGGTCGACGACATGATCGACACCGGCGGCACCATCGCCAAGGCCGTCCAGGTGCTCCTGGACTCCGGGGCCAAGGACGTCATCGTCGCCGCGACCCACGGGGTGCTCTCCGGGCCGGCTGTGGACCGGCTCTCCACCTGCGGGGCCCGCGAGGTCATCGTCACCGACACCCTGCCGATCCCCGCCGGCAAGCGCTTCGAGCAGCTGACCGTCCTGCCGATCGCGCCGCTGCTGGCCCGGGCCATCAAGGCCGTCTTCGACGACGGCTCGGTGGCCTCCCTCTTCGACACCGTCGGCGTCGCCGGCGACTGAGGCCGGCGGGTCCGCGCGCCTCGCAGGACCCGCATGAGCCCGCCGCGCACCGGCTCCGGACGTCGCGCTCCCGCCCTCGCCGGGCCCCTCACCGGGCCCGGAGAGGGCGTCTCTCCTGGGGTGGAGCTCTCCGTGATAGCGAGTCGTACTCAGGACGTGGAGTAACCTTCGGATAACAATTTCATTGCAATCCAACCTTGTGGTCACGTAGCGTGGTGCCGTCATCGATTTGTGTTCCTTTCGTTCCCTCTTCGTGTTCCACATGAGCGGACTGTGCTCCCCGAACCAACGCGCGCTACCAGTTAGATTAATCGTTATCACAGACATTGAACCGGTGGCTATCGCGGGCCTCATCCGGCCTGCTGCCAGCGACGATCTGTGATTCGCTTGCGCGCTGCTCGCCATATGTACCGGAGGTTTCCTTGCGTCGTCTCTCCACCATCCCTCGTCTCGCCATCATCCTGTCCCTCCTGCCGCTCCTGCTCGCCTCAATGGTCGTCCTGCCCCCCGCCGCCCCGGTGGCCACGGCTCAGGAGAAGACGGAGGCCGACTCCGATACTGACGGACATGACCAGGGCGACGGCTCCGACAACGTCGGTGACAACGGGGGCGGCGGCGCTGCGGGTACCGCCCCCGTCGGCCAGTCCTCCCAGGAGCCCGTGTACACGGCCGCGCCCCTGCCCACGGTGCAGATCGACGGCGTCGCCTGGGGGCAGCTCGTCGTCGGCGACGTGGTCTACGTCGTCGGCAGCTTCGACAACGCCCGCCCGGCCGGCGCCCCCAAGAAGCAGCAGCAGGTCGCGCGCTCCAACATCCTGGCCTACGACCTCACCACCGGGAAGCTCATCGAGGACTTCGCCCCCACCCTCAACGGGCCAGGACGCAGCCTGGCCGTCTCCCAGGACGGTAAGACCCTCTACGTCTCCGGGGAGTTCGACAAGGTCAACGGCGAGTGGCACAGCCGCCTGGCGGCCTTCGACCTCACCCAGGGGCACGGAACCCTCATCTCCTCCTTCAGGCCCATGTTCAACACGACCGTCAAGGACATCGCGGTCGCCGGCGACACCCTCTACGCCGGGGGCTACTTCACCAAGGTCAACGGTCAGCCGCGCGTCAGGCTGGCCGCCCTCAAGGCCTCCACCGGTCAGCTGCTGAACTGGACCGCCTCCGCGGAGGGGCCCAACGCCCAGGTCTACGCGATCGAGGTCTCCCCGGACCACTCCAAGGTCGTCATCGGCGGCTCCTTCTCCTCGGTCAACGGGTCCAGCAGACCCGGCTACGGGATGGCGCTCCTGAGCGCCTCCACCGGCGAGATGCTGCCCATGCCCGTCAACGACACCGTGCGCACCGCCGGTAAGCAGGCCGCCATCTTCGACATCGCCGTCGACGACGACGGTTTCTACGCCACCGCCTACTCCGCCGTCGGGCGCCTCGACGAGGCCAACCTCGAGGGGAGCTTCAAGGCGGACTGGGACGGCAACCTCATCTGGCTCGAGCCCTGCCACGGAGACACCTACGGGATCGCCCCCACCAAGGAGACGGTCTACACGGTGGGTCACGCCCACTCCTGCGAGACCATCTACGGGTTCCCCAACATGCCCGAGCTGCGCAAGGACGGGCCGCACCCCCTGTACGTGCGGGCCATGGCCTTCACCAACAGCGCCGACATCACCATTCGTCAGCAGGGCGTTGTCACCGGCTACCAGGACTGGTCGACGTCGGACTACAAGAGCCCCACGATCATCGGCTGGTACCCGGACCTGGAGGCGGGCAAGTACACGGGCATGTCCCAGGCCGCCTACAAGATCGACGTCACCGACTCCTACATCCTCATGGTGGGCGAGTTCATCGAGGCCAACGGCACGACCCAGCAGGGGATCGTGCGCTACCCCAGACGTGCGGGCCAACCCACACTGCCCCCCGAGGGCAAGGCCGAGACCCTGGCCGCCAAGGCGGAGGTGACGACCTCGGGCTCGGTGAAGGTGGGGTTCACCGCCACCTGGGACCGTGACGACCCGACCCTGACCTACAGCCTCTACCGGGATGACGAGACCACGCCGGTGGCCACCGAGAAGATCAGCGACACCCGCTGGGCGCTCAAGAGCCACAGCCTGGAGGACACCACCTGCTCGCCCGGCGATCACACCTACCGCCTGGTGGTCTCCGACCCCAGTGGTAACACCATCACCGCCCAGATCCCGAGCGTCACGGTCCCCAAGAAGGCGAAGAAGAAGGGCAAGAAGGCGAAGAACGCGGACCAGGCCGCCGGCGACGACCAGGCCGACGACGAGGAGGACGACAACTGAGCCCTCGGGTTGTGCGGGGGTTGTGGTCTGGGACCTATCTGGCCCGGTGACACATGAAGGGAGGGTCCGATGCTCAAAGCATCGGACCCTCCCTTCACAGTGGTGCTGGCCGCCGGCTCACCAGGAGCGGCGCGTTGACTGCCTGCGGCGGCCGGCCGAGGCCGCGGAGGCCGCCGAGGCGGAGGCTGAGTGCCGGGCCGAGGAGGCCGAGGCCATCTGGTGACCGGGCTGGATCGACGGCGGCGGAGGCGGCGGCGGGGCGTCCGGCGGATCGGGACTGCGGTGGCGCCCACCCGCTGACGCCGACACCGGCGTGAGATGGCGGGTCTGCTCGATGGAGGACTCCTCGGACAGCGGTGTCACGAGAGTCAGTCGCGGCTTGGACATCCGCCGGCGTCGAGCCAGGGCCTGTCGGCGCGAGGGCGCCTGCTGACGCGCCGACGTCGACGCGGAGGTGGGGGAGTCGGTCTCGGAGACCGAGTCCCGCGTGTGCGCCGCGGTGCGTGAGACCTCTGCGGCAGCCGTGGGCTCGGGGGCAGAGGACGTCGGCTGGACCCGGCGCCGGCCCGTCGTCATGGGCAGGGAGGAGGCGTCCTGCCAGCTAGCCGGTGACACCGGGAGGTCCGCCGACGGCGAGGTGATGCGCCGCCGAGTGGGCGTGCTCGGCGCGGAGCCCGACGTCGGCTCCGAGGCGCGCCGACGGCCGGTGGTCGGCGTGGCGGTGAGGGAGTCGATGGATGAGGAGGTCGGGGTCAGTGTCGGTGTCGACGTCGGAGGGTACTGGTAGGAGAGCCCTGCCGAGGGGGCGGAGGAGGCCGGGGAGGCTGAGGACCCCGAGGACCCGGAGGAGGCCGGGACGGTCTGCCCGGTGGGCAGGGCGGTGCTGCGACGGGTGGGGCCGTCCGGCGCGCCCGGGAAACGGTGGCTCCCGGAGGCCGGGGCCGCCGTGTAGGGCTGCACCGCGATCGACGGGGAGGCCGGCACCGTCAGGTCGGCGGGGGTGGACAGCGGCGGGGGCAGTGGCGCGTGCCTGTAGGGGGCGGTGGCCTCGGAGGCCGACTGGGATGAGACGGCCCCGGCCGAGGCGGTCGACGCGGGCCGGTTGGTCTGCTGGCGCTGCATGGCGGAGGTGATGCCGGAGGTGAAGCTGTGCGCGGGGTCCTGGGCGGAGGACTGAGTGGGGTCCTGGGCGGAGGCCGAGGCCGCTGAGGCCGACGACAGCGGCGCTGCGCTCATGGAGACGGGGCTCATGGAGACGGGAGAGTACGTTGACGACGTGGCGGGCACCGGGGAGACCGGAGACGGCGTCGGCACCGAGGTGTGGACCGGCTCCTGGGCGGAGGGCACTGGCTGGGCCGCCGGGTAGGCGGAGTCGGAGATCGCGGGCATCGCGGTCGTCTGCTGCGGCGACTGCGGGGGCGGGAAGGTTGGGACCGATGCGGATGGGGCCATCGGCTGGGAGATCGGTACCGGGGTCGACGTCGAGGCGGGCAGCATGGGCGCGGAGACGGGGGGCGGCATCGAGGCGGGGGCTGCCTGCGTCGCCATGGCGCCGGGGTCCTGGATGACGGGGACCTCGGGGGAGGCCGGGGCCGGAGACGGGGGCGGGAGCTGCTGATACTGATAGGGCGGCTGCGCCTGCACCTGAGGCTGCGCGGGCTGCTGACTCGGTCGCAGCAGGTCCGAGGTCTTCTGCCTCAGGGCGTTCAGCGTGGCCGCCGTGCGCCCGGGACGGCTCTCGGCGCCCTCGTCGCCGCCATGGCCGCTGTCGCGACGGTGACGGAACATCGCATAGGAGATGGAGGCCAGAAGCCCCAGCAGCAGCCCGGAGATCGCCGCCGCTCGGGCGCCGGGACGCTCCATGGTGGTGTTGGCCGTGGTGGCGGGCGAGGTGGTGCTCGTCGTCATGCCCAGGGCCTGCTTGCCCAGCAGCTCACCGGAGGAGAGCTCCTTATTGAGCGAGTCGGCGGTCGCCTGGGCCATGTCGACGGCCTTCTGCTTGCTGCCGGCCTTGGCGGTGATGGACAGGACCAGGGTCTCGGGCGGGTTGGTGACCGTCAGCGCCTCCGCCAGATCGGTGGTCTCCATGTTCAGGTTGGCCGCTGCCGGATCGAGGACCTTCGGGCTCGTGGAGAGCTCCACGAGGGTCGGCATGAGGTCCTTGGCCTGGGTGGAGAAGGAGGGCGTCTCCTTGGACTTGGGCTGGATGCCCAGGGTCGTGGTGGCCACTGCGACCGGCTTCGTCGCCAGGGCCACTCCCATCCCGGCCAGGATGCATACGAGCAGGATGACGAGGCAGGCGACAAGGTTCCTGCGGATGGCGTGAAGGATCTGCGACGGCTGCACGCTGCTCCTCATCTGGTCTGGGGATGATCTGGATCTGGTCGGTTCCGGCGGCCCGTCGGGCACCGTGGGCCGTATGGCCCGGCGGATGCAGAAAGGCTACGACCCAACCCTAACTGTAAGATCACGCTCAGGTCTCGGTGACTGTAGTAGCCTTCGCTGCGCCCCCGGCCACGCCTGGAATCCTCAGACACGGGGGAGTGGATGATGTGGTGAGTCTTTCACCGGAACCGTGTGACGGGTGAGGGCCCCCGGGACTCCCTCCCCAGCAGTGAAGAAGGCGTCGGGGTCGGCCCAGTCGGGGCGACGTCGTCGGACTTCTTCCGGCTGCTCCTGACCTTGGTCAGGAGCTCGGAGGCTCTCCCAGCATCTTCCCGGGTACTTCTCACGGCGGCCCGGCGGCGGCCCGAGCCTCGCCGGCACGCCGCTTCGCCCACCTACCAGCCACCGACTCGACCGCCGTGACATTGCCGCGGCCATGACAAGACAAGGGAGGAACGATGTCCTTCGCCAGGACCCTGTTCATCGTCCTCCCCATGGTGGCCGCCGCCCTGGCGCTCCTCATCTTCGTGGCCGACCGTATCCACCGCCGCCCCGTCGCCGGGGCCGCACTGGTCATGGGCGCCATCGGCTTCGTGCCGGTGTGGGTGATGATCCCCTTCGAGCCCAATGTGCCTCCGGCCACCCTGGCCTGCCTCCTGGTGATCCTCGCCCTCCTGCCCGGCTTCTCGTGGCGGCTGACCAGCGGTGACTTCATGGTCGCCACCGCCTGGTGCCTGGTGGGCCTGTCGGTCGCCGCGGGCTCGCCCCTCAACTACGTCCTGTCCGACGTCGTCTTCGGAGCCCTGCCCGCCTACCTCGCCGGACGGCTGCTCGTGGAGCGGCTCGGGCTGCGGCGCATGGCGGAGGTCCTGGCAATCGTGTGGATCGCGGTGGCCGTGCTGGCGCTGTTCGAGGCCGTCACCACCATCAACCCCTTCAGCTACGTCGCCATCAACAACAACCTCTATGAGGAGTGGGCCCCGTCCCTGGCTCGGGGCAGCTTCACCCGCGTCGAGGGGGCCTTCGGCCACCCCATCGCCCTGGGGGTGTGCCTGGCGGCCGGGATCCCTCTCATCCTGGCCGCGCGGTGGAGACCCGGCTACCGGATCGCGGCCGGCGCCCTCGTCCTGGGGGCGACCATCCCGACCTTCTCCCGCTCGGCGATCGCCTGCGCCGTCATCGCCGTCATCCTCAGCCTCATGCAGGTGCACACCAATATCCCCGCCCTGTGGCGGATGAGCTTCCTCATGGTGCTGGTCGGCGTGGGCAGCGTGCTGCTGCCCTACGTCCTGGGCGTCTTCGACTCGGCCGGCCGCGAGCAGGAGGACTCGGCCGGATACCGCGGCGACATCCTCGTCCTGGTGCGTCAGCTCAAGCCGCTGGGACTGTCCTCGGCCTACCAGAAGGCGGGGGGCTCGGTGGCCTGGGGCGCCTACAGCTCCATCGACAACCACCTGCTGCTGACCGCGCTGCGCTTCGGCTGGATCCCCGTGGTGCTCCTCATGGTGGGGCTGCTGGTCTACGGCGCCAGGGCCCTCGTCCAGCGCTCGAACCCCGCGCAGATCGCCCTGCTCAGTCTCATCCCGGCCTACGGGACGGTCGCCTTCATCACCCAGATCGGCACCGTCGTGTGGCTCATCGCCGGCATGGCGGCCTCGGCGCAGGTCTCTGTCCTGCTGGAGAGCCGCAACAACACCGCGGGCGGGGGTGTGGGCGTCGTCGCCGGGCACGCCAACCCCTGGAACCGGATTCGCAGCGGGGACTGGTCCCGCCGGGCCTTCGCCGGCCGACCGGTCCGGCCCACCAGTGGTGCCGGGACGGGGAGTCACTAGACTCGCGGCCGTGCTCCTGACTGCGCTCCTGCCTCCGCTGCTCGCCGACGCCGACATCGCCCGCACCGTTCGCGCCGCCTCCTCCCGCTCACGCACCGACCGCAGCCTCGTGGTGGCACCGGGCGCCCGGCCCGCCGTCCTGGCCGCCATGGCCCTGGGCGAGGAGGGCGTCCAGAGGGTCGCCGACGACGACGCGCAGGCGGCCGGCTCCGCGGAGGCCTCCGGCACGCCCCTGCTGGTCGTCACCGCCACCGGTCGCGAGGCCGAGGAGACCGCCCTGGCCCTGCGCAGCTACCTGCCGACGGAGGACGTCGCCGTCATGCCCGCCTGGGAGACCCTGCCCCACGAGCGCCTCTCGCCGCGCGCCGACACCGTCGCCCAGCGCCTGTCCGTCCTGCGCCGCCTGGCCCACCCCGAGGAGGGCGGGGCGATCCGCGTCCTACTCGTCCCCGTGCGCGCCCTGCTGGCCCCCGTCATCGCCGGGCTCGGCGAGCTCGAGCCCGTCCAGCTGGCCCCCGGCCTGACCGTCGGCCTGGAGGAGACCGCCCGCCGCCTGGAGGCCGCCGCCTACACGCGCGTCGACATGGTCGAGTCCCGCGGCGAGTACGCCGTACGCGGAGGCATCCTCGACGTCTTCCCGCCCTCCGAGCCCCGGCCGGTGCGTGTGGACTTCTTCGGCGACGAGATCGACGAGGTCTCCTCCTTCGCCGTCGCCGACCAGCGCACCATTGAGACGCTGGGCGCCGTCACCGCCACCGCCTGCCGCGAGCTGGTCCTCACCGACGCGGTGCGCGAGCGCGCCGCCGCCCTGGTCGACGCCGTGCCCGGCGCCGCCGACATGCTGGAGAAGATCAGCCAGGGCATCGCCGTCGAGGGCATGGAGTCCCTCGCCCCGGTCCTGGTCGACGCGATGGTCCCGCTGCTGGACCTCGTCGGCGACCGGCTCACGGTGCTGCTGGAGCCCGAACGGGTGCGCAAGCGCGCCGAGGACCTGACCGCCACCACCACCGAGTTCCTCGCCGCCGCCTGGACCTCGGCGGCCTCCGGCGGTACGGTCCCCGTCGACCTGTCCGCCGCCGCCTTCGCCCACCTGGCCGAGGCCCGGGCACTGGCCCTGTCCTCCAACCGCGGCTGGTGGTCCTTCACCGCCCTGGCCGCCGGCCCCGAGACCACCCGTCTGGACCTGAGCGACCCCCGCACCTACCGCGGCGAGCTCGAGCGGGCCGTGGCCGACCTGGGCCGGCTGGCCCGCCAGGGCTGGACCGTCGTCGTCGCCACCGACGGCCCCGGACCCGGCCGGCGCATGGCCCAGCTCCTGGGCGACGGCGACGTCCCCGCCCGCATCGTCGACCAGCTCTCCGAGGTCGGCGAGCTCGGCCGCGACGGCGACTGGGTTCCCGACCCGGCCGCTCCTGTCGATGAGTCCGACGGCTCGGCCGGCGTCGACGGCCCCGTTGATGCTGACGGTGCTGCGGCCGGTGGCTCGACGGCGGGCCCCGGCGACGGTGTCGTGCGCGTCACCCAGGCCAGTGCCGGCCACGGCTTCCTCGCCGAGGGTCTGCGCCTGGCCCTCATCGCCGAGTCCGACCTCACCGGGCGGGCCAGTACCGGCCCCCGCGAGCGCCGCAGCCTGCCTGCCCGCCGCGCCCGCCGCTCCGTGGACCCCCTGTCCCTGCACGCCGGGGACCTCGTGGTCCACGCCCAGCACGGGGTGGGGCGCTTCATCGAGCTGAGCCGGCGCACCGTGGGCGGGCCCCGCTCCTCGGCCACCCGCGAGTACCTCGTCATCGAGTACGCCCCCTCCAAGCGCGGCCAGCCCGGCGACCGCCTCCTGGTGCCCACCGACGCCCTGGACCAGGTCACCAAGTACGTCGGCGGCGACAGTCCCGCCCTGAGCAGGATGGGCGGCGCCGACTGGGCCAAGACCAAGTCCAAGGCCCGCAAGGCCGTGCGTGAGATCGCCGGCGAGCTCGTGCGCCTCTACGCCGCCCGCGCCGCCACCACCGGCCACGCCTTCAGCCCCGACACCCCCTGGCAGACCGAGCTGGAGGAGGCCTTCCCCTACACCGAGACCCCCGACCAGCTCTCCACCATCGACGAGGTCAAGGCCGACATGGAGAAGGCCCAGCCGATGGACCGGCTCGTGTGCGGCGACGTCGGCTACGGCAAGACCGAGATCGCCGTGCGCGCCGCCTTCAAGGCCGTCCAGGACGGCAAGCAGGTCGCGGTCCTGGTGCCCACGACCCTGCTGGTGAGCCAGCACGTCGAGACCTTCACCGAGCGCTACGCAGGCTTCCCGGTGACCGTGGCGGCCCTGTCCCGTTTCCAGGACGCCGCCGAGTCCGCCAAGGTGCTCGAGGGGCTGGAGAAGGGGAGCGTCGACGTCGTCGTCGGCACCCACCGTCTCATCACCGGCCAGGTGAGGTTCAAGGACCTGGGCCTGGTCATCATCGACGAGGAGCAGCGCTTCGGGGTGGAGCACAAGGAGACCCTCAAGGCGCTGCGCACCAACGTGGACGTCCTGTCCATGTCCGCCACCCCGATCCCGCGGACCCTGGAGATGGCGGTCACCGGCCTGCGCGAGATGTCCACCCTGGCGACCCCGCCCGAGGACCGTCACCCGATCCTCACCTACGTGGGCGCCTACGAGACCAAGCAGGTCTCCGCCGCGATCCGCCGCGAGCTGCTGCGCGAGGGGCAGGTGTTCTTCGTCCACAACCGGGTCGAGGACATCGACGCCACCGCCGCGCGCCTGGCCGAGCTGGTCCCGGAGGCGCGCGTGGCCACCGCCCACGGGCAGATGAACGAGCACCAGCTCGAGGCCGTCATCGACTCCTTCTGGCGCAAGGAGACCGACGTGCTCGTGTGCACCACGATCGTGGAGACCGGGCTGGACGTGTCCAACGCCAACACCCTCATCGTGGACCGCGCCGACCGCATGGGCCTGTCCCAGCTCCACCAGCTGCGCGGGCGCGTGGGGCGCGGCCGGGAGCGGGCCTACGCCTACTTCCTCCACCCCTCCGACAAGCCGCTGACCGAGACGGCCCTGGAGCGGCTGCGCACCATCGCCACCAACACCGATCTGGGGGCCGGGATGCAGGTGGCCATGAAGGACCTGGAGATCCGCGGCTCAGGCAACCTGCTCGGCGGCGAGCAGTCCGGGCACATCGCCGGGGTCGGCTTCGACCTGTACGTGCGCATGGTCTCCGAGGCCGTGGCCGCCTACAAGAAGGCCCTGGCCCGCTCCGGGAAGGCCGGAGCCGACGTGATCGGCTTCGAGGACGGCGACGAGGAGGACGTCGAGCTGCGCATCGAGCTGCCCGTGGACGCCACTGTCCCCGAGGACTACATCCCCCACGAGCGCCTGCGCCTGGAGGCGTACACGAAGTTCGCGGCGGCGCGCTCGGGGGAGCAGGTCGACGACGTCCTGGAGGAGCTGGCCGACCGCTACGGGCCCGTGCCCGAGGCGACCGCCCGCCTGGCGGGGCTGGCGCGCCTGCGGGCCCTGGCCGCCCAGCTGGGGGTGGGTGAGATCGTCGCCCAGGGCAAGTCGGTGCGCTTCGCCCCGGTGGACCTGCCCGAGTCGGCGCGCATGAAGGTCACCCGCCTCTACCCGGGCACCGTGCTGAAGCCGGCCACGCGCACCATCGTGGTGCCCGCGCCGGGCACCAACCGCATGGGCGGGGCGGCCCTGTCCGGCGAGGAGGTCGTGCGCTGGGCCGAGGTGCTCCTGCGCGCCGTCGTCCAGGGTGACACCGCCTACGAGACCGAGGCCACCACCTACCGCAAACGCCGCTGACGGTGGGCGGCGGCGGACCGGCTGCGTGCGTCGTCGCAGGCGGAACGGTAGGGTCAGGGGCAGAAATGTCGTGACACCATGTCGCCCTCCGGCGTCGTCCCCCCTCCAGGAGCAGACCGTGACCCGAAGCCTTGCCGCAAGTACGCGCGTCCTCGCCGCCAGCGCTGCACTCCTCCTCGCCGTCGGGGCGCTCGCAGGCTGCTCCGACCACCCCGGTCAGGTGGCCGACATGCACTACACCGGCCTGGACGGGGCCCGCCACTCCGTGGTCGTCAGTGAGAAGGACGTCGACGTCGTGGTCAAGGAGCTGGACTCCGCACTCGGCCGGGAAAGCCTGGAGCGGCAGGGTGTGAATCGGCCTCAGATCGCTGGACTCCTCGTTGAGGCCCCCATCCTGGTAGAGGTCGGCCAGGCCCACGGCCTGACCGTCACCGACGCGCAGACCGTGCAGTGGGCCAAGGAGCACCTGGGATTCGAGCCCCGCCAGGCGAAAACGATCACCTACCTGCGGGCGATCGTCCTGTCAGGCAACTACCGGGAACTCTCTCAGCGGGGGCAACAGGGGCAGGTCGTGATCGGCGAGCTGCAGAAGATCTACGGAACGCTCCACGGTGATATCTCCCCGCGCTACTCCACTAAGGCTCAGACCTGGTTGACCCAGACCGATCCCCGCCTGGCATCCGGCAACAATCCGTTCGGAGGTGGCCAGCAGCAGGCCCCCCAGCAACAGCAGCGGGCCCCGCAACAGCAAGCCCCTCAGCAAGGCGGCCAGCAGCAGGCCCCGCA
>NZ_MSGO01000011.1:0-32857 GCF_001929375.1 Actinomyces oris | reverse complement strand
AGGCCCCGCAACAACAGCAGCAGAATCCGCAGCAGCAGGCTCCCCAGCAGGGAGGTCAGCAGCCCGCCGACTCCGGTCAGACCGACGGGCAGAGCGAGACCGGCCAGGGCGGCGGCGCTGCGGGCGAGGGCGGCCAGGGCGCCGAGCAGCCCGAGACCAGCGGCCGGTAGGGCCGCTCAGAGCGACCAGGACGACGGCGGAACCGAGGAGCCGCCGTCGTCCAGTGTTTCTCGCCGGGCGTGAACACTGTGCATTCCTCGGGACCATTGCCCTCGTGGTGCGATGGCGGGGCCGCTAGGCTGGACCTGCATTCGGCAGTCGCGCGCGAGTGTGCCCGACGCCGACGACCGCATCACGACCCCCTCAGCAAGGAGCACCAAGTGGCCCTCATCGAGAACGTTCACGCCCGCGAGATCCTCGACTCCCGCGGCAACCCGACCCTCGAGGTCGAGATCCTTCTGGAGGACGGTGCCTCCGCTCGCGCCGCCGTCCCCTCGGGCGCCTCCACCGGTGCCTTCGAGGCCGTTGAACTGCGCGACGGCGACAAGAGCCGCTACGGCGCCAAGGGCGTCGAGAAGGCCGTCGCCAACGTCAACGACATCATCGCCCCCGAGGTCATCGGCTTCGACGCCGCCGACCAGCGCGGCCTCGACCAGCTCATGATCGAGCTCGACGGCACCCCCAACAAGGGCAAGCTCGGAGCCAACGCCATCCTCGGCGTCTCCCTGGCCGCCGCCCAGGCCTCCGCCGAGTCCGCCGGCCTGGACCTGTTCCAGTACGTCGGCGGCCCCAACGCCCACGTCCTGCCCGTGCCCATGATGAACATCCTCAACGGCGGCTCCCACGCCGACTCCAACGTGGACATCCAGGAGTTCATGATCGCCCCCATCGGCGCCCCCACCTTCCGTGAGGCCCTGCGCATGGGCGCCGAGGTCTACCACGCCCTCAAGGCCGTCGTGAAGGACCGCGGCCTGTCCACCGGCCTGGGTGACGAGGGCGGCTTCGCCCCCAACCTCGACTCCAACCGCGAGGCCCTCGAGCTCATCGTCGAGGCCATCGAGAAGGCCGGCTACAAGCCCGGCAAGGACGTGGCCCTGGCCATGGACGTCGCCTCCTCGGAGTTCTTCGACGAGAAGACCAAGACCTACCAGTTCGAGGGCGAGGCCCGCGACAACGCCTACATGGTCGACTACTACGAGAAGCTCATCACCGACTTCCCGATCGTCTCCATCGAGGACCCGCTCTCCGAGGACGAGTGGGACGACTGGAAGCACCTCACCGAGCAGATCGGCGACAGGGTCCAGATCGTCGGCGACGACTTCTTCGTCACCAACCCCGAGCGCCTCGCCAAGGGCATCCAGCTCGGCGCCGCCAACGCCCTGCTGGTCAAGGTCAACCAGATCGGCTCCCTGACCGAGACCCTCGAGGCCGTCGAGATGGCCCACCGCGCCGGCTACAAGTCCATGACCTCCCACCGCTCCGGTGAGACCGAGGACGTCACCATCGCCGACCTGGCCGTGGCCACCAACTCCGGCCAGATCAAGACCGGCGCCCCCGCCCGTGGCGAGCGCGTCAACAAGTACAACCAGCTCCTGCGCATCGAGGAGGCCCTCGGCGACGCCGCGGTCTACGCCGGCGCCGGCGCCTTCCCCCGCTTCCAGGCCTGAGCCTGACGGCGGCCTGCCGTCGTCGAGCCGCTGACTGACGCGACGCCTCAGCCACGGCTCGACGACGACGCACCCCACCGCTTCGGGGCAGACGGGTTCTCCCGCCTGCCCCGAAGCGTCGTCTGCGGAACGGTGCCGTTGCGCGTCCATCAGGGGCGGGTGATGAGTGAAGCGTGAGCAACGCGCCCGGTGGGGTGCGCTATCACATGCGCCCTGGTGAGGCAGGATGCCGGTATGACTCCACGCCGCCCCTCCTCCAGCCAGTCCGGGACGCGCCGCGTCGCCGGCGGCGCCCGGCCCCGTCAGGTCCCGGCCGAGCGGGCGGCCTCCGCGGCCGGGGCAGGCTCCGGATCGTCCGGCTCCCGGTCCCGGGGTCTGCCGACGACGGCGCCCGAGCGGGCCCTGCCGCCCAGGGTCGTCATCCTGGCGGTCGTGTGCCTGCTGGCCTTCGTCGTCATCTTCACCTCCCTGCGCGCCTACCTGTCCCAGCAGGCCCAGTACGACGCCGTCGTCGACAGGATCAAGGAGGCCTCCGACACCTCCACCGCCCTGGAGAACGAGCTGGCCCAGTGGAAGGACGACACCTACGTGCGCTCCCAGGTGCGTGAGCGCCTCGGCTACGTCATGCCCGGCGACACCAGTTACGTCGTCGTCGGCGCCGACTCCATGAGGCAGGCCGGGGCCGGCGGCGGGGCCACCCAGGGGGCCCAGGACGCCCCCTGGTACGAGAAGCTCCGGGACTCCTCGCGGGCCGCCGGCCAGACCGACAGCACTGCGCCGGCAGGATCGAAGGACGGGGCGGACGGTAAGACCCTCAACCCCGCCCAGAAGGATCTGCCGACCGGCGAGCCCAACCAGGCGCCCTCGGATCCGCCCAGGACCACGCCGAAACCGGCCGCCACCCCGCAGACGAAGGAGACCCCGTGAGCCTCACTCCTCAGACGCAGGAGCCGGTGTCGTCGGCCGACCTCGAGGCCCTGGCCGAGCAGCTGGGGCGGGTGCCGCGCGGAGTCGTCGCCATCGCGGCCCGCTGCGTGTGCGGGCGCCCCACCGTGGTGCGCACCGCCCCGCGCCTCGACGACGGCACCCCCTTCCCGACGAGCTACTACCTCACCCACCCGGCCGCCGTGAAGGGCTGCTCCACCCTGGAGGCCGAGCACCTCATGGAGACCTTCAACGCCGACCTGGCCGCCGACGCCGAGCTGGCCGCCGCCTACGCCGCCGCCCACGTCGACTACCTGGCCCGCCGCGCCGAGCTCGGGCAGGTCCCTGAGATCGAGGGGGTCTCCGCCGGCGGCATGCCCACGCGCGTCAAGTGCCTCCACGCCCTGCTCGGGCACGCCCTGGCCGCCGGAGCCGGCGTCAACCCCATCGGCGACCGCACGCTGGAGGCACTGCGCGAGCGCGGACTGTGGGATCCTGAGCGCTGCTCCTGCTGAACGGCAGGGACACCGGTCGCACGGGCCTCGAGCCCCCTGAGACTCGATCGCCTGCCGGGGGCGGCTGCGCGTCCTCGTGGCTGTACCTGACGGTCCCGGGGACGGCGCCTTAAGGTACGTCCAGGAGCCCTGAGGCAGGAGCCCCACTCTCACCCGCCCTGCTCCTTCCTTCCCGACCGAGCCCAGGAGGCCGCCGCCATGACCCGCGTCGCCGCAATCGACTGCGGCACCAACACCATCCGCCTCCTCATCGCCGAGGCCCGCTGCGACGACTCCGGGCGCCCCCGCCTGGAGGTGCTGCGCCGTCGCAACGAGATCGTGCGCCTGGGGCAGGGCGTGGACCGCACCGGTCTGCTCGACCCCGAGGCCCTGGAGCGCACCCTGGCGGCCGTGGCCTCCTACGCCGCCGACTGCACCGAGCTGGGCGTCGCCGCCGGGGGCGACGCGCGGCGCTTCGTGGCCACCTCCGCCACCCGTGACGCCCGCAACCGTGAGGACTTCGTGGCCGGGGTGAGGCGCCTGCTGGGCATCGAGCCGGAGGTCGTCAGCGGCCAGGAGGAGGCCCGCCTGTCCTTCACCGGCTCGCTGCTGGGCGCCCGCGGGGCAGCGGACACGCCGGCGCCGGGGCGGGGCGAGTGCGCGCCGGCGCCGCGACTCGTCGTCGACCTCGGGGGCGGCTCCACCGAGCTGGTCCTGGGCGTGGACGCCCCCAGCGCCGCCATCAGCCTGGACACCGGCAGCGTGCGCATCACCGAGCGCTTCCTGGCAGGCGGAGTCACCCCCGAGGCCGAGGCCGCCGCCCGGGCCGAGGTGCGCGGCCTGCTCGATGAGGCCGAGCGGGTCGTCGACCTGTCCGCCCCGGGGAGGCTGATCGGCCTGGCCGGCACCATCACCACTGTCACCGCCCACGCCCTGGATCTTCAGGCCTTCGACCCTCGGGCGCTGAACGGTGCCGAGCTGAGCCCGCAGGCCGTGCTGGCCTCCTGCGAGGCGATCGTCCACTCCACGGCCGAGCAGCGCGCCTCCTGGGGCTACCTGGCCCCCGGCCGCCGCGACGTCATCGCCGCCGGAGCCCTCGTGTGGAGCGAGGTCGTCACCCGCGTCGTGGAGCGGACCACCGCCGGCGGGCGCCCGCTGGCGCACGTCGCCACCAGCCTCTACGACATCCTCGACGGCATCGCCCTGTCGCTCGTGCCCGATCCGGGGCCGGTCGAAGGGGCCCGGGCGTGAGCGCGACGTCGCTGACCTGGGGCGGACGCAGCATCCCGTGCCCCGGTGGCCTGCCCGCGGTGGCCGTCTCCCTGACCGGGCCGCGCCTCGCCCACGCGCGGGCCCAGGCCCGCAGCGCCGTGGACGCCGGCGCCGACGTCCTCGAGCTGCGCGTCGACCTGCTCGAGGAGGCCGGCGCCCTGGCCGCCTCCGACCCGCTGGACGCGGCTGCGGCCGCCGCCCGGGTCCTGGAGTGCCTGCGGGGACTGGGGGAGGCCATCGACGCCGCCGACGGCGCTGACGCCGACGGTTCCGCCCCCGTGCTGCTCACCTGCCGCACCGCCGCAGAGGGGGGCCGGGCCCGCCTGGACGACGCCGCCTACGGCGCCCTCCTGTGCTCCGTCCTCGACGGGCTCGCCGACTGGGCGCCCGAGCGCCGCCCGGCCGCCATCGACGTCGAGGTCCAGCGCGGCTGCCTGAGACGGGTCTGCGCACAGGCCCACGGACTGGGCATCGACGTCGTCGCCTCCTTCCACGACTTCGAGGCGACCCCCGCTGATGAGGTCCTCGAGGAGGTCCTGGCCCGCATGGCCTGTGAGGGCGCCGACCTGGCCAAGATCGCCGTATGGCCCACCAGTGCCGACGACGTCGCCCGTCTCCTGGGCGTGTGCGCGCGGGCCACGGCGGGCACGGGGGAGGGCGCCGGCCCGGGTGTGCCCGTGGCCGCCATGTCCATGGGGGCGCTCGGGGCGGTCAGCCGCGTGGCGCCGGCCTTCGGGTCGGCGCTGACCTTCGCCGTCGTCCCCGACGAGCAGGGGGAGACCCGGGCATCCGCCCCCGGCCAGATGCCGATCCAGGACGTGCGCCGCTGCCTGGAGCTCCTGCGGGCCTGAGCGATGGTCCGCACCTGCGCGTTCGTAGGCTAGGTCGCGCCGTCGAGGGGTAAAGGTACGATCCCGGCACCTACGGTACGAACGCGCGGAGCCCGGTGGGGCTAGACGTCGAGCCTGCGCAGGAGCTGTGCGGGTGGAAGCGTCCCCTCCTCGATGTAGGCGCGGAAGACGGGGACCGCCTGCTCGCCGGTGAAGACCTCCTCGGGGTGCAGGCGCAGGGAGAAGGGCTCGGGACCCCCGTTGTCCCAGGTCACTGCGGTCCAGGTTCCGGGGGCGGCGATGGGTTCGCGGGCCACGGCGTAGTGCTCGTAGGAGTCGTCCTCGTGGGTCACGCGGATCTCGACGCTCATGGCGGCCGCCGAGCCGCCGCACTGGATGAAGGTGGCCCGCGCCGGGGAGGACTCCGGGACCTCGTCCATATGCGTCATCCCCTCGGGCAGCGCCCACACCGCGACGGCGAAGTGCCTCGCGCCGTCCAGGTAGGCGGGCGAGGTGAGCTTGCGGGCGACCTCCTCGACGACGAGCTGTGGGGTCTGGGGCTGCAGGAAGGCGTCGATGGGACCGTTCCTGCCGACGATGTACTCGGCGAAGTACCTCATGGACTGCTTTCCGGTAGGCGGGCATGGGACTGCTGCCAACGATACGAGCGGGCGCTGTCGGGCTCGGGGTTGTGCACTTCCTCAGGACTCCCGGCCCCTCGTTGCTCGAGTGTCCCCGTGGCCGGGATGTGTGGACACATGTCCGCCGCCGGCCGCAGCGATGACGGGCCGCCAGCTGTACCGCACGAGTAGTCTTCATCGTAGCGTTGTGACCGCCCGGCAGGTCGGGTCGCAGGCGGGAGCGGGAACGAAGGAGGGCGAGCATGGCCGAGTACGGGCGGCGCGGCGTCGTCGGCATGAGTCTTGCTGGCGGGGCGGCGCTGGTGCTGGGCGGTTGCGCCTCAGCGCAGGACGGCCGATCGCGGTCGAGTGCGACGCCGACGTCGGACGGCCGTTTCGCGAGCTTCACCGAGTACGTTCCCGACAAGCTGGAGATCCGGACCGACCTGGGACGCCTCGACAGACGCATGCCGGGCGTCACCATCTCCTCCGCCCACTGGGTCGCGCAGTACTGGCAGGAGGAACGCGAGCTCCTGCCCGCGCCGGACCGCCCGATATGGATACACGGGGTGCTGGCACTCGAGCCCGCCAGCACCCGGGCCCTTGCTAAGGCCTCGAGCGGCACGGCCGATCCGCTCCCGGGGATCTACCCCGACCTGCGCCAGTACGTCCCCGAGGGCAAGGTGTTCACCACGGTCCTCAAGGAGAAGGCCGATACGATCCTCGACGTCAAGCACATGATGCAGGATGACCCGAGTCGTTCCGAGTCGTCCTCCTTTGACACTGAGCAGGTCGCCATCTGCGCTGACGCCAACCTCCTGATCCTCATGGCCAACGAGTACATATTCTGAGCCCCCGGCCGATGCATCCGCGCGGTCGTAGGTTAGGTCTCGCGGTCGTACCCTTAACCCTCGACTGCGCGACCTAAGGTACGAACGTGCGAGCCGGTCCGGTCTCGTGTGCCTGGCCCGCCAACCCGCCAGCCCGTCAGGTGGGGTGCCTCACCGGCTGCCCGGCTGTTCGCCCGCCCCGCCCATGCCGTAGTCTTGCCCACGTTGCCCCGGCGAGGGACGCGCCAGCACGGCGCGCATCCGTGATCGACGTGGTGGTACCTGGCGGTACTGCGCGTCGTCGCGCCCAGCCGGACCACCATCAGCCGCGGGGCACCGGGCCCCGCCTCATCCGCAAGGAGAGCCATATGGCCAACAACGCCATCACCCTCAAGGCCCAGGACCGCACCGAGTTCGGCAAGGGCTCGGCCCGCCAGGCCCGCCGCGCCGGCCAGGTCCCCGCCGTCGTCTACGGCCACGGCACCGAGCCCCGCCACCTGCTGCTCGAGGAGCACGCCACCCGCCTGGCCCTGCGCAGCAACGACAACGCCCTGGTCGAGCTCGACATCGCCGGCGGCGAGACCCTCCTGGCCCTGGCCAAGGACGTGCAGCGCCACCCCATCCGCCCCGGCGTGCAGCACGTCGACTTCCTCCTGGTGGACCGCAACGAGCGCGTCGACGTCGAGGTCCCGGTCACCGTCATCGGTGAGGCCGCCCCCGGCACCATCCACATGATCGAGGCCGCCACCGTCATGGTCTCCGCCCCGGCCGTCTCCGTGCCCGAGGCCATCGAGGTCGATGTCACCGGCGTCGCCGCCGGCACCGTCCTGACCATCGCCGACATCACCCTGCCCAAGGGCGTCGAGGCCGTCGCCGACGCCGAGACCGCCGTGGTCAACGTGGCCAACGAGCACGTCGTCGCCTCCGAGGTCCCCGAGGACGCCCCCGCCGAGGGCGCCGCCGAGGCCGAGGCCGAGTGAATCGCGCGTGACTGACATGTCCAGCCATGACGACGCGCCGGCAGGCGCCTCCCGCACCACCCGCGCCGCCCGCGCCGGGCTCGCCCCGGGACGGTGCGCATGAGTGAGGCCTGGCTCGTCGTCGGGCTGGGGAACCCCGGGACCCGGTACGCCCGCAACCGCCACAACGTCGGCTACATGGTGCTCGACGTCCTGGCCGAGCGCACCGGGTCCCGGTTCACCCAGCACAAGAAGGCCCGCGCCCGCGTGGCCGAGGGCAGGCTGGGCATGATGCCCGGCGGAGCCCCCGGTCCCCGCGTCATCCTGGCCGAGCCCTCGGTGCTCATGAACCTCTCCGGCGGCCCCGTGGCCGGGCTCGTCTCCTACTACGGGATCGACCCCGCCAGCCGCCTGCTCGTCATCCACGACGAGCTCGACCTGCCCGCCCACGAGCTGCGCCTCAAGCGCGGCGGCGGCGAGGGCGGTCACAACGGCCTGCGCTCCATCAGCAAGTCCATCTCCACCAAGGACTACGCGCGCCTGCGCGTGGGGATCGGCCGCCCGCCGGGCCGCCAGGACCCCTCCGACTTCGTCCTGTCCGACTTCCCCGGCCGCGAGCGCGCCGACCTCGGCGTCACCCTGGAGCAGGCCGCCGACGCCGTCGAGCAGGTCGTCACGGCCGGCTTCGACGACGCCCAGCAGCGTCTCCACGCCCCCCGCTGACGTGCGGCCGCCCAAGCGGGGCGGGTGGGGCAGGTGCTCGAAGGCGTGGACGGGTCTGGCGGGAGCACCGTGAGGAACGAGCGGTGCGGATGGTTGCCAAGAGCGCCTGTCCCGTCCGCCCAGCCAAAATCGCCTCAGCGACGCTGCTGGGCTCAGGCCATGAGGCCGGTCTCGTAGGCGACGACGACGGCCTGGACCCGGTCGCGCACGTCGAGCTTGGCGAGCACGTTGCCCACGTGGGTCTTGACGGTGGTGGCCGAGACGACGAGGCGCGCGGCGATCTCCGCGTTCGACATGCCCTGGCTCATGAGCACGAGGATCTCCTTCTCGCGCGGGGTCAGCGAGTCGATCCGCGGATCCGAGGAGGACTGCTCCGGAGCGTCCGAGCTCGGCAGGGAGGCTGCGAACATCTCCAGCATCCGCTGGGTGATGCGCGGTGAGACGACCGCCTCCCCGGAGGCCACGGTGCGGATGGCCTCGGCGAGCTCGGTGGGCCGGGTGTCCTTGAGCAGGAAGCCGGAGGCCCCGGCGCGCAACCCGGCGAAGGCGTACTCGTCCAGGTCGAAGGTGGTCAGGATGAGCACGCGCGTGCCCGGGCACTCCTGGGCGATGCGCTCGGTGGCCTCGATGCCGTTCATGCCGGGCATGCGCACGTCCATGAGGATGACGTCGGGGTGCAGGGCCCTGGCCTGGGCCAGGGCGGAGGCCCCGTCGGAGGCCTCGCCGACGACGGTGATGCCCTCCTCGGCCTCCAGCACCATGCGGAAGCCCATGCGCATGAGCGCCTGGTCGTCGGCGAGCACGACGCTGACCGGGCCGCTGACCTCGCCGGGGCGCTCCGACCCGCCGGGCTGGAGGGGGTCGCCGCTGCTCACAGGGGCGTCTGCCATGAGAAAGTCCCTTCGTCATGCTCGTCCCAGCGCAGGACTGCGCGGACTCGCCAACCCGTGGGTGTCGGGCCGGCCTGTACGGTCCCACCATAGACCGATGCGCGTTCCCGCATGCCGATCAGCCCCTTACCGGATCCGTGCATCGGGCGCGTGCCGGGGGCGGCCTCGTTGTCCACGGTGAGGACCACGGTGCCGATGTGCCGCTCGACGTCGACGCTGACGGCAGGCGTCGTCGGGGCGTAGCGCAGCACGTTGGTCAGGGCCTCCTGGGCGATGCGGAACACGGTGAGCTGGAGGGCCTTGTCCTCCGGGAGCGCCGCACCCACCCACCGGTAGGTGACCGGCACCCCCGCGGCCACGAAGCGTTTGACGAGCTCGGTGATGTCGGCCTGCTCGGGGGAGGGGGCCAGGGGCAGGTCGCCGCGGGAGCGGTCGCCCGCGCCGTCGGTGGCCTGCTGACGCAGGCTGGCGATGGGGGCGCTGGGCTCGACCGGCGTGACCGTCCCCAGGGGGGCGAACTCGGGCACCGGCAGGTCTCGGACCTCGTGCTGGTGGGCCGACGGCGGCGAGCTCCCTGAGGGGGGTGAGGGCTCCGGGGCCTGCGCACTGCTTCCCCTCAGGCTCCAGCGGCGATCTGCGGGGTCGGGCTGGTCGGGGAGCGGCGCCGCCTTCTGAACTCCGGCTGAGGAGAGGGAGTCCGCCGAGGCCTCCGAGGCGGAGGCCTGCCCGGCGGCGACTGAGGGGTCCTCCCGCAGGACCCCCACCAGGCGGCGGGTGTCGGCCAGGGCACTGCGTCCGGTCTCGGCCAGGGTTTCCATGGCCTGTTTGGCCGTGGCCGGATCACGCTCCACGGTGGCGGCGGCGCCGTCGGCCATGGTGATCATGACGGCCAGGGAGTGGGCGACGACGTCGTGCATCTCCCGGGCGATGCGACTGCGCTCCTCGGCGGCCGCCAGCAGTACCGCCTGTTCGCTGGCCAGAGCCATTCGGGCCGAGCGCAGCTCCATGGCCTTGAGCCGCAGGCGGGCGGAGCGGGCATTGAAACCGACCAGGATGCCGACCAGGATGAAGAGAACGAGCATGGAGATGTTGCGCAGGAGCTCCCCAACCGACAGGCCAGGAGTTGTCAGGCTGAGGTCCAGCATGAGAACCGTCAGGGATACCGCCCCCGCGGTCCATGCAACGGCCGGCCTGCGGCGCGAGGCGACGGCGCCCAGGACGAAGGGGAGTGATATCAGTCCCATGCCACTGACGCCGATGGTTGCGTACAGCAGCTGCTCCATCGTGAGATGGAAGGCTCGCATGACTGCGAGCTGATAGACCTCCGGGATCAGGAGGATGGCGGCCCAGCTCCACACAGGGGAGCGTCGGCGAAGCGCCAGCGCGATCCCTACCAGTGCGATCGCGATCAACGTCAGGGGCAGGATGGGGTGGGCCTTCACCGGGCTGCTTGGCCGCAGTAGAAACGTGGCACCCGTGAAGAAGGCGTATGCGACGACGCCGGTAGCGATGAAGATGTCGACGATCATCGGATGGCGGTGGTACCACTTGCTGATCGTGCGCAGCAGGCCCCGTGGCTCGGGTGGGAGCCCCAGGTCGTCCTCATCGGGCATGGTGGTGCGGCCGGGCTGAGGGGTCGGCAGCTGGCTGGACATGGGGCTCAGTGTGTCATTCCAGGGGGTCGTGATCGACGTCGACTTGTGCGGTTGAGGGGCCCGTTCCCGACGATGGGGCCTCTTCCCGTCCTGGTCGGAGGCGGGGGTCTCCGGTTCGGGGGAGGGCGTCGCGGGCAGGGAGCGGACGAGGCTCCGCAGGAGCTTGGGGTTGGTCAGGGCCACGGGCGGCCCGCCGCCGTCGTCGTCTCGAGGCGAAGAGGGGTCGGAGGCCGGGTGAGAGGGCGCAGGGGCTGACATGGGACATCACCTCCGGCTGATGGTGGGGGACCGGCCGGCTCAGGCGTCGCGCCGGGAGAAGACGAACCAGGCCACGATGAGCGGGATGATCGCCCAGGCGGCGAAGACCGCGATGGCCTGGCCGTGGGAGAGGAACTGGGGCCCCTGTCCGCCCCACACGGTGGTGCGCTGGAACGGGTCGGAGACGGCCTCGGAGACGATGCTGGGCAGGCAGCCGACGACCTTGAACAGCCACTCCCACCTGCTGGCCGCGAGCTGGAGGGGGCCGCTGATGATGAACAGGAGGGAGACGATCACGGTGATGGTGCCGGCGGTGGAGCGCAGCAGGAAGCCGAGCCCCAGGGCCATGAGGGCGATGACGGCGAAGACCAGGCCCGAGCCCCAGATGTGGCCGGCGTAGTGCGAGTCGGTGAGAGAACCGGCGTGCTCGCCGAGGAAGGGCTTGGAGATCGCCCAGGACAGGAACACGGATACCGAGCCCAGGAGGAAGGAGACGATGGCCAGGACCACTGCCTTGGACACCAGGAGCTGCCCGCGCCTGGGGACGGCGGCCAGGGAGGAGCGGATCTGTCCGGAGGAGTACTCCCCGGTGATGATGAGGGCTCCCAGGACTGCGACCACGATCTGCCCGAATGTCAGGCCTTGAGTGATGAGGTTCTTAGCCGTGTCCTGGTACTCCTCGGTCCGCCCGAGGACGATGGTGAGGCCGGCGCCGAACAGGACGGTCAGGGCGATGGCGATGAAGGAGGTGATCCAGGTCGAGCGCAGGGACCAGAACTTGATCCACTCCGCGCGCACGGAGCGCAGGATGGTCTGGCGGCCCTGGAAGCGTGGGCCGGCCGGACGCGGGACGGGGCCCGCGGGGGCGGTCCCGACGGCGGGGCGCGCCGGCGCCTGGGCCACAGGAGCGGCAGAGGCGTGTGCGGGGACGTGGGTAGTCATGGCTGGGCCTTCTGGGGTGAGACGGATGGAGCGGTTGATGGCGGGCGCGGCGCGTCGAGGGCGCGGGCCTCAACCCCGGGTGGAGCCCTGCGGCACGGCCGGCTGCGCCCGGTCCTGGGAGGCGGGGTCGGTGCGGTACTCCACGGAGTCGCTGGTCAGAGTCATGTAGGCCTCTTCGAGGCTGGCGCGGATGGTGGTGAGCTCGTGCAGGACGATGCCGCCCTGGGCGGCCAGCTCACCGATGGCGGCGGCGGTGGTCGCGGTGGTCTCCAGGACGTTGGGGGCCACGGGGCGGGCGGCCAGGTTGCGGGAGGCCATGAGCTCGGCGAGCCGGGTGGCCTGAGGGGAGGCCACGCGCACCCGGTCGGTGGTGGCCGAGGCGATGACGTCGTCGACCGGGCCGGACGTCAGGATCCGGCCGCGGCCGATGACCAGGAGGTGGTCAGCGGTCTGGGCCATCTCGCTCATGAGGTGGGAGGAGATGAACACGGTGCGGCCCTCGCCGGCCAGGCGGCGGCAGGTCTCACGCACCCACTTGACGCCCTCGGGGTCCAGGCCGTTGACGGGCTCGTCGAACAGGAGCACGCCGGGGTCGCCCAGCAGGGCCGCCGCGATGCCCAGGCGCTGTCCCATGCCCAGGGAGAAGCCCTTGACGCGCTTCTTGGCCACTGAGGTCAGGCCGGTGATGTCCAGGACCTCGTCGACCCGCTTGGCGGGGATGCCGTTGGAGGCGGCCAGCTGGCGCAGGTGGTTGCGGGCGCTGCGCGAGCCGTGCAGGCCCTTGGCGTCCAGCAGGGCGCCGACCTCGCACAAGGGGGCCGACAGCTGCCGGTAGGGGCGCCCGTTGATGGTGACCTTGCCGCCGGTGGGCTTGTCCAGGCCCATGATCATGCGCATCGTGGTGGACTTGCCGGCCCCGTTGGGACCCAGGAAGCCGGTGACGGTGCCGGGCTCGACGGTGAAGGAGATGTTGTCCACCGCCGTCTTACTGCCGTACCGCTTGGTGAGATTGACTGCCTCGATCATGATGTTCTCTCTTCGACGTGGGCCTCTGACGAGGGGATGGGTGGATGGTTCGCCATGGTTCGTTCAGGGGTTTCTCCCAAGGAGCAACCGGATGGCTCCAGCCTAGGAGCGCGCCGCCGTCGGCGAATCGGCCGGGGTGACGAACCCGGGGCCTGTCGGGGCGGGGCCGTCAGGGGGAGGAGGCTCCTCCTGGAGGATGAGAACCGAGTGGTCGACGCGAGCCACCGCAGGCTGCCCAGGAGACGACGGCGCCCGGCTCGTGAGTGGGGACCTCTCCCCTGAGGGCTACGTTGTGAGGGAAATGGGTTCCCCTGACCGTGCCGGGGCTGCGCATAATGTGCGCAGTTTCCGGTGCCGGCCCTTTCCGGCCGGACCGGACTGCGAGCGGCGGCCTCTCCGGGCCGACGGTCCCAGCCCCCTCAGAGAGGATGAGAGGAACATGTCCAACCCCTTCTTCAGCCGAAGCACCGCCTTCAAGGCCGGCGGCCAGGCACCCGGGACCGCCCCGGCTCAGACACCCAACGGCTACCCCACGATGCCCGGCTATCAGGCCGGCCAGTACGGTCAGCAGGCCGCCGGCTACGGCCAGCAGTACGGGCAGGGCGCCAACCCGTACAGCAACCAGTACGGTCAGCAGACGGCCGGCTACGGCCAGGTCAGTCCCGAGCAGATGGCCGGCCTGGAGGCCCAGTACCAGGCGCCGTCGGCCACCAACGCGGACATGCGCCGCATGACCTACGACGACGTCATCATCCGCACCGCCGGCATGTTCGCCGTCATCCTGGCCACCGGCGCCCTGTCCTGGACCCTGGTGACCAGCACCGATGCGGCGACTCGTGGCCTGGGCGTCATGGCGATGCTCGCCGGTGTCATCGGCAGCCTCGTCCTCGGCCTGGTCAACAGCTTCAAGCGGGAACCGTCCCCGGCCCTCATCCTGGCCTACGCGGCCTTCGAGGGACTGCTGCTGGGCAGCATCTCCGGCGTGATGGAGACCCTCTACGAGGGCATCGTCGTCCAGGCCGTGCTCGCGACGCTGGCCACCTTCGGTGCCATGCTCGCGGCCTACTCCTACGGCGGATTCCGGGTCCAGGGCAGGTTCCGTCGAGTGGTGGTCGTGGCCACCTTCGGCTACATGATCTTCAGCCTCATCAACTTCTTCCTCATGGTGACCGGCCTGACCACCGGCGCCTGGGGCCTGCGCTCCCTGACCATCATGGGGATCCCGCTGGGCATTCCGCTGGGAATCCTCGCGGTCATCCTGGCCTCCTTCTTCCTGGCGATCGACTTCGAGTCCATCGAGAACGGGGTCCGCAACGGGCTGCCCCAGCGCTACGCCTGGGCGGGGGCCTTCGGACTCGTCGTGACTCTCGTGTGGCTCTACGTGGAGTTCCTGCGCCTGCTGAGCTACTTCCGCGACTGAGCTCACGGCGCGGGGCCGGGCCCGGTTCGCCCGGTCCGGCCTGACGCCACTACCTCGGCTGGGGCCGGGACGCATGACCTGCGTCCCGGCCCCAGCCGTGTACTCGGTGGCTTCGGGCCTGTTCCCGACCCGGCACTGCCTGACCCGCTCGCCGGGTTCGCGCTGGGCCGAGGCCCGCTGCGGCGTCGAACCGGGGGCCTCACGTAGGCTCGCCGCATGATCAACACCAACATGCCCTCCGTCGAGGGCGCCAAGGGCACGAAGCCCACGCTCACCTTCCCCGGGCCCGAGGCCCCCGAGGGACTCCAGGTCCAGGTGCTCGACGCCGGCGACGGCCAGGTGGTCGAGGCCGGCGACACGATCGTGGCCAACTACCTGGGCCAGATCTGGGGCGGCAACGTCTTCGACAACTCCTACGACCGCGGCCAGCCGCTGAACTTCCAGGTCGGCGTCGGCATGGTCATCCGCGGCTGGGACGACGCCCTCGTGGGCCAGCGCGTGGGGTCGCGCCTGCTGCTGTCCATCCCCTCCGAGCTCGGCTACGGCGACCGCGGCGTCCCGCAGGCCGGCATCCGCGGCGGCGACACCCTCGTCTTCGTCACGGAGATCCTCGGCGTCATGTGAGCCGGGCCCACTGAGCCACCGGCCGCGCGTTCGTGGGGTAGGCGCCCAGGACGCACCCCTCAGGTGCGTCCTGGAGCCCTCAGGTACGGACGCGCGTCTGCTTCAGTGACGCAAGCCCGGTGTTCCGCAAATCGTGGCGGTGAGGGCGGCCCCCTCGGGCGCGGTGCAGCGGCCCGTGACCGCGCCGGGGCGGCCTTAGCGCGTCTCAGCGACAGGGGCGGGGCGGCGTCGGAGGTCGGCGGAGGCTACGCTGTGGCAGCACGGCGTCGTGAAGCGCCGGTCATTCCCCTGAGGCCGGCTCCTTACGACGCCGTTCCAGCAGCCCCTCCGAGAAGGAACCGCTCATGCCGCAGTACCGCAGCGCCACCTCCACCCACGGCCGCAACATGGCGGGCGCCCGTGCACTGTGGCGCGCCACCGGCGTCAAGGACTCCGACTTCGGCAAACCGATCATCGCCATCGCGAACTCCTTCACCCAGTTCGTCCCCGGGCACGTGGGCCTGCGCGACGTCGGGCGCCTCGTGGCCACTGAGATCGAGGCCGCCGGCGGCCTGGCCAAGGAGTTCAACACCATCGCCGTCGACGACGGCATCGCCATGGGCCACGACGGCATGCTCTACTCCCTGCCCAGCCGCGACCTCATCGCCGACTCCGTGGAGTACATGGTCAGCGCCCACTGCGCCGACGCCCTCGTGTGCATCTCCAACTGCGACAAGATCACCCCCGGCATGCTCATGGCGGCCATGCGCCTCAACATCCCGGCCATCTTCATCTCCGGCGGCCCCATGGAGTCGGGCAGGATGACCGCCGCCGACGGCACCACCCGCAAGCTCGACCTCATCGACGCCATGATGGACGCCGCCGACCCCACCGTCACCGACGAGACCATCAGCGCCATCGAGCGCCTGGCCTGCCCCACCTGCGGCTCCTGCTCGGGCATGTTCACCGCCAACTCCATGAACTGCCTCACCGAGGCCCTCGGCCTGGCCCTGCCCATGAACGGCACCCTGCTGGCCACCCACGCCGACCGCGGCGAGCTCTTCAAGCGCGTCGGCCACCAGATCGTCGAGATCACCCGGGCCTACTACGAGCACGACGACGCCTCCGTCCTGCCGCGCTCCATCGCCACCAAGGCCGCCTTCGAGAACGCCATGAGCCTGGACATCGCCATGGGCGGCTCCACCAACACCGTCCTGCACCTGCTGGCCGCCGCCCAGGAGGCCGAGGTCGACTTCACCATGGCCGACATCGACCGCCTCTCGCGCAAGGTCCCCCACCTGGCCAAGGTCGCGCCGTCGACGAACCTCTTCCACATCGAGGACGTCCACCGCGCCGGCGGCATCCTCGGCATCCTCGGCGAGCTCGACCGCGGCGGACTGCTGGAGACCACCACCTCCAACGTCCTGCGCACCACCCTGGGCGAGGAGCTCGCCGCCTACGACATCGCCCGCCCCGGCCCCGACGGCGTCCCCGGCTCCCAGGTCACCGAGGAGATCCGCACCGGCTACCTCGCCGCCCCCGCCGGCGTGCGCACCACCGAGATGTTCTCCCAGGCCTCCCGCTGGGGCTCCCTCGACACCGACCGCGCCGCCGGCTGCATCCGCGACATCGAGCACGCCTACTCCGCCGACGGCGGCCTGGCCGTCCTCTTCGGCAACATCGCCGAGAAGGGCTGCATCGTCAAGACCGCCGGCGTCGACGAGTCGATCCTGACCTTCTCCGGGCCCGCCGTCGTCTTCGAGTCCCAGGAGGACGCCGTGGCCGGGATCCTCGGCAAGCAGGTGGAGTCCGGCGACGTCGTCATCATCAGCCACGAGGGACCGCGCGGCGGCCCCGGCATGCAGGAGATGCTCTACCCGACCACCTACATCAAGTCCATGCACCTGGGCAAGGAGTGCGCCCTGCTCACCGACGGGCGCTTCTCCGGGGGCACCTCCGGGCTGAGCATCGGCCACGTCTCCCCGGAGGCCGCGGCCGGCGGGCTCATCGGCCTGGTGCGCAGCGGCGACATCATCGACATCGACATCCCTCGCCGCGCCATCTCCGTGCGCCTGAGCGAGGAGGAGATCAAGCGCCGCCGCGCCGAGGAGGAGGCCCGCGGTGAGGCCGCCTGGACCCCGCACGTGGACCGCCCCCGCAAGGTCTCCGCGGCGCTGCGCGCCTACGCGATGCTCGCCACCAGCGCCGACCTGGGCGCCGTGCGCGACCTCAAGCGCCTCGGC
The DNA here is from genome assembly GCF_001929375.1 of Actinomyces oris. GTDB lineage: Bacteria > Actinomycetota > Actinomycetes > Actinomycetales > Actinomycetaceae > Actinomyces > Actinomyces oris_B. The sequence continues at coordinate 15,501 of NZ_MSGO01000011.1, read as the reverse complement.
GTCAAGTAGACCGAAAGGACCGGCGCTGACGACCCGGGTTGATCAACAACATATTTGAAAATCGTTGTCACTAGCACCTAGGGTTTGCGTGTGACAATCGTTCTCAGATCGCTGGTGGTGCGCTCCGGCGGCACGACGCTGGTCGACGGCGTCGCCCTCCGCCTCGCCCCCGCAAGCCGGACCGCCCTGGTCGGCGCCTCCGGGGCGGGCAAGTCCCTCACCTGCGCCGCGCTCGCGGGCACCCTCCCGGCCTCGCTGGAGGTCGCCGGCTCCCTGACCGTTGAGCCCGACGACGACCCCGACAGCGCCCCGCGCGCGAGCTCCGACCCGGGAAGCAAGGCCAGCAGCGTCAACCTGCTGGGGCTGCCCGCCGCCCGCCGCCCCCGGGGCAGCCGCATCGCCCTCGTCGCACAGGACCACTCCACCGCCCTGCACCCGCTCATCGCGGTCGGCCGCCAGATCACGCTGGCCTCCCAGGCCGCCGGACGCGCCCGGGACGAGGCCCGCCAGCGCGCCACCGACTACCTCTACGCCGTCGGGCTCGACGAGTCCTTCGCCGACCGTGTCCCCGGGCGCCTCTCCGGAGGCCAGCGCCAACGCGTCAGCCTGGCCCTGGCCCTGGCCGCCGAACCCGCCCTCATCATCGCCGACGAGCCCACCACCGCCCTCGACGTCGTCGCCCGCGCTGAGATCCTCAGGCTCCTGAGCTCCCTGACCAGCCTGCCCGAGGCCCCCGCCCTGCTCCTCATCACCCACGACCTGCCCGCCGCCGCCATCTGCGAGAACATCGCCGTCCTCCACGACGGCGCCATCATCGAGTCGGGGGACACCCGCTCCGTCCTGACCCGCCCCGAGCACCCGGTCACGGCCGCCATGTGCGAGGCCGGCGCCGAGGAGACCATCGACGGGGCTCTGGCGGCAGCGGGAGCCGCCGCATGAGCGGGCTTGAGACCCGTTGCCTCAGACGCTCCCACCCGGGGGCGGGCGGCGAGCGGCGCCAGGTGCTGCGCGGCGTGGACCTGAGCCTGGAGCCGGGGGAGAACGTGGCCCTCATCGGACGCTCGGGATGCGGTAAGACGACGCTGCTGCGCGCCCTGCTGCTGCTCGACTCCCCGGGCCCGGCGGACGCCGGAGAGATCCTGCTCGACGGCGAGCCCGTACGCCGAGGCGGCGCCCGAGCGCTGCGGGCCTTCCGGCGGGCGGTGCAGTACGTGCCCCAGGACGCCGCCGCCACCCTCCACCCGCGCCGCTCGGTGCTGGCGCAGGTGAGCACCCCGCTGCGCACCCTGGGGGTGGCGCGCGGCCGCGAGGAGGCCACCGGCCGAGCCCGGAGAATGCTGGAGAGCCTCGAGATTCGCCGCGAGATCTGGGGGAGCCGGCCCCACGAGATCTCCGGTGGCCAGGCGCAACGGGTCTCCATCGCCAGGGCCCTGGCCCTGTCCCCGCGCTACCTCCTGCTCGACGAGCCGGTCTCCGGGCTCGACCCCGCCCTGCGCCGCCAGACCCTCGACCTGCTCGCCGCCATCGAGGCCGACCCCGACACCGCCACGAGCGACGAGGAGGAGCCCGCCGCCAAGGCCGGCGCGAGTGGTGAGGCTGAGCCCACCGTTCCGGCTGGTTCCGGCGCCGTGCCCGCCCCAGCCCTGCTGGTGGTGTCGCACGACCTGGCCGCCGTCGCCCGCGTCTGCCAACGGGCCCTGGTCATGGACGACGGCGCCATCGTCGAGGACGCCCCCATGCGCCGCCTCCTCACCAAGCCCACCCACCCGGCCACCCGCGCCCTGCGCGACGCCGTCCCCACCCTGCCGACCGCCGCAACCGACTGACGACCACTCCGACCGATGACAACCCGACACAGGCCCGAAGGAGCATTCATGTCCTTGCCCACCCCCGCCGTCACCCGCCGCCAGGTCCTCGCCGCCCTCGGCGTCGGAGCAGGCGCCGCCGCCATCGCCTCCTGCTCGCGCAGCTCCTCGGGCGACGGCCGCATCCGCCTGGCCATGTTCCACGCCCCCGAGAGCAAGCTCAACCCGCTCACCAACGACGGCTCCAAGCTCGTTCGCTGGTCCTGCGCCGAGAGCCTCACCAGGCTCAACGCCGACGGCGAGGCCCAGGAGCTGCTCGCCACCGCCTGGAAGCGCGAGGGCGAGACCACCTGGCGCCTCACCCTGCGCGAGGGCGTCACCTTCCACGACGGCACCGCCCTGAGCGCCGAGAACGCGGCCGCCGCCCTCACCTTCGCCGCCACGGCCGCCAAGCCGCCGCGCGTCCTGGACGGGATCAAGCTCACCGCGAAGGCCGACGGCAAGGACCTCCTCCTGACCACCGCGGCCCCCGACCCCCTCATGCCGCAGCGCCTCTCCAGCCCCCAGCTCGTCATCCTGTCCCCGGCCGCCTACCCGAGCTCCGCCGACGGCGCCATCGACCCCGTCGGCCACGGCACCGGCGCCTTCATCCTCAAGCAGGCCAACGGCTCCTCCAGCGCCACCCTGGAGCGCAACGACAAGTACTGGGGCAAGAAGGCCGCCGCCCCCGGCATCGACGTCACCTACGTGCCCGACGGGGCCGCCCGCGCCAACGCCCTGCGCACCGACACCGCCGACATCGTCGAGGCCGTCCCCGTCGCCCAGGTTGGCAACATCGACAAGAACCTTCTCCACGAGGTGTCCACGTCGCGCACCTCCACCCTCTACCTCAACACCCGCTCCGGCCCCTTCGCCGACCCCGCCCTGCGCGCCGCCGCCCGTAACGCCGTCGACCCCGCCGCCCTCATCAAGACCGTCTTCGAGGGGCACGCCGACTCTCCCGTCGGACTCCTGGGGCCGGCCGTGCCCTGGGCCGCCGACCTGCGCGCCTGGAAGAAGGAGACCTACCCCGGAGCCACGGGCGCTGCCGCCACCGGCAAGGTCCCCGGCGCCACCGCCGCCGGGACCGTCCCCGCCGGCACCGCCATCACCCTGGCCTCCTACACCGACCGCCCCGAGCTCGGCGAGATGGTCCCCCTCCTGGCCCAGCAGCTCGAGGCTGTCGGCTTCAAGGTCACCCAGGACGTGCGCGAGTACAACCAGATCGAGTCCGAGGCCCTGGCCGGCAAGTTCCACGCCGTCCTCGTGTCGCGCTCCACCGTTGTGGACTCCGGCGACGCCGTCGCCTACATGACCACCGACTTCTCCTCCTCCGGCTCCTACTCCATAAGCGGACTGTCCGACGCGAAGGTCGACGCCGCCATCTCCAAGGCCGCGGTCACGGAACCCGGCGACGAGCGGCGCAAGGCCATCATGGCCGTCGAGCAGGCCATCCTCGCCACCGGCGCCGCCATCCCGCTCGCCCACGAGCGCGTCATCCAGGGCGAGGCCTCCGGCGTCACCGGCGCCGAGCGCGACCCGGGCGAGCGCGCCCTCATCACCTCGGCCACGACCGTGAAGAAGTGAACGGCGTGCTCACCCGGCTCACCGGGCGCCTGCGCACAGGCCACGACGTCGTCACCGGCATCTCGCGCCTGCTCGCCCTGGCCTGCCTCGTGGGCCTGGTGGGCATGCTGCCCTGGCTCTCCGGCAAGGACCCGGCCCTGACGATCCTGCGCGCCACCTCCTCCGACCGGGAGCCCACGCCGGAGGTCCTGGACTCCATCCGCAAGAGCATCGGGATCGACGGCGGCCCCCTCCACGTCATCGGGCACTGGCTGGCCGGGGTGGCCCGCGGCGACCTGGGCCGCTCCTGGGTCTCGGGGGCCGAGGTCGGCCCGGACGCCGTCGACGCCTTCGGAGTCTCCCTGAGCCTCATGGCCGCCGCACTCGGCGTCGGAGTCGTCGTGGCCGCCGCCCTGGTCCTGCCCGCCCTGCGCGACGGGCTGCGAGGGCGTCCCCGGCCCCGCGGCGGCGCCGCCTCCGCGGTCCTCATCTCCCTGCCCGAGTACCTCCTGGCCCCGATCCTCATGCTCGTCCTGGCCGTCTACCTCGGGATCCTGCCGCCCTTCGGGTGGGGCAGCCCCGAGAAGGTCATCATGCCGGCCCTCAGCCTGGGCCTGCCCACCGGCGGCTACCTCGGTGGACTCGTCTCCGACGCTGTCACCGCCACCTTCTCCGAACGCTGGGTGGCCACCTGGTCCACCGCCGGCATCCGCGGCCGGACCCTGGCCGGGGCCGTCCTGCGGCGGGCCCTGGCGCCACTGATCGGGCAGGTGGCGCTCGTCGTCGTGGCCCTGACCGGCGGCGCGGTCGCCGTGGAGAAGATCTTCGCCATCCCGGGACTGGGGCGTGAGCTCCTTGACGCCGCCTCCGCCCAGGACGTGCCGGCGCTCCAAGCCCAGATCCTGCTGCTGCTCGCCCTGGCACTGACCGCCGGCATCATCGCCGGAGCGGCCCGACGCCTCCTCATGGGGCGGGCCGCCGGGGCGGGCGGGCTGACAGCGCCGCCCCCGGCGGAGCACCCGGGGCGGGCCGCCCGCGTCATCGCCTTCAGCGGCGCCGCCCTGCTGGTCCTCATGGTGGCCGTCGGGATCCGGCGCGACCCCTACGCCGTCGTCGCGGACAAGCTCGCGCAGCCCAGCGCCGCCCTCCCGCTGGGCGCCGACTCGCTCGGGCGCGACGTGCTGGCGCGGGTGGCTCACGGGGCCGTGTCCACGGTGAGCGGCGCCGTCGTCGTCACGGTGGTGTGCTTCGTCATCGCCATGCTGGTGGGGCTGGCGCCGAGGGCGGCCACGGGGTTCATCGAGGTGGCCAACGCCGCCCCGCCGATCCTGGCCGGACTCATTGTCGCAGGCGTCTCCGGGCCCAGCGCCACGGGCGCCGCCATCGCCGTGGCCGGCGTCGGCTGGGCGCCCCTGGCCTCCCACGCCGCCGGGCTCGTCGCCGAGAACCGGCAGCGCCCCGACGTCCTCCTCGCCCCCGTCCTGGGGGAGGGGCGCGTGCGGATCACCCTGACCCGGGTCCTGCCAGCCGTCGTCGGCCCCCTGGCACGTCATGCGGCACTGAGGCTCCCCGGCAAGGCCCTGGCCCTGGCGGCCCTGGGATTCCTCGGCCTGGGAGCCCAGAGCCCCGCACCGGAGTGGGGGCTGGTCCTGTCCGACGCTCTGCCCTACATCGAGAGGGCCCCCTGGGCCGTGGCCACGCCCGCAGCCGCCCTCGTGGTCCTGTCGATCACGTCGGTCGCCGCCTCCCGCAGCATGCGGCGATAAGACCGCTGAGACCGCTGAGACCGCTGAGACCGCTGAGGCCCGGCTGCAGCGGCTCGGCTCCGGTGAGGCGCGAGGGGCTGCGTCGTCGGGCACGGACAACGAGGCGGGCGCCAACCGCGCGATGGGTTGGCGCCCGCCTCATCGGTGAGTCGGGACCTCAGCCCTCCAGGGCGTGGAGGCGGTCGATCGGGGTGGAGACGGCCTCGCGGGCGCGCACGTCCCCCAGGTCGGTCCCCACGAGGCGGACCTCGTCGGGGGCCGGTGATCTGCGACTCCAGGACGGAGGCGCCGGTGGGCAGGGCAAGGCGGCCTGGCGGTCTCGCTGCGCCGGTTTTTGAGGCGATCAGCCTGAGAATGTCCAAAACGGTGACAAAGCCCCGAAACAGGTCCAAGGCGTCAGACAAGAACCGCATGATTCCGCGGTTCTATCAGCGGTCTGATCGAGTCGGAGGTTCCTTTGTCACCGATTTGGACATTCCGAGCCCTTCATCATGATCGGCGGCCGATCAGTCCTCGGGCCGGGTCGTGCTCCGGAGTGGGGCGTCAGCCAGCTCGGCGGTCTGGAGGCGGGTCTCGGCCTCGATGGCAGCCCTGTTGTACTCGGCGCGCTCGGCCTCGGTCATAGTGGCCAGCGACTCCTGCCTGAGCTGCTCCCACGAGGTTGAGACGGCCGAGCGGTTCGCGGCGGTGCTCATGATCTTCTCCCGCCCTTCTCTTCAGCGTGCCGACTGGCCTCGGCCTCTTCGTCTTCGGCTCCCTTACTTATACAGAGGAATCCAGCGTACTGGTGCTCATGCGCATTGTGCCCAACACGTGCGCGCACCACCGCCGGCTTGGGCCGGGTGGCGGCCCGCCCGTTACGCTGTCACTCGTGAATGAGCTCGACAGCGTCAGCAGCAACGGAACCCCGGCCTGGGACAGTGCCCGCTACCTGCGGGAGATCCTCAAGGCCCCCGTCTACGAGGCGGCCGAGCACACGCCCCTGCAGGAGATGCCGGCCCTGTCGGCCCGCCTGGGCAACACCGTCGAGGTCAAGCGCGAGGACCTCCAGACCGTCCACTCCTTCAAGATCCGCGGCGCCTACAACGCCATGCGCTCCTTGAGCCCGGCTGAGCGCGAGCGCGGCGTCGTCACCGCCTCGGCCGGCAACCACGCCCAGGGCGTGGCCCGCTCCGCCGCCCTGCTGGGGATGAGCGCCGTCATCGTCATGCCCACCGTCACCCCCCAGATCAAGGTCGAGGCCGTTCGCGCCCTGGGCGGCGAGGTCCGCCTCCACGGCGACAACTTCGACGCCGCCAAGGCCGAGGCCACCCGCCTGGCCGAGGTCGAGGGTCACTCCTACATCGCCCCCTTCGACGACCCCCGCGTCATCGCCGGCCAGGGCACCATCGGCCTGGAGCTCATCCAGCAGGACGCCCACCTCGACCGTGTCTTCGTGCCCGTGGGCGGCGGCGGGCTGGCGGCCGGCGTCGCCGTCCTCATCAAGCAGCTCATGCCCGGTATCAAGGTCATCGGCGTCGAGCACGAGGAGTCGGCCTGCCTCAAGGCCGCCCTGCTGGGCGGGGAGCCCATCACCCTGCACCACGTGGGCCTGTTCGCCGAAGGGGTGGCCGTGCGCCGCATCGGCGAGGAGACCTTCCGCATGTGCCGTGCTCTGCTCGACGACGTCGTCACCGTCTCCTCCGACGAGACCTCCGCCGCCGTGCGCGACATCTTCGACGACGTGCGCGCCATCTCCGAGCCCTCCGGCGCCCTGGCCCTGGCGGGCCTCAAGCGCTACGTCGCCGAGCACCGACTGTCCGGCGAGCGCCTCGCCTTCGTCCTGTCCGGCGCCAACCTCAACTTCCACCAGCTGCGCTACATCTCCGAGCGCAGCGAGATCGGTGAGCAGCGCGAGGCCATCCTCGGGGTCACCATCCCCGAGGAGCAGGGGTCCTTCCTTCGCTTCGCCTCGGTCCTGGGGGCCCGCTCGGTCACCGAGTTCAACTACCGCCTCTCCGCGGCCCGTGCCGCCACTGACCCCGCCCGCATCTTCGTGGGCGTGCGCATCGCCCGCCGCCAGGAGCGCGCCGAGATCGTGGCGGACCTGGAGGAGGCCGGCTACGAGGTCGTCGACCTCACCGACGACGAGCTCGCCAAGGTCCACGTGCGCTCCATGATCGGTGGGCGCGCCACCCCCGGCGTGCCCGAGCGCCTCTTCTCCTTCCTCTTCCCCGAGTCTCCAGGGGCGCTGACCCACTTCCTGGAGGTGCTGGGCACCCGCTGGAACATCACCCTGTTCCACTACCGCACCGACGGCGCCGACTACGGCCGCATCCTGTGCGCCTTCGCGGCCGAGCCCGACGACCTCGAGCTGACCGAGCACATGGACCGTCTCGGCTACTCCTACAACGAGGAGACCGTCGACCCCGCCTTCCGCTTCTTCCTGGCCCGATAATCCGTGACAAATTCGCGCCCCTGATGTCCTCATCGGAAAGGCGCACACGGACGGGGTGCGTTGTGGCAGGCATCATGCAATAAGGGGTCGCTCTTTCTGTCGGAATTCCCATAAGGTTGTTGGCGAATCATTTGTCGCGGCCGGGTGCGCCATGGGAGTCTTCGCCTGACGCTGACCCCGACCCGGCTCATCTCGACCAGGAGAAAAACATGACCCGTCTTGCCGTCGTCGTCGGTTCCGTCCGCCCCAACCGTGTGGGTGGCTCCATCGCCCAGTGGGTGGTTGACCAGGCCAACAAGATCGAGGGCGTCGAGGCCGAGATCGTCGACATCGCCTCCTTCAACCTGCCCCTGTTCGCCGAGGAGATCCCCCCGCGCATGGCCGCCCCCAGCGACCCGGCCGGCGCCGCCTTCGACGAGGCCCTGAAGTCCTTCGACGCGCTGATCTTCGTCACCCCCGAGTACAACTTCTCCATCCCCGGCGCGCTGAAGAACGCCATCGACTTCCTCCAGCCCGGCGCCGTGGCCAACAAGGGCGTGGGCGTGGTCGGCTACTCCTACAACGTCGGCATCCGCGCCGTCAGCCACCTCCAGCAGATCCTCCAGGGCATGGGCGCCACCGTCGTGGCCACCAACGTGTTCCTGTCGCTCAACACCGACTTCGCCGACGGCGCCTTCTCGCCGGCCGCCTTCCACGACGCCGAGGTCCCGGCCATGGTGCGCGACGTCGTCGCCCACTCCGACGCCCTGGCCTCCCTGCGCTGAGGACTCCGAGCTCGGCTGTCCGGCTGAGCCGGAGGACGCCAGTCCGTCACGTCGCCGTCGGCGGTACCTGCGGGTACCCCGGCGGCGACGTCGTTCGTGCTGCGGGTGCCGGGGCGCACTCCGGCGGGTGGGTAGGGTTTCCCCATGACTGAGCGCAGCGAGCGAGACGGTTCCCGCCGGGACGACAGAGGCGGACGCGGCTACCGGGGCGGCTCCGGCTACCGGGGCGGTTCCAGCGGTGACCGTGGCTACCGGGGTGGCCGCGGCGGTGACCGCGGTTACCGGGATGGCGAGCGCGGCCGCTCACGCCGCGTCTACGACGACGAGCCCCGCGACGGCCTCCTGGCCGACCTCGTCGGCCACCTCCACGCCCTCGACGGACGCTCCTACGCCGCCTACAAGGCGATCGTCGGACGCTACCGGGCGCCCGCCGGCTGGTTCCTGCACATCGACCGCGTCCAGTCCGACCCCTACGCCCCGCCCACGCGCATCCACGTGGACGTGCCCACCGACCTGAACGGCCTGGAGCTGCTCGACGAGGCCGACCTGCTGGCCGACGCAGACCGGCGCCTGGCCGTGGGCGACTTCCTCACCCGCGAGCTGCACGCGGGCTTCCGCGGCACGGCGCTGTCCATCGCCTCCCCGGGCCAGGAGATTCTGCAGCGCTCCAGCGTCATCCTGCGCCCCGACGAGCAGAAGGAGGAGGACACCGGCTGGGTCCTGGAGGTCCGCGCCCGCCTGGCCCTGCCCGCCCAGGGCCGCTCCATCCAGGGCCACGAGGCCTCCCGGATCGTGGGGCGCGACCTCGTGCGCGAGCTGGAGGAGGCCATGGACCTCACCGGAGAGCGGGGCGACCGGCTCGTGCGCCACGTCGCCACCCTCGAGGACCACCGGGCCCTGACCGCGACGGTGGCCCGCAACGGCTGGGTGGCCTTCCTCGCCGACGGCTCCGTCCTGCCGCGCCGCTCCGGGGTGAGCGACGATCCCCTGGACGGCGGCGTCCCCCTCGAGGCCCCCGAGTCCATGGCCGCCACGGTGGAGCTCCCGCACGCCGGGACGGTGCGCGGCACCGTCGTCGAGGCGGGCGTCAACGTCATCGTCGGAGGCGGCTACCACGGCAAGTCCACGCTGCTGAGCGCCATCGAGCGCGGCGTCTACCCGCACGTGCCCGGGGATGGGCGCGAGCTCGTGGCCACGGTCCCCGACGCGGTCAAGGTGCGGGCCGCCGACGGGCGCGCCGTGACCGGCGTCGACCTGACCCCCTTCATCTCCCACCTGCCGGCCGGGCGTGACACCGCCTCCTTCACCACCCGCAACGCCTCGGGTTCCACCTCCCAGGCCGCCTCCATCATCGAGGCCGTCGAGGCCGGAGCCACGACGCTGCTGCTGGACGAGGACACCTCCGCCACGAACCTGCTCATCCGCGACTCGCGCATGCGCGAGCTGGTGGCCGCCGAGCGCGAGCCCATCACGCCCCTGGTGGACCGCATCACCGCGCTGTTCCGACGCCGGGGCGTCTCCACGGTCATGGTCATGGGCGGCTCCGGGGACTACCTGGACGTGGCCGACCGGGTCCTGCTCATGGACGCCTACCACCTGCGCGACGTCACCGAGCAGGCCCGCCGGGTCGTGGCCGACCAGCCCCGGCCCCTGACCGAGCTGGAGGACTTCGCCGAGCCGCGCCGGCGAGTCCCCGAGCCCGCCCCGCCGCGCACCCGCCGGGGACCGGTGCGCACCCGCGCCCAGGGCATCTCCACCCTCGTCCTGGACCGGGAGGACATCGACATCTCCGACGTCGGCGGCGTCACCGATCCGGGTCAGGCCGAGGCCATCGCCTACGCGCTGCGCGCCCTGCTGGAGCAGCGCTTCGACGGGGTCTCCCCGCTGCGCGAGTGCCTGGACGACCTCGAGGCCCTGCTCGATGAGGAGGGCCTGGACGCCTTGACCGACGAGCGCGAGCGGCCCGCCTTCCTCGTGCGCCCCCGCATGGTCGACGTCGCGGCGGCCGTCAGCCGCTACCGCAAGCTCGAGCTGGCTGGTCGGCCCGACGAGGACTGACGAGACGCCCCCTGACCGCAGGCCTCCCACCACACACTTCGACCAAAACTTCAGAATCGACCCGGAGCCGGGTCGATTCTGAAGTTTTGGTCGAAGTGTGTGGGCCGGCGGTGGCTGTGCGGCTCGCGCTAGGCGACTGAGCCGGCCCGGTACTCGGTACGGTACTCGCTGGTGCGGGTGTGGATGAGTCGGGGGATGGAGATGGTGCTGTCGAACAGCCCGTCGCGGTAGCCGGCTTGGAGGCCGAACAACACCATGAATCGCAGTGCCATGGGGTTGCTCGTGCGGGCCATGCGCCGCAGCGTTGAGGCGGGCATCTTGCGCAGGATGTTCACGATTCTGCCGGCGTCGCGCCAGTTGGCCCGCACCGGCGGAACGTTGAGGCGCTCGAGGGCCTCAACCTCGCGCAGAAAGAAGTCGGCGCCCTCCCTCTCGGCCGCGCGCCACCAGCCGGCGTGGTAGGTGGCCTCGAGCTGCTCGACGGCGTCGCACAGGGCGTCGTAGTCGACGCCGACGACCTCGGTGCGCAGCTCCTCGGCCCGGATCCGCTCCAGGGTGGCGTGCGCCAGCGGCAGGATGGCGCGGGCGACGTCGTCGACGGCGTTGTTGCGGGTGAGGCGGTCCGCCTCCGGCAGGGGCTTGCCGTCGCGGGGCAGGTGCGCGTCGACCTCCTCCAGGTGCGCGACGGAGGTGCGCAGGTCGCCGGTGAGGCGGGCGGTGGAGCGCGGGACCCCCATGGCGATGAGCAGCTCGGTCGCGGCGCGCCACTGGAAGTCTGTGTCCTCAGACCAGTGGGTCTCCGAGGCCGCCCCTGCCGGAGACCGGTCCAACGGGATGCTCGTCTGCTGGCTGCTCATAGGGGTTGAGCCTCCTGTGGTGCGCAGGGAAACAGGTCTGGGCGTCGCGGGCGCTCACAGCTGGGAGTGCTGGCCTGCGGCCGGGGGACAGCGTCTCAAGTCAACGTGTGAGAACGCTGGTGATTGACTCGTCAATGGCTGGGGTAGGTGGTGGGGCGGAGGGAGCGGCGCTGGGGTGCTCCGGTGGAGTGTGTCATCGCTGCTGCTGGTGGTGTGGATGGGCGTCGAACCGGGAAGGATCGCTGACGACTCCGGCGACGAATCGAAGTGATCGTGCGCCTTGCGAATTGTCACGAGATGTGCCGTGAGGTGTGTTGCCCTCTGAATAGGGGCGGAGTGGGGGCGGATGGCCCTGTTACTGCAAAACGCCGTGGAACTACCGTGGCTTATCAAGCATGAAGCGCGAGCCATCTCGCGATCGTCCTGGTTGGGCGTCGGTCGTTGTGTGCGCGCATGGGTGCGCGGCGAGAAAGGTCGGGAACTATGGGAGATACGGATCGTGACGTGCTGCTCGACGACGAGCATACATGGTCGCCACTATTGCTCGTCGTTGGAGCCGTACTTCAAGTGGTGTCGCTCGTGCTGGCATTCTTGGTGATGCTGAATGTCCCTGATCTGGTAGATGATGCAGTTGAATCTGCGCAGTCCGTGGTCGGAACCGTCACCTGGCTGAATGGGCTCTCGGCTTTCGTTGCCAGCCTGTTGGCGATGTTCGTCGTGAGGCGTCGTCTTCGGTCGGTAGCGATGCTTGTGGTGCATTCTGTGGTTCCTGCGGCAGTCGTTAGCGCCATCAACATTGTTCCCACATATGCGGTGCGGGGCTGGTTGTCGGTTCTTGTGGTGATCATTTTTGCCGCCGTCGCATCGATTATTGCGTCCCTGGTGTATGCATTCCTGCTGCGTCGGGGCGACTATTTCTGATTGCAGGTAGTGGTGTGGAGTGATGAATAGTTCGGTCCTCTGTGTAGTTTTATTGTAGTCTGATGTTCTGGAGCGAGTGGTGAAGGTGGGGAAGGGCATGTTTCGCTTGTGGTTGAAGCCAAGTGCTCGTCGTTGTGGATCCCGGAAAATTCCTGAACGAGGTGCGGCACTTGTTGAGTTCGCAGGAATGGCTATCGTCGTGGCGGTCATCATTGGTGGGGTGATTGCTGTTGCTCCAAGCCATGGGCGCGATATTGCGTGCAGCATTCTCTCCAAGGTCAGTGAGGCCATTGGGGCTGGAGGGATGCAGTGCGGTGGGGCTGATGATAAGGCTGAAGAGGATAAGCACAAGCCTACTGAGGCGTGTACGAATAGCCAACGGACCCAGAGCGTCAAGGGGTCCGCCGGTGTGGCAGTCGTCAGTGCTGAAGCCAAAGGCGATATTGTCGTCGAAAAGTTGTCTGACGGTCGCTACAGGGTTACTGATGCGCGTGCCACGAAGGTAGGGGGCTCTTTAGGAGAAGGTGGGGGATTTGAGGTGATTGCTAACAATCAAAAATTTGGTCACTACTTGAATGTAGATGCTTCCGGCAGTGGGGCTGTTGAGACAGGTATCATCTACGAGGTTGATTCCGAGAAGGCCAAGAATGATCTAGTAGACCATTTATATAGGAAGGCCGCGGTGGAAGGTGTGAGCAGCATGGGATCTTTTGGGGGTATTGCTGCTCCGGTCAACGAAGCGATAAGTCACTACGTCTTTGGGTATCAGCCTCCGAAGCCAACCGCAGCCTATCTCCAGGTTGGCGAGGAAGGCTCAGTGAGTGCTGAATTTACGCAAGGGGTTGGAGGGGCGCAGGCCGAGGGTAGTTACGCTCGTGCAGTAGGGGTCAAGGTTGATCGTGAGGCGGGGACAACGACGATGTATTACAAAACGAATGCCGACGTCTCGGGAAATGCTAGTTACCTAGGTGTGGGGGCGGAAGCGAGTATGTCGGAGGAGCGTATCATTGCGGTCACGGTTAACAGCGACGATCCGAACAAGGTTCTGAATGTGTCTGCTACCGGCTCGTACGATGCTCAAGTCGGGTCGACAACCCCGTTGGGTGTGGGCAATCCTCCGTCTCTTGAGTCTGGTCAAGTGTGGACTGCGTCGGTGGATCTGAACTCTGTAGAAGCAGACCGAATGGCCCGTAATTTCTTGGCTGCTGCTAAAGTCCCCGGGTATGAAAATGGTAAGGGCACTTTAGAAAACCTTGGTGATGCGACATCGACATTCATTAATGCTGCGGCAGACAGGGGTGTTTTGACGCGTCAGGATGTTTCAACGACGTCCTCAAATTATGGGGCAAAATTGGGTGTGAAGCTTGAGTTGGAACTGAGTGCAGGCGTTGGATACTCCGATGAGAATGTTGAGTTCTCCAATGGGCAGTACTACTCTGGTGGGAAGTGGAACCGCTGGGAGGGCTGCTGATGTCGTTGATACTGCCGCGTAGGGCGGTTCTGATCCCGTTGGGAGTTGCTGGGTTGTCTTACATGGCAGGCTGTTCGGGGCGCAGCGGTAAGAATACTGGAGCGTCGTCGTCGGCAAGGCCGTCTCCCAGCCCTGGTGAAACATCCACCTGGCGGCCGGTCTCAGATATTCGGGTCGTCCCTGATACGCAGCCGCGAAACGTGCAGCCGACGTCTCCGTCGGGTGACCCGGTTGAAGTTCACGGTCTGACGCTCACCGCCCCTGCTGGCGCCACCGTCAGCGAGGTGAGCAACTCCGAGGGCAATCCGGCCACGGAGATCCTGATGCCTGGGGCGCACAACGGGGTCCCGAGGGTGAGGGTCCGCCGCGTGGAGTCCTTCGGGCGTTCGCTTGTTGACGAAACCCACGCCCAAGAGGTGCTTCTGGTCTCCGAGCGTCAGATCAATGTGTTCCGGACTAAAGAGACGTGGCCTCATATGAAGGAGGCCTACGTCATCACATGGGATACATCTGTCCCGGCCTCGGACGGATCGAACCTGCCGTTGAGCGCTCTGGGGCTCTGGCTCGGCGACACTGAGACCAGCGGCTGGACGCTGTTTGCCACTGCTGAGCGGGGCAAGCTCGAGAACTCGCCTCTGTGGGACGTCACCTTCTCCGCACGCTCCGCGTAACCGAAACTCGAGGTCGGGCACACCGATCATCGCGTGAGCACGTCCGAGGTGGACAGTGGCGCGAGGGGGAATGCAGGTGTTGAGGGCCAACCGCCATGTCAATAGTTCCGAGCGCGGACCGGAACGGATTCAGGCCGGCGCGTCTCCGGGGGCCAGGATGTCGGTCTGGGCGGGCAGGTCCGTGATGCCGACCGGGCAGGTCACCCCGTTGGGGCCGTGGTTGCAGTAGCCGCTGGGGCTCTTGTGCAGGTAGGCCTGGTGGTAGTCCTCCGCCAGGTAGTAGGGCCCGCCGAACTGATCCGGCGCGTCGGCGGCGTCCTCAATGGTGGTCACGCAGGTGCCCAGGCCCAGGCGGGTCAGCTCGCCCTGGAAGGCCTCACGGATCCGCGCGGCCGCCTCACGCTGGGCGGGCGTCGTCGTCCACACCGCCGAGCGGTACTGGGTGCCGACGTCGTTGCCATGGCGGTTCAGGTGCGTGGAATCGTGGTTCTCCCAGAAGGCCCGCAGCAGGCTCTCCCCGCCCTCGCCACACACGGCCGGGTCGTAGACGACGCGCACCGTCTCGGCGTGACCAGTCGCCCCGGTGCACACCTCCTGGTAGGTGGGATTGGGTGTCTGGCCGCCCATGTAGCCGACCGACGTCGAGACGACGCCCTCTTGGCGCCACAGGAGTCGCTCCACGCCCCAGAAGCATCCGCCCGCCAGGTAGATGACCCGACTGCCCTCGGGCCACGGCCCGTCCAGGGCAGTCCCCAGCACCGGGTGGTCTCCGGGGGCGGGCAGAACCGGTGTCTCGCGGCCGGCCGGCGCCGATCCGCTGAGCGAGTGACGAAGGGCGTTGAACATGAGGACACGGTACTGCGCGAGTCCCCTATTCCCGCCCGCGCTTCACTGACCGCGAGGAGTGGTCGGGGTGGAGACATCGAGCCGGGCATTTCTCGCGGTGCCCAACGGAATTTCGGTAGGGCTACGCGAAAAATGCCCGGATCGATGGAAAAGAGGCTCAGACCCGCTCGACCTTGACGATCTCGGCCTGGATCGTCCGGCCGGTGGGGGCCTCGTAGGAGACGGTGTCGCCCGCGCGGTGCCCCATGAGGGCCTGACCCAGCGGGGCGTCGGGGGAGAAGACCTTGACGCCGTCGGGCA
>NZ_MSGO01000010.1 GCF_001929375.1 Actinomyces oris | reverse complement strand
CACCGAGCACACACGTGAAGCCGGCCCCAAGGGAACTCCATCACGGAGCACTCCCCTTGGGGCCGGGTCGTTTCTCCCCGCGCCGGGACCAGCAGCATCGAACCATGGCGGAAGCTGCGGCAGGGTTGTGTCCTGGCTCGATCTGACATCGGGGTGCGAAACGGTGCACCATTGTCCCTGTGACTCATAGCGACCTCCCTTCCACTCCATCGGGCAGCAGCCATGAACCGAGTCTCGATGCCGATCGGCTCATGCAACAGTCCGGCGTCGTGCTGCACCTGGGGCGGCTCATGCTCGCCGCCGGCGCCGGTTCCTACCGCATCAAGTCCTCCATGGCCAGAGCCGCCTCGGCGGTCGGCCTTGACCGCCACGAGGCGACCGTGACGATGACGGAGATCGTCACCTCCTCTTACGTCGGCAACCGTTTCCGCACCGAGGCCTGCGAGGTGCGTCGTGTCGGTGTCAACGTCGGTCGGTTGGAGGCGCTGCGCCGTATCGTCCACGACCTGCGGGCCCACGAGACCGTCGAGCACCTCGAGGCCAAGCTTGAACAGGTCGAGAAGATGCACGCCCGCTACAACGCCTTCGCCAATGCTGCAGCCTCGGGCGTGGCCTGTGCAGGGTTCTGCTTCCTCAACAAGGGAGGTTGGGTCGAGTGTCTGACGGTGCTCGTCGCGGCATTCCTGGGACAGTTCATTCGCCGGCAGATGCTTGAGCGCCACTACCAGCACTTCTTCACATGGCTTGTCTGCGGAGTCGCGGCCTCCGGCACCTACATGGGAATCGTGACAGCGCTGAACGCTTCTGGCGTGGTGACAGGAAACCACCAGGGCGGCATTATCTCTGCGATCCTCTTCCTCATCCCGGGCTTCCCGATGGTCACCGCCATGCTCGACCTGTTCCGACAGGACTTCTCCTCGGCCCTCTCGCGCAGCGCCTACGTCCTCATGGTCATGGCTGCGGCGGGCGTCGCCGTCTGGACCGTGACCTTCGTCTTCCGCTGGGATGTTGCAGCGGCCAGCGGCACCACTCTTGACGGTCCTCTTCTCTACGTTCTGCGGTGCTTCTGCTCCTTTATCGCCGCCTACGGATTCGCCATGCTGTTCAATGCAGGCGTTAAGGCCAGCATGCTGGCCGCGGTGGTCGGGGCTCTGGCCAATACCGGCAGACTGCTTCTCATTGACGTCTTCCACGTGCCGTGGCAGCTCGCGGTGGGGCTGGCCGCGGTCACGATTGGTCTGCTCGCCCAGCTCTTCGTCTCCCGCGCGTCCCTGTCCCGGGTGGCTCTCTCCGTTCCCGCTGTGGTCATCATGATCCCCGGGGTTCCCTTCTACCGGGCTATCTCTGCGCTCAACACGCTCTCCGTGGACAAGCTCGGTGTCGACGTCGGTGAAGCGGCCACGAACCTGGCTGAGGTCTTCTTCGTCATTACGGCTATCGGCGTCGGTCTCGCCTTGGCGCGCATCATCACGGACCACAACTGGCGCCACGACGTGGCCACCTCCGGGCACATCACGCTGCCTCGCACACACGTTGAGGCGGCGGAGCAGCCTCTGGAGGACTGACGTTCGGTCTGCACGCCCCCAGTTGGACAATGGTGGCCCGCCGCTGACATTCAGCGACGGGCCACCACCGATGATGCGAGACCGGTGAGCCTGCGGTAAGCGGGTCACAGCCCGCCGAGGACCTGCGCGATGAAGATCTTGACGATCATCGCCACGGGATAGACCATTGCGTATCCCAGCGCCACCCGGGGGTCGGCGCCGGTGCGCTCGTTGGCGAAGGCCAGAATCGCCGGCTGGGTCTGGGCGCCACCGATGAGGCCGGACAGGCGAGTGCCACCCATCTTGACGATCCAGCGCATGGAGGCGTAAATCCCCAGTCCCACAATGGTGGTGACGACGAAGCCGGTGACGAAGATCCTCCACCAGTCACCTCCGGTGAACGCGTGCGCGATCTCCCCACCGGCCTTGGTGCCCGCCTGAGCGAGGAAGACCAGGAGCCCGAACTCCGAGAGCACCGCCGTCGCGGTGAAGGGCATGGCGGTCACGAACTTCCCGATGCGGCCAATGCGCCCGAAGATGAGCCCGACCAGGAGTGTTCCGGCTGCCGACCCGATGGAGAAGGTCGCGCCGGTGGGCGTGAGGAACTTCCACTCACCGATGAAGATGCCCAGTGCCATCCCCAGGCCCAGCGCCACCGGGTTGATGGAGGACAGCCCTCGCGAGGAGTCACCGAAGTACGCTGAAATCTCCTTCATGCGTCCGGTCGGGCCGACGACGCGAACCCGGTCTCCCTGCTGCAGCACCAGATCCGGGGTGCCGACCATATCGACGTCGCCGCGGCGCACCCGCGAGATCGTCGCCCCGAAACGGTGGTCGATGTCGAGCTCGCCGATGGTGCGGCCGGCCAGCTTCGGGTCCGAGACCGTGATACGGCGGAAGTCGAGGTACTTGCGATCCTCGATGAGTGAGTGCGAGGAGCCGTGGCCCACCGCCTTGATCGCCTGATTGACGGCGTCCTGGGTGCCGACGACGGTGATGAGATCGTCCTTGTACAGCCGGTCGTCATTCTTCGGTCGGGTGATCGGGCCCTTCTCGCCCCGACGCAGACGAGAGAACCGCAGCTGACCCGAGATGGTCTCAACGATGTTGCCCAGGAGTGGGCCGTCCTCGCGCTCCACCCGGATGGTGCGGTTGATGAGCGGGGAGGGAGTGTCCTTGTCACTGCGCCGGTAGCGCAGCGCCAGCAGACAGAAGAACAGCATCCCGATGACACCGTAGAGGTAGGTGACGGCATAGGCCACGGTGGCGTCACCCGGTCCTGCCTTGTCGCCGGCCATGGCGGCGGCGTTACCGGCTGCGGCCAGAGCGGGCGTGTTCGTCACGGCACCGGCGAAGGCCCCCGCGATCATCGCCGCCTTGAGCCCGAGGAGACGCCCCACGCCCACCGCCGCCAGGGCCGCCACGCCCAGAACGCCCAGGAGGATCGCCAATGGTCCGCCGGCGGTTCGGATGACGTGGAAGAAGTTCGGCCCGGACTGGATGCCGATGGCGAAGGTGAAGATCGCCAGCCCCAGTGTTCCCAGCTCTCGGGGAACCTCGATCGGCGTTGCGGCAGATGTTCCCCAGGCCGCCAACGCGATGCCGCAGAACAGGACGGCCGCTGCACCCAGGCTCACGCCCTTGATCTTGACGTGCCCCAGCAGCATCCCGGCGCCGACCAGGAGGAACAGGACGAGAACCACGTTCTCGGACAAGTGGTGCAGGACGTTGGCATGCGCCACTTTCCAGATCAGCAGGGCGGTACTGCCGATCAGGAGGGCCGCCACCGGGACGCGTATGCTCCTGCGCCTGGCGCGCCAGAGCATCATCCCGGAGCCAACCATGAGCAGGACGATGACAACCGGGTTGTCCAACAGATAGTCCAGGACCATAGCCACGTCGCTAGTGCCGCCTTCCATGTCGCCGCTGAAAGTGACGCAGCGGATGTTTTGTCAGGAGTAACAGGAGCATTGTGACATCTCCGCCTGTGCTGATGGCGTACCAAGGTCCGTGATCCGCGAAGGAGCGGAGAAGCCCCTCACGTGGGGAACCGTCATGCCACCGGGTTCGTGATTCCACGATGTGAGATTGTGGCAGTCTCATTATGACTCTGTACGGAGACTGATCTAACGTTCATTACCCGGCAGGTCGCCGGACAGTAGGCACGGAGAAGGAGAGCGAGTGATGACACACGATGACGCTCCCGCACGTCAGGGCCAACAGGTCATGACAGGCGCCCAGGCTCTGGTGCGCGCGCTGGAGGAGCTAGGCGTCACAGACATCTTCGGGATGCCGGGCGGCGCCATCCTGCCCTTCTATGACCCCCTGCTCGCCTCGACGAAGATCCGCCACGTCCTGGTGCGTCACGAGCAGGGTGCTGGTCATGCGGCCGAGGGCTATGCCATGGTCACCGGTCGCCCCGGGGTGTGCGTCGCCACCTCCGGTCCCGGAGCCACCAACCTCATCACCCCCATCGGTGACGCCCACATGGACTCGGTGCCCATGCTGGCCATCACCGGGCAGGTCGGAAGCCGTGGAATCGGGACGGACGCCTTCCAGGAGGCCGATATCGTCGGTGCCACGATGCCCTTCGTCAAGCACTCCTTCCTCATCACCCGTGCCGAGGACATCGTCCCGCGTGTGGCCGAGGCCTTTCACATCGCCTCCACCGGTCGCCCCGGCCCGGTCCTCATCGACATCTCCAAGGATGCCCAGGAGGGGCCCACCGAGTTCGTGTGGCCCCCGGCCCGAGACCTTCCCGGCTACCGCCTGCCGGGTAAGCCCAACCAGCGGCGCCTGGCTCAGGCCGCCGAGGTGATCTCCGCGGCCGAGCGACCCGTCCTCTACCTCGGCGGCGGCCTGAACCGGGCACAGGTTCCCACTGAGGATCTCACGGAGCTCATCGAGCTCATCGGAGCGCCCTTCGTCACCACTCTGACCGCCCTGGACGTCATGCCCAGTGAGCACCCGCTCAACCTGGGGATGCCCGGTATGCACGGCACCGTGGCCGCTGTCGGGGCGCTGCAGCGGGCCGACCTCATCGTCTGTCTGGGAGCCCGCTTCGACGACCGGGTCACCGGTAGGCCGGACACCTTCGCCACCAAGGCCTCGGTGATCCACGTCGACGTCGACCCCGCCGAGATCTCCAAGATCCGCACCGCCGACGTCCCGATCGTCGGGGACCTGGCCGACGTCGTTCCCGCACTGAGCGCCGAGTTCCGCGACCACGTGGCCGCTGAGGGGCGGGCGGATATCGCACCGTGGCGTGGCGAGGTCGGGCGCATCCAGTCCACCTACCCCACGGACTGGACCGATACCGACGACGGGCTGCTCCAGCCTCAGGAGGTCATCACCCACCTCGACCGGGCCGCCTCTGAGGACACCATCTGGGTCACGGGCGTGGGCCAGCATCAGATGTGGTCGGCCCACTACCTCACCTTCCGTCGCCCCCACACCTGGCTCACCTCAGCCGGCGCCGGCACCATGGGATACGGCCTGCCCGCCGCCATGGGCGCCAAGGAGGCCTGCCCCGACCGGCCGGTGTGGCTCATCGACGGAGACGGCTGCTTCCAGATGACCAACCAGGAGCTGGCCACCTGCACCCTCAACAACATCCCCGTCAAGGTCGCCATCATCAACAACTCCTCGCTGGGCATGGTGCGGCAGTGGCAGACGCTGTTCTACGGGCAGCGCTACTCCAACACCGATCTGCATACCGGTGCCGGAACGGTACGCATCCCCGACTTCGTCACCATGGCCGAGGCCTACGGGGCCGTGGGACTGCGCTGCGAGCGCCTGGAGGACCTGGATGACGTCATCGCCCAGGCCAATGCCATCAACGACCGCCCCGTCGTCGTCGACTTCATCGTCTCCGCGGACGCCCAGGTGTGGCCCATGGTCGCGGCCGGGGTGTCCAACGACGAGATCCAGCACGCCCGCGGCATGAGCCCGGTGTGGGAAGAGGAGTGAGCGCCGTGAGCGAGAAGCACACGCTGTCCGTCCTGGTGGAGAACAAGCCCGGCGTCCTGACCCGGGTCTCGGCGCTGTTCACGCGCCGGGGCTTCAACATCCACTCCCTGGCCGTGGGGCCCACCGAGCACGAGGACATCTCGCGCATCACGGTGATCGCCGACGCCGAGGGACTGGCCATGGAGCAGGTCACCAAACAGCTCAACAAGCTGGTCAACGTCCTCAAGATCGTCGAGCTCGACCCCGACACCTCGGTCGAGCGCGAGCTCTACCTCATCAAGGTGCACGCCGATGACGCCAACCGCACGGCGGTGCTCCAGGTCGTCGACCTGTTCCGCGCGCACGTCGTGGACGTCGCCCCCACGTCGGTGGTCATCGAGACCATCGGCTCAGAATCCAAGGTCAAGGCTCTACTGACGGCTCTCCAGCCGTACGGTGTCAAAGAGATTGTCCAGTCCGGTGCCGTGGCGATCACGCGCGGCCCACGATCCATCACCGATCAACTCAAGGAGAAGTGAGAAGCAATCATGGCAGCTGAGAAGTTCTACGACGACGACGCCGACCTGTCCGTCATCCAGTCCAAGAAGGTCGCCGTCATCGGATACGGTTCCCAGGGGCACGCTCACGCTCTGAACCTGCGCGACTCCGGCGTCGAGGTCGTTGTCGGCCTGCGCGAGGGCTCGGCCTCGGTGGCCAAGGCGCAGGAGGCGGGCCTGCCCGTCAAGCCGATCGCCGAGGCCGTCGCCTGGGCCGACGTCGTCACCGTCCTGGCCCCCGACCAGGTGCAGGCCGCCCTCTACCACGAGGAGATCGAGCCGAACATCAAGGCCGGCTCCGCCCTCCTGTTCTCCCACGGCTTCAACATCCACTTCGGCTACATCAAGCCGTCCGCGGACATCGACGTCGTCATGGTGGCCCCCAAGGGGCCCGGGCACACCGTGCGCCGCGAGTTCGAGTCCGGCCGAGGCGTGCCCGTGCTCGTCTGCGTGGAGCAGGACGCCACCGGCGATGCCTGGGACCTCGTCCTGTCCTACGCCAAGGCCATCGGTGGCACCCGCGCCGGCGCCATCAAGACCACCTTCCGCGAGGAGACCGAGACCGACCTCTTCGGTGAGCAGTCGGTCCTGTGCGGTGGCGTCTCCAAGCTCATCCAGTACGGCTTCGAGACCCTGGTCGAGGCCGGCTACCAGCCTGAGATGGCCTACTTCGAGGTCTGCCACGAGATGAAGCTCATCGTCGACCTCATCAACGAGGGTGGCATCTCCAAGCAGCGCTGGTCCTGCTCCGACACCGCCGAGTACGGCGACTACGTCTCCGGCCCGCGCGTCATCACCCCCGAGGTCAAGGAGCACATGAAGGAGGTCCTCGCCGACATCCAGGACGGTAGCTTCGCCAAGCGCTTCATGGACGACCAGGCCGCCGGCGCTCCGGAGTTCAAGAAGCTCCGCGCCGAGGGCGAGGCGCACCCCATCGAGACCACCGGCCGCGAGGTGCGCTCCATGTTCGCCTGGCGCGCCGACGTCGACAAGGACTACACCGAGGGCTCCGTGGCCCGCTGAGATCCTTTGACAACGGGTGGTGGGTCCGATGACGTCAGGTCATCGGGCCCACCACCCGCTTGTCGTCCGTCGGCACTACTGGGGCGAGGCGATCCGGCGGCGCTGGAGGCGAACGGCGAGGGCCACCAGGGCCATGACCGCGCCCATAAGACCCACGAGCGCAGCGGCGCCGCGTCCTGGTCCGGTGCCGACGACGGCTCTCAGACCGGTGGATGGCGGCTGTCCCGACTCCAGCAGGGGCTGAAGCACCCGGTCGACCAGTACCCCGGAGCACAGGTAGGCCACCAGGTATCCCGTCTGGGTGACCAGACTGATAGTGCCCCAGGTGCGTGCCTGCCGAGTGTTGTCGACCTGCGTGCGCACCAGTACCTCCGCACCTGCCTGGGACAGGGGCAGGCAGGCGAAGGTGAGAAACCCGCAGGCGGCCACCCACCAGGCTCCAGGTCCCAGAGGGACCAGCACCATGGCGACGCCGGTCCCAGCCAGCCCTGCGGCGAGCAGCGTTGTGGGCTGGGCGCTCTTCCAGGCCGTGACCAGGGCCGCGCCCACAAGCATGCCGGTGGCTGCGACGGTCTCGACCACCCCCATCTCGGCGGTGCTCACGATGGGCAGGAGAATCGGCTTGATGAGAACCTGGATGACGCCGATAGCGAGGGTCGCCAGCGTCATGAGAGCCACCAGGGTACGCAGGCCGGGGGAGGCGGCGATGGTCCTCCAACCCGCCAGGACGTCGTGGTCGTCACCGGGCTGGGCCGCTGCGCGTTGCGACGCACCTGCTGCCAGAGCCTGGCGCACTGTCAAGGTGCATCCCACGGTGACCAGGCAGGTGCTGGCGTCCAGCAGGAGGAGGCCCCGGACGCCGACGAGCGGCATGAGGAACCCCGCCGTGGCCGGAGCCAGCAGGTACTTCGCCGCGGATGCCAGCTGAAGCAGTCCGGAGGAGCGTACGTAGTCCTCCTCACTCACCAGGTCAGTGACGCTCGCCCGCAGTGCCGGCTCGGTCAGGGCGGCCAGGCAGGAGGAGAGGACGGCCCCCGTGCAGACCCAGGCCAAGGACGGTCGGGGAGAGGACAGGGCCGCCAGGATGACGCCCAGTCCGAGAATCGAGCCGGCGTCGCCGATGATCATCATGAGGCGGCGGTCGTAGCGGTCTGCGAGGACCCCGGCCAAGGGCGCCAGAAGAACAATGGGGGCGAAGGCGCTCATCTGGACGGCCGCCACCGAGGAGGCCGTTCCGTAGGTGCGCAGTATGACGACGGCCAGGCCGAAGGCGCTCAGCCCCGTTCCCAGCGAGTTGATGAAGGAGCCCAGGACCAGTAGTCCAACGTGCTTCACGGTTCCGCCTTCATCAGGAAGCCGAGGCTGCCGGGCTGGGCGCCCAGGAGCGTCTCGCCGGCCCAGATGAGGCTCTCGCGGCGGCGGGCGAGCTCAGCGGGGCTGGGTTTCATGATGTCGTGGTCCAGGAGGATGCCCGAGGCGCTCAGCAGCAGCTCGACGGCATCGTGAGGACGCTCGGTGGTGAAGGTCCCCTCGCTCACCCCCTGGGTGATGACCTCGGCCAGGACCGGGGTGAGGTGCTCGATCATCGCCGTGATGGACAGCAGGTGGAACTCCGCATTGCCCGGCGCGTGGAACTGGTCGACGAGCTCGGTCTCGGTGTCCACCAGCCTCATCGCGCTCATGATCGCTGCGAGCTTGTCGGCCGCGGGAGCCGATGAGGCGGCGACCTCGCGGGCCTGCTGCTCGACCTGGCGGACGATGCGCAGGACCAGGGCCTTGAGGATCTGCTCCTTGCTGGGGAAGTGGTAGTAGAGCGTCCCCTTGGCGATGCCCACGATCCGCAGGATGTCCTCCATGGTCGTGGGTTGAAAGCCCTTGGTGGTGAACAGGGTGTGGGCGGCGTCGAGAATCTCCTCCCGACGTTGCGCGGCAGGACGGTGGATGCGCGGCATGGCTCCTCCTTGGTGCATCGGCAACAGACTAACCGACCGCTGGTCGAAACGCGAGCGCGCGCTTCCGTGATGCGGACTTCTCGTCTCGCATCCTGATCGTGCCCTATGGTGGCCCCATGACGCAGACCATCAAGCTGGCAGTAATCCCGGGTGACGGCATCGGTCAGGAGGTCGTCCCCGAGGGGCTCAAGGTCCTCGAACGAGCGCTGGAGGGAACCGGAGTCACGGTCCATCCCACTGCCTTCGACCTGGGGGCTGAGCGCTGGCACCGCACCGGCCAGACCCTCACCGATGAGGATCTCGAGGCCATCAAGACCCATGACGCCATCCTGCTGGGCGCCGTCGGCGATCCCTCCGTCCCCTCCGGTGTGCTCGAGCGCGGTCTGCTCCTGCGCCTGCGCTTCGCCCTGGACCACTACGTCAACCTGCGTCCCTCGGTGTACTACCCGGGCGTGCCGACGCCGCTGGCCGATCCCGGTGACATCGACTTCGTCGTGGTGCGCGAGGGCACCGAGGGCCTGTACTGCGGCAACGGCGGCGTCGTGCGCCAGGGGACGGCGCACGAGATCGCCACCGAGGTCAGCGTCAACACGGCCTACGGGGTGGAGCGCCTGGTCCGCTACGCCTTCGCCAAGGCCCGGTCCAGGGCGGCCAAGCACCTGACCCTCGTCCACAAGCACAACGTGCTCGTCCACGCCGGCGACCTGTGGCGGCGCACCGTGGAGGCCGTCGGCGCCGACTACCCCGACGTCACTGTCGACTACTGCCACGTGGACGCCGCCACCATCTACATGGTGACCGACCCGGGCCGCTTCGACGTCATCGTCACCGACAACCTCTTCGGCGACATCCTCACCGATGAGGCCGGCGCCGTCACCGGCGGCATCGGCTTGTCGGCCTCAGGCAACATCAACCCCGAGAGGGCCTTCCCCTCCATGTTCGAGCCCGTCCACGGCTCGGCCCCGGACATCGCCGGTCAGGGCAAGGCTGACCCGACCGCCACGATCAGCGCGGTGGCTCTCATGCTCGACCACCTGGGGCTGCCCGAGGCCGCTGCGAGGGTCGAGGCCGGAGTCGCTGCGGACATGGCGACCCGGCGCGGCGGCGCCCAGCGCTCCACCAGCCAGATCGGTGACGCCATCACCGAGGCGGTGACGGCCGGGGCGGCTGCGTCATCGCATTGAGACCCCGCGGCCCTGTTCGTGTCCGGAGCGCGGCCGTCGTGGAGGCCGCGACGCTGGCCACCAGGGCCGTAGCCATGGCGAGCGACCTGAGCGAGGCGGAGTCCGCCGGCGTCTCGGACCCGGGTGCCCTCGTGGGCCGGCGGGACTGACCCGACAGACCGCCCACGGCGACGCCGCGAAGAACGGCGTCCCACGCCGCCTCGTCGAAGGCCCCCCGCTGGCAGACCTGCGTCACCGACAGGGCCGCGCCGTCGGCCGACCACACCCCGCGAAGGTCCTCCCCGCGACCCGGGAGCCGCTGATACTGGCGCTGAAGGACGTGGTGATGCCGACGTAGGGCCCGAAGCGGTTCGTCGCCGTGAGCTCCTCCTGGCCGGTTTGCCGGTAGTCCGGGTAGGTCCCCGTCAAGGAGTCGGACCAGCGCTCGGACAGGGCGCGGTCATCGCCGCCGGAGACGACCAGCGCCGGTGCGCTGATCACCTCGGCGCTCACCTGACATCCAGAAGTGCGCGAGGTGTAGGAGCGCGACCAGGATGCCTCTGGGAGTGACGCGGTCGCGCCGGGCCGGTGGGGCCGACGGTCCTGTGCGGGGTGCTCGTGGCGGCGGTCGAGGCGGTGTGCACTGACCGACGGGCGCTGAACGGAGCTCATGGCCGGAACCTAGCCCCGTACCCGCCAGCCAGCATATGGGAAGGTCGTGTCCGAGTTGTGGCCTCGGCGGTAGGGTGTGCCTATGCCCGAGACAGACGCCAGCTCAACCGACTTCGCATCCACCACCTTGGCTCGTGCCGCCGAGGTTCCCGTCCCGCAGGCCGATGACCTCGCCGGTCGATTCTCCCTGACCGCCAACCCCTCACCCGTCACCGAGGACGAGCGGGCAGCAGTCCTGAGGAGTCTCCACTTCGGTGACGCCTTCACCGACCACATGGCTCACGCCCGCTGGAGGCAGGGGGAGGGGTGGGGCGACTACGGCGTCATTCCCCACGCCAACCTCAGCCTGTCCCCGGCCGCCGCAGTGCTCCACTACAGCCAGGAGATCTTCGAGGGCATCAAGGCCTACCGGCACGAGGACGGATCGGTGTGGACCTTCCGCCCCCGCTACAACGCGGCGCGCCTCAACGCCTCCGCCCGGCGCATGGCTCTGCCCGAGCTGGCTGAGGAGGACTTCGTGGCCTCCCTGGTGGATCTGGTGCGTGCCGACGCCGCCTGGGTGCCCTCAGGCGAGGGCGAGTCCCTCTACCTGCGCCCCTTCGCCTTCGCCTCCGAGGCCTTCCTGGGCGTGCGTCCCTCCACCGTGGTCGACTACTACGTCATCGCCTCTCCCTCCGGCTCCTACTTCCCCCACGGCCTGGAGCCCGTCTCCATCTGGGTGACCACCGAGTACCACCGCGCCGGGCGCGGAGGGACGGGGGCGGCCAAGACTGGGGGCAACTACGCCTCCTCCCTGCTTCCCCAGCGGGAGGCCTACGCGCAGGGCTGCGACCAGGTCTGCTTCCTCGACGACGTCTCGCAGAAGAACATCGAGGAGCTCGGCGGCATGAACATCATGGTCGTCGACGCTGACGGGACCGTGCGCACACCGCGCCTGACCGGGACGATCCTCGAGGGCTCCACCCGCAGCGCCATCATCCGCCTGCTGCGCGACTCCGGGCGGAGCGTCGTGGAGGACACCATCAGTCTCCAGGGGCTGCTCACAGACATCGAGTCGGGGCGGGTCAGTGAGGTCTTCGCCTGCGGAACCGCCGCCGTCGTCGTGCCTCTGGGGCATCTCAAGGGCGAGGGCTTCGACGCCCGCATCGAGGGCAGTGAGGTCACCCGGCAGATCCACGACCGGCTCACCGCCATTCAGTCCGGCCGCGCCGAGGACCCCTACGGGTGGATGTACCAGCTCGTACCCCCTGGGGCCGAAACGACCTCGACGCGCAGCGCACGCAGCGCTTGACGCCGCCCCGGACGAGGATGGAGCATCGCCCTCCTCGGTGTCCTGGCCGGCCCGCAACGCCGGGCGCATCCTGGAGGCGGTGGAAGGAGGGACCTCGCCGACCGTGGCGGTGCTCGGCCGGACCTTCAAGGCCGACGCCGACGATCTGCGCCAGTCGCCCGCGCTCGCCATCACCGAGCACGTGGCCGCCGCAGCATGAACCGGGCCGGCCGTGTCCGAGGAATGATCGATGTCAGCGGGCACCCGAGTGTCGAGGAGCTCATGGTGGCGGCCGACATCCTGGTCTCGGACTACTCGAGCATCTTCTTCGACTTCGCTCTGACCGGGAAGCCGGCAGCGACCTATATGCCCGACCTGGCCTACCACCGCGACGTCGAGAGGGGACTGTACGGTGACCGGCCCTCGAATCGGGGCTGCCTATCGCCGTCGACCACGACGGGCTCGCCTCCCACCTGCAGCGGATCCTCGGCGATATCGACGCCGCCGAGGGGGCTGCACTCCGTCGGAGGCGGATCCTGCACCGATCCTGGACAACCTCACGTGGATCCGTGAATGGATTACTCGTTTCTTGGGCTGATAGGCGACAGGAAGAGCGGATGAGTCATATCTCTTAAAAGATTGAAAGAAGAATTGTGACGAGAACGTGAGGGGTTCAGGGAGGGGGTAGGTCTCTCTGTGAGGGTTGGCGGCGAACATCGTGTGTTTCGGTGGCATATCGGTATGGCATCGATTCTGTGACATCTTCAATATCGGTTCGGAAGGTGGGGAATACTCACGATGGTTTGTCCGGAGTGTTGTCGCGGGCGAGCCTCGAACGTCCAACCAGGAAGTGGCCCCATGAAGCGTGTGATTACTTATGGCACATATGATCTGCTCCACTATGGTCATATTGCGTTGCTGAAGCGTGCGCGAGCGCTTGGAGACTTTCTGATGGTGGCGCTGTCCAGTGATGAGTTCAATGCTGGAAAGGGTAAGCGGGCGTACTTCTCCTATGAGGAGCGCAAGGCGATGCTCGAGGCCATCCGGTATGTCGACCTCGTAGTGCCTGAGCTGACCTGGGGGCAGAAGGCTGAGGATATTGCCAGATACGGTATCGATGTCTTCGTCATGGGGGACGACTGGAGCGGCGAGTTCGATGATCAGCTCGAAGGACTGTGTGAGGTCGTCTACCTTCCTCGGACTCCAGAGGTCTCTACGACTCAAATCAGGAGTGATATGCACCTGAGCTGAGCGGCGCATTTTGAGGTGGGATGTCGCGTGGGCTGAAGCGGGCCTCCGAGCTGGAAACCGGATCGACTCCCTGGGACCGTCTGGGCGCGCCCGCGAGCTGGGCCTTGAGATCGACTGGGTCACCGCCGAGACCAGCACTCCCTTAGGTGGCTGCTACAACCTCATGCTCTCGCGAGTCGAGGCCGACTACGCCCGTGCCGAGGTCGTGGGCAAGCACGCCCACTACCTGCACCTGACGGGCCCGGACCTGACGGTGCTGCGCTTCGCCGACTGGGAGCACCGCTATACGACTTTCGTCTCTTGACCGACCCTGGTGGCTCGGGCGTACCAGGCGCGCGAGCTCACTTTTCCCGAGACGACCATCGGGGAGGACACCGGTTTCCTCAGTGACTGCGCACGTACTGGGACCCGTATCTATTCCTCCTCCCGATTCGGCTTCGTCCAACGGCGAGGGACGACTTTCGGACACACCTGGGACATCTCCAACGCGGAGGTGCTGGCTACGTCCACCATTAGTCATTGGGGACCGCCCCACGAAATGGAGATGCCCACCTCATGAACACCCGCAGCACCGAGACCGTGCACGTCATCATCATCGGTTCCGCAGGTGGTCAGGACACACTCGACTCTCTTCACCAGGACTCGCCTGAAGGCGGGATCGCCCCCATCGGCTGCCCCGATCCGACGGGGCTGGATCAGGTCCTGCGCCCTCTGGCCCCAGGGGCCCGGGTCCTGCTCCTCAAGGCAGGAGATCGGGTCGAGCCGGGCTATCTCACCTCATTGGCTCAGCACGGCACCGGCAACGCCGTCGTCCTCACCCCGACCGTGACCATCCGCCCCGACGGCACCCGCGACGAGCGGCTGCAGTGGCGCTTCAAGCACGGCAGCCGCACCGCCGACCTGACCGTCGAGCCCCACATCTTCCCCGACACCCTCAGCGGAGCGGTGCTCACCATCCCCCGCCACGGCCTGCAGGACTGGGGTGGAGCGGGACCCCTCCACGGCGTGGGCGGTGCCGTCGGCGCTGAGGGCACCGCCGCTGATGACGAGGACACCGCCCTGAGCGGGCTCATCGCCCACATCGTGGCCACCGGCAACCGGGTGGGTCTCCACGACGGCCCGGCCGTCATCCGCCGTGCCCCCAAGCCCCCCGGCCCCTGGGGAAGGATCGCCCACTACCGCCACCTGCTGGGCACGGTGCTGTCGGCGTGGCTGGAGGCCGGAAGCCCCCCACCGGCCTGGGTCCACCAGCTCGTCATCCACCGCCTCATCCAGGTCACCGACGCCGACCGCGGACTGCGCTACCCCTCGGCCGGGCTCACGGCCGCCGAGCGCGCCGAGGTGGCCCAGCTTCTACGCGCCCTCACCCGGCGCGTCCCCGCCTCCCAGATCGAGGCGTACTGCTCCACACCGCTGGCCGTGGGCCGTCGCACCGCCCTGGTCGCCATGGCCGCCGGCCCCATGCCCGCCCCGATCCTGCCCTCGGGACGCAGGTTCCGCAACGACCACAAGGCCACCTACTTCTACACCGGAGACATGCCCCAGGAGCAGTGGAAGGTGGATGGCGCCTGGGCCCAGCCCACCAGCGCCAAGACGGTCGATCACCGCTACTTCGATGACGTGGTGCTCCACGAGCGCATCGTCTGGCTGCCCAGGGGCCAGATCACCGCCGTCATCAACGCTCAGGAGCTCCCCGTGGCCCCCTACCGGGGCGACCCCAGGCCGCCTGAGACGCCTCCGGGTCGAGGGCGCCCGGTAGCGGCCTCATCCGGGCTGCGCCGGCGCCTGGCCCGCCTCCTCACTCACGGCGGGGAGCAGGAGAACCAGCGGGCCGGCGGCACGTCACCGGCCCCGCAGGCTTCCTCCGCGACCTCCTCCGCGGTCTCCGCGGCGCCCTCGCCGTACACCGCCTCGTCCCCTTCCGACTGGCCTCGCACCTGGCTCTACATGGACCGCCACGACAGCGCCGGCGACAACGCCGAGCCGCTGTACCGCTACGCCCGCACCCACGCTCCCAGCGTCCGGCACATCTTCGTCATCGAGCGCAGCTGTCCGGACTGGGAGCGCCTCGCACAGGACGGCTTCGTCCTGCTGGACCCGACCGGCCCCGGATTCGACGCCGCCTGGAGTGGTGCCGAGACCATCCTCCTGTCCGACATCGGCGACCCACTCATCGCCGGTCGCCTCACCGGTGCGGGCGTCGGCCCCGACCAGCGCCTCGTCTTCCTCCAGCACGGTGTGACCATGCGCGACATGTGGCGCTGGTTCAACGGCGCCCGCCTGGACGTCGTCGTGTGCGCCACCGCCGCCGAGCAGGCCGGGCTGACGGCCGACCACACCTCCTACACCCTCACCGACCGAGAGGTCTGGCGCACCGGCTTCCCACGCCACGACCACCTCTACAGCCTTCTGGGACGTGAGCGCGACAGCATCCTGCTGGCCCCCACCTGGGACCCGGAGGTCTCACGGGCCCTGGAGCGCGACCCCGACGCCGTCGGTCTCCTCAGCTCGCTCTACCGGCCCTGGCTCGAGCTGGCCGCGGGCCTGACCCAGGCCGGTCACCGCACCGTCCTGTTCGCCCATCCCAGGCTGGTGCTGCACGCACCCGAGTGGTTCAGGGCCCTGGGCGTGCCCGCCGTCACCGGCCGCGAGCTGCCTAAGACCCTGGTCCGCTCCTGGGCGGTCGTCTCGGACCGCTCCTCCGTCCTCGACGAGGGCATGATCGCCGGCTGTGTCGGCATCGTCTGGGACCCCCGCGCACGGCCGGACACGGACCGCTACCGCGCCCGTCACGAGGCCATCGGAGCCATCGGCGCCGACACCAGCGCGCAGGTGCATCAGGCGGTGGAGGACGTCGTCGCCGGCCGGGTCACCGCCCCCGAGGACCTCCTCCTGCTCGACGCCGGAGCCTGCGCCCGCCTCACTGCGCTGCTCCGACGCGACGTGATCTGATGCAGGCCCCGGCGCCGAGGGGGCCACGGCTGGCTCAGACGCGTCCGGCCAGGATGATGAGCGTGCCCGGGCTGTTGCGGCGCCGTCGCTGAAGCGAGTCGATCCGTACGAGCCCGTTGACTCGAGAGCTCCTTCGAAATCTGCCCGTCGGGGCTCAGAGCGCCGGGGCTAGGCTGCGCGGTGCCAGAGCGATCTCCAGCTCGTCGGCGACCCATGAGTACAGGGAGGCGGTGTAGTGGAAGGGGGAGGCTCCCCAGCCGTGCGCGTCGTCGGCCACCACGAGCTCATCGGGAACCTGGAGAATCCGCAGGTCGGTCTCCTGGTAGACGAGGTCGATGTAGCGGGTCATGACCCAGTTGGCCTCCGTGGCCGTCTGTCCCCAGCTCGGGACGGTTGGCATGCCCGAGGTGGTCCTCGTCGCCCAGGGAACGTTGATGAGGATCGTCTTGCTCGCCAGGTCGAGCCGCTCCAGGAGACTGTGGAAATGCAGCAGGGCAGGCCGCCACAGATGCAGGTGCTCCGCCGTCCCCAGCTCGAGGAACCTGACGGGAAGCCCCTCGTAGAGGCCGGCCGTCAGCGCTTCGGTCGAACGCGTCAGGAACGCCCCGGGGGCCGTCTCCAGGACGCCGAGACGCTCGTCGGTCAGGTCCCACAGCAGGAGATCGGTGTACGAGGCGACAGCCGTCAGCTGCGCCTCCAGATTGCCCACCATGTCGGACAGGAAGGACCGACGGGCGAAGGACGATCTCAGCAGGGACAGATCGAGATCGCCGACGTCGGCCGGGCGCCCCGCACTGATGAGGGACTGTCGGGCGATGTAACGCTCCACGCTCCATCCCCGCTGCTCCATCTCACGTGCCGTGTCCCTGGCCACACAAGAGCCGTAGACCGTGATTCGTCCCGCTGTCATGGTGCTTTCCTCACTGCGCATGGTCATACTCCTTGAGCGTGTCGGTAGGGCGGCGTGCGGCTCTCCGAACGTTGGATCCGCATTTCTGCCGGTTTCCACCTCTCCCGGCACGTGGCCAGAATCGTGGCTATCAGGAGCGTGCGCGGATGAAGAACTCGATGCGTTGATAAGCGCGTCCTGACGAGGGTCGCCAGGAAGAGCCATAGCGCCCAGGAGGCGATGTCGCGGCTCACTGCCGAGAAATCGGACGGGAGGCCGGGTGCTGAAGCTGCCACGGAGGGGACGCTTGAGGTGGTACGGGAGGGGGTGGCAAGGGGGTGGGCGGGAGCTACTGCGACCACTGGTGACCTCCGGTCTTCTGGGGCGGGAAAGGCCTGGGGCGCGGCCTTCTTTACTCGCTTTCTTATAACGGTAGTTGTGTCGCAGGGTCGGAAAAGCGATAGTTGCCATGATTGGCTGGTCTGCAATCAGACTGTGATCTTCGGGGCTTATCGTGATGGCGCCGAAACCGCTCGTAATCGTTGCTATACCGCGGAATGCGGGGGTTCTGTCACATGATGGCCTCAGCTTGTGGTGACCCGGGTCGAGGGGTGGGGCGGCGGTTTCGCGCATTCATTGGGTTAAGCGATAGTGGGTGACGGCCGACATAGTCGAAAACCTGCTTCAGAGGGGTAACAAAGGATTCTTGGGGGGTGTCTAGCCCCTAGACTTAGTGTCGAGCGCGTTCAACCGTCATACGCGCAACCAATGACAACATCATCGATTCTTGTGTGATTCATACAAAAATCGATGGGCTCGACCCGCGAGGACAATCTCAATGAAACGCATCATCACCTACGGCTCCTTCGACCTGCTCCACTACGGGCACATCGAGCTGCTGCGCCGGGCCAAGGCTATGGGTGACTATCTCATTGTCGCTCTGTCGACCGATGAGTTCAGCGCCTCCAAGGGGAAGCACACCTACTTCTCCTATGAGCAGCGCAAGGCGATGCTTGAGGCCATCCGCTATGTCGACATGGTTGTTCCCGAGCGGACCTGGGGACAGAAGAGCCGGGACATCGACGAGTACGGCGTCGATGTCTTCGTCATCGGCGATGACTGGATCGGGACCTTCGACGAGCAGCTCGAAGGCCGCTGCGAGATCGCCTACCTCCCGCGGACCCCGGAGATCGGCTCCTCCGATTGGGTGCGACTGTGCTGCCAGGGGCAGGAGGCTGCCCGGGAGGCTCTTGTGCGGTGAGATCCCTCAGACGTGACGATTGTGGCCGGGGCCGAAGTAGACGTCGTCGAGCGTGGCCGTCTGCAGGGAGCGCTGACGCAGGATGTCGATGATCTGACCGTAGACGTGAGTGACGGTTGGGAAGTTCGCGTGACCGATGACGATGTGCTGCGCAAGCAGCCACTTCTGCGCCTCGCCGAGAAGGACCTCCGGCGTGATCTGTCCGGAGTCTCCGAAGGAGCCGTACCACATGGTCGTGGTCGTGTATCCGGCCTTGGCGCAGACCGAGTCGGTGTAAGAGCTGCGGCCGCCGTAGGGGGGCCGGATGAAGGGAGTCCCTGTGACGCCGTAGGTGTTGCGCAGCAGGTTCTCGCACTGGGTGATCTCGTCGATGATCTCACCCTCCGACAGCGTCGTCAGGTCGGGGTGCGTCCAGGTGTGGTTCGCCAGCTGAATCTGCCCCGACTCCACCATGGGCTTCATCTTGTCCCGGTTGTCGGTCCAGCTCGGATAGCAGCCGGTGACGAAGAAGGTCAGGCGGACTCCTGAGTCCTTGGCGAAGTCCAGGAAGGCGTTTACGACTGAGGAGTCGACGCCGTCGTCGATGGTGATGGCCACGACATTGCCGACGTTCTCCGGCAGGCCCGTGATAAGTGAGTCCGCCGGACTGGGGGCGGGCAGTGGCGGTGGACCGTCCTGAAGGTGGAGCGGGCTGAGGGAGGGGGTCGGTGAGGGCGTGGGTGAGGGGGACGCCGAGGCCAGGGGCGAGCCCTGGGCGGGGGATGAGGCCGGTGAGGTGGAATGGGCTGCCGGCCGTGCGGTGTTGCAGGCGCTGAGGCAGCCTGCGGTTCCGGCGGCCAGGGCGAGCAGGAAGTCGCGGCGTTGCATGGGAGGGACTTTCTCGAAGGTGGGTTGTCAAGCGTCGAGCACCCGCTCCGCCGGCAGGGCGCCGGAGTGAGCGAACTGCTTTGTTGATTGGAGTGCAGGAAAACGGTTGAAGCCTTCGCTGTCCGCAGCATGCCTGCGGGAGGCAGCAGCGTCACTTGCCGCCTAGAAGGGGACGACCCATCATCAGCGGGGTGGCTGACGGGGTTTGAACCCGCGACCTCCTGGACCACAACCAGGCGCTCTGCCGACTGAGCTACAGCCACCATGTACGGTATCACCGCAACGAATCGGTACTGTATCCGCTCATCTCCCCGCACACCAAACTGGACTCGGTGCACTACGTCACGTCGTCGGGCGTGCTGAGGGTGTCGTCGCCCCGCTCACCTGGTGGGTGAGCTGAGGATCCGCTCAGCCGCGTCCTTGCACTCCTGGGAGCTGGGGCCCTCCCCGTTGGGGAACAGGACCTCGCGGTAGTAGCGCAGCTCGTCGATGGACTCCAGGATGTCTGCCAGCGCGCGGTGCCCGCCGGCCTTCTTCGGCGCGTGGAAGAAGGTCCTGGGGTACCAGCGCTTGGCCAGCTCCTTGAGGGAGGAGACGTCCACGATCCGGTAGTGGAGGTGCTTGATGAGGTCGGGCATGTCGCGGGCCAGGAACGCCTTGTCCGTGCCCACGGAGTTTCCCGCGAGCTGGGCGGTGCGGGGCTCGGGCACCAGGGAGGTGACATAGTCCAGGACCGTGGTGCGGGCGGTCTCCATGGTCACTGCGTCCTCCAGGGCGGCAAGGAGGCCCGAGGAGGTGTGCATGTTTCGCACATAGTCGTCCATCTGCTCCAGCGCTGCGGCGGGAGGCTTGATGAGCACATCGATTCCGGCCGCCAGGGGCTTGAGCTCATAGTCGGTGACGACGACGGCCACCTCGATGAGCGCGTCGGCGCTCTGGTCCAGGCCCGTCATCTCACAGTCGATCCACACCAGTGGGTCAGAGGTTGTCATCTGCTTGCTCACGGGAGCCACTGTAGTCATTTCGTCGGGCTTCAGGTCCGTGGACCCTCCCATGAGGGGCGGTGAGATTCGAGGTACGATTCACGGCCGTCTCCTGGCAGAGCAGTCCGGTGGTGCGAAGATCGCGATAAGGTCTTCATGAAGCCTGACCGCACTTGAGCAACCCGGAGCACTGATGTCCCAAAGCCCCGACCCCCGTCACCTCGGAAGCTCCTACATCATGGAGACCCGGATCGGTGCGGGTGCCCAGGGGGAGGTCTGGCGCGGTCGGCGTACTGACGCCCGTGAGATCTTGGCCTTCAAGGTTCTGCGTGCGGACCTGGTGGAGAATCCCGACGTCGTGGAACGCTTCATCAAGGAGCGCTCCACCCTGCTGCGGGTGCGCAGCCCCTATGTCGTCGCCATTCGCGACGTCGTCATCGAGGGCTCCACATTCGCGATCGTCATGGACTACGTCAACGGCGGCGACCTGCGAGAGCTGCTGAGGGCTCACGGCTGCCTGCCGCCCGCGCAGGTGGCCTCCCTGGGGACGCGTATCGCTCAAGGACTGTCCGCGGTTCATCAGGCCGGTGTGATCCACCGGGACATCAAGCCCGCCAACGTCCTGCTCAGCTCCCGTCCCAGCAGGGGCGGTGACCCGGCTGAGACGGTTGCCGTCGGTGTCGCCCCGGGCGGGCAGATGCCCGAGACCGTTGTCCCCCGACTGGCGGACTTCGGGGTGGCGCGCATCTGCGACACCTTCTCGGCCTCCCACCTCACGGGGGCCATCGGTACGCCGCTGTACATGGCGCCGGAGATCCTGTCGATGCAGGCTCCGACCTCCGCCGCCGACATCTACTCACTGGGCATCATGCTCTACGAGATGACGTGTGGGACGACGCCGTTCGTGGGGGAACCCGCCCAGCTGCTCAGCCAGCACGCCCGACGTGACGCGGGTCGGCCTGTGGGAGTGCCCGACCCGCTGTGGGAGCTCATCGCCTCGATGATCTCCAAGCAGCCCGACATGCGTCCGTCCATTGAGGATGTCGCCCAGCGTCTGGACCTCATGCAGTCGGCGCTGGCGGGTCTGCCGGCCGCACCGCGGCTCGCGTCGCCGCCGCAGTCAACGGCCTCACTGGTCCCCTACGACTGGGACGCACTTCCTCCTGCAGCTCCCGCAGCGCCGCCGGCGACGCTCCCGAGTCCCTCGGCGACCTCGGCCACGATGGCCTTCGCCCCGGAGGCGCCGACACTGGTGGGTGGGCAGCAGTCCGCCCCCGGCCCCGGGCAGGGGCCTCTCAGCCCGGGAACGGCGGGGACCGCCGGCTTCGCGGCTCCTGCGATGTCGACCAACCCCGGTGTCTCCAACCCCTCTGCGCCCGCTTTCTCCAGTCAACCGGGTTCGCAGTACTCGGCGGCCGCGACGGTCGGGCCGCAGGTCGGCGCACGTCGGCGGTGGTGGCGCCGTCGGTGGGTGGCTGTGGCCGCCGTGGTCACCGTCCTGGCAGTGGTAGGGGCGAGCGCGACCTGGTGGTACTTCTTCTCCGGGCAGGAGGTCGGCAACAGGTGGGCGGCGGCTCTGCCCGCCGGCAACAGTGTCCGAGAGGACCTGCGCTACTCGAAGGTCTCCGAACCCGTCATGTCTGCAGATGGGACCACGATGGCCTTCCAAAGTGATGGCAAGACGCACCTCGTGGATCTCACGAAGAGCACGACGACGCCGGTGTGGAACGGTGAGTGCTACAAGGCCCGCCCCTGGGCCGGTGGCTCGATGCTCTGCACCAAGACCAGTGACGAGTCCACGGTCATCGGGGCTGCGGGCAAGACCTCTCAGGTGCCTTTCTCCAAGGGCTCCTTCTACATCGGCGCGACGCCGGACCTCGGCATGGTGTCCGACAAGGGGGAGAGCTCCGACGGAGGCCCCATGAAGGGGTACGACGCATCCGGTAAGGAGAAGTGGCGGGCTTCCGGACAGTACAAGGGCGGTCGGGTCGCTAACGGCTTCATCCTCACCTACGAGATCAAGTCGCGACAGTTCCAGGTGCTGTCGGCCAAGACCGGTGAGGTCCTCGTCTCGGAGCCGGGCAAGCAGCCGGACTCGGACTTCGATGAGGACACTCGATTCCCCGGCGGATTCAATATCGAGTCCGGGCCGGAGGCCTTCTCCCGAGTGACGTCCTCGGGCGCCACGATCTACAAGGCCAACGGCAGCGAGGCGGCAACCGTCTCGGGGAAGTTCTCGGAGAAGCACTGGTGGGCCGCGTCAGTGCCACTGAATGCCTCGTCACTGAAGGGCGCTTACTCCTCCTTGGCCAAGGCATCGTCCTCGACCACCCCGGTCATCGGTCTCAGCGGCACGGTCGACGTCGTCGTCGACAAGAGCGCTTGCGAGGCCAAGGCCGGTGGCAAGAAGCTCGAGCTGCCTGAGTTCTCGCAGAGCGAGGGGTGTCACATCAGGCCCATTGGGCTGCTCCGCGACGGACAGGTGCTGGTCGAGGTCGGGGAGTACAGCTTCGTGGCCAGTGATCCTGGAAATCTTGTCGTCGCCGTATCGCCGGATACGGGCAAGGTCGGCTGGAAGGTCCCCGGCGCTTATGGCGGCACCGTCGTTCCCGCCAAGGACCAGAGCGACGCCCGCCTCCTGGTCGCACAAGGATCCTCCTTCACCTTCGACCTGGTGGTCTCCCGCATCATCAGCAAGTAGGAGCACCTGCGAAACGCGGCGCCGGGGTGCCGACCAGCTCTGTGGTCGGCACCCCGGCGCTCATACTCGGGAGGGCTCGAAAGGGGGTCAGCGACGCCCTCGGCGAGACAGCGCGACGTAGCACACCACCATGCAGGCCAGGCCGATGGCTGAGAGCAGACCGTAGTTCGTCAGCCACTGCGCGGTCTCGTGCTTCCACAGCGCGTCGTCGCGGTTGGGCAGGATGGCGAGCATATCCAGGGTGGAGGAGGCCATCGCGTAGCCCCACCGCGATGGCATGAACCAGGCGAGCTGCTCGAAGACCGCCCGTCCCGAGATCGGGATGATGCCGCCGGACAGGACCAGCTGGGCCATGATGGAGACGACCAGGACCGGCATGACCTGCTCGGAGGAGGAGACCATCGCGGAGACGGCCAGTCCCAGGAGTCCGGAGACGAAGGCAACGGCCCAGCAGCAGAAGGCCAGCTCCAGTCCCGGCCACCCCTCCAGGATGACGGCATCGGTGGGGCCCTTGTTGAGGGCCAGGGCGATGCCCATCATCAGCGCGGTCTGAATGGTGGTGATGAGCGCCAGGATGGTCGCCTTGGAGAACAGGTAGGCGCCGGATCTCAGGCCAACCGCCTTCTCCCGCAGGAAGACGTCCCGCTCCCCGATGAGATCGCGGATGGTCGCCGACATCCCGGAGAAGGCCGCCCCGGTGATGAGGATGACCAACAGCTGCAGGGCCTGGCTGGAGTACCTGATGATCGGGGGAGTGGGGTTCTCCGGCGTCGGGGGAGTGGGCTCCGGGTAGTGGGGGACCGCGAAGCCGTCGCTGCCCTCGATCGCCTTGGTCAGCAGTCCCATGATGATGGGGAGCAGCAGCATGAAGGCGAGGTAGGACGGGTCCGCCGCCACGATCCGCAGCTGGCGCCGCACGAGGGTCGAGACCTGCCGGAGCACGGACTGCTGCTTGGGCGGCTTCTCCTGCGTCGCCGGTCCCGCGGCCGCGGCGGGAGCCCCTCCGCGTCGCGTCGAGGGCACCGTGGCCTCCATGTACTGACGCAGCTCCGCGGTGTGGTTGCGGATGAGGGCGTAGACATCGGCGTAGCCGTCCACGGCGGGCGGGTCGGGCAGGGTGCCCTTCGGGGTGTTGAGCAGCAGGCGGCCCTGAGAGGCGATCTCGTTGAGCCTCTGGCGGAAGTAGGGGAGCACCTCGCGGGGGGAGCCGTAGTAGACGGGCTTGCCGCCCGCTGCGAGGATGAGGACCTTGTCCGCGCGGTCGATGTGGTTCTCGTTGTGGGTGACGACGACGACTGTGCGGCCGCTGTCGCCAGGACGTGTCCCGTGAGCCAGGGATGCCAGCAGGTCCATGACGTCACGGTCCAGCTGGGGGTCCAGACCGGAGGTGGGTTCGTCGAGGAACAGGAGGCTGGGGCGTGTCAGCAGCTCGATGGCGGTGGAGACCCGCTTGCGCTGTCCTCCGGAGAGCTTCTTGATCCGCTTGTCCACATGCGCGGTCAGGTCGAGGTCCTCCAGGACCTCGGCGATGCGCTGGCGCCGTTCGGCCTTGGACACGTCCTTGGCGAAGCGCAGCTCAGCGGCGTACTCGAGGGTCTTGCGGACAGTGAGGGCTGAGTGAATGACGTCGCTCTGGGGGACCACGCCGATCTTGTTGCGCATGACCGGGTAGTGCTCGTACACGTCCAGCCCGTTGAAGAGCACCTGGCCCTCCTGAGCCTTCTGCTCACCGGTGAGGGCCTTGAGCAGTGTCGACTTCCCGGCTCCCGACGGGCCGACGACGGCCAGCAGCTCGTTGCCCGGCAGGGAGAAGGAGATGCCGTCGAGCAGTGTCATGTTGCCGTTGTTGACGCGGAAGGTCAGGTCCTTACCCACCAGCTCGCCGCCGGCTCCGCCTGCGACCTGGACCTCGCACAGACCGTCCGGGCTCAGGGCGATGAAGGTGGATCCCAGACCCATCAGCACGGGCTGGGTGACCTGGACCTGTGACACGCGCTGCCCGGCGACGTAGAGGCCGTTGGTGGAGCCCAGGTCGGTGACGACCATGCCGTTGGGGGAGACGTCGATACGGGCATGGTGCTTGGAGATGAGCGGGTCGTCCAGGACCAGGGTGTTGTCGGGCGCGCGCCCGATGGTGCCCGAGGAGGTGACGCGGAAGGACTTGAGCGTGTGCCGCGAGGTGGGGAAGGCGCCCGAGCCCGCTGAGCTCGATGAGGGCGGCGCCTGGCGACCCGGGGATGCCACGTAGGTGGCTGCTGAGGACGCCGATGCCATGGCCCGGGGCATGGGCGCGGCCTGCGCCGAGAGGGCTGCGGCCGGGGATGGGCTGGCAGGGCGCTGAAGGAGGGGGGCGGCCTGTGGGGCGGAGGCCGCACTCGGCTGCGAGGGGATGAAGGGAGCGCTCGGCGCGGATGGCATGGGCTGTCCCATCGGCTGGGACTGGACGGGGGCACCGGCCTGAGGAGCTCCGCCAGAGACGACCGGAGTGAGCCCCAGCGCAGGCCCGGAGGCGTCCCCCAGCTGGATGCGAGTGCCCTGAGTCACGAGCGCCTCGCGCGTCACGGCCCCGTTGACGAGCATGCCGTTGCGTCCCTGGCAGCTCACCGCCCACCCGGTCGGGGTGGGGGTCACCTGGAGGTGGGTGCGGGAGACGAGGGGGTGGACGATCTGAACATCGCTGTCCGGTGAGCGCCCCACGGTGAAAGGAGCGGTGAAGGTGTGGGGCTCCAATGATGCCTGGGCAGAGAGGGAGCGCACGATGAGTGCGGGAGTGGGCAAGGCGCGGTCCTTCCGGAGGGGCGGGATGGGGCTCCGGCCACGATACTGGTGTTTCGGCGTCGTCGCTAAGAGTGAGGACTTCCCGGCGTGAGGTTGGCTACAAGTGGGCAGTGCCGCAGGGCCGGGTGGGGCCCTCCAACATGTCGATCAAACCGGTCACAGGGTTGTTGCATTGCTGTCACGGTTGCATTGCGGCTCGGGTGGTGAACGGTGTCAGACGTGACCGTCGCGGTCGCGCAGAATCCTTCGGCTGTTCGGTTCGATGCGCACCCGTCACAGCAGCGTGATCTTCTCGCGATCATCTTCTGGTGCTGACGACGGTGTCGGGGTGTCCCTCCCGTTGGGGGCGGGGTCGCCATGTTGATGGCGTAGGCTGGTGAGGCGCTTGGCGCACGCCTCCGTAGCTCAATGGATAGAGCATCGGCCTTCTAATCCGCAGGTTGCCGGTTCGAGTCCGGCCGGGGGCACTGACAGCCGGGGCTGAGAAGGTTGATATTCCGCGGACTATCGACCGTTCGGGTCGTCGGCTCGCAGGGGCTGTGAGGACGGCGTCGCACTCATCGCCCCGTTGAGAGCCCGCTTCGGATTCCGCGGTCGGCGGCTGCGTTCCTGGCCCGTCTGAGAGGGGGCGTTCTTCTCGTGCGGGATTCGGTGCGCTCTCTCGGTGGTCACAGCGGGGTGACAGGAGACTCTCACTGGGCTTGCGACACATGTGGTGTGAACGGTCGAGATCAATCGTCGACTCTGCTGCGCTGTGCTCATAGTGTTGGCACATGCCCGCTCCTGTCCCCTCGCGCCACTCCCAGGACGACGCCCCCGTCTCCGCCCTGAGTCGCGCTCAGCTCCTCGATGTCCTGTCCGACCTGGTCCGGGACCTCGAGCGCCTCGACCTGGCCCTGAGTGCCGACGGCATCGAGGCTGCGCGTACGTTGCGCGACGGTCTCATCGGGCAGGTCCGTGACCAGGTTGTTCCCCGCCTCCAGGATGCTGATGTCCCGTCCATCGTGGTGATCGGGGGATCCACGGGTGCGGGGAAGTCCACACTCGTCAACTCCGTGCTCGGCCAGGAGGTCTCAGATGCCGGAGTGCTCAGGCCCACCACTCGAACCCCGGTCCTGGTGGCCAATCCCGAGGATATGGGCTCACTGTCCGAGCACCCTCTGACGCAGGTCTGCCGTCAGGAGGTCTCCGCCGCCATTCCGGCTGGCCTGGCCCTGATCGATGCCTCGGATCTGGACTCCGTGCACGAGGCCAACCGGGCACTGGCCGGCAGGCTGCTGGAGGCGGCCGACCTGTGGCTCTTCGTCACCACTGCGGCGCGTTACGGCGATCAGACGCCGTGGACGACGCTGGAGGAGGCCGCACGCCGTGAGACCCCCATCGGCGTGGTTCTCAACCGGGTGCCGGCGAGGATCCTGTCCGAGGTGCGTCGGGATCTCATCACCCGTCTGCAGGGGCTGGGACTGTCGGAGGCTCCTTTCTTCGTCGTCCCGGACGCCGGGCCGCACGAGGGGCTCCTGTCGGGTGAGGGCGTCAGCGAGCTGCGTGACTGGCTGCGGCTC
Source organism: Actinomyces oris (assembly GCF_001929375.1). Classification (GTDB taxonomy): domain Bacteria; phylum Actinomycetota; class Actinomycetes; order Actinomycetales; family Actinomycetaceae; genus Actinomyces; species Actinomyces oris_B. The sequence continues at coordinate 10,402 of NZ_MSGO01000010.1, read as the reverse complement.
CTCGCCGGCCGTCACCGCGCAGCCGGTCTTGTGCGTCGTACCGGCAGAGGGGTGTGGAGCACTCTGCGCGCCGACCTGGAGCGCCTGGCCGACGACGTCGACGCTCAGGAGGCGGTGGCCCAGGATCTGGAGAGGACGTGCCAGGAGCTGAGGGAGGCCGCCATCGAGGCGATGAGCGCCGACATCAGGGCCGGTTCTGCCGGCCAGGGCGCCACAGCCACCCGGTGGATCACCCTGGCCTCCTCCGGAGGCCCGCTGGCATCGCTGGCTCAGGGGGGCAAGCTGCGCAGGGGATTCCTGGGGCGGGCGGACAAGGCCCGCGCCGAGGGACTCTCCCAGCTGGCCAACGATGCCCGCCAGGCCCTGGCCAACCAGCTTCAGGCCGCTGTCGTCGCCTTGAGCGCCGAGGCTCGAAGGGCCTGGGCCGAGGCCGGGGCCGAGGAGCATGCCCGCAGGCTCCTCGGGCAGGGTGATGACGCGGCCGTGACTGTTGAGGCCTGGGTCGGCTACCTGGAGGCGAATATCGAGAGCCCGCAGGACATCCGTAGACTGAGCCCCGGTAGTGTCATCGACCTCCTCATCTCCGCGGCAGCCGGTGTTGACGGGGCTGTTGCAGCCGCCAGACGTCTGGGACTGGAGGAGCAGACCGCTCAGGCCGGCGCTCTCCTGGTGGAAGCGGTCACGGAGGCGCTGACTGCCACAGTCCCCAAGGGGGCGGCCACCTCGCTCGCCCCCGCCCCTGGGTTCGCCGCTGCGCTGCGTCTGCGCTCGGGCGAGCTCAAGCCCTTCACCCGTCCCGGAGCCACAGCATGAGCCATCCCGAAAACGTCCCCTCCACCTCCTCGGCCCAGAGAGGTTTCGAGGTGCTCGACGCCGAGCACCTCGATGCCCGTCTGAATGCGGTTCGAGAGGCCCTGCGCCTGTGCCCCACGGAGGTTCCGGCCTCCCTGTCGATCCCTGCTCATAAGGCACTCGATGCGGTGGCCCAGCGTCTGGCTCTGGGAGTGGATCACACCGTCGTCGCGCTGTTCGGGGGCACCGGCTCGGGCAAGTCATCACTGTTCAACGCCCTCACCCAGCTGAACTTCGCCGATGTGGGTGCCCGCCGGCCCACGACGTCGCGGGCCGCCGCCTGCTCCTGGGGCGACGACGCCGGCCCGCTCCTGGACTTCCTCGGGGTCTCCTCGGAACGGCGAATCCGGAGGGACTCGATTCTCGACGCCGAGGACCAGGGCTCCATGTCCGGCCTGGTCCTGCTCGACGTCCCCGACTACGACTCAGTGACGACGGAGCATTCCTTGCAGGTGGATCGCCTCGTTCCGCTGGCCGACATCCTCGTATGGGTGGTCGATCCTCAGAAGTACGCCGACGCGGCCCTGCACGACGGCTACCTGCGCGGACTGGGCGCACGCCAGGAGGACATGCTCGTCCTGGTCAACCAGGTGGATACCCTCCCGGAGAGCGGCTTGGCGAGTCTGCTGGACGACGTCGGGTCTCTTCTCAAGGACGATGGGCTCAGCCAGGTTCAGGTGCTTCCGGTCTCGGCCGTGCGTGGCGACAACCTCGACGTCGTGCGCAGCATGTTGCGCCAGCGCGTCGCACGGGAGTCCAACGCGGCGCGCACGGCCTCGGCCGAGCTCGACGCGATCACGCGCCGTCTGCGTCCCACGGTGGCCCGCAACAAGGTGGGGCTCAATGCCGAGCTCACCGAGGAGGCCACCAAGGTGCTGCTGCAGGCATCCGGGGCCCAGGCGGTGGAGGACTCGGTGAGGGCCGGGCTGTCCAGGGTTCTGCCCAGAGCCCTGGCCCGTCCTGAGCCGCCCTCGCGCACCGCGGTGTCATCGGCCCACTCCACATGGGTCCACCGCACCTCTCAGGGGCTGCCGCCCACGTGGGCCCGAAGCCTGGAGGCCTCCGTCGTCTCCCCGGAGACCTTGGCGGGGCAGACCGCCGAGGCTGTCGGCTCCGTGCCGCTGCCGGGGCACCGCCAGCCGGTGATCGACCTGCTGTGGTGGGGCGGCCTGCTCATGGTGCTCGGCGGGGTGTCGTGGCTGTGTGCTTCCGTGGTGCGAGAAGGACTCGAGGCCGTGCGCCGCAGCATCGAGATCGTCCCGGTCTGCCTCATCGTCCTCGGACTCATGACGGTCCTGATCTCCACGGTGCGCCGGCGCGGCAGAGCGCGCCGCGAGGCGGAGCTCTATGGGCAACGGGTGCGTACCCGCCTGGAGTCCGTGGTTGAGCGGGGACTGAGCCGGCCGGCTGCCAAGGTTCTGGAGAAGCACCGGGTGCTGCAATCGGCTTTGGGGCTGTAACCCCGTCTCTGCGAGGCCACCGTGTGGCCACAGCCCTGAGTCTGCCCTCCGGGGAGACTCAGGTGGGGAGTGCGCTCGGGTCCGGCTGGGCATCTCAAGGGCGGGCCGAGCACCGTTGTGGTGCAGGGGCGGCAGAGGGCCGCCCGCCCACAACCAAGGAGCCTGCTCATGACTCGTCAGCTCGACCTCACCGTTCAAGGCGTCGTCGGAACCAATCCGGTCCTGTCCCGGGTCGGGGACCATGCCCGTCCCTACTGCCGTTTTCGCGTCGCCGTCACCCCGACCTACCGCACTGACCAGGGCTGGAACAATGCCGAGACGATCTGGTTCACCGCCAAGGCATGGGGGCAGCTCGCCGCCAACCTGAGCCACTCCCTGCGTAAAGGGGACGCAGTCCTGCTCACAGGACGTTTCTCTCAGGAGTCCTGGGAGAACAACGGCAGGAAGCATGAGACCAACGTCATCACGCTTCAGGCCGCCGGACACGACCTGACCAGAGGGGAGTCCAGCTTCGCGCGCGTGAGAGCCGTGGAGTCGGCGCCATCGGCCCCCTCGGGCGGCGGAACCGGCGACGCCGAGCCCGAGACCGGGTGCGAGGAGCACGTCTCATCGGATCACTGGGACGTCGAGGCGGCGGCCTCAGGCGCCGCAGCTCCACAGGTCTCAAGGTCCGGAGCCCCCCAGGGATCTGCAGAGTCCACCACCGAGTTCACTGAGCCCGCCGGGCTCGGCGACGCCGGCGGGACGCACGCAGAGAGCCCTGACTCCTTCGTCATCGATCCGGCCTGCGCGCGCACCGAGGACCAGACCGGGGAGCTGTGGCCCGTGTACGAGCTCGCCGACGATCTCGTCGAGCAGGCCGCCGGGGTCAGCTGACGTCGGAGTGCGCGCGCAGGAGGTAGTCGAGATCTGCGGGATGGGCGACCTCGAGCACCTCGATGAGGATGCGGGTCAACAGATCGGAGGTCTCGTCTCCGTCGGACAGCAGCCTGGCGAAGACATGATGGCTCTCCTGCCAGCCGATCGCGCCCAGGATTCTGCGCTCGGTGGGGCCGAGCAGCACCCGACCCTGCGCATCGAGCTCGGGGAGAGAGACCTCGATGCCGTCGGCGCGTCCGACGAGGACCACGCCCGGCAGGTCCGGGGAGGGAACGGGGGGAGTGATCAGGGACAGCCTCGCCAGCAGCTGTGACCAGCGCCCTCGGGGAGCCAGCTCCTCGGCCTTGACCATGGGAACCGGAGCAGTCAGCAGCAGGGTCCCGCCAGACGGGTCAATGGCGGCGTCAGCGGATGCCCCCCGCTGCGCGGGCGGCCTGCACACCTCGTCGAGGAACCGGGCCAGTGACGAGGTGAAGCCCGCCCAGGAACCCAGGTCGACGCGATCCTCGAAGGCACGTGACAGCGCGGGCGACAGGGAGGTCTTACTCATGCGCCCAAGCCTAGGGCGCGTTGCCGGTGAGTGGTTGGAGCTTGGTGCTCTCGCACTCTGTGATCACAGGAGGATCACACCTCGTTCAGGCCATCACAAGCCACATCGATGCCGGGCGTGTCACGGCGGAAAAATGGCGTGTCGGCGCATACGGTGACCATAACGCCATGAACCCGAGTGCCGTGCTCGGGGCGCAGCAGGGGAGCAACGAGCAGATGATCCGCTTCAACCACGTCTCGAAGGTCTATGACCGGGGGATGCGCCCGGCGCTCGACGACGTCGACATCAAGATCAGTCGTGATGAGTTCGTGTTCCTTGTCGGCGCCTCGGGATCGGGCAAGTCGACCTTCCTGAGGCTGGTCATCCGGGAGGAACGTCCCACCAAGGGACGTATCCACGTCCTGGGTCGTGATCTGTCGAAGATCTCCTCGTGGAGGGTGCCCCAGCTGCGGCAGGAGATCGGCTTCGTCTTCCAGGACTTCCGGCTCCTGGAGAATAAGACCGTCATGGAGAACGTGGCGCTGGCCTCCCAGGTCATCGGTAAGCCGCGCCACTACATCCTCTCCGCTGTGCCGGAGGCCCTCGACCTGGTGGGTCTGGCCGGCAAGGAGAGGCGCCTGCCGCACGAGCTCTCCGGGGGCGAGCAGCAGCGCGTGGCGATCGCCCGCGCCATGGTCAACCGGCCCAAGCTCCTCCTGGCCGATGAGCCCACCGGGAACCTGGACCCCTCGACGTCGGTCGGGATCATGCGTCTGCTCGACCGCATCAACCGGCAGGGGACCACGGTCGTCATGGCGACTCACGACGACGAGATCGTCGACCAGATGCGTAAACGCGTCATCGAGCTCAAGGGCGGTGAGGTCGTACGCGACCAGGACCGCGGCGTCTACGGCTCGGACCGCTGAAGGAGAAGAACTGTGAGACTGCGTTTCGTCCTCTCGGAGACCGCCAAGGGCATGTACCGGAACCTGGCGATGACGGTGTCCGTGATTCTCGTCGCCTTCGTGTCGCTGCTCTTCGTCGGGGCCTCGTCGCTGCTGCAGAGCCAGATCTCGACCATGAAGGGCGACTGGTACGACAAGGTCGAGGTCTCGGTCTACATGTGTCCCAAGTCGTCGGCCTCCTCCAACTGCGCCAACGGCGAGGCCACCGCCGCTCAGATCAGTGAGGTTGAGAAGCTCATCACCACTGGCGCCCCCTCCGGCTACGTCAAGTCCTACCAGATGGAGACCAAGGCCCAGGCCTATCAGAAGTTCATGAAGGCCTACGCCAAGTCCGCCGTCGGGCGGAACGCCACCGAGGACATGATGCCCGTGTCCTTCCGCATCAAGCTCAAGGACGCCGAGAACTACAAGCTGGTGGCCGAGCAGTTCGAGGGGCACAGCGGCGTTGAGCGCGTGGTGGACCAGCGCTCCACCCTCGAGCCGCTCTTCCTCGTGATGAACCGGGCCTCCTGGATCACGGCGGGGTTGGCGACCATCATGGCGGTGGCCGCGGTGCTGCTCGTCTCGACGACCATCAGGCTGTCGGCCATGTCCCGCGCCCGACAGACCGGGATCATGCGCCTGGTGGGAGCCTCGAATCTCTTCATCCAGCTGCCTTTCATCCTCGAAGGGGTCATTGCCGCCTTCACCGGGGCGATTCTCGCCGTGACCACGTTGTGGGTGGGAGTGCGCTACGTCGTGGAGGGATGGCTCGCCTCCTCCATCTCCTTCACGAGCGCCTTCATCAGCACCAAGGATGTTCTCCTCCTGTCGCCCTGGCTGATTCTGGCGGCCATCGCCCTGGCCGCGGTCTCCTCCTCCTTCTCACTGTCCAAGTACACGAGGATCTGATCTCATATGCCGTCTCGTCTGTTCCTGCGCCGTTCACGCCTGCGTGCCGCAGTCTGCGCCCTGGCTGCCGCCAGCCTCGTCTTCTTCTACTCCGGGGACATCTCCCTGGCCGATGAGCGCGACGACGCCGTTGCCAAACAGAGCGAGGCGCAGCGCAAGCAGCAGGAGGTGATCTCCTCGCTTGAGGGGGTCAGCGCCGATCTGGGGCAGGCCTACATCTCGCTTCAGAACGCCCAGGCCTCCTTGAGCACCGCCGAGAGCCAGCTGACCACCGCTGAGACGACGCTGGCCGCCAAGGAGAGGGAGAAGCAGATCGCCAGTGACCGCCTGACCACGGCGAAGAACAGCCTTGAGACGGTCAAGCAGGAGTCGGAGGCGTCCAAGAAGACGGCCGAGGAGACCTCCAGCTCCGTGGCGGAGATCGTCGTGTCCACCTACCAGGGGGACAACTCGGTGACCTCTTGGAGCTATGTCCTCGCCTCGCAGGACGTCGAGGAGCTCAGTCAACGCGCCTCAGCAGTTGAGATCGGCTCAGGGGTCCAGGAGGCGGTACTGTCCGCCGCCGAGGTCGAGCGCGCTCAGAACGCCAACCGTGAGGCCAGGCAGAATGCCGCCACCACGCGAGTCAGCACGCTCAAGACCGAGGCCGATACCGCCGAGGCGAACGCCAAGGCGGCCCGGGACACGGCCAAGACCAAGCGGGACGAGGTCGCCAAGCTGGCTGCTCAGAAGAAGTCGGCCGCCGAGGCGCTGGAGAGCCGTAAGAGCGACCTGCAGTCCCAGCTCAACCAGGCCAACGCCGATGCCGCGGCCGCGGCCGCGCGTGTCGCCCAGATCGACGCCGCCAACCGAGCCGCTGCCAGTGCCGGAACCATGCCGTCGGTCCCCGCCAGCTCGATCGGCGCCGACTCCCTGGGAAGCGGCTACATCGGACACCCGATCACCGGCCCGCTCGAGGTGACCTCGCCCTTCGGGTACCGCGTCCATCCGGTCACCGGTGTCGCCACAGGGCACCAGGGCGTCGACTTCGCCGCGAGTGAGGGGACGCCCCAGTACGCGGCGGTCTCCGGAGTGGCCACCTACTGGAACTCCGAGTCCTGCGGCATCGGCCTTGACATCAACGGCGGCATTATCGAGGGGCACTCCTACGTCATCACCCTGTGCCACCTCTCCTCGCGCAGTGTCGCCGACGGCCAGCAGGTCAAGCGCGGCGACGTCGTCGGCGCGACGGGCTCAACCGGTTACGCGACCGGGGCGCACGTCCACTTCCAGGTGGCCCAGGACGGGGTGTACATCGACCCGATGTCCCTGCCCGGCTTCTAGACGAGTCCTTCTTGACGGGGCCCGTAGACTCCTGTCCCTGCGCGTCGTCGTGTTACGCCACGATGCCCCGGTCGGGTCCGGCCCACTCGGAGGAAGCTCCGGGTCGTCCTGACAAGGGAGCGCCAGCCATCCCGTACTCGTGAAAGGACAGGCCGATGACCCCTGCCTCCAAGTCTGCTCGGGCGTCCAAGCCAACGGCCGGGCAGAAGGCGAAGGCCGCCTCCGACGCCCACAAGACGGTGGCCCGTAACCGCAAGGCGACCCACGACTACTTCATCGAGGACCGTTACGAGGCGGGGCTGGTCCTCACCGGCACCGAGGTCAAGGCACTGCGCATGGGACGGGCCTCGCTGACCGAGGCCTGGATCGAGATCGACCGCCATGGTGAGGCCTGGCTCCAGGGGGCTCATATCCCCGAGTACCTGCAAGGGACGTGGAACAACCACTCCCCGCGTCGCAAGCGCAAGCTGCTCCTGCACCGCAGCGAGCTGGAGCGCCTTGAGACCAGGGTGCAGGCCAAGGGCTACACGGTGGTCCCGCTGGAGCTGTACTTCATCGGTGGGCGCGCCAAGCTGGAGATCGCCCTGGCTCGGGGTAAGCAGGACTGGGACAAGCGTCAGGCGCTGCGTGAGGCGCAGGACAAGCGGGAGGCGGCCCGGGCCATGGCCGCGGCCAACCGACGTCGGGGCTGAGACAAGCGGGAGTGAGGCTCCGTGAGCGTTTCTGCCTGCTGACCGACGCGTGAGGTACGGAGCAGTAGCCCTCAGTGCTCTCGTCTCCGGGTTCTGCTAGAGTGGCCTGGCTCTGCTGAGAGCGCGTTCCAGGTCTCCTGCGGGAGCCCGGTGACATGTCCATAGGGGATGATCGGTTTCGACGACGGTCGTAGGTTCAGGAGAAGCGGGTCGAGGATGCGCAGTCATCTCGTCAACGCTCTGCGCGAACCAATAGGTGCCGATAACACTCGCACCGACTTCGCCCTCGCCGCCTGAGCGAGCCTCGAAGTCCGTCAGCCCGGGGAGCGCTTCCGCCCCGGTTCCTGGCGTCATCTAGGAAGCCACTGCTGAGAGTCCGTGTCGGTAGGGCTCTTGGGACTTTTCATCGACTGAGCCCGTCGGCGTCCTTGCTCGCGTGAGACGCTGGGGCTGAGAAAAACGCTAGCGAGCTGCACCCGGAGAAGTCCTGTTGTGCGCCCGTCGGACGGGGGTTCGATTCCCCCCATCTCCACCTGTGACGCCCCCTGCGGTCCTCTTGGACCGCAAGGGGCGTTGTGTCGTGCCCGTGTCAGTCGAGCTGCTCAAACTTGCGCGCCCAGGCAGATCGGATGAGGCCGGTGTCGGTGATCATCGAGCTGAAGCGCGTTACCGTGACTACTGAGGTGCTTGAGGTTGAGCATCCTGGTTGTATATCTGCTCGGCTCGACTCACGCATGCGGGGAGGACGGCGGCAATGCCCCATAGGATGATCACCCATGCTGCGTACAGCGACACCATCCCCATGTTGTATCCGGGGCTGTGCGTCCATGCGAGGCTGAGGACCATTAGTCCTACGACGCCAATGCTGAGTCCGGAGAGACCCGCCAGGATGACGATGAGGATCACTGGCATCGTCAGGATGCGAACCAGTAGCTGTGCACGTGTCACATGCGTGATATTCAGGGCGATTAGCCACCCCATCGCCCCGAGGGAGGCCTGCCTTGGAAGCTCGGCGGTCGTCGAGTATGTTGTGATGGTCATCCACAGTTGCGTCCATGTGAATGAGCTCCCGTCAGAAATATTCCTTCCGGCTGCGTCCGACACGCCCATAGAATGGGCCAGCGTAAAACCCGAGTAGACGAGTGCCACCAGCATCGACTGCAGCAGCGCGAACACGACAAGACGTACGGGGCGCCGACGTGCGAGTGCCGCAGCAGTCTCCCTTACGTTCCGCACGCCGGTTCCCAGTTGTTGCCCCATCTTCCACCACTCGGCGATCTTCAAGGTGACGATGAGCGGCAAGAGAATTACAAGGGGGACGCCCAGCAATTGTAGCGTATTGAACAGCACGTCCGCAGGGGACGGTATGCCAGTCATGCCTGTATTCTCTCAGATTGTTGACAGCGGCGGCGGGTGCGCTGAGCGCTTTGATGAACGTCACTGCGTCTGACTTGCTCTGTACATCGCCCGTTTCTCCAGGGGGCCATGGACCGTCGTCGTGTCCGTGTCAGTCGAGCTGCTCGAATTTGCGCGCCCAGGCGGTGCGGATGGCGTTGGCGATGTCGATGACCTCGCCTACAGCGGTGCGTGCCTCGCGGTTATCGGCCCCCTCCATGTGTGGCCAGCCCTGGGCGATGAACTGTCCGCGGTCGGTGATGTCGGTGTAATCGGCGATGAGTACCTCCTGATCCTCGGGCGAGGCGGTGAGGATCTCGTCCTTGAAGGCCTGGCGCAGCGTCGTCGTGGCGAAGGGGCGGGCCTCCCACACGCGTTTGTTCGGCCAACAGGCGTTGGTGTACAGGTCCGAGAAAGCGCCGACGAACTCCGTGTGGGGCCATGGCGCTGACGTCGCCGAGGCTGAGAGCGCGCCCTGCGAAACGCCCCAGACTGCTGTCTGTGCCATCGGGCGTCAAGGCGTGACCCTCTCAAGTAGCAAGTGCTCTCACGAAAATCCCCGGTTGCCTACGTCACCAGCGCCCTCTGTGCTGTCTCCTCACTTCTGAGACATTTGAGTGTCATGACTTCTGAGACACTCGCTCGGGCGGGAACTCTGGGCGGGCTGGTGGTCCTGGAGGCGAGGATGGGTCGAAGGGAAGAAGTCTGGAGGGCCGCTGGTGTCCACGGTGCTGACATCAACCCCGCTCCGACGCCGCGGACCAAAGACGAACCGCGACATTCCAACGATCCCCGCTGGGCGCGCTGACGCCGGGCCCGTTGATGTCAGCGCTGTGGACACCGAACCGTGGGACTGATCGACTCTGCGGGGTCATGACGGCGGAGCCCGGCACCCTCACCCCGGGGCCGGCCGTGTTCTCCCCTGCCGGGCATCGTCCGGCTCCCGCGCAGGAACCCGGAGACCATGGTTCAACGCCAGCTCCGGCTCCGGCCCCCTCCCCCCTGAGCCGACCAACGTGTACGAGGCTGGGGCTGAGCTGGTCAGGGGTTGTGCGTACTGCACGGTCCCCCGGCAAGCCACCGATCGGTGTCTCAGATGTCATGACATCCGAAACTCTCAGAAGTCATGAGACAACACAGTCACCAGCGCCACCAACAGCAGGTAATCTCGTGCGGGGAGAAGTTCGACTCGTACCCCCTGGGCTCCACCAACAACTGAGTTTCCAACGAAGAACACCTGCGACTGCCCGGCGAGGGTACAGGACGGGTACAGTGCTTGGGAACGCGGTACGGAGCCCCCACCACCCATCGAGGGTGGTGGGGGCTCCGGTTTGTCCGGCTGTGACAGCGCTCCGGGCGTAGGGCCCTCCGTTGTATGCCTTAGGTGAGGACTGCGAGGAGTGGGGCGTAGTGCTG
>NZ_MSGO01000009.1:146692-147058 GCF_001929375.1 Actinomyces oris | reverse complement strand
TGGAGGCGGCTCAGGAGGCCGTGGGTCTGTATCGGGAACTGGCGCGGGTCTCTTCGGAGATATACACGCCCGGCCTGGCGAGATCGTTGAACAACCTGTCTAACAGGTTGTTGGAGGTGGGACGTGGGGGTGAGGCTTTGGAGACGGCTCAGGAGGCCGTGGGTCTGTATCGGGAACTGGCGCGGGTCTCTTCGGAGATATACACGCCCGCCCTGGCCGGAGCGTTGAATGACCTGGCTGCCTTTTTGTCGGGGTTGGGGCGTTCGGGTGAGGCTCTTGAGGTGTCCCAGGAGGCCGTGGGTCTGTATCGGGAATTGGCGGAGGCGACGCCGATGGTCTGCACGCCCAAACTGGCCGGAGCGTTGA
>NZ_MSGO01000009.1:108652-146655 GCF_001929375.1 Actinomyces oris | reverse complement strand
AATTGGCAGAGGTGACGCCGAAGGTATACACGCCCAAACTGGCGATGTCGTTGGGCAACCTGGCCGCCTTTTTGTCGGGATTGGGGCGCTTGGGTGAGGCTCTTGAGGCGTCCCAGGATGCCGTGGGTCTGTACCGGAAGCTGGCGCAGGACTCTCCGGCGGCCTACACCCCCGACCTGGCGATGTCGTTGGGCAACCTGGCCACCATTTTGTCGGGGTTGGGGCGTTCGGGTGAGGCTCTGGAGGTGGACCAGGAGGCTGTGGGTCTGTATCGGGATCTGGCGCTGGCCTCTCCGGCGGCCTACACCCCCGACCTGGCGAGGTCATTGAACAACCTGGCCTACATCCTGTCTAAGGAAGGACAGTACGAGGAGGCTCTCAACGTCTTTACTGAAGGTTTCGATCGCTTCTCTCCCGCAATCCGATCTCGGCTGCTGCTCGCCAGGGCGGAGTGGCGCGACGAGGGGCAGGAGGAGGATCTGAAGGAAGCTGCCCACGAGGTAGATCAACCGGACGATCCAGCGTTCCTGGGGCCAACGCGGCGAATGGTGGTGCAGGCCCTCGCTGAAGCCGGGTGTGATGATCTGGACCTCCCCGCTTGGGCGACCGCCACCATTGATGAGTCAGTTCGCAGCAGAATTAATGATTGGCTGCGTTGCCGTGATCTGAAGGAGCAGGCTTCTCATCTCAAGAACGGCTGGGCTTCTCCGTCAGAGTCGGACCGAGACGCTCTTGCGACGGGGGCGGAGCGCTATGTTGATGCACCTGCCATCGCCAGGCTGCTCTTCCTTGTTGATGCCGTGATGGTGGAAGGAGTGGACTCCGTTGTCGCATCACTGAACAATCGTGATCATGCACAGAATCTGGCGGTTGCCTGGTGTTCCGCACACTCGAGCGGTCGGGGTGCATCCTTCCTGCGCGCGCAACTTCGCGAGCACGATGAAGACAGCGCTTCAGGCACTGATCAACCCGGTGACGCTGAAGAGGACTCCCGGACTCTGAGTGACCCCGAGATCAGATCCCTTGTTCTGGAGGTGCTGGAAGCGAGTCTTCCTGAGGAGGTCTTCACCGAGCTCCGCAGAGCTCTCGAGCTCGCTGAACTATCGGATGCCGATATCGCCTATGCAGTCCTCGCCAGCGATGAGGATGCGGAGGATGCCCTCAAGGAGCTCCTGGAGGCCGGTCACTGGCGGGCCATGCGGATGGTTCCTGGCCTGCGTCCCCGCCTGGAGGAGAAGTCCATCCACGGCGGCGTGGCGGCCTCCCTCCATGCAGCCGTCGCCGAACAGCCCGACCAAGCCCGTGACCTGCTGCGATCCTCCTATGAGAAGGCCGATCCCGGGGACCGGACCCTGATCGAGGTCCTGATGTCGAAAGCCTCACGCACTGACGACTGCCCCCAAGGGATCACGGACCTGTGTGCATGGTTCCAGAAAGAGAGGAGCCTCTGGGAAGAATCCGGGAATGGCTCGCCAACCTCCCCGTCCTGACCGGGTACCCGTTGGTTTCGGCCCCATACCGTGCCGTGTGGGGCCGAAACCAGGAGCGCCTTTACGCACGCTCCAGCTCCTGGAAGACCTGGCCGACCGGCTCCCGGATGATGAGGTCGGCGCGGGAGTCGTACGGTGTGGGAGTCGCGTTCATGAGGACCAGGCGCTCACCGGCGTAGTAGTCGATGAGGCCCGCTGCCGGGTAGACGACCAGGCTCGTTCCGGCCACGATCAGCAGATCCGCCTCCGAGATGGCCCGCACGGCCCCCTCCATGACGTCGCTGTCCAGCATCTCGCCGTAGAACACGATGTCGGGGCGCAGCACCGAGGAGCACTCACGGCAGTGGGGGACCTCGCCGGAGCGGGCGCCGTCGACGTCGTCCAGGGTGAAGTGCTCGCCGCAGCCGGTGCAGGTCAGGCGTGACCAGTTGCCGTGCAGCTCGAGGACCCGCTCGGAGCCGGCCCGCTGGTGGAGACCGTCAATGTTCTGCGTGACCACGGCCGACAGCTTCCCGGCCCGCTCGAGGTCGGCCATGAACCTGTGCGCCGCGTTGGGGGCCACGCCCTCGCGGGCGTTCTCCTGGGCGAACCACTCCCAGTAGGCCTGCGGGTGCACGGTGAAGAAGTCGATGGACAGGACCTGATCCAGAGGGATCTCCCGGTCCTGGTGGTAGAAGCCCTTGGCACCCCGGAAGTCGGGGATCCCCGACTCGGTCGAGACCCCGGCACCGCCGAAGAAGACGATGCGTCTGGACTCTTCGATCCACTGAGCGAGCAGGCCCCACTGGCTGTCCTGGTGATCCATGCACTCCACCCTAACGCCGGGCTAGGTGTATGAGGTGACGACGTCGGGCTAGGACTCAGTGGATCGGCCGGTAGCCGGTGCGATCGGCCCCGGTCACGTCCCGAATCACCCGCGCCGGGTTGCCCGCAGCGATGACACCGGGTGGAATGCTGCGGGTGACAACGCTGCCTCCTCCGACCACACTGCCCGAGCCAATGGTCACACCAGGAAGGACCGTGACGTTGCCACCGACCCAGACGTCATCGCCGATCGTGATCGGACGCGCTCGGCAGGCGCCGTCAGCGCGCTCACGAGGATCCAGAGCGTGGTTGGAGGTGTACAGGCCGACCTTGGGCCCCAGAAGCACATTGTCTCCGATGGTGATCCGGGCGCCGTCGAGCATGACGCAGTCGAAGTTCGCAAAGAAATGGGAGCCGAGGTGGATATTGCGTCCGAACTCGCACCGGAATGTTGGCTCGAGGTTGACTTCGCGGCCCATCGAGCCCACGACCCGACGCAGCAAGGCCTCGCGTTCCTCGGCGGGCTGACCATAGGAGCGGTTATATGCATCGGTGGCCTGGACGGCCTCGATCCGTGCTGCGATGAGCTCGGGCGTCAGGTCGTCGTACATCGCGCCCGTCGCCATATGAGCGAATTGCTCCGTCAGGTTCATGCTGACCGGTCCTCCTTCCTGCCGTGTCGGCTCAAAGACTCTCAGCCTCCTCGCAGGACGCTGAGTAGAACGTCAAGGGCCCCGATCGGCAGCGGAACGGTGTGGCTGCGCTCCGCCAGACCCGGGCCCTGTGCGTGCTCGTCGTGGGGAAGAGACTCAGATACCGAAGCCGACCCGGCGGGGCTCGGTCTCGCCGAGCTCGACGTAGGCCAGGGAGCCGGCCGGTACGAAGACCTTGCGGCCCTTGTCGTCAGTGAGGGTGACGGCCTTGGTCTCGGCGTCGGCCACGGCGGCCAGCACCTTCTCCTGAGAGTCGGAGGTCTCCAGGGAGAGCTCGCGGCTGGCGTGCTTGATTCCGATCGTGACCTGCATGGGGCTCCTTCGCATCGTCTGTGTGCCGTATTGAGCGGCATAGCCCCCATCGGGGAGAGGGGCGTGAACCTGCCTCGATCCTAGGGCGCTGCGGCTGCGCCGGCCCTTCGCGCGCCCCAGGAGCCGCGGCGTTTCGCGCCACGCGGAACAGGCGCCGTCGGCGCTCCCGGGTGGCGGGTTCACGACCGATGACGATCCGTTAACGGTGCACGATCCTGTCGGTGGCCCGTGGTGAGATGGTCCCATGTCCCAGGACCCCGTCCGTCTCCTTCCGCCCCCCGAGGCGGCCGAGCTGCCCGCGGCCGACGCCGATGGGCAGCGGGTCCTGGACCGCGTGGCCGGGGGCTCCAACGTCGTCGTCCTGGGGGCCCCCGGAACCGGTAAGACCTCTCTGGCCCTGAGGCTGCTGGCCGAGGCCGTCGCCGGCGGCCGCGACGCCGTCCTGCTGGCCCCCACCCGGGCGCGGGCCGACTGGCTGCGTGGCCGGGCCGCCCACCTGCTGCGTGAGGGCCATGGCGACGGCGTCGTCCGAGTGCGCACTCCCGCAGCCCTCGCCCTGACGATCCTGACGACCTCCTTGACCAGGCGGCCCGACCCGCTGCCTCCCCCGGTGCTTCTGGCCGGTGCGGAGGAGGACTCCGTCCTGGCCTCCATGGTCAGCACCGTCACCTGGCCGGGGCTCCCCGCCGAGGCCACCGGGTCGCGGGCGTTCCGCTCCGAGCTGCGCAACCTCCTGGCGCGCGCCGGAGAGCTCGGCATCAGCGCCGACGACCTGGCCGACCTGGGGCGCCGGCTCAATGTCCCCATCTGGGGGCCCGCGTCCCAGCTGCTGCGCACCTGGGACGCGCAGGGGCGGGCCAGCGCCGGGCGCAGGGCCCAGACCCGCAAGATGGACACGGCTCGCCTCCAGGACCGAGCCGTGGAGGCCCTGAGCTCCTGGGGCGCCGACGCCGTGGCCGCCCCCCGCCCCGTCCCGGACCTCGTCGTCGTGGACGACTACCAGGACTGCACGGCCGCCACCGCCAGGCTCCTGAGGGCCCTGGCGACCCCGGACCCCGACGGGCACCGGGCGCAGATCGTGGTGCTGGGGGACCCCGACGTCGCCGTGGAGACCTTCCGCGGCGGCACCCCCAGCCTGCTCGTCGCCGCCGAGGACCACTCGGGGCTCGCAGCCACCCGCCTGCGGCTGACCACCTGCTACCGAGGCAACCCGGCCATCGCGGCGGTGATCTCCGACCAGAGCGCCCGGGTCCCGGTGACCGGCACGACGGCCCACCGGCGGACGACCCTGGCGCCCCGGTCCTCAGCACGGTCCTCACAGAGGCCTTCCTCCGGGGCGAGTGACGCTGAGTGCCCGCAGGCGGCGGCCGGTGTCGAGGTGATCCTGGCCTCCTCCGCCTGGCAGGAGCACGCCCACGTCGCCCGGGCGCTCAGGCTCGAGCACGTCCACCACGGCACCTCCTGGTCACAGATGGCGGTCATCGTTCGCAGCGCCGCCGACGCCGAGACCCTCGCCAGGGACCTGCGCAGACGAGGCGTGCCCCTGGCCTCCCGCACACCCGCGGTCCTGCTGCGTGCAGAACCGGCCGCGGCCGCGCTCCTGGACATCGTGCGCGCCGCCATCCGGGACCAGATGGGCGGGCGCGGTGAACCGCCTCAGCGCGACGCCGCCATCAACCTCCTCACCAGCCCCCTGGTGGGGCTGACCACCATGGACCTGCGTCGACTGCGCCGCAGGCTGCGCCAGGCCCCGCCGGCCGCAACCCCGCACGCCAGTGCGGCCGAGCCCGGTGAGCCCAGGACCACCGCCCCCACAGCCGGTCCCGCCCCCGATCCCAATGTCGGTCCCACCGTTGATCCCGCCGCCGGGACCGGGCCCCGGACCGGCGGCGACGCCGCCCTCCTGGCCCTGCTGGCCGACCCCGAGCAGGCCTCCGGCTTCGCCCGGTCCCTGGACGGGCAGCCGCTGAGCACCCAGGCGGTCCGGCTCCTCACCGCAGCCAGGATCCTTGAGGCCCTGCGCGGCGTCATCGGGCAGAGCCCCGCCGACGCCCCGCGCGATGTCGAGGCCCTGCTGTGGGCCGCCTGGAACGCCTCCGAGCGGGCCGAGGCCTGGCGCGCCACCGCCCTGCTGCCCTCGGCAGGTCCCGTGCGATCACTCCTGTCCGAGGCCGCCGAGCACGACCTCGACGTCGTCACCACCCTGTTCAAACGCGCCGAGGTCTGGGCCGAGCGCCACCCGGGCCAGGACGCCTCCAGCTTCCTGGCCGAGCTCGACGCCGAGGTCCTGCCCTCGGACTCCGTCGCCCCCCAGGGGCGGCGCCCGGAGGGCGTCGCCGTCATGACCCCGGCAGGTTGCGCGGGTCAGGAGTGGGAGCTCGTCGTGGTCGTCGGGCTGGAACGGGACCGCTGGCCGGACCTGCGCCTGAGGGACTCCCTGACCCGCACCGGCCTCCTCGTCGACGCCGTCACCGGCCGCCTGACCGCAGACACCGCTGCACCCGGGAACGGGACTGGCGGCAGCGGTGCCGTGGCCGCCGCCCGGGCACAGGTGCGCGCCGACGAGCGCCGCATGCTCATCATGGCCCTGTCCCGCGCCACCAGGCGCCTCCTGCTGACCGCCACCGCCGACGCCGAGCACGCCCCCTCACCCTTCCTGACCGAGATCGCCCACAGTGCCGGGATCGCCCTGACCGACGCCGACGGCGCCCCCCTCCTGAGCCCCGACACCGGCGACCTCACCCTGCGCGGCCTGGTGGGGGAGCTGCGCCACGCCGCCATCTGCGGGAACCTCGAGACGGCCACCGACGCCGAACGCAGGCGCGGCCGGGCCGCCGTCGACCTGCTGGCCGACCTCGCCCGCCACGGCGTACCCGGCGCCGACCCCGCCACCTGGATCGGCGCGGCCGGCCCCACCTCCAGCGCCCCCCTCATCGCCGCCGGCGAGCGGATACGAGTCAGTCCCTCCGACGTGGAGGGCCTGGCCGCCTGCCCGCTCAAGTGGTTCCTGACCCGCAACGGAGGATCGGCCCCCGCCAGCGACGCCCAGGCCCTGGGCAGCCTCGTCCACGCGGTCGCCGAACGGGCCCAGAGCGAGCACCTGCGCGGTCCGGCTCTGCGGGAGGCCTTCGAGGAGCGCCTGGCCGACCTCGGCTACCCCGCCACCTGGCAGGGAGGCCTGGCCGCAGACCGCGCCCGCGCCATGATCGAGCGCCTCGACGCCTACCTGAGCGACTGCGACGCCCTGGGTATTCGCGCCGACGTCGAGCAGCCCGTCCGCGCCGACGTCGACATCCCCATGAGCGTCCTCAGCCCCGCGGTCCGCCAGCGGGCCGGCCTGCGGATACCGACGGAAGGCGGCGACGCCGTCCCGGTGAGGATCTCCGGGCGCATTGACCGCCTCGAACACCTCGATGGCCTGTCGGGAGACACCCCGGAGGAGCCCGCCGGCCCCATCCGGAACGGCGCCGTGCGTGTCATCGACCTCAAGACCGGGCAGCGCGTCCCCAAGGACGTCCAGCGCCACCCCCAGCTGGCCACCTACCGGCTGGCCCTGAGCTCGCAGGGCCTCGACGTCGTCGGCGGAGCCCTCGTGCTCCTGGGCAAGGAGCCCCCTAAGCGCTCAGGAGACGGCTACGTCCTGGCCCCGTCGGGCGCCGCCCTCGACCCCAGCCCCGCGGCCCCGGAACCAGCGCAGGAGCCGGGTGACGGCGAGGAGAACAGTGCTGCCGACAGTAGCGAGGAGTACTGGGCTGAGGACCTCGTG
Source organism: Actinomyces oris (assembly GCF_001929375.1). GTDB lineage: Bacteria > Actinomycetota > Actinomycetes > Actinomycetales > Actinomycetaceae > Actinomyces > Actinomyces oris_B. The sequence goes on along the minus strand of NZ_MSGO01000009.1, from coordinate 139,570 downwards.
GCCGCCGCGGCCGTGGCCGGAGTGGGCCCGCAGATCGAGGCCCGCACCGGTGAGCACTGCCGTACCTGCCGGGTCAAGGACTCCTGCCCCGTCCAGGTCGAGGGAAGGAGAGTCGTCTCATGACCCCCACCGGCCCAGACCGGCTCACCCCCCAGGCCCTGGCGGAGGTGCTCGGCATCCACACCCCCACCCAGGAGCAGGAGCGCGTCATCGCCCACCGGCTGAGCCCCCTGCTGGTGGTCGCCGGAGCCGGCTCGGGCAAGACCGCCACCATGGCTCAGCGAGTCGTCTATCTGGTCGCCACCGGGCAGGTCCGCCCCGACCAGATCCTCGGACTGACCTTCACCCGCAAGGCCACCGCCGAGCTCGACCAGCGCGTCGCCTCCCGCCTGGCCGACCTCAGCGCGGCCGGCCTGCTGCCGGCCACCGTGCCGGAGCATGACAGGGGAGTGGGGGTCACCGCTGACGCCACCGACCTCGGTGAGCCGATGATCGCCACTTACAACTCCTTCGCCGGCGCCCTGGTGCGCGACCACGGACTGCGCATCGGCGTGGACCCCGACTCCACTCTCATCACCCAGGCCCGTTCCTGGCAGATCGTCTCCTCCCTGCTTGAGGCGCGCACGCTCCCGCTGCCCAACGAGAGCCTCAGCCACAACGCGAGCGCCACCCTGGTCCTGGCCGACGCCCTGAGTCAGAACCTGCTGACTATTGAGGAGGCCGCCAAGGACCTGGCCGACCTGACCGAGCAGCTCACCGCCCTGGCCGCCATCAAGGGCTGCAAGACCCTGGTCGGCAAGGCGCCCGCCGTCATGGCCGAGTGGGAGGCGCTGCTCGACGTCGTCGCCGAGCTGCACGAGCACAAACGTCACCACGGCCTGCTCGACTTCGGTGACCAGATCGCCCTGGCCTGTGCCATCGCTGAGTCCGTCCCCGAGGCCGCCGCCCAGGTGCGGGCCCAGTACCCCGCGGTCCTGCTCGACGAGTTCCAGGACACCTCGGTGGCTCAGGTCCGGCTTCTGTCGGCCCTCTTCGCCGACTCCGGGGTGACCGCCGTCGGCGACCCCCACCAGGCGATCTACGGGTGGCGAGGAGCCAGCGCCGCAGCCCTGGACACCTTCCACCAGCGCTTCAACCCCACCGGCACCGCCCTCCTGGAGTCCGGGGCATCACCGGCTGAGGCCACCCCCGTCCTGGAGCTGTCGACCTCCTGGCGCAACGACTCCACCATCCTGGACGTCGCCAACGTCGTCTCCGCGCCCCTGCGCTCCGGCGTCGTCGAGGACGGGGACCCGGTGGGCGAGCACCTCACCGTCGCCCCCTTGCGGGCCCGCCCCGAGGCCTTCGGCCTGGAGCCCGGGGCGGCGTTCGGGGCCTTCCTCCAAGACCCCGCCGAGGAGGCCCGCACGGTCGTCGCCTTCCTCGCCGAGCGCTGGTCACCCAGTGCCGAGATGGCCGTCCTGTGCCGCACCCGAGCACAGATGGATCCCATCGCCGCCGAGCTGGAGGAGACCGGCCTGCCCTACACGATCATCGGCCTGGGCGGGATGCTCTACGTCCCGGAGGTCGCCGACGTCCGCGCCCTGCTGACCGTGGCCTCGGACCCGGAGCGCGGGGACCGGGTGGTCAGGCTCCTGACCGGTTTCGGTATCGGTGCCCGCGACCTGCGGGCCCTGGCGACGCTGGCCCGCGAGCTCACCCGCCCCGCGACCGAAGGCGACCAGGCCGGACCGCCGGCTCACGGCGACCAGGCCGAGGCCGACTCCCCACTGCTCAGCGAGGCCCTGGACACCCTGCTGCGATGGCACGAGGACGGCGCGCGAGAAGAGCAGGAAGAGGCCGCCGCGGCCCGGGACCTGACCGAGGCCGGGCGGGCCGTCGCGTTGCGCACCGCCCGGGCGATCCGACGCATCCGGGAGGCCGTCTGCCTGCCCCTGCCCGACCTCGTGGCCCTGGCCGAGCAGGTCCTCGACCTCGACATCGAGATCGCCGCCCGGGTCGGTCACCCGATGGGCCACCGTGCCCTGGACTCCTTCCACGAGACGGCCCGGGCCTTCGCCGCCGACACCGACGCCCCCACCCTCACCGGCTTCCTGGAATGGCTCGACGCCGCCGAGGAGCATGAGGACGCCATGAGCGCCCCCGAGGTCGAGCCCTCGCCCGGGGCGGTCCAGCTCCTCACCGTCCACGCCGCCAAGGGCCTGGAGTGGGACGTCATCGCCGTGCCCGGCATGGACGAGCAGGTCTTCCCCTCCTACACCAGCGCCGTCAAGGACGATCTTCGTGTCGCGGAGACCGGTTGGATGGGCTCCACCTCCACCTTCCCCTTCCCGCTGCGGGCCGACGCCGGCGACCTGCCCCCCTTCACCGTCGGGGACCTCGACCCGGCTGTCACGGACAAGCCCCTCCTGACCGAGACGATGAGCGCCTACAAGGAGGCCCTCGGGCGCCAGAGCCTGCGCGAGGAGCGGCGCCTGGCCTACGTGGCCTTCACCCGGGCCCGCCACGAGCTCCTCCTGACCGGCTCCCACCTGTCCAAGACCGCCTCCAAGCCCCGCCGCCCCTCACGCTTCCTCACCGAGCTCCAGCGGCGCGACCTCCTCCGTGACTACGCGGAGGGCTGGGTCGACTTCGATGAGTCCCGCCCCAACCCCCTGACCGCCCTGACCCAGGTGGGCACCTGGCCCCTCGACGCCGACGCAGCGGAGACCTTGAGCGGCCAGGTCCCGGAGGCCGGGGGAGAGGACGCCCCGGTCGCCGACCGGCTCGCCGCTGTGCGCCGGGCCCGGCACGCGGTCGCCGCCCAGGTCGCCGCCGCCATGAGCAGCGCCGTCCCCGCCCAGGAGGCACCCGCTCAGGCCCAGCCCGACGACGAGACGGTGCGGCGGTGGCGACTCGAGGCGGGACTCCTCCTGGTCGAGCGCTCCCGGGCCCTGTCCAGCGGGCCCGCCGTCCGCCTGCCCGAGCACCTGGCCGCCACTCGCCTGGACGACCTGCGCGCCGACCGCCGGCAGTTCGCGCTCGACCTGCGACGTCCGCTCCCACCCGAGCCCCGCGCCGCAGGCCGGCTCGGAACCGTCTTCCACGACGCCGTCGCCCAGCGCCTGAGCGCACGCGGCACCCTGTTCGGCCTGGGGCAGGCGGGCGTGCCCGACAGCCTCGGCCCCCAGGACCGGGACCGCATCGAGCGCTGGCTGGAGACCGCCGAGAACCTGCCGCTCCTGGAGGACTACGTCCTGGCCGAGACCGAGACGGACCGGGAGATCACCATCGGCGCCACCACCCTGCGCTGCCGCATGGACGCCGTCTTCCGCCGCTCGGACGGTTCCGGGTGGCTCATCGTCGACTGGAAGACCGGGCGACGCCAGGTGCCAGTGGACCAGCTCAGCGTCTACGTCCACGCCTGGGCGGCCTCCCAAAGCGTGCCCACCGGCTCGGTACGGGCCGCCTACGCCTACGTCGACTACCCCGGAGGACGTGTCGATGAGCTCACCGCCGAGGGCCTGCTCAGCATCGAGCAGATCCAGACGGCTCTGACAGTGGGGTGACGGCGGCAGAGCAGCGCGTCCGTCAGCTCTCCTCGTCGTCGACGCGCACCATGGCCACCGGGTTGGTGACGGCGTCGGGCTCAGCCGGTTCGCGAACCCCCGGCACCGGAGCCAGCCGGGGCGTGGCCGGCTCCACCAGCGGGGCGTCACCCACCTGGGCGGCCAGGTCCTCCAGCATCGCCACCGCGTCATTGATGACCGGTTTGTCCCCGGTCCTCACCCCGTGCAGCAGCCAGCGCGCCAGGCTGAGCTCGCTGACCAGCTCGGCCCGCTCACGCAGGTGCCGGTCAACGCCCTCGGAGCGGGCGATGTCGTAGGCGTCCTCAATGGAGTCCAGGCAGTCCACCGGTGCTGAGGAGTACACCCAGGCCAGGTCCTCGGCCGGGTCCCCCACATGCGCCTGGGACCAGCCCCGCACCGCCACCACCGTGCCGCCGGCCACCAGGACGTTCTCCTCAGCGAGGTCCCCGTGGACCACGGTGGGGCGGAAGCGCCACAGGGCGGCGTCCTCCAGGGCCTGCTCCCAGCGCCCCAGCAGCGCCGGTGGGGTCCGGCCCGTCGCGGCGGTGTCGTCCAGCAGGCTCAGCCAGCGCCGACGCACCTCCTCGGCGTCGTAGACCGGCATGCCGGCCTCGGAGATCACCGTCATGGCCAGCTCGTGGATCTCACCGAGCGCCTTGCCCAGGCCCGCCGACATCCCCGGCCCCGGTCGGAGCGTCTCCACCGGGATCGGCTTGCCCTCCACATGGGAGCGGACCTGGATGTGCGCGTCCTTCTGACGCAGGGACCCGGCGACGCGAGGAACGTCGAAGGAGAGTCGCCCGTCGTCGACGACCCGACCGATGCGGCGCAGCACCTCGGCCTCAGCCTCCAAGGAGGCGCCCACGGCATCGGTGCGGGCCTCATGGACCTCCCAGTGCCGACCCTGGGTGTCGATGACGCCGATGATGTGCCGCTCCGGGGTCTCGGACTGCGGGAGCGCCAGCCGAGTCGGGTTGAGGCCGCCGACGGCGACGCTCGCCATCGCCGCCAGGGACAGCGCGGAGTGACGGGGGCGGGGGACCTCAGCGGCCTGAGGCGCCGTGGCCTGCCGGCCTCCCCGCGCAGGCCCGGATGACGCCCCGGGCAGCGGAGCGACGACAACGGGGGCACGATAGTCATCGGCGTTGTCGTCATCGCCGGCGTCCTGGTCACCGGGGGGAGCGCTGTGCTCGCCGCGGTCGTCGGCAGCATGAGCCGCAGCGCGCTCGACGTCGGAGGTCACCTCGTCGGCGAGGCTGTCGGCACCGCCGTCGACATCAGTGGTGCCGGGGGCGTCCGGGGACTGCGGAGGCTGTGACATGGTCCAACCGTAGGCGACAGGTCCTATGTCTCGCAGGACAGCCGCGCCCGTCCGCTGGCGGCAAACGTCCAGGGACGTGAGCAACGGCTTGAGGAATGTGCCAGAAGGTCGAAGTTATCCACAGGTTATGTCGAGGTGGTGGCCATTTCGTGATCAGGTGTCCTAGAGTTCATCCGTGACATTGCTCACCGACCGGCCGGTGCGTCACGGCTCTGCAGAGTCCCAGGCCGGTCCTCACATCATCGTCACTCCTCCTCAAACGACTCCCACGCTGAGAGGCATCATGGACGCTGCCGATCTTCTCCTGACGGAGGTTCGCGAGCTGGTGCGCGCTCGCGGCATCGACCCCCTCAAGGACGCCTCCGACCTGGAGCAGCTCGTCACCCAGGCCGAGGAGGACTACCTGCGCCGCTCCGACGCCGGACTCGTCCCGCCGCTCATCGACCCAAAGGGGGCGCGCTCCCACGTGCTGGACGCCATGGCGGGGCTGGGGCCGCTCCAGAGCTACCTCGATGACGAGTCCATTGAGGAGATCTGGGTCAACGCCCCCGGCCGCGTCTTCGTCGCCCGCTCCGGACGCCCCGAGCTGACCACCACGATCCTGGAGAGCGAGGACCTCACCGTCCTGGTCGAGCGCATGCTGCGGGCCTCCGGGCGCCGCCTGGACCTGTCCAGCCCCTTCGTCGACGCCCAGCTCGCCGGGGGACAGCGGCTTCACGTCGTCATCCCGCCCATCACCTCCCAGCACTGGGCGGTCAACATCCGCAAGCACACCTCCCGCGCCTCACGCACCAGCGACCTCGTGCGCATGGGCTCGCTGACCAGCCAGGTCGCCGCCTTCCTGGACGCCTCCGTGCAGGCCGGCCTCAACATCCTGGTCTCGGGCGCCACCCAGGCCGGCAAGACCACGATGGTCAGGGCACTGGCCGGAGCGATCCCGGGCGCGCAGCGGGTCATCTCCTGCGAGGAGGTCTTCGAGCTCGCCCTGCGCAACCGGGACTGCGTGGCCATGCAGACCCGGCCGCCCAACCTCGAGGGCGTCGGTGAGATCAGCCTGCGGCGCCTGGTCAAGGAGGCCCTGCGCATGCGCCCCGACCGTCTCCTCATCGGGGAGGTCCGCGAGGCCGAGGCCCTGGACCTGCTCATCGCCATGAACTCGGGCTTGCCATCCATGTGCACCATCCACGCCAACTCCGCTCGGGAAGCCGTCATCAAGATCTGCACGCTCCCGCTGCTGGCGGGTGAGAACGTCTCCAGCGACTTCGTGGTCCCCACCGTCGCCAGCGCCATCGACCTGGTCGTCCACCTCGACCTGGATCGCAGCGGACGCCGCACCGTGCGGGAGGTCGCGGCCCTGTCCGGTCGGGTCGAGAACGGCATCATCGAGCTCTCCGACGTCTTCCACCGCGACCCCGCAGGCAACCTCGTCCGGGGAGCCGGAGCGCCCGACGCCGCCGAGCGCTTCAACCGGGCCGGTCACGACCTGACCGCCCTGCTCAACGCCCGCCCCACCAGCGCCCAGGAGGCCTACTGATGGGCGCCGTCTCCGGGCTCCTGGGCGGGGTGGGGCTGCTCCTGATCTGGATGGCCTGCACCTCCGACCCGCCTCAGTGGCGCTCGAGGCGCTCCCGTCTCCTGGCCGACATCCTGGTCCAGGCCGGCGCCGGCCGCACCAGCCCCACAATGTTCGTCCTGGGCTCGATCGGGCTGGGGCTGCTCATCGGCCTGATCTTCCTAGGGATGTCCCGGGCCTGGCCGGTGGCCCTGTCCTTCACCGCCATCTTCACGGCGATCCCCTTCCTCATCATCTCCTCTCGAGCGCGCAACCGCCGTACCCGGCTGCGCGAGGTGTGGCCCGAGGCCGTCGACACCCTCGTCTCCGGCGTCCGCGCGGGCATGAGTCTGCCGGAGGCGCTGACCAACCTCGGTGAGCGCGGCCCGGAGGCCGTCCGCCCCCAGTTCCGGGCCTTCGCCACCGACTACGCCGCCTCGGCCCGCTTCGACAGCGCCCTGGACCGGCTCAAGGCCCGTTTCGCCGACCCGGTCGCCGACCGGATCGTTGAGGCCCTGCGCCTGGCCCACGAGGTCGGCGGCACCGACCTGGGGACGCTGCTGCGCTCCCTGTCTCAGATGCTGCGTGAGGACATGCGCACCCGAGGCGAGCTCGAGGCTCGCCAGTCCTGGACCGTCAACGGAGCCAAGGTCGCGGTCGCCGCCCCGTGGCTGGTCCTGGCGCTGCTGTCCACCCGGCCTCAGGCAGCAGCGGCCTACGCCACCACCGCCGGAGCCGTCATTCTCCTGACCGGAGCCGTCGTCTCGGTCATCGCCTACCGGCTCATGCTGCGCCTGGGGCGGCTGCCCGAGGAGGAGAGGACACTGCGATGAACCCCATGAACGCGATGCTCACCGGAGGACTCGCCGGGCTGCTGGGGGCCGTTGGCGTTCTGAGCGTCATCTCGGCCCTCCGTCGCCGCCGCCCCACACTCATGGCCCGTCTGGAGCCCTACGTCCACCGCCGGCCCACGACCTCCGGCCTGCTGGTCGCTCCGGCAGGGCCTACCTCCGACGGGAGCACCGTCGTCGGCCTGCTCATGGCCTCCACCGGACGTGCTCTCAATCTCGGCAGGCTGATGGACTCTTTGGGGTCGTCGGCCGACTCGGTCCGGCGTCGCCTGACGCGATCAGGGTCATCACTGGGGGTCGACCAGTTCCGCCTCCAGCAGGTCCTGTGGTCGACGACGGCGCTCCTGCTCGTCCTGGCCGCAGGCGGCCTGGCGGCCCTGGCCCGCTCCGTCAACGTGCCCGCGCTCATCCTCCTGTGCCTCATGGCCACAGTGGCCGGGGCCGCTGCCCGCGACTGGTGGCTCAGCCGGGCCGTGGCGAAGCGGCTGTCACGGATCGAGGCGCAGCTGCCCGACGTCGTCGAGCTGTTGGCCCTGGCGGTGGGGGCCGGCCAGGGCCCGGTGCCGGCCATCGAGCGCATCGTCGCACTGGGGCGCGGCGACCTCGTCGACGAGCTGGGCACCACTCTGACCGACATCCGCTCCGGCACGGTCCTGTCCACCGCCCTGGACCGCATGGAGCGGCGAGTCGGCTCCGTCCACGTCACCCGCCTGTGCGAGGCGATCATCGTGGCCCTTGAGCGCGGCACACCACTGGCCGAGGTCCTGCGCTCCCAGGCCACCGACGTGCGTGAGGCGGCGCGCCAGGCCCTCATGGAGGAGGGCGGCAGACGGGAGATCGCCCAGATGGTTCCCGTGGTCTTCCTGGTCCTGCCCATCACCGTCGTCTTCGCCCTCTTCCCAGGACTGTTCGTCCTGAGGCTGGGGGTGTGAAGCGTATCCGTCACCCTCCTGCGCCCGTGGACCCCGACCATCCATCGCCCTTTCACCCAGATTCCCGCCCGACAGCAAGGAGTAGTCATGAAGTGCCTCATCCCTCCCTCATCCCGCCTCTCTCAGCACGGTTCCCGGTCGTGGCGCGCCGCCGGTGCGACCCGGATCGATCTGCGCGATGAGCGCGGTGACGTCCCCGGCTGGGTCCTGGTGACCCTCATGACCGCGGGGCTCGTCGTGGCACTGTGGACGGTGGCCGGCAGCACGCTGACCGAGGTCTTCCTCAACGCCATCGCGAAGGTGACGAGTGCGATCTGAACGAGCGCCTCGCCTCGGCGTGCTCCAACGGGCTGGTCGCGCCCTGCCCCGGCCGGGTCGCCTCCGCCTCAACGGGCAGCATGAGTCGGGCTCCGCCGTCGTCGACTTCGTCATGGTCGGTGCGCTCGTCATCGTCGTGTTCGTGGCGCTCCTCCAGGTGGCCCTGGGGGTCTACGCCCGCAACGTCCTGACCGACGCCGCGGGTGACGGCGCTCGCCGCGCCGCCCTGGTCGGGGGTACGGAGGCCGAGGCGCGCCAGCGGGTGCAGGTTCTGACCGACGCCGCCCTCAGGCGCGGCTACGTGGACACCGTCACCGTCTCGCGCATGTCCGCCGGTGACCTGAGGATCGTCGAGGTGACGGTGACAGCACCCTTCCCGGTCCTGGGACTCTTCGGGCCCGGAGGGACACTGCGGGTCACCGGGCACGCCATCGATGAGTCCTCCCTGGTTCAGGAGAGGTGAGCTCGGGTGATATCCATGGCCGACGCAAGGCGTCGCGGGCGCCCTGCCGCATCGCGGTCACCGAGGGCGGTCCCGGCCTGCGCCATCATCACCGGGCGGGCCGTCAGCCGACTACGACAGGTTCTCAGGCCAGGTCCACGGAGCATCCGGCGGCTCATGAGCCAGGAGGAGGGCAACGCGATCGTCGAGTTCATCGGATGGAGCGCCGTCCTGGTGGTACCCGTGCTCTACCTGGTGGTCACGCTCGCCCAGCTCCAGGCCACGACCTTCGCCGTCGCCTCGGCGGCCGACGCCGCCAGCCGGGTCCTGGAGGTCGATGACTCACCGTCCGCGATGGATAACGCTCAGGTGGCGATGCAGCTGTCCCTGTCCGATCAGGGGGTCGACGCCGATCCCTCCGGCTCCCTGTCGGTGACCTGCGCTCACGGCTGCGCCCGGGGGCAGGCGGCGATGGTCAAGGTCTCAGTCGGTGTGGACCTTCCGGGCTTCGCCTCGCTGGGGATCGGCCGGGATGTCGTCGTCGTAGACACTGAGCGCTCCATCACCCTGCCGGGCAAGGAGGAGCAGTGAACAGGCCACCCGGCCCCAGGACCTCCCAGCAGCGGGCTCGTGCCCTGCTGCGTCGGCTGCACCGTGAGGAGGACGGGCAGACGCTCCTCCTGGGCGTCGGGCTCATCTGCGTCGTCCTTGCGCTGCTGTTCGTCGCGGCCTCGGCAACCGCCGTCTACCTCGACCTCAAGACCCTCACGTCACTGGCGGACTCGGCTGCGGCCGCGGGAGCCGACAGCATGGAGGCGAACCCCTACTACGGGGGCGGCGCCACGGACACCGCACCCGGGTCCCTCACTGACGCAGGAGTCCTGAGCAAGGCGGTCGAGGACCTGTCCGCCCAGCCGGCAGCGGCCAGGCTGGAGGGGGTCACGATCGTCAGCGCCCGGGCCGCCGACAGCCAGATCGCCGAGGTGAGGCTGCAGGCCCGTTCCCGCCCGCCCTTCCTCCCTTGGGGGATCCTCCCGGTCGAGGGCTTCACCATCACCGCCGCCGGCTCTGCCCGAATGACGACGACGCAGTGAGCCGACAGACTCACTGCGTCGAAACGGGTGGGTGGAAGGTTATGCGTGGCAGGAGGCGGCCTGCGCTCTCAGGCCTGCTCGACGAAACCCGCCGAGACCACGGGGGAGGGGCGCCGGCGCAGGTGAATCCGGGACCGCAGCTCCTCCTTCTGACGGCGCGAGAGCTGGGCGATGTAGGCCCGCTTCACCGTGAACAGGATGTTGAGGCCCACCAGGAGGTAGAAGGCGTTGGCGATGACGCTGGGCCAGGCCCCGGAGCTTGCGCAGTTGATGGTCAGCAGCACGGAGCCGGTGATGTTGAGGGCCTGGTACTTGAGCGAATCGCCGGCGATCGTGCCCTTGGAGACCATGAAGTAGGCCACGAGGAGCTCAGCGGCACCGATCCAGCCGCCGATAGAGATGAGGGAGGAGAGCACGTCGTTCACAGGGAAGATTCTTCGACACCCCCGAATGAAGGTCAATCGCATCTATCTGCATGAGGGATGTAGATTTACTTCATGCAGGTATTGCCTCAGAGGCTCTCGGTTCTCTTGGCCGTCCACCGGGCCGGAGGAGTTGTCGCAGCGGCAGATTTCCTTCATATCACGCCGTCGGCCGTCTCCCAGCAGATTCGCCTCCTGGAGCGCGAGTGCGGCGCCCGGGTCCTGGACCGCACACCCACCGGAGCCGTGCTCACGGCGGCCGGGAAGGTTCTGGCGGACGCGGCCGAGCGCATCGAGGACGAGCTGACCACCGTGCGCCGTGAGCTGGCGGACCTGGACGACTCCGTCCCCTCCGGCGTGGTGCGCGTCGGGAGCTTCGCCTCCGCCGTCCGGGCGCTCCTGCTGCCCCTCCTGAGCTCTCTGGCGACCACCAGCCCGGAGCTGGAGGTGATCGTCGAGGAGGTCGAGGAGCGCAGTGCCCTGTCCCGGCTGCGTCGGGGCGAGCTCGACCTGGTCCTCATCGAGCGTGACGAGCACACGCTGCCCGCGGCGCCTCGGGGCATGGCTGACATCCCGCTGCTGGACGAGTCCTGGCTCGTCGTCGTGCCGGCCGAGCAGGCGGCCCCAACGACTCTGGCGGACCTGGCGCGCGCCACCTGGATCGACCTGGCCCCGGAGACCGCCGGCGCCTTCGCCCTGGACCGTCTGGAGCGCCAGCTGGGGGTGCCCTTGACGATGCGGCACGTCGCCTACGACTACGACGTCGTGCTGGCCATGGTCAGTCAGGGCCTGGGCTGCGCGCTCCTGCCCGAGCTGGCCGTCTACTCCGGACTTGTCCCCGATGAGCTCAGTGTGGTGCGCCTGCCCGGGCTGGGCGTGCGCCAGCTGGTGGTGCGTCATCGATCGACCCGCAGCGAGCCGGGGCAGGCGACACGCGCGGTGCTCGAGGCGCTGCTCTCCCAAGCCCAGGGGATCGAGCTGGGGTGAGGGACGGATGAATGGTGGGCGTGACCGAGCCGTCGAGCGAGCCGCGACCGCCCCGACGACGCCCCTCGCACGTTCTGCCGTAGACTCCCCTTCGTGGCCACTGACTTCTCCGCTGAGATCGAACGACTCCGACACACCTACGCCTCCATCACCGCGGTGACCGACCCTGAGACCCTGCGCGCCCGGATCGCCGAGCTCTCCGAGCAGGCCTCCGCACCGGACCTGTGGGATGACCCCGACGCCGCCCAGGTGGTCACCTCCGCGCTGTCCCACGCCCAGGCCGACCTCAAGCGGGTCGAGAGCCTGGGGGCGCGCATCGGGGACCTTGAGGCGATGGTCGAGCTCGCCGGTGAGGAGGAGGGCGAGGACGCCGCCGAGATCCTCGCCGAGGCCGAGACGGACCTGGCGGCCATCAGCAAGGACCTCTCCGACCTGGAGATCCGCACGCTGCTCAGCGGCGAGTACGACCCCCGCGACGCCGTCATCACCATCCGCTCGGGCGCCGGCGGCGTGGACGCCGCCGACTTCGCCGAGATGCTCCTGCGCATGTACACCCGCTGGGCCGAGCGTCACGACTACCCCGTCAAGGTCCTCAACACCTCCTACGCCGAGGAGGCGGGACTGAAGTCGGTCACCTTCGAGGTCCACGCCCCCTACGCCTACGGGACCCTGAGCGTCGAGGGCGGCACGCACCGCCTAGTGCGCATCAGCCCCTTCGACAACCAGGGCCGCCGCCAGACCTCCTTCGCCGCCGTCGAGGTCATCCCGCTCATCGAGTCCACCGACCACATCGACATCCCCGAGACCGACATCCGCATCGACGTCTTCCGCTCCTCGGGCCCCGGCGGGCAGAGCGTCAACACCACCGACTCCGCCGTGCGCATCACCCACCTGCCCACGGGCCTGGTGGTCTCCATGCAGGACGAGAAGTCCCAGATCCAGAACCGCGCTGCCGCCATGCGGGTCCTCCAGTCGCGCCTGCTCCTGCTCAAGCAGCAGGAGGAGGACGCCAAGAAGAAGGAGCTCGCCGGGGACATCAAGGCCTCCTGGGGGGACCAGATGCGCTCCTACGTCCTCAACCCCTACCAGATGGTCAAGGACCTGCGGACCAACTTCGAGGTCGGCAACCCCGACTCGGTCTTCGACGGCGACATCGACGGCTTCATCGACGCCGGCATCCGCTGGCGCAAGCAGCAGGAGACCGCCGAGGACTGAGCGGCTCGCTTCATTAGAAACGTCATCGGAGTCAGGGATTCCCCGGAGGGATCCCTGATTTCTTTTCCACGTTCCCCTGATTTCTTCAGGGTCTGATTGAGGGCGCAAAATATGAGGCGTACCGTGAATTTCATGAGCACATCACATGGAAAACCTCGGTCGGTGGAAGTCTCATCAACGCTCTCGTCTCTTGAGTCCTCGGATCTCAGTGGATATCGATCGGATCAAGATCCTCGACTATCCGCGGGTGGAAAGGTGCTGCGCATCGTTATCGCGGTTGCGATGATGTTCGCCTGCGCGCTCACACCGGCCTTGTTGAAACAGATTCCTGCGATCCAGTCCTTTGCTCTCGCACATGAGAATCCTGTTGGTCTCGTAGAGTCCTTCGCAGTGGGGACGTGTGTGCTGCTGATCCATGGGGCGGCGGTGGTACTCGCTCTTGTCCTGTGTCGTGTCTTGGGTCGCACGCTTGACCGAGACCGGCATGTCGGTGTGGGGCTGCGCATCGACAGGCGTGCGCTGCTCTGGCTGGCAGGGATGGTTCTGGCTGCACTCGTCGTTGAGCTTGTGGTGGCCGGCATGCTTCATGTCTTCGGGGTTGCTGGTGGAGACCAGCCGTTACCCCAGGGTGCGCCGTGGCTCATGATCGTCGAGTCCTTCTCCATAGCCTTCCTTCTTCAGGGAATTCCTGAGGAGGTGATTTGGAGAGGGTGGCTCTTCTCCTCGCTGGGTGAGACGCGTTTTGCAGCAGTGTCCAGCGTCCTCGGATTCACTGTTCTTCATCTTCTCTCTCAAGGAGGGCAACAGAATCTCCTTGAGCGCATCACGTATCTCGCTCTACCGTGCGGATTCGCGGTGACGGCGATGATTGTCCGAATCGTCTCCGGGGCGACCTGGGCGGCCATCGGCGTGCACGGAGGCATTCATGTGGCGAACGACATGCTGTCGGACCGGCTGCATCTTCCTAACGGGTCGATCACCTGGATTCTCCAGGGCCTGCTCTGGGCAGCGGTCGGGCTTCTCATTCTCGCCTTCCACCGCCGTCGTCAGCGGCTGGCGGCGTTAACAGACCGGACACGTTGACCCCCTCCATCTTCAGGAGCCATTCCTTGCGGTCGACTCCTCCGGCGTAACCGCGCAGGCTCCCGTCGGAAGCGAGCACACGGTGGCACGGCACGATGAGAACGATCGGATTGCGCCCGACCGCGCCACCCACGGCCTGGGCGGACATCTGCTCTCGGCTGGTGCGACAGGCAACCTCGGCAGCGATGCGGGCATAGGTGCTGGTGGCGCCGAAGGGGATGGAGAGCATGATGGAGGAGACCATCTTCTTGAAGTCGGAGCCCTCAACGCTGATCGGCGGAGTGAAACCCGGGTCGGAGCCCTTGAAGTAAGTGTCGAGCCACTGGGCCGTCTGCGTGAAGACAGGCAGGAGGGGCTGGACTGCCGCGTCGTCGCTGATCGTCGATCGGTCGTACTTCTGACCGTCGAACCACAGGCCCGTGAGGTACTCGCCGTCGCCGGCCATGGTCATGGCTCCCAAGGGGGACTCGTAATGGCTGAGGTAGTGCATTGATTCCTTCCCTCTTGTTCCTCTTCTTGCTCATGGTGTCACACTCGGGCACGGTTCTACTTCGCGTCGGCTTGTAGAAGATCCGCGTGCACCGTCTCACCTCCGCCGCCGTCGCCATTGCTCCGGGGCTCCCTTAGGCTTGGCCACGGTGCGCACGGACGGGACCGGTCGGTCGTCGTCGCGCAGAACCTCCGCTCACACCCTGACGAAAGGCGCAGACGAGCAGTGGCTGAGTACATCTACCAGATGATCAAGGCGCGCAAGGCCCACGGTGACAAGGTTATCCTCGACGACGTCACCATGGCCTTCCTCCCCGGAGCCAAGATCGGCATGGTCGGCCCCAACGGCGCCGGCAAGTCCTCCATCCTCAAGATCATGGCCGGTATCGACCAGCCCTCCAACGGCGAGGCCCGCCTGACCCCCGGCTACAGCGTCGGCATCCTCCTGCAGGAGCCCCCGCTCAACGAGGACAAGACGGTCCTCGGCAACGTCGAGGAGGGTGTTGCCGAGATCAAGTCCAAGCTGGACCGTTACAACGAGATCAGTGCCGCCATGGCGGACCCGGATGCCGACTTCGACGCCCTCATGGCGGAGATGGGCGCCCTCCAGGACGCCCTGGACGCCGCCAACGCCTGGGACCTCGACTCCCAGCTCGAGCAGGCCATGGACGCCCTGCGCTGCCCCCCGCCGGACGCCGAGGTCAAGAACCTCTCCGGTGGTGAGCGCCGCCGCGTCGCCCTGTGCAAGCTGCTCCTGGAGGCCCCCGACCTCCTCCTCCTGGACGAGCCCACCAACCACCTCGACGCCGAGTCCGTCCTCTGGCTCGAGCAGCACCTGGCCGGCTACCAGGGCGCCGTCATCGCCGTCACCCACGACCGCTACTTCCTCGACCACGTCGCCGAGTGGATCGCCGAGGTCGACCGCGGCCACCTCTACCCCTACGAGGGCAACTACTCCACCTACCTGGAGACCAAGGAGAAGCGCCTCGAGGTTCAGGGCAAGAAGGACGCCAAGCTCGCCAAGCGCCTCAAGGAGGAGCTCGAGTGGGTGCGCTCCTCGGCCAAGGGCCGTCAGGCCAAGTCCAAGGCCCGTCTGGCCCGCTACGAGGAGATGGCCGCCGAGGCCGAGCGCACCCGCAAGCTCGACTTCGAGGAGATCCAGATCCCGCCGGGGCCCCGACTGGGCAACCAGGTCTTGGAGGCCACCAACCTCAACAAGGGTTTCGACGGGCGCACCCTCATCGACGGGCTCTCCTTCACCCTGCCGCGTAACGGCATCGTCGGGGTCGTCGGCCCCAACGGCGTCGGGAAGTCCACCCTGTTCAAGACCATCGTCGGGCTGGAGCCGCTCGACGGCGGAGACCTCAAGATCGGCCAGACCGTCAAGCTCTCCTACGTCGACCAGTCCCGAGCCGGTATCGACCCCAAGAAGACCCTCTGGGAGGTCGTCTCCGACGGGCTGGACTACATCCAGGTCGGCAACGTGGAGATGCCCTCGCGCGCCTACGTCGCCTCCTTCGGCTTCAAGGGAGCCGACCAGCAGAAGCCGGCCGGCGTGCTCTCCGGCGGTGAGCGCAACCGCCTCAACCTGGCCCTGACCCTCAAGCAGGGCGGCAACCTCATCCTCCTGGACGAGCCCACCAACGACCTCGACGTCGAGACCCTGGGCTCCCTGGAGAACGCCCTGCTGGAGTTCCCCGGCTGCGCCGTGGTCATCACCCACGACCGCTGGTTCCTCGACCGCGTGGCCACCCACATCCTGGCCTGGGAGGGAACCGACGAGAACCCGGCCAGCTGGTACTGGTTCGAGGGGAACTTCGCCTCCTACGAGGAGAACAAGGTCGAGCGCCTCGGACCCGAGGCGGCCCGCCCCCACCGGGTCACCTACCGGAAGCTGACCCGCGACTGATCCCCGAGCGATCGGGCTCCAGCTCGAGCCGTCATCTCAGACAGAGACGCCATTCTCTCAGCCGACTGGCTGGGGAATGGCGTCTCTGTGACAGATGATGAGAACGCCGCCGCGTCATGATGCCCGACGCCGTCATCGCTCACGGCTCGCAGGCGCTCAGCACGGGCGGTGGCGTCGGAGTGACTCGATGTGAAAAATTGACCATGGTAGAGGTCGGTCTGAGTCTCCGTCAATGGGGGTTGACCTCTCTGGTGAGGGCCACAAGGCGGATTTTATGGTTCTTTCAGGCGGCGACCTCGTGTGGTCGGGATACCGCTTCAAGTACTTCGCCACTTTGAAAGGACAATCATCATGGGTGCGACAATGGCTCGCCGTATCGCAAGCGCCGGCTCACTCATCCTGCTTACCGCTGGCGCTCTTCTGATTCCGACGTCGGCCGCAAGTGCTGCTGAGAGGGACGGTGTCTGTGACGCCGGAGAGTTCTGTCTCTTCTACAACAGCAACGGGCAGGGGGCGCTTTCTGATTTCAGGGGTTCCATCCCCAACTATGGTGGCGGCCAGCCCAATTGCTATGAATTCAAAGGATCTGGCAGTGGGCAGGGCAAGTGTGTGAAGAATAACGCGGCCTCGGTCTGGAATCGGACGGGCCAGCCGGTGACTGTTTACTATAACTCCAACTACTCGGGGCCTAGTCAAACGATCCCTGATGGTGAGCCGGTGAACCTCAGTCCTGAGCTCAAGAATGAGAACGCGTCACATTCGATCAGTAAAATGCGGCTGTGCCTGAACGGGCGATGCGCGGTGTAGGTTGAGCTGAGGTAGGCGCATTGTCAATGGTGGCGCCGGTCGACTTCAACAGACGTCGGCTGGCGCCACTCTCATCGTCAACGCCCCAATTGCGTCTCACTCGCCTCGCCTGGCAACATTGACCGCGGATGGACTGTCTGTTGGGAGGTGTTCTCATGGGGAGGGAGACGTTGGGGCTCATCCCCGAAGGCGGTGTCGTCGGGAGACTTCCGTTCGACGGGCAGTGGCTGACCGAGATCAGTCCCACGCGCCGCGTCCCGAGCCACGGGACCGATCTGTTCGCCACCACGTACGCGTTCGACTTCGTCGCCGTCGACGACGACGGCCGCCCGGCTCCGGCGCGCAGCCTGCGCACGCTCTTCGCCCCCGAACCACCAGAGCTCTTCCACGCCTTCGGCCGTCCCCTGTACTCACCGGTTGTAGGAACCGTGGTGTCTGCTCACGATGGCGAGCCCGACCACGAGGCGCGCCGCTCGATGCTGACACTCATTCCGTACGGACTGAGTCAGCCCCAACGGATTCGGCGGGGACTGACCGTGATCCTCGGGAATCATGTCATCATCCAGGTCGCAGAAAGCCCATACTACGTTGGGCTCGTGCACCTTCAGCGAGGCTCCGTTCAGGTGTCGCCCGGTGACAGGGTGAGCGCCGGCGATCAGATCGGTAGATGCGGAAACTCCGGGAACTCCACACAGCCCCACCTCCACATTCAAGCCATGGACAGCCCTGATGCCTATGCCGCGAAGGGTGTGCCGCTCCGGTTTGAGGAATTCCGGCAACGCAGCCCGCAGCAAGATGCTCCCTGGGAGCTTCGCCGACAGTCGTGCCCCGAGCAGGGCTCGGTCATCGCTCAGCCTTGAGGGGGCGCCACAGAATGAGCCTCGCATCCGGCGTGATGATCGGTCGCGGGCCGCCGTGACCTGATTGTGGCGAGAATCGGGGGCGGGTCTACGGCGCAGTGCGCAGCTCCTGCTCGGAGACGTACTTCTCCGACGAGGACTGCGTTCTCCTGCAAACCTCTGAGAGCCGGATGCAGCCGTTTGTAGGAGAAGTACGTCCTGGACGGAGAACGCAGTCCCCGACCCACACATCGGACTCCGAGGCCGCCATGGCCGCTCACGACGGCATGCCCTCCTGAAGATGGCGGGAACCATATGCTCCCTTGTTAAGCCGGATAGCGTTCCTCGAACCACGCCACCACTGTGTCAAGATACGGGGGCCGGCCAAGGAAGTGCTGGCCGCCCTCGACCTGGACGAGTTCGACCCCAGGCGCGTCGACGAACCGGCTGAGGGCGTCCAGAGGGACCACATCATCCTGGTCGCCGCGAATGATCCAGCTGGGAGTGTTCAGCTTTGCGGGATGCTCTTCGACGAAGCGTAGGTAGGGCCAATCGAGCACCCCGTGAGGCAATCACGTCACCGCACCGCGACATGACGGGATCATGCTTGTTCGAGAACTGTCCGTGTACACCGACAACGGCCCGCCCACCGGGCTCTCCCCACCTCAAGGCGGGAACTCCGTCAAGGAGGAGTTCCTCCGGCTTATAGCTCATGGAGTATCTCTCCTTCAGAACCAGAGTCCCGTGAACAGCTCCATTCGGCGTAGGCGACGAGAGTGTCGGGAACTCCGACCTCGCTGACGAGAACGACGTCCAGAGCGCTTTTCTGAAGGGCGGCGTCAGCCGGGGATGGTGCTGCCGTCGTCGCCCTCTCCCATGCGGATCCGCCAACGCCCTGAACTACCGTCGGACTGGGGACCGGTGGGCATGCGGACCATGCCCTCCTGGGCGATGGTCGACACCAACCGGCCGGATGAGTCGAAGACCTGTGCGCGAGCCATGCCGCGGCCGCCCTGTGAGGAGGGGGAGTCCTGCACGTAGAGCAGCCAGTCGCCCATGTCGACGTCCCGGTGGAACCACTGGGCGTGGTCGAGGGTCGCCAGGCTCATGCCCTCACTGCGCCAGGACAGTCCCTGGCTTCGCAGCACCGGCTCCAGCATCACCTGGTCGCACACGTAGGCCAGCAGCGCCCGGTGCACGGTCTGGGAGGTCTGCTCCGGAATGCGGCTGCGCGAGCGCATCCACAGGTGCTGGCGACCGGTGCGCTCCTGGGCGGGGCGCAGGTAGAGATTGCCCTCCACGTGCCTGAGGTCGAAGGCCGCCGTGCGCCCCAGGAAACGCGCCACCGGATGGTCGATGGTGCGGAAGATCTCCAGCGCACTCGTTAAGTCCTCCGGACGCGGAACCAAGGGGGCTGCGACATGGAGGTCGGCCCCCTCCTGCTCCTCCTGGAAGGAGGTGAGCATCGTGAGGATCGGCGTGCCCTCCTGGGAGGCGGCGGTGCGCCGTTGGGAGAAGGACCGCCCGTCGTGCAGGCGCTCGACGGCGAAGGTGATCGGCGTGTCGGGCTGACCTCCCCGCATGAAGAAGGCGTGGACCGAGTGCGGCAGGCGCGCACCGTCGCCGTCATCCTCGATCGTGGCGGCCGCGGCAAGCATGCCCTGGGCCACCACCTGTCCTCCATAGACCCGGCCCGAGAGCTGGGGCAGGGAGCCCCCGGAGAAGACATCCTCCCCATCACCCGCCGCCAGACTGAGGATTCGGGTCACCGACCCGAGGGGTTCCTCCGTGGCGGCGGGGACGGGGTAGGGGGCTGTCACAGGCCGAGCTCCTCCAGGATCGGCAGCTTGGCGCGCACCGCCGTGCGTGCGTCCTCGGCCGTCGCCGCGTCCAGGGCGATCCTCGCCAGCTCCTGGCACTCGGCCAGCGTGACGGACTTCAGGACGGCGTCGACATCCGGCAGGGCGCGTGCCGTCATCGACAGGGAGGCGACTCCCAGACCCACGAGGACGGCGGCCAGTGCCGGGTCCGCGGCGGCCTCACCGCACACGCCCACCGGACGTCCCTTGGGGGAGGCCCCCTCGCACGCGGTACTGATCAGACGCAGGACGGCCGGCTGCCAGGCCGTGGACAGATCCGCCAGCGAGGACAGCAGACGATCGGCCGCCATGACGTACTGGGTGAGGTCGTTGGTGCCCACGGAGGCGAAGTCGGCGTACTCGAAGAGCTTGTCGGCCATGAGCGCGGCCGAGGGCACCTCGATCATCATGCCGGCCGTCTTCAAACCGTAGGAGCGGGCCTTCTGCGTGAAGGCCTCGGCCTCCGCGGCCGTGGAGATCATCGGGGCCATGACCCACACCTTGGCCTCGGTGGCGGCCTCGGCCTTGGCCAGGGCCTCGAGTTGGTGGTCCAGGACCTCGGGGTCGCGGCGCGTCGTGCGGTAGGCGCGCACACCGAGCGCCGGGTTGGCCTCGGTGGCGTCGGTCAGGAAGGGCAGCGGCTTGTCCGCGCCGGCGTCGAGAGTGCGGACCACGACCTTCTTGCCGGGGAACGCCTCAAGGACTCCCTGGTAGGCCTCCACCTGAGCCTCCACCGTGGGCTCCTCGGGCTGGTCCAGGAAGCAGAACTCGGTGCGGAACAGGCCGACACCCATGGCTCCGGCCTCCGCGGCGCTACGGGCGCCGGCTGCGTCACCGACATTGGCCAGCAGCTGGACCTCGTGGCCGTCCTTCGTGGCTCCGTCGCCGTTGAAGACGCGCACGCGCGAGGCGAGCTCGCGCGCCCGGCGCAGAGCGTCCTCGGAGGGGTTGAGGGTGATGCTTCCCTTGGTGCCGTCGACCAGGACGATGTCGCCGTCGGCCAGCGCGTCGGTGACCTTCTCGCCGGTGCCGACGATCGCCGGCATGCCCAGCGCGCGCGCCAGGATCGCGGTGTGGGAGGTGGGGCCGCCCTCGGAGGTGATGAAAGCGATGACCTTCTCGGGGTCCAGCAGCGCGGTGTCGGCCGGGGCCAGGTCGGCCGCCACGAGCACGAAGGGCTCAGGCAGGCGGGGGATCCCCGGCATCGGGGACTCAGTCAGGACGGCGACGATGCGGTCGCGGACATCCTGGACGTCACGGGTGCGCTCGGCCATGTAGCCGCCCAGGGACTCCAGCATGGCGGCCAGCGTTCCCGCGGACTCCCACACGGCGCGCTCTGGGACCAGGCGCTTCTCGCGCACCATGGCCTGCGCCGTCGAGGTCAGGGTGGGGTCGGCGGCCATCTGCGCGGTGGTCTCAAGGAGGGTTCGGGCCTCGGCCTTGGCCTCGGCCGCGGACAGCTCCAGGCCCTTCTTGACCTGTTGGGCCGCCAGCGCGATGCGCTCGCACTCCTTCTCGATGTCGCGACTGGGCTCGAGGGTCGCGATCTCGGGCTCAGGAACGGGAGGTGCCATCCTGGCGACGGGGCCGGCCACAAGGCCAGGGCTCACGCCGATGCCGGACAGGGTTGTGGAGGTGGTGTCGGACGCTGTCATGTGGTGCTCCTCATCGGAGACGAATGGGGATCATCGCTCATTGTGCCCCGACTGCGGCCGGAAAGAGACATTTCCGCCAGGGGAATAACGATCTCCTCTGCGGCGTCGTCGAGGCATCTATCGCGTTCCCGCAAGGTTACGTGAGGGAACGCCGTCAAGCGAGGAGGGTTCTTCGGCGCAGTCGACTCCCGTGCGGCAGGTCTCCGCGGTCTCCGTGCACGTGCGTCATCCTCTTCCTCCCGGCCGGAACTCTTCGCCGCGGATCACGCGGAGGTGGGATAAAGTGATCGTGAGCACGAAGGACCTCAGCTGCCCGACCACGCGCATGACAGACGGGGATTGCGCGAGGACGGGAACCGGGAAGGAGAAGCCATGAGCACTGCATCAGACATCGTCGCCGGTCTCGGCGGCCAGGAGAACATCACCGATCTCGAGCCGTGCATCACGCGCCTGCGCGTCGAGGTAGCCGATCAGACGAAGGTTGATGAGGAGGCGCTGCGAGCGGCCGGCGCCTTCGGCGTGGTGCGTTCCGGCCGCGTCGTCCAGGTCGTCGTGGGGCCCACGGCGGACAACCTCGCCTCAGAGATCGCCGCTCTCTGACTGATCGCCTCCGTTCCCGGACGGTCTGCACGGTCGCCCGCCTCCAGTGCCTTCAACATGGAGCCGGGCGACTCGCCTTTGCCCGTACGGCGGTCGGGCACATGCCGGCGGCGGGACCCCGGTCTCGCCGTCTGCTCAGCCGCCTGCCGACCGACTGTGCGGTCTTGGGCACACGTTGCCCGAGCTACTCATCGGCAGTGGCGCCATTGTGCGGCGTCATGGTGAAACAGTTGCAGCAAAATGTCAGGAGATACGGTGCGGCGGGTGCACAACCCTCAGCTGCTAGGGCACACTTGGATACTGCTAGTCCTGCTAGCGCCCGCGTTCCGATCCGACCCATCCATCCCCAGGGGTGATGGCGGAGGGCAACCCTGCTCCACGCCCGCTCCATGGCGCTCCACCGCACATCTGCTCACGCAAGGCTGACTACGCACATGAACGAGTTCAACGACGACCTGTTACCTGCTTCTGAGAGCCTCAAGCAACTGGCTGAGGCACACGGTGTCTCCACCGAGTACTGGGACTATCACGGCAACCTTGCCTCACCCTCAAGCGCCACTCTCAGGGCCGTGCTGGCCGCGTTAGGGGTGAGCGCCCACTCCGAGGAGGAGATCGGGCGCGCTCTGCGAGAGGTCGAGGACGCCCCCTGGCGGCAGGCGCTTGCCCCCACGGTCGTCACGCGCGGCGGTGTGGAGTCCACCGTTCCCGTCTACGTGCCCGACGGCGCCAAGGTGCGGGCGCGCGTCGAGCTCGAGAACGGGGACGTCCGCGAGCTGACTCAGACCGAGGACTGGACCGTGCCCCGGGAGGTGGACGGCGTCAAGCGCGGCCGCGCCTCCTTCATCCTCGGAGCCGATCTGCCCCTGGGGTGGCACCGGCTCATCGCCGAGGTCAGTCCCGGTTCCACTGACCAGACGGCCCCGCAGGGGGCTCATGCCGCGCCCCCCGCCGACGGCGAGGCGGAGACCATCACCGTGACCTCGGCGCTGGCGGTCACCCCCAACCACCTCGATCTGCCCGAGTCTCTCGGCGATCGAGGCTGGGGAGTCATGGCCCAGCTGTACTCGACCCGCTCGCGCGGGTCGTGGGGGACCGGTGACACCGACGACCTCACCGAGCTCGCCGCCTTCCTGGGGGACCAGGGGGCCGACTTCCTGCTCATCAACCCGCTGCACGCGGCTGAGCCGGTGGCGCCGATGACCCCCTCGCCCTACCTGCCGGTGACGCGCCGCTTCGTCAACCCCCTCTACATCCGGCCGGAGAACATCCCAGAGGTGGCCCGCCTGTCCGGTCCCAAGCGCTCGCTGGTGCAGTGGGCCTTCGAGGAGGTCAAGGACAGCGACCTCAGTGCCGAGCCGATCGACCGCGACGCGGTGTGGAAGGCCAAGCGCGAGGCCCTTGAGGTCATCTTCGCTGCCGGTCGCTCCTACTCCCGTCAGCGGGACTTCGAGCGCTTCCGTGCCGAGCAGGGCGAGGGACTGGAGCGCTTCGCCCTGTGGAGCGCGCTGGTGGAGAAGCACGGGCCCCTGCAGACCTGGCCCGCAACGCTGCGGGAGGCGGACTCCGCCTACGTCGCCAACGAGGCGCACCAGCTGGCTGAGCGCATCGACTTCTTCGCCTGGCTGCAGTGGATCGTCGACGAGCAGCTGGCCCGTGCCCAGGCTGAGGCCCTGGCCTCGGGGATGTCTCTGGGCATCATGGATGACCTCGCCGTGGGAGTGCACTCGCAGGGAGCTGACGCATGGTCCAACCCGGAGGCCTTCGCCTCCGGAGTCACCGTGGGGGCCCCGCCGGACATGTACAACCAGCAGGGGCAGAACTGGTCCCAGCCGCCGTGGAACCCCCAGTACCTGGCGCGCACCGCCTACGCCCCTCTGCGTGACATGGTGCGCACGGTCCTGCGTCACGCCGGCGCTCTGCGCGTGGACCACGTCATCGGCCTGTTCCGACTGTGGTGGATCCCTGAGGGCATGGGTGCGGACCATGGCGCCTACGTGCGCTACGACCACGAGGCCATGCTCGGCGTCGTCCTCCTGGAGGCTCACCGGGCCGGCGCCGTCGTCATCGGTGAGGACCTGGGAACCGTGGAGCCCTGGGCGCGCGACTACCTGGCCAGCCGCGGTGTGCTGGGAACCAGCGTCCTGTGGTTCGAGAAGCAGCACGACGGCTGGCCCCTCCAGCCCCAGGACTACCGCAGGCTCGCCCTGTCCACGGTCAACACCCACGATCTTCCCCCGACTGCCGGTTACCTGGCTGACGAGCACGTCGATCTGCGTGAGCGCCTCGGCCTGCTCACGGAGCCGATCGAGCAGGTGCGCACCGAGGCGCGCATCGAGCGCGACCGGATGACCGCCCGGCTGCGCGAGCACGGTCTGCTGGGGGATGCTCCCACCGAGCGTCAGGTCGTGGAAGCCCTGCACCGCTACGTGGTGCGCACCCCCTCGGTCCTGGTCGGCGTCGCCCTGGTCGACGGCGTGGGGGAGCGGCGCGCTCAGAACCAGCCCGGCACCGACCAGGAGTACCCCAACTGGCGGATCCCATTGGCCGACGGCGCGGGCGAGGTCGTCCTGGTCGACGACCTGCCTGAGAACGCACGCCTGGGCAGCCTGCTGAGCGCCGTGCGCGACGAGATGGCTTCTCGGGACTGATATCACTCGGTCCGCGCCCGCCGGACCGGGCGGGACGGGGCAGATCGTTGAGACGTTGTGGTCCCGGCCGTCACACTGACGGCCGGGACCACACGTAGTGCGGGCGAAGCCGGATGGGACCGGACCCGCGTTCGGGTCTACGCCCAGGTCATGAGCGTGTCGCCGGCGGCGGCCCTGCGTCCGGGTGACACGGGCTCCAGGTCGGACTCATCGCCCTCCAGAGCGATGACCGGGACGATCGGGTTGAGCCCTCCGGCCTCGATCTGGGCGGGGGACCAGCTGATGACGGGGCTGCCCGCATCGACTCTCTGCCCTTCATCGGCCAGGAGAGTGAAGCCGCTGCCCCCCAGACTCACGGTGTCCAGTCCCAGGTGGACCAGGACGCTGCGGCCGGCATCGTTGGTGACGATGTAGGCGTGGGGGTGGATCTTCGTGATGGTCCCGCTGATCGGTGCCAGGGCGCTGACCTCGTCCTCGCCAGCGGGGTCCGGGATGACAGCCACCCCGGGGCCGACGATCCTGCCGGAGAAGACGGGGTCGGGAACATCACTGAGAGCGACGACGACGCCGGACACCGGCGACTGGACGGTCAGGCTCACCGCAGGTCCTCGATGTCCTCCGCGATCGTGTCCGCGTTGGGACCGACCACGACCTGCACGATGTCGCCGAGCTTGACGACCCCGTGCGCCCCCGCGGCCTTCAGGGCTGCCTCGTCCACGAGGGAACCGTCCTCCAGCTCGCAGCGCAGCCGCGTGATGCAGGGCTCGATCTCCACGATGTTGTCGAATCCTCCGAGGGCGTCGACGATGCTCTGTGCCTGAGACATGGGTTCCTCCTGGGTCTGCCCGGGCATGTGCCGGGCTCGGTGGGTGATGGTGCCGAGATGAGGCGTCAGGACATGGGGGAGGTGCAGTCAGGTGCGGCACCTTCGCCGGTACCGGACTAATGGTCCATACCAGTACCCCATGCTACAGGTCGCCTGGAGGTTGTCCAGTACCGACCTGCGCCGGCCTGTCAAGACCCAGCCCCTCAAGACGATGAGCGGTCGGGGCGGAAGGCGGGTTTGGGGGCGGCCACCGGGACCCACAGGGTGTAGCGGTCGGCGCGGAACAGGGTGCGCGAGTAGTCGATGGCACAGTGCTCGTGGAAGGTGCGCCGGGTGATGTCCAGGGTCGGGGCTCCCTCCTGGACGGAGAGCAGCGCCGCTTCCTGGGCCGTGGCCGCGTGGGCCTCGATCATGTCCTCACCCCACTGCGGCGCCAGGTCGGCCCGGGTCAGCTCGGCGTAGACCGAGAAGTTGGGGCTGGTGCGCAGCAGGTTGGGCAGGAGTGCTGCGGGAATCCAGTTCTCCTCGATCGCCATGGGGATGGCGTTGGCTGTCAGTAGGCGACGCAGGTGGTGGACCTCGGCCCCGGCCTCGAGCTCGAGCGCCTCCGCCGCGGTCTCATCGGAGGCGATGGTCTCGGCCTGCAGCATGACGACGCCGGGCTCCATCCCGCGGCGTTGCATCTCCTGGGTGAAGGAGGTCAGCCGAACCTGCAGGTCGAGCTTCGGGGGCGCCACGAATGTTCCCCTGCCCTGGTGGCGCTCCAGGACGCCGTCGACGACGAGGGTGTCGATCGCCTGGCGCACGGTCATGCGGGAGACCTCGAACTGCTCGCACAGCTCGCGCTCGGAGGGCACCGGGCTGCCGGTGGCGAGGCCGTTCCTGACCAGGTCCAGCAGGTGATTGCGCACGATGACGTACTTGGCCTGCTTCTTACCTGCGTTTTTGGGCATGGGACTCCCCTGGTTGACAGCGGGTGGAGGCGGCCAGGAGGAGGGGTATGCCTGCGACCACTGCTTCCGCTTTGTCGTATCGACTTTCATATCATTATGGCCGACGAGTACGTCCTGCGCTTGACATTGAAGGGTCTATCGGTTTTGCTGGTAGCGCTGGTCCAGACGTGTTCGGTGTCGATCCGTCCCGACTACTATCGTCATGATGGCTATCTCTGACGCGGCAGTGCAGCCGCGCGATCCTGAACTGGAGAACAATCATGTCAGACAAGAAGAAGACGGGCGGCGCCTTCGCCCTTGCTCAGCGTCTGGGAAGATCTTTGATGCTGCCTATTGCCACGCTTCCGGCGGCGGGCCTGCTGCTGCGTCTGGGGCAGGCGGACATGCTGGGGGCCGAGGGGCTCGCCTCGAAGCTGTCCTGGTTGCAGCCCGTCGCAGACATCTTCGCCGCGGCCGGTGGGGCGGTCTTCGACAACCTGCCCCTCATCTTCGCCGTCGGCGTCGCCGTGGGTTTCGCCAGGAAGGCCGACGGCTCCACCGGAGTGGCCGCACTGTTCGGCTTCCTCGTATACCGCGCCGTCACCTGGACCATGTCCCCCATCATCATGGGCGAGCCCGCACCCCTGAGCAAGGAGGCCCTGGACTGCCTCCACTCCTTCGATCCCGCCAAGGGCGAGATCGCACAGGTCGGCCCTTGGAACCAGGGAGTCAAGCTCTGTGACATCCCCACCCAGACTCCCATCAACTACGGGGTCCTGGGCGGTATCGTCATCGGCGTCGTCGCCGCTCTGCTCTGGCAGCGCTACTACCGAGTCAAGCTGCCCGACTGGCTGGCCTTCTTCGGTGGACGCCGCTTCGTTCCCATCGTCACCTCCGGCGCCGCGCTTGTCATCGCCCTGGTCATGTCGGCGCTCTACCCGGCCTTCAACTGGCTCATCAACGAACAGCTCGGCGGCTGGCTCATCAATGCCGGGAACTCCAAGGGGCTTGCCGGCGCCCTGGCGGTCTTCGTCTTCGGTACCGTCAACCGGCTGCTCATCCCCTTCGGCCTGCACCACCTGCTCAACTCCGTGCCCTGGTTCCAGCTCGGCTCCTGCCAGACGGCCTCGGGCGGTACTGCGCACGGTGACCTCACCTGCTTCTTCCAGGGCGTGGACGGCTCGAACTCGTGGACCGGGGGCTTCATGACCGGATTCTTCCCGATCATGATGTTCGCGCTGCCCGCCGCCGCACTGGCCATCTGGCACACGGCCAAGCCCGCCAAGCGCAAGGCGACCGGCGCCCTCATGATCTCGGTGGCCCTGACCGCCTTCATCACCGGTATCACCGAGCCCCTCGAGTACGCCTTCGCCTACGTGGCCTTCCCGATCTACGCCGTCCACGCGGTGCTGACCGGCTCCTCCCTGGCTGTCGCCAACCTGCTGGGCGCCAAGGACGGTTTCTCCTTCTCCGCCGGCGCGATCGACTACCTGCTCAACTTCGGCAAGTCCGCCGAGCTCTCCGGTGGGGTGGTGCGTGGTCCGCTCATGATCATCATCATGGGGCTGGTCTACGCCGTCATCTACTACTTCCTCTTCAGGTTCCTCATCGTCAAGTTCGACTTCAAGACCCCTGGGCGCGAGGACGACGACGTCGACGCCTTCGCCGCCGCGCAGGCCGCCGCCGCCAAGTCCACGGGCAAGAAGTCTGCGGAGTCATCCCGGCGCTGAGCGATGCGGGTGCCGGGATGTCGGGGCCGGCACCTCACGAGGTGGGGCCGAGCGCGTCATGCGCTCGGCCCCACCTCATTGCCCCGTCCTGAGCCCGCTCCGGGCCGGAGTGCGACGCGGCTACTGCCTGCTCTGGCTCTCAGCGGCCTGCGCCCTGGCCACGCGCAGCGTGTCATCGAGGTTTTCGCGCACGATCCGTCGCAGTGCGGCCGGGGCCTGGGCGTGGGACTCCAACCAGCCCGTCAGGGAGGCGGCCGGGTCATCAGCGCCCTTCAGGCCCACCGTGGCGCAGGACCACAGCCCCGTCAGCAGGTTCTCGGCCATGTGGAAGGTGCGTGAGGACCACACGGAGTCGATGGCCTCCACATACGCCCCCACGAAGGGAACCAGCAGCTCGGGGTGGCGCTCGACATTGGTCAGGCCCCGCAGGACGCGCACCTGGGTCTCATTGGGCATGGAGGCGTCGTCGACGAGGGCCCGCCAGGTGGCCCGCTTCGCCTCCGGGGTCGGAATCGATGCGCGGGCCTCCGCGGCGCGTTCACGTCCCGTGGTCGTGCGGTCCCGGGCCTCCTCGGCGCGGATCTGCTCCTCCCCGCTGCGGCCGGCGGCCACCAGACCGATCAGCAGGTCCCAGCGCAGGTCCTGGTCGGTGTCGAGGCCGCCAAGAGTCTCGCTCCCCTCCAGAAGACCGGCGACGACGTCGAGCTGTTCGTCGGTGACGGCGTGAGCGGCCAGCGCTCGGACCAGCTGGAGCTGCTTGTCGCTTCCGGCCTGGGCCGCTCGAGCCAGCTCCAGCAGCCGGTCGGCCGTTCCCGGAGCCAGATCCCGGCGCACGGCCGGGGGCAGGAAACCCGACAGGCAGGTCGTGACGCGCCCCAGCAGCCCCTGGATGACCGAGGAGTGCCCCTCCACGCCCAGCGCCCGCAGCGCCGCGTCGAGGAACCGGGAGGCGGCGAGCTCTCCGTCGCGCACCATGTCCCAGGCCGAGGCCAGGACGATAGAGCGCGGCAGGGACTCGGTGAAGGACTCGATGTGCTCGAGCCCGAAGGACAGTGAGGCCTCATCGAGGCGGACCTTGGCGTAGGTGAGGTCGTCGTCGTTGAGGACGAGGACATCCGCCCGCTTGGTGCCGACCAGCTCGGGAACCTCGGTCAGCTCGCCGTCGACGTCGAGCTCGATGCGGTTGGTGCGCTCCAGGCGCGCCTCGGCGCCCCGGCCGGTCAGGGTGTAGCAGCCGATCACCACCCGGTGCGGGCGCACAGAGGCCGGCGAGCCGGCGGGGATCTCCTGGAGGACGGCGGCCCGGGTGATGAGGCCGTCGGCGTCGGTGGCCAGCTGTGTGCGCAGGGTCGTCACGCCGGCCTCCTGGAGCCACAGGCGGGTCCAGGTACTCAGGTCGCGTCCCGAGACCGCCTCCAGCTCACGGAGCAGGTCGCTCAGCTCGGCGTTGGCGTAGGCGTGCGCCGCCAGGTAGCGCTGGATGCCGGCGAAGAAGTTGTCCCTGCCCACGTAGCCCACGAGCGCGGCCAGGACCGAGGCCCCCTTGGCGTAGGTGATGCCGTCGAAGTTGACCTCGACGTCGTGAAGGTCGTGGATCTCCGCGGCCACGGGGTGGGTGGAGCTGAGCTGGTCCTGGTTGTATGCCCACCCCTTCTCCAGGGTCTGGAAGGTCGTCCAGGCCTGGTTCCAGCGGGTGATCTCGGCGGTGGCCAGGGTGGAGGTGTACTCGGCGAAGGACTCGTTGAGCCACAGGTCGTTCCACCAGGTCATGGTGACCATGTCCCCGAACCACATATGGGCCAGCTCGTGAAGGATCGTCACGGCACGCCGCTCCACGCGGGCCTCGACGGGCTTGGAACGGAAGATGTAGTCGTCACGGTGGGTGACGCAGCCGGCGTTCTCCATCGCTCCGGCGTTGAACTCGGGAACGAAGATCTGGTCGTACTTGGTGAAGGCGTAGGGGGTGGCGAACAGGTCCTCGTAGTAGGCGAAGCCTCGTTTGGTCAGGTCCAGGATCTCCTCTGAGTCCATGTGCTCGACCAGGCTCTTACGGCAGTAGACCCCCAGTGGCACGCTGCGTCCGTCACCGGCCACGTACTCGTCGGTCGCACCGACATAAGGCCCGGCGACGATGGCCGTGACGTAGGAGCTCATCGGCTCGGTGGGGGCGAAGACGAAGGTGTGAGCCTCCCCCGAGCCGTCGGAGGCCTCAGTGGGAGTCGGCTCAGGAGTGGGGGAGTTGGACAGCACCGTCCAGCTCGACGGCGCGGTGACCGTGAAGGTGAAGGAGGCCTTGAGGTCGGGCTGCTCGAAGACGGCGAACACCCGCCGGGAGTCGGGGACCTCGAACTGGCTGTAGAGATAGGTCTCGCCGTCGGCCGGGTCGGTGAAGCGGTGCAGCCCCTCCCCGGTGTGCATGTAGGCGCAGTCGGCGACGACGACCAGCTCATTGTCCGCGGCCAGCTCCTTCAGCTCGATGCGCGAGTCCGTGTAGACCTCGGCGGGGTCGAGCGGGAGCCCGTTGAGGGTGATGGAGTGGACGGTCGGTGCGACGAGGTCGATGAAGGTGGAGGAACCCGGTGTGGCCGTGAACCGTGCCGTGGTGGTGGAGCCGAAGACCGTCTCACCGCGCGTGAGGTCGAGGACGACGTCGTAGCTCTGGGTCCGTACGGTTGTGCTGCGCTCGGCGGCCTCAAGACGAGTCAGGTTCTGACCGGGCATAAGAACTCCTGTCTGAGAGGGAAACGCGGCCCATGAGGGCGCGCCGGGTGATTGTCTCACCTTCTGGGCGACACCGGCAGTTCCTGAGGCGTCGCACAACGGCGCCGGGGGACGACA
>NZ_MSGO01000009.1:0-108571 GCF_001929375.1 Actinomyces oris | reverse complement strand
CGTGTCGTCCCCCGGCGCCGAGGCTGTTCCCGTGGCTTGGGGAACGCCAGCGGATCAGGTCACAACCGGCTCAGGCCTTGTTGCGCCGACGCAGCACCAGGGCAGCGCCTCCGGCCACGACAAGGAATGCGGCGATTCCGCCGAAGATCATGCCGTTGGCACCGGTGTGGGCCAGGGATCCATCGCTGTCCTTGGAGGTCTCACTGCCGGCCCGGTTGCCCGAGGAGGGCTCCCCGGCGTTCGAGCTCAGGTTGTTGCCCTTCTCGGCCCCGCCTTTGTTGTTGCCGGCGTTGGTCCGCTTGTCACCACCGGCCTGCTTGTTTCCGGCGTTGGTGTTGCTGTTGCTTCCGCCATTGCTGCCGCCGTTGTTCTCGGAGGTCGAGCGCTCGGTGTTGTTCTGCTCAGTGGACTTCTGCTCAGTGGTCTGACGCTCGCTGGCCTTCTGCTCGGTGGTCTTGTCACTGCCGGCCTGCTTGTCACCACCACCGCCGTTGTTGCCGCCACCATTGTTCTCGGTGGTCTCGGTGGTGGAGCGCTCGGTGCTCTCGATGGTGAAGGTGTGGCGGGAGACCGTGGTGACGGTCTGGCTGGTGGCCGTCTCGCTGTGGTGGGAGCCGATCAGGACCAGGACGTACTCCCCGTCAGGGGCGTCAGTGGGAGCGGGCAGGTTGCCTGTGAGGTTGCCGTCGGCGTCAACCGTTAGCTCTCCGAGGGTGTAGCAGATGCTGGAGTCGCTCTTGCTCTTGAGCAGGACGGTGACCCTCTCGCTGGCGTAGAAGCCCTGGGCGTTGAAGGTGAAGGTCTGGGACTGGCTCTCCGTGCGGGTGGAGACCTCGTAGGAGCCGGAGATGCGCGTGTCGTCGAAGTAGATCTGCGTCTGCTGCTGCTTGGTCACCTGGGTCGTCTCAGTCTTGTCGCCGTAGGTCATGCAGCCGGCGCCGATGGTCCACCCATCAGTAGTGGTGGCGGTGGTTGAGCCGATGGACTTGATGAGTGCCGCCAGGTCGAGGTCTGAGGTCCAGCTGCCGTCCGCGGCCGCCTTGGTCTTGACGACGTCGGAAATGGTGCCGTCCGGTGCGTACAGAGCGATGCCGACGGCGGCCTGCTTCCCGGTGCAGCCGGTTCCCGAGATGGTGAAGGACGTGTTGGTGCTGGCCGAGACGAAGGTCTTCTGCTGGGTGATCTTGAAGCTGCTGCCCTCGCTGGTCTTGTCGGGAGCGGGAGTGGCCTCGGCGGTCTTGCCGGGAGCGGGAGTGGTCTCGGCGGTCCTGCCGGGAGCGGGTGTGGCCTCGGCGGTCCTGCCGGGAGCGGGTGTGGCCTCGGTGGCGCGGCTGGGAGCCGGGCTGGGCTGAGCAGGGCTGCCGGGGGGCGTGGTTGCCTCGGCGGTGCTGCTGGGGGTGCTCGGGCTGTTGCTGTTGGAGCTGTTGGCGAGAACGGGGGAGGCAATGAGCGAGGCTCCGGTCATTGCGGCCACCGCGCTGGCTGCGGCCAAGGGACGTCCAAGACGCATGTGTCCTCCTAGGTCTGACGGGGGAACGATGGCTGTCGGCGATCTGGTTCTCCGCCGACTCGTTATCTACCGTAACGATGAATAAGGTGAGGGCGCGGGTCTCTGGAGTGATACCAGACACACGTGTGAGTGTCCTCTCTCACGTGAAAAAGTGGGGTAGTCGTGTGAGGAGGGCGATGAAAGGCTGATACGGCGGGAAAGGCTCGCGGTCTCGAAGGTGAGTGACTAGGAGCCGGTTGGCCGACAGGTTTTGGGGCTGTACCCATAGCGGGCCAGCAGGTCACGCGACTCCTGGCTGGGTGAGACGATGATCGACTCGTCCCGAGGTCCTGTCGGAAGGTCGACGATGGTCGTGGCTCCGGCCCGCCCGGCTTTCGCGGCACTGCGTCCCAGTGCGGCCAGGTCGCTGAGCCCGGTACCTGAGTCCAGGGTGATGTTCCCGGCCACGGTGTGTGCCAGCTGATGGAGCGAGACGGGGTTGCTGGCCTTCTGCCCGACGGCGGACAGCACGGCCTGCATGACGGTGGCCGTGGACTGGCTGCGGCGTTGGGCGCCATCGGCCTGGCTCATGGCCACCCATCTGCCGTCGCGCTGGATCTCCGGGTGTCGCGAGCGGACGAGGGCCAGGGCGTCGATGCCGCTGAGCCGGTGGTGGCCGGCGGAGGTGAGGTTCAGTCCGGTGTAGGCGTCTCGAACCGGCTCGGGGACGTCGACCTCGATGCCTCCCAGGGAGTCGATGATGGTGGCGAACTGAGCCATGTCGATGGTCACCAGATGCGTGGTGGGGATTCCCAGGCCGGTGCACAGGGCGTTGACCGTGTTCTGCGGTCCCGGGACGTAGGTGGTGGCCAGGCGGTCCAGCTCCCTTCCCTTGCTGTTGATGGTCAGGTCCCGGGGCAGGTTGATGACGGTGAGTCCCTCCTGGGTGGGGCGTACCAGGGCGATGACGTCGGCACGGGAGCCCTCCACCTCCTGAGTGGATCCGTAGCGGTTCTGGTCTCCCGGAACGGTGGCGCGCGAGTCGGTTCCCAGGATCAGCCAGGTCTCGCCCGCCGTCGGGGAGGACGTGGAGGGCATGGAGATGTCGACGCGCGCGGGGCGATGAACCAGGACGGCCACGTCCGTTCCCAGTGCCAGAGCGGTCGTCATGACCACGGCGCTCAGGCCGACGACGATTCTGCGTCGCCTCGACCAGCGCTTGATGCTTGTGCCTCCCCGACGTCGACGGCGCTGAGGCGGAGGGGAGACGGCGTCGGCGGGGTCCCCGGTGGCGGCCAAGGCGTCTGAGGGGTCTGCGCTGTGCTCGTCGTGAGAGGTGGAGTCCATGGTCTCAGTGTCCGCTTCAGGTCGGTGCTGTGCCGTCAGGCGCGGATGTGCGCGCCGCTGAGGGCTGCGGGATGACACAAGGCCGCCGGGGAGACGGCACGCGGTGGTGCTGTCTCCCCGGCGGGACATGTTCCCAGTCAGACTGGAAGGAGGCGATCAGGCCTTACGGCGACGCACGACGAGGACGCCGCCACCAATGGCCACGAGGGCCGCGGCGATGCCTCCGAAGAGCAGGCCGTTGGCACCGGTCTTGGCCAGGGGCTTGTGGGAGGTGGAGGCCGCAGTGGTGGCACCGGTGCTGGCCGGGACGTTCACGCTGCCGTTGCCGGCGGGAGCGGTCGGGTTGGCGGTGGCGCCACCGTTGTCGCCGATGCCGTTGTCACCGTCAGCCGCGAGGTCGAAGCGGTGGTTCTTGACGACGACGGTCTTGGTGCTGCTGCCGCCCTCGCCGTAGCGGGAGCCCTCAAAGGTCAGCGTGTACTCGCCGTCAGGCACGTTCGTGGGGGCCGGCAGCTCACCCGTGACGTTGCCGTTGGCGTCAGCCTTCAGCTTGCCGACGGGGTAGGTCTTGGAGGGGTCGTTCTTGTTGACCAGGGTGAGGGTGACCTCCTCGTTGGGGGAGAAGCCCTTGACGTTCACCGTGATCTTCTGAGTGCCGTTCTGGTCGGTGATGATCTTGTAGGTACCCTCCACCTTGGTGTCGTCGAAGGCGATGGCCTCCTGAATCTGGCCCTTCTTCTCGCCGTAGGCGACGCAGCCGGCTCCGATGGACCAGCCGTCGTCCGAGCCGTCCGTCTTGGCCTCAACGCCGGTGGACTTGACCAGCTTGGGGATGTTCAGGCTGGCGGACCAGTTGCCCGCGGCGTCGGGGGTGGCCGTCACGACGGTGGACATAACGCCCTTAGGGGTGTAGAGGGCGATTCCGACCGCCGCGTCCTTGCCGGTGCAACCAGTTCCGGACACCGAGAAGGCGGGGTCTGAGGGGCTGACGATGTTCTGCTGGTCCTCGGCGAACTTGAAGGAGGGAGAGTTGTCAGCCAGCGCGGGGGAGGCGGCGAGGGAGGCGCCGATGGCAGCGGCCATCACGCTTGCGGCGGCCAGGGGGCGTCCGAGACGCATGAGTACTCCTAGAAATTAGGGGGATAGGTGGCAACCGGTGAGTCGGGGTGTCACCGTGTTGCCCCCACCTTAGCGCCCCTCAGGGCGAGGTTCCACGTTTTTTGGTAGATGAGGTATCGACCTCAGTCGTGAGTAGTTGTGGATTCGTCTAACTGGGGCAACGGGTTTTGGTTGCTTGGGCTTGATTCCGAGTATCCGGGCCATCTACCAGATAGAGACCCGTTCGTTGGGATCCAGCCACAAGGCGTCGTTGGGATCGACCTCAAAGGCCTTGTAGAAGGCATCCACGTTGCGCACGATTCCGTTACAACGGAACTCCGCCGGTGAGTGCGGGTCGACGGTCAGGAGCAGCTCGGCGTAGTCCGGGCGGCTCTTGGAGCGCCAGATCCGTGCCCAGGAGTAGAAGAAGCGCTGCAGGCCGGTGAGTCCGTCGATGAGGGGGGCCTCATCCACTGACGAGATGCCGGAGTCGGCCAGGGCCAGGCAATAGGCCTTGAGGGCGATGCCCAGACCGCCCAGGTCACCGATGTTCTCCCCGATGGTCAAAGCGCCGTTGACGTGCGGGATCTCCGCCTGTGCCGTGCCCGCGTCCCGGTGCTTGGCGACGACGGCCTCGGGCGTGTAGGCGTCGTACTGGCTGATGAGCGCGCTGGTGCGCTCGGTGAAGGCCTCCCGGTCCTCCTGGGTCCACCAGTCGCTGACCTTTCCGGTGCCGTCGAAGGTGGAGCCCTGGTCATCGAAGCCGTGGCCGATCTCGTGACCGATGACGGCGCCGATGCCCGCGTAGTTCACGGCGTCGTCGGCCTGCGGGTCGAAGAAGGGCGGCTGGAGGATCGCCGCGGGGAAGACGATCTCGTTCATGGTGGGGTTGTAGTAGGCGTTGACCGTCTGGGGGGTCATGTGCCACTCGTCGCGGTCCACCGGCTTGGTCAGCTTGTTCAGCGAGTAGGCCATGTCGGCCCGCTCCACGCTGCGCACCGAGGCCAGGACGTCTCCGGGGACGACCTCGACGGCCGAGTAGTCGCGCCAGCGCACCGGGTAGCCGATCTTGGGGGTGAACAGCGCCAGCTTCTCCAGGGCCCGCTCCCGCGTGGCCGGACTCATCCACTCCAGCGAGGAGATGGACTGGTGGTAGGCCTCGATGAGCCGGCCCACCAGGGCCTCCATCGCCGACTTGTGCGACGGCGGGAAGTGCCGCTCCACGTAGATCTCGCCCAGCGCCTCGCCCAGGCAGGACTCCACCAGGCCGACGCCACGCTTCCAGCGGGGCCGCAGCTCGTCGGTCCCCTGGAGCGTGCGGCCGTAGAAGTCGAAGTTCTCCTCCACGAAGGCCCCCGACAGCAGGGTGGCCCGTCCGTGAACGACGTGCCAGGCGGCCCAGGCCTTGAGGTCCTCCAGGTCGGTCCTCTGCCAGACACCGGCCGCGTGGGGGAGGTAGTCGGGCTGGGTGACGATGGCCTCGTCGAGGAAAGCGGTCTGCTCGATGCCTGCGGTCCGGGCGGCCGCGCGGATTCCCTCGCGCCACTCGTGCCAGGGCAGGCCCGGGGCCGAGTCCACGATCTGCCGCCAGGACATCGGATTGTTCATCTTCTCCACGTCACGGCAGGTAACGCGGTCCCAGTGCCCCTTGGCCAGGGCGGTCTCCACGGCCATGACCCGCTCGGCCAGCTCCTCACCCGAGGCGCCGAAGGACTCCGTCAGGCCCGCCAGAGCCAGCATCCTGGCCACGTGCGTCACATAGGCCTGGCGCAGCGGGGCCTGAGCCTCCTCGCGGTAGTAGGACTCGTCCGGCAGTCCCAGCCCCGACTGGCCCATCCAGCTCGTGCAGCGCTCCGGGTCGTTGATGTCCACCTCGACATCCGCACCGACCACGCCCATGAAGCCGATGGGCGTCATCTCTCCCAGGGCTCGGGCCAGATCCTTCTTGGAGGAGGCGCCCAGCACCGGTGCCAGCTCCTCAGCCAGTGGCCCGGCCCCGAGCTCCTCCAGGCGGGCCTCGTCCATGAAGGCCTCGTAGAGGGCGCCGACTCGGCCCCGGTTGGTGGCCAGGACCTCCGAGTCCCCCTCGGGCGCCTCGGAGGAGAGCTGCTCGGCGAGCTCCTCGACGATCTGGCGGCAGGCGGCCTCGGCCTCGTCGCGCAACGTGGTGAAGGCGCCGCTGCTGGGGCGGTCCGCCGGGATCTCGGCGGTGGCGAGCCACTGGCCGTTGACGAATCGGAACAGGTCGTCCTGGGGGCGGACGGAGGTGTCGGTGTGCGCCGTCTCCAGCACGCCGGCGAGGACAGCATCAGCAGCGGGGCAGGGGGCGCTCTCCGCCTGAGAGCGCCGGGCCGGTGCGTCCGATGAGGGGCCGGTAGGAGTCGGTGAGGTCGCGCAGGCGTCAGTCATAGCGGACACGCTAACCCGCTCCGGTGCTCTCAGGCGCCCTGACGGCGCCCCTTGCCTCATGGTGCGAAGCGCTGTTCGCGTGAGGCACAATTCTGCCCATGCGCATCCATATCGCCTCCGACCACGCCGGTTACGAGCTCAAGAGCGCCGTGATCGAGCACCTGAGGGAGCAGGGGCACGTCGTCGTCGACCACGGAGCCCACTCCTACGACCCGGATGACGACTACCCCGCCTTCTGCCTGGCCTGCGGGGAGGCCGTCGTGGCCGACGCCGGAAGCCTGGGCATTGTTCTCGGGGGAAGCGGCAACGGGGAGCAGATCGCCGCCAACAAGGTTGACGGGGTGCGCGCCGCCCTGGCCTGGTCGATCGAGACCGCCAGGCTCGCCCGCCAGCACAACAACGCCAACGTCGTCGCCCTGGGCGGTCGCATGCATGATCTGGGGGCGGGCCTGGCGATC
Organism: Actinomyces oris; assembly: GCF_001929375.1. Lineage (GTDB taxonomy): Bacteria > Actinomycetota > Actinomycetes > Actinomycetales > Actinomycetaceae > Actinomyces > Actinomyces oris_B. The sequence goes on along the minus strand of NZ_MSGO01000009.1, from coordinate 101,770 downwards.
ATCGATGCCTTCCTCGCCGAGCCCTTCAGCGGCGATGAGCGCCACGTGCGTCGCATCGCCCAGCTCACCGACTACGAGAGCCGCGTTCATGACGCCGCCGCTCCAGCGGCTGATCCCACCGGTGCTGCCCCCGCCGGGGCCTGAGCATGCCGGAGGGGCACACCATCCACCGGCTCGCCGCCGCCCTCGACGAGCTCTACGGTGGCCAGAGCCTGCGCGTGCGCTCACCGCAGGGGCGTTTCGCCGACGGGGCGAGCCGACTGGACGGACAGGTCCTCCTGGGCAGCCAGGCCCACGGCAAGCACCTCTTCCTGCCCTTCGGCCCCCGCGCCGACATGTCCCTCGACGACGCCTGCGTCACCTGGCTGCGGATCCACCTGGGCCTCTACGGGGCGTGGACCTTCGACGGCGACCGTGAGTTCACCGCGCCACACGCCATCGGAGCGCCGCGTCGGCGCGTCGGAGAGCGCGGCGAGCACGCCCTCAAGCGCGGGGGAGGCTCGGCCCTGACCGGACTGAACGGCGGGAGCCTCGAACCCGGGGACCAGGACGCTGCCGCGCGCGGCCCGGCCCCTGACGAGTGGGAGCCGCCCGAGCCGCGTGGTGCGGTACGACTGCGGCTGCTCGGCGAGCACGGGGTGGCCGACCTGACCGGACCGGCGGCCTGCGAGCTGCTGGACGCCGAGGGCGTGGCCGCCGTGCGCGGCCGCCTCGGCCCGGACCCGCTGCGCGCCGACGCCGACGTGGAGACCTTCGTGGCCAAGGCGCGCTCGCGGCGCAAGAGCATCGGTGAGCTGCTCATGGACCAGGCCGTCATCTCCGGGGCCGGCAACATCTACCGGGCCGAGACGCTCTTCCGGGTCGGGGTCTCCCCCTTCCGGGCGGGCAACCGCATCAGCCAGGAGCGGCTGCGGGCCATCTGGGAGGACCTGCGCCCCCTCATGGAGTACGGGGTGGCCACCGGCTTCATCACCACCGTCGACCTCGACGACGTCCCCGACCCCCTGCCGCCCCACGACCCCGAGGCCGGCCGGTGGTACGTCTACCACCGCACCGGCCGCCCCTGCCTGCGCTGCGGGACCCCGGTGGCGGAGCGGGAGGTGGCGTCCCGCCGGCTCTTCTGGTGCCCGACCTGCCAGGCCCGCTGAAACCGGCTGGAGTCCCGCCGAGCGCCACTAAGGTGGCGGCATGTCGAACGCCTCGCCCACCCTGCACTCCTCGAGCTGGTCCTCCTCGGCCGCCGGCCTGCTGACCCGCGACCACCACCTGACCGTTGCCCTGGACCGCAGCGGGCAGGGGGACTCAGCCCCGGACGGGACGGAGTCCATCACCGTCTACGCCCGCGAGATCTCAGTCGCCGGCATCGACCCGCTCTCCAGGCCTCCACTGGTCTTCCTCCAGGGCGGGCCGGGCTGCGAGGCGCCGCGCCCCAGCGCCGACTCCGGGCTCGGCTGGATCGGTGCGATCCTGGAGCACCACCGACTCATCCTCGTCGACCAGCGCGGCACCGGCGCCTCCAGCCCGGTGGACCGGCCCGATGCCGCCGGTGCCCCGGCAGACACCGCCCGGCTGCTCACTCACCTGCGCGCCGACGAGATCGTCGAGGACTGCGAGGACCTGCGCCGCGCCCTGGGCCTGGAGCGCTGGAGCCTGCTGGGCCAGTCCTTCGGAGGGTTCTGCGTCACCCGGTACCTCTCCGAGCACGCCCAGAGCCTGGAGAAGGTCTACATCACCGGTGGCCTGCCCGCCGTCGGGCACAGCATCGACGAGGTCTACGCCCTCAGCTATGAGGCGATGCGCCTCAAGAGCGAGGAGTACTACGCCCGCTTCCCCCAGGACCGAGACCGGATGGCGTCCCTGGCTGAGAAGGCCGGTCGGGGTGAGGTGAGGACGGCAGGAGGGGACCTCGTCGGACCTGAGCGCCTGCGCTCGCTGGGCGCCCTGCTGGGCGGGGCCGGCGGAGCGGACACGATCCACTACCTCCTGGAGCGCGACCCCGACTCCTGGGCCTTCCGCTACGACCTGGGGCAGTGCCTGCCCTTCGGCGGCAGGTTCCCGCTCTACGCCGTCATCCACGAGTCCTGCTGGGCCGACACCGGCACCACCGACTGGGCCGCCCAGCGAGTGCGCCCCGCGGTCTTCGACGACGATCCCACCCTGCTGACAGGCGAGCACGTGCGTCGTGAGGTCTTCGTCGAGGACGCCGGTCTACGCCCCTGGCTGGAGGTGGCCGATCTCCTGGCCGTGCACGAGTGGCCGGCGCTCTACGACCCGGCCCGCCTCAGGGCCACGACGACCCCCGGGGCGGCCTCCGTCTACGCCCGCGACGTGTTCGTGCCGATGACCACCTCCCTGGAGACGGCCGCGCTCATCCCCGGCCTGCGCACCTGGATCACCAGCGAGTACGAGCATGACGGCTCGCGCGCCTCCGGCGGCCGGGTCTTCAAGCGCCTGCGCGACCTGGCCACCGGAGTGATCGCCCGCTGACCGGCTGCACGAGCGCGCTCAACGGGCGGCCCCGGGGCATGCCGCAGCGCACAGGAGCACTCGAGGGAAGGCGTGAGTCCGTGAGGTGCTCGCTGGGCCGCTGAGAGATGGTTCAGATGTAGATGGTCGGGTCCATCATGAGCTCGGGGTCGGTGCGAGGGTCGCGGGCCCGGCTGGGCACACCCACGGCGACATGACCCTGCGGGAGGTTCTTCACCAGGACCGCGTTGGCCCCCACCTTGGCCCCGTCCTCGACGACGACCGGCCCCAGGACCTTGGCGCCGGCGCCGATCTGCACGTTGTTGCCGATGGTGGGGTGACGCTTGCCGGGACTCATGGACACCCCGCCGAGAGTCACTCCGTGGAACAGCAGGACGTCGTCGCCGACCTCCGCGGTCTCACCGATGACCACACCCATTCCGTGGTCGATGAAGAAGCGCTCACCGATCTTGGCGGCCGGGTGGATCTCGATGCCGGTGAAGCTGCGGGCCGCCTGAGACAGGGCGCGCGCCGCGAAGCGGTGCCCCTTGTGCCACAGCTTGTGAGCCGCCCGGTGCGCCCACAGGGCGTGGACACCCGGGTAGAGGAGGGCCACCTCCACGCTGGAGCGGGCGGCGGGGTCGCGCCTGCGGGCCGTGGCCAGGTCCTCACGGGCCAGGTCCAGAAGGGACCGTTTGGAGTTGTGCATGGTGTGCTCCTCTGATGGGTGATGGTGCGGCCCAGGTCGGCTGGTGAGCCTTCACCTCACCCGCTGCGACGCTGACAACACCGACGGCGGCTCGCCTGTTCCCAGCCTCGCCGCCGTCGGGGGCATCAGTCGAGGAAATCCTTGAACAGAGGCGTGGACAGGTAGCGCTCACCGGTGTCGGGCAGGAGGGTGACGATGGTCTTGCCCGCCAGCTCGGGGCGCCTGGCCAGCTCGCTGGCGGCAGCCAGAGCGGCGCCCGAGGAGATCCCCACCAGGAGGCCCTCCTCGGCTGCGGCACGGCGTGCGTAGGTGATGGCGACGTCGGACTCGATGTGGAGCAGCTCGTCCCAGATGCCCTGGTCGAGGACCTCGGGAACCACGTTGGGGCCCAGACCCTGGATCTTGTGAGGAGCGGCCTGGCCCTCGCTCAGCAGCGGGGACTCAGCGGGCTCGACGCCGTAGATCCTCACTTCGGGCTTCTCCTGGCGCAGTACCTGGCCCACACCGGTCAGCGTGCCCCCGGTGCCGATCCCGGCCACGAAGACGTCGATGTCGCCCCCGGTCTGCGCCAGGATCTCCCGGGCCGTGGTCTCGCGGTGGATCTTGGGGTTGGCGGGGTTGGTGAACTGGGAGGCGAGGATCGAGTTGGGGGTGGCGGCCTGGATCTCCTCAGCTCGCCTGACCGCCCCGGCCACGCCGCCCTCGGTGGTCAGCACCAGCTCCGCACCGAAGGCGCGCATGATGGCCCGCCGCTCCTTGGACATGGTCTCGGGCATGGTGATGATGACCTTGTATCCCAGGGCCGCACCCACCATGGCCAGACCGACTCCGGTGTTCCCGGAGGTCGCCTCCACGATGGTGCCGCCTGGCTTGAGGTCACCGGAGGCCTCCGCGGCGCGCACGATGGACAGGGCGATGCGGTCCTTGACCGAGGCTGCCGGCTCGAAGGCCTCGACCTTGGCCAGGACGGTGGCGGGGGCGCCGTCGGTGACGCGGTTGATGCGGACCAGGGGAGTGTCGCCGACCAGGGCGGTTGCGTCGGGTGCGTACGTCATAGTGATGTCCTTCGGATGTCGGTTGGGCAAGCCCCGTGGTTGCGGAGACCGGCGGCGCTGCGTGATGAGGCGGAGTCGGGCCCGCAAGAGCTCGTGAGAGGAAGAGAAGTGGGGACGGTCCGCGTCCGTCGGGGGCGGCCACGTCGTACGGAGTGGCTCAAACAGCAGGAATGACCGCCTGCTCCGGGAGCGCCGGGCATGCGCGCAGCGGTACGCGCACAGATGTCGTGGCCTGGCGCCCTACCGACACCGACAGCAGCACGCGGGAGCGATGGGCATGGAGGCCGTGGAGGCCATAGAGGACGCGGTGCACATGACGGTCATCACCATCACGGGTCCTCCCTCCGTTCCTCAAGACGACTGGCTGCGCCTGCCCGGGCGTGAACCGCTCATCAGGGGCTCGGTGCCCCGGATGTTGACGAAACCCTACCCCGTGTCCGACGGTGATCGCCACATCCGCCCGGCATCTGCTCGCATCGTGGTCGCGCGCCCCTCGGCGCCCGTACGTGCCGTGAGGGCTTCGCCGGAGGGACAGGAAGCCGGCCCCGGGCGTCAGGCCGGGGGTGCGGGGAGCTCGACCAGTCGGCTGCCGGCGGGCTCGGCCGTCCCCTCGCCGCGAGTCAGGGCCGCCAATGGGGCGTGCAGGAGCGCGGGATCAGCGCAGGACGTGGCCAGCACGAGGACGGCGTGGGTCGGTCCCCAGATCGTCTCCTCGACGTGAATGGTCGGGGCGGGGGCGGCCGTCCCGCCCTCCGCCGTCGGCCCCGATGCCGCAGTGGGATTGCGGGAGCGCAGCTCCGCCTCGATCCTGCCCGCCTGAGCCACCGGAACCCGCAGATCCCACAGATGAAGCCGGGTCAGGGTGACACGTGCGGCCGCCTGCAGCGCCTGAGCGGTCGCCTCGGAGTAGGCGCGCACCAGTCCGCCGGTTCCCAGGAGCGTCCCGCCGAAGTAGCGGGTGACGACGACGGTCGTGTTGACCAGCCCCGTTCCCCTCAGCACGTCGAGCATGGGCCGGCCGGCCGTACCGGAGGGCTCTCCGTCGTCATTGGAGCGCTCGGTGGGTGGGGAAGGGGCGGCCAGGGCGTGCTCGTCGGAGAGGTCGGTGAGCGTCAGCGCCGAGCAGTGGTGGCGTGCGTCGGGGTAGGTGGAGCGCACGTTCGCGATGAAGCTGCGGGCCTCGTCCATGGAGTCCGTGCGGCAGGCTCGTGCCAGGAAGTGGGACTTCTTGATCTCCAGGTCGATCTCGGGCTGCTCGCCGTGTGTCAGCGTGATGAGCCCGGGGGATCCCTGCTCCTGAGACGGCTGGTGCGATGGTGTACGAGGGGCGTGCGGGGCCATGGCGGGATCCTCGCACGGGGCGGGTGCGGGACCGATGTCACACGCCTTGAGGTGGTCTTGGACTGGAAGCGGTCCCGGCGATGTCGTTATGGTGTCCCTCGGTCCAGTTTCGAGGGGGCGTCCGATCCCCAGGTTCATGAGAGAGGAGCGGGCCCATGGCAGTGCCGAAGCGGAAGATGTCCCGCAGCAACACCCGCAACCGCCGCTCACAGTGGAAGGCCAAGCTCACCGAGCTCAACACCATCCGCGTCCAGGGCCGCGAGATCTCCGTGCCTCGCCGTCTGGCGCGGGCCTACAAGGAGGGCCTCATCGAGCAGTGAGGCCGCTGGTGGAGGGGTGAAACCCTTCATCCATGCGGGTGTAGCTCAATGGTAGAGCCTCTGCCTTCCAAGCAGATTGCGCGGGTTCGATTCCCGTCACCCGCTCTGTGAGCCGAAAGGGGCCGCTCCTCGGCGGCCCCTTTCGTCACGTCACGGGCTGTGGCGCAGTTTGGTAGCGCACCTGCTTTGGGAGCAGGGGGCCGCGGGTTCAAATCCCGCCAGCCCGACTCCTCGTCCTGTGGGCGCGGCGTGCGCGCAGACCGCATCAGGAGCGCGTCAACGCCGGGTGCGCGGCCCGTGAATATGCCGATGCGCCCGATAATGATGACGCACCCCGCTCGGTGTCTCCTCCTGTGTCCAGACTCATGCGCCAGGGGCGGACGCCGCATCGATCCCACTGTCCGTTTGCCCTAAGATGGCACGGATTGACGCCACAGACGCGCGTCCGCCGAGCGCCTTCGAGCGAGTCGGTGTTACCGCAGAACTCAGATCTTGGGAGCAACCCCCGTGAAGACCACTGTCGAGAATCTTGACCCCAGTCGCATCAAGCTGACCGTTGAGGTCCCCTATGAGGAGCTCAAACCCAGTCTGGATGCCGCCTACAAGGAGATCGGCTCCCAGATCCAGGTCCCCGGCTTCCGTCGCGGTCACGTCCCCAACCGGGTCATCGACCAGCGCGTCGGCCGCGGGGCCGTCATTCAGGAGGCCGTCAACAACAAGCTCTCCGACTTCTACCGGGACGCCATCACCGAGGCCGAGCGGGTCCCCATGCTCCAGCCCGAGGTCGACGTCGTCGAGCTGCCCAACGCCACCGGCGAGAACGGCGGCCAGCTGGCCTTCACCGCTGAGGTCACTGTTCGCCCCGTCATCGAGCTGCCGGACCTGAGCCAGACCAAGCTGACCGTGGACGCCGTCGAGGTCGCCGATGAGGACGTCGACACCGAGCTGGACAACCTGCGTGCCCGCTTCGGGTCCTTGAAGTCCGTGGGTCGCAAGGCCAAGACCGGCGACTTCGTCACCATCGACCTCAAGGCCATGATCGACGGCGAGGAGGTCGACTCCATCTCCGGCGTCTCCTACGAGATCGGCAAGGGCAACATGCTCAAGGGCCTGGACACCGCCCTGCGCGGCCTGAAGGCCGACGAGTCCGCCACCTTCACCACCGAGCTGGCCGGCGGGGAGCACGCCGGTGAGCAGGCCGAGGTCACGGTGACCGCCACTGCCGTCAAGCAGCGTGAGCTGCCCAAGGTCGACGACGAGTTCGCCCAGATCGCCTCCGAGTTCGACACCGTCGAGGAGCTGCGCGAGGACCTCGTCAAGCAGGTCACCGAGCGCAAGACCGGGGAGCAGGCGGTCGCCGCCCGTGACGCCCTCCTCGAGCACCTGCGCAGCGAGGTCGCCTTCGACGTCCCCGAGGCCGTCGTCGAGGCCGAGGTCGCCCAGCACCTGCGGGCCGAGGGCAAGGACGGCGACGAGGAGCACGCCAAGGAGATTCGCGAGGACGTCGTCACCGGTGTGCGCGACCAGATCATCCTCGATGTCCTGGCTGAGGACCTCAAGGTCGGTGTGGCTCAGGACGAGCTGCTGGAGTTCCTCTTCCAGACCGCTCAGCAGTACGGCATGGAGCCCGCCCAGTTCCTCCAGGGCGCTCAGCAGGCAGGCCAGATCCCCGCCTTCATCTCCGAGGTCGCCCGCAACAAGTCGCTGGCCATGGCGCTGCGCCAGGTCGCGGTGGTTGATTCCAAGGGCGAGTCCGTGGACCTGTCCGCCTTCATCGGTTCTGACGAGGACGACACCGCCGCGGCGGCTCAGGCCGCAGCCGTTGCCACTGCGCAGGACGCCGACTCCGCCGAGGACGAGGACGCCGAGTGAGCTCACGGCCGCTGAGGCACATGAGCTGATACGGCTCACGCGCATGCGGAATGCCCCGCGTCAAGCAGACGGGCCCACCTTCCATGAGGAGGTGGGCCCGTTGCCTGCCGTGCGGGGGAGCTGCCGCTGGGACGAGAGCGCCCGCGTTGACCGATGAGGCGTCCCGGAGAGATCAGCCCGCTGTGACAAGCTCCTTGCGCTTGGGACGAATGACCCCGAAGTTACGCTCAGGAATAGCCATCCTGAAATAGTAGGCGACACCGATGGGAACCACGATGAGACTGACGAAGAGACAGTAGAAGGGCTGGAAGATCAGCCATTTGTTGCCGTGGTCCCAGTGAAGCCACACGATAGCGGCGTAGTAGATGAGCAGTGCCAGCAGAAGTGTCCATCCGGGATTCACAACGGCTATCCACCTGAGGGCGAACATACTGATCACCACGATGCCGCTGTACAGCCACAAGAAGGGGTGCTGAAAGACGAATCTGAAGTTGATGATGAAAAGTCTGAAGGAACCGCCGCTCCAGGCGATCCGCTGGCGCCACCAGGAGTACAGCGTGTCGGGAGCGTTGGTGTTGACATGGGCAAGAATGTGAACGGCCTTGTAGCCCAGTGCGTCTCCGATAATCCCGGACTCGATGTCATTGCCCTGGAAGAACAGCGAGTGGCGGGCCATGATCTGGCGCATGACGTCGGTCTTGCCAATATGAAGTGCGCCGCTGAGCAGCCACGGCATGATTCTGCGTGCGCGCATCGAGACCACGTACTCGTGGCGCTGCATCTGGACGATGAAGGGACCCTTCTTCTGAGGCACGATGGTGACCGAGGCGAAGTCGGCCTTGTTGGCCACCAGGGCGCCGATGATGTGGGTCAGCGGCTCCTGTGCCGTGGTATCGGCGTCTAGGCAGACGATGTAGGAGTTGAGAGGAGCGGCCAGCAGCGCGTCGCGGACAACCGTGTCCCGGGTGATTCCCGAGGTGCTCCGCCTGCGGCCCACCTTGCGTGGGACGTAGTTGCTGCGGAAGATTCTGAACCCGTAGCGAATGGCGATGTCCTCAAGGTCGCGGTAGAACTCCTCGGACTCACCAGAGGTGGTGCACAGGACTACTCGATCTCCATAGGGGCGCAGGTAATCCGCGTTCTGCAAGTACTTGACATTACCGTAGATCGGTACTAGGACGCTGAAGTCGTCCGAGGCGATGTTCGGGTTCAGCTCCACGGCTTTATACCACTTCGAGGTGATGCCGGCCCAGATGTCAATTCCGATCCAGAACAGGATTCCCACCAGCAGGGTAATGACGATCATGCGGTGGTCCTCTCTGAAACATGGAGTTGTGCGAACGTGCTGAACACGAGTAGCCCCTTACTGGGTGGTGCGGCAAGCGGAAAAGACATGCTGTTCGAGTAGGGATGGGGTTATTGAATCGTAAAAGAATGTGGCTGACTGACGGCGGAGAGAAACTTGGGCCGGGGGCTTTGGTGTCGTCAGGCAGGCGGGCGCTCCAGTGCTATCGGTTGGATAAAATCGATGGTGCCACGCCGCCCTCATCGATGCCATGGTGTGGGAAGCGGGTCACGTCAAGATCTCGGGCGCCTACAACCTAACCTATGGAAGGTTTAGGTTTCCTACAAAAAGGCGTGAGTTGGCTTACCGTGGCCTCATGACCGGGGGGTCGAGTGAGCCGCGACACTGCGCCTGATACCTCAGGTGAGGCCTGGCCGCCCGGGTTCTTTGGCGAGTCTGGAGGGGTGCTTGATTTAGTGGATGTCACAAGGAGACGGGGTGAGGGCGAAGGCCTCAGCGCTTCGCGCCCCACCCCGTGCGATGGCGGCCGCCGGTCGGTGGTGGCTGCCCGTTCCTGGGGCTACTTCTCGCTCGCTGGTCCGTCCTGGTCAACGTCGACCATGACCAGCTGCATGCGGCACGGGGTCGCGGCCGTCAGTGCATGACGGTCGCCGGGCGCCAGGTAGATGACGTCCCCGGCGCCCATCCTCTCGGTGCGCTCGCCGATGGAGAAGTCCATCTCGCCCTCCAGGAGCGTGACGATCACTGCCCGGGGGGAGGAGTGCTCGGTAAGGGCCTGACCGGCGTCAAAGGTGAAGACGACCGTGCGCAGGATGTCGTTGTTGACCACGACCCGTGAGGTGGTCGCCTCCTCAGAGATGGGCAGGGCGGCGTTGAGGCCGAGCCGGAACAGGGACTCGGTGGAGGGGGTGCTGGATGAGGGGGACATGTGTGCTCCTACGGTGTTTGGGTGATCGGTGTTGGAGTGTGAGGGCTGTGGAGACCGCCAACGCTACGAGTGTTGAGGCGACCATGCCATGAGACGGCGGCGCAGCGGGCGCAGGAGACACAGCTCGAGCAGCAGTGTCAGGGCCGCCATGATGACGGACAGGGCGAAGACGTCGGCCGTCTCCAGATTAGTGCGCGCCTGCTGGACCTCGGCACCGAGCCCCGTCGGGGTACTCAGGAGCTCTGCCATGACCGTGACCCTCACGGACTGCCCGACGGCGACTGTCAGCGCTGACAGTACCGGTGGTGCGACCGCGGGAAGGATGATCCGGCGGATCGTCCACGGGCCGGGCTTAGAGAAGACCGTCGCCATCTCCAGCAGGTCGCTGTCGACGTTGAGGACCGCGTCGCGCATGGAGGCCACGAGCAGCGGGAGCGTGACCAGGGTGACCACGAGGATGACGACCCCGGCTGTCGGTCCCAGCCAGATCATCCCGACGACGACGAGCACGATCGGCGGTACCGCCATGAGGACCTGCACCCAGGAGTCCAGCAGCTCGCGCAGCCAGGTCCAGGTACCCAGTGCCCAGCCTGTCGGGATGCCGATGACGCAGGACAGCCCCAGGCCGATGATGGCTCTGGAGAGGGTGAGCCATAGCGTCCAGCCCAGGCCACCGTCGTCGATCAGCCCCAGGAGGGCGCGCCAGGTCGTCTCCGGGCCGGGGAGCGCGTACTCGGGCCGGCCCAGCGCTGCCCAGTACCAGATGAGGATCGCCAGGCCGACACCGGCCCACCACAGGAGGCGTGCGCGCCAACGAGCCAGGCGTGAGGGCCGCTCCGGAGTCACCGGGGATCTTTCAGATAGAAGTCGTCGGCCGGCATCTTGCCGCCGACGATGTCTGGGTTGAGGGTGGACAGGCGGGTGTAGAAGTTGACCAGCTGGTCCTTGGCCTGGGCCGCGGGGACCAGGTTCAGCTGGAGGCGGGGGATCACCTCGGTGACGATCGGTGCGGGGACCTTCGTCTTCTGGGCGATGGTATTGACGGTCTCCTCCGACTTTGCATTCGTGGCAGCGATGCACGCCTCGACCTCGCTCAGGACCGCTCCGACCGCCTGCGGGTTGGAGTCCGTGATCTCCCGCGGCATGACCAACCCGGCCATGGGGAACTTCGCCTCCCCACCGGTCACCTCGGCCCAGATCTTCTGGAGATCCGCTGTCCGCTCCAGCACCTTGCCCTGCTGCTTGGCCTTGGCCAGGCTGACGCTGGCGGGGTGCTCCGGCAGGACCGCGAACTCGACGTTGCCCGCCAGGAGGTTGGACAGCGCCTCCTGGCCGTCGGCGTAGTTCTGGACCTGCAGGTCCTTAGAGGCGTCCCAGCCCTTCTGGCCGAGCAGGTAGCGGAAGACGAGATCCGGCATGTTGTTCGGCATGGGGACCGCCACCTTCTTGCCGCGCATGGCCTCGAGGCCTTGCGCCGACGAGCCCTCCGGGCCGACGACGTAGAGCATGCCCCACACCTGCATTGCCACCAGTTGCAGTGGGACTCCCTTGTTGAACAGGTTCGCGGCGGCGTAGGAGGGGGTGGCGGCCAGATCCGTCTGCTTCTGCATGAGCAGCGCTTTCATCGCCTCGGCGCTGGACCAGTTCTCCACGGTGGCCTTGCCGATCGTAGGCGCCAGCTTGCCCTGCTGGCCGAACAGCGCCATGGGAGCCATGTAGGCCAAGGTGGTGGGCACGTGCACGCGCAGGGTGTCGATGTGCCCGCCCGTCCCGCTGGAGGCGGCCTTGCCGGAGCGGGATGAGCACGCCGAGAGGATCGCTGGGGAGAGGAGTCCAAGTCCGGCCAGGGTCATGAGGGAACGCCGCCTGATCGGTGCCCCCAGTGTCCTTGCGGTATCGGTGTGTGAGCTTGCGTGGCTGATCATGATGCTGCTCGTGCTCCTTTGTGTGTCGGGGTGAGTGAAGGTGGTGACAGCGCGTGACAAAATGCGCGGATGGCGGAGTGGGACTCGCTGTCGGGTGCTCAGGCGGACAGGTGCCAGGTGCCGGGTGGGCCGTCGAGATGGAGGTGGAGGTGGGAGACCTCCTCGGCCTCATCGGGGTCGTGCGTGACCCAGACCGTGATGACGTCCTGGTCAGCGAGCAGGTCGGTGAGGTCGGCTCGCAGCGCGTTGGCCAGTGGGCGGTCCAGGGCGGAGAACGGCTCGTCCACCAGCAGCAGGCTCGGTCCGGTCGACAGCGCGCGGGCGATGGCCACCCGCTGCCGCATTCCGCCAGAGAGATGAGTCGGTGGAAGATGGCCGGCTGAGGCCAGCCCCACCCGTTCCAGCCACTGGACGGCCGTCAGGTCCGGTGCCGGTCCGCCGACCACCAGGGAGATGTTGCGGTGGGCCGAGTACCAGGGCATGAGCCGCGGCTCCTGGAACACCTGGGACAGGCTCCCCTCGGGGCGCAGGACCGTGCCGGCGTCGGTGTCCGACAGGCCCGAGATCGCCCGCAGCAGCGTCGTCTTTCCGGCGCCGGAGGCTCCGGTGACCGCGAGGGTCTGCCCGGGGCGGACCGTCACGGACAGGTCCTCCACGAGGGTCAGGCCTCGCCGGACCATCGTCACGTGCTCGAGCCTGAGATCACCGCGATCCTCGTCACCCTGCGTCGGCCGGCCCGTGGGGGCTGGGGCCCTGGTGACAACGTCCGTCATGATGATGGAGCCTCTCGGCCGGTAGAGCCGCCAGCGTCCTCGGTGGCGTCCGGCTCCCGATTCGTCACAGTGCTCTCAGTACTCTCAGTGGGGGAGCCTGGCTTGCGTGCGACCATGCCGATGGCGCGCAGGGCCTCACCCTGGAGGCGGAAACTCTGCCGCATGGCGTTGACCCGGTCGCGCGCCCCCGGGGTGTGCCGCATGGCACGCCAGAAGCGCAGGGCACCCAGAACGCCCTCGTCCTCGACGATGCGTGAGGGCTCGAGCAGGCTCATGGAGGCGCGTCCGGTCCAGGTCACCTCCAGACCGGCCTCCTCCAGCAGTTCCTTCCAGGCAGGTTCGGTCAGAGGCCGGGCTCCGACCTTGATCGTGCGGGAAATGCTCTTGCGGATCTCCTTGAGCTCCTCGGGGGAGCGGTCCGCCCGCAGCGCCAGCTCGTGGATCGCGTAGCGGCCGCCCGGCGCCAGGATGCGAGCCGCCTCCGCGATGATCTCGCGCTTGTGGTCATCGGACTGGATCGTCAGCATTGCCTCTCCGACGACGAGGTCCGCACTCGCTTCGGGCAGGCCGGTTCCGGCGGCGTCGGCCACGACGTACTCGGTGTCCGTGTGCTTGGCGTGCGCGGCAAGGATGTTCGCGACCTGCTCGCGCCCCTCAGGATTGGGGTCCACGCCCTTGTAGGAAGCGGGGTGGGCTGCCAGGAGGATCTCGGCGGTCCGGCCGACTCCGGGCCCCAGCTCGACGACGCGGTCGGCCGATGTCGGCTTGGCGGCCTCCAACAGGCGCCGGGTCAGGCCGATGCCGCCGGGGCGCAGGACTCTCTTGCCGAGCGTGGCCAGCAGCCAGTGACCCTGCATGCGGGAGGCTTCGGGGCCCTGGCGAGTGCCGCGTTCCTCGGGGGCGGTGTTGCTTGATGTGGGGGAGGGCTGCGTACTCAATGGGCTCCGTTCTGCTCCTTCCGTTCACTCGCTGACGCGAGGCGCTGAGGCGGCGACCTCAAACCTCCGAAATAGATGATGACACCCTATCGTATTTGTACGTTGCGGTAAAACTGAGCGCTGTGACTCATAGATGGCTGTGCGGAGGTGTCGAGGGTCGTGCGCAGCGCCGGCGGAGGCTGCGTGCCCTGGTGCCCCTCCCCCGGCGAGCGCACCTGCGCCGTGGGCGAAAAGGGTGCGACGGCGGGCATGGTGGCCGGGGGCGTCGCGTTAGCGTTGGCGACACCGACCATGAGAGGACTGACGTGAGCGAGCTCTACACACCCGCTGCGGTCGCCCCTCCCCAGGCAGCCGACGCCGCTGGCGCGGGTCTGGGGTTGACCGACTCCATCTACAACCGCCTCCTCAAGGAGCGCATCATCTGGCTCGGCTCCGAGGTGCGTGACGACAACGCCAACGCCATCTGCGCCCAGATGCTGCTGCTGGCCGCCGAGGACCCCGAGCGGGACATCTACCTCTACATCAACAGTCCCGGCGGCTCGGTGACCGCCGGCATGGCCATCTACGACACCATGCAGTACGTCCAGCCCGACGTCGCCACCGTGGCCACGGGGCTGGCCGCCTCCATGGGGCAGCACCTGCTGTCGGCCGGTGCCAAGGGCAAGCGCTACCTCACCCCTCATGCCCGCGTGCTCATGCACCAGCCCTCCGGCGGCGCAGGAGGGTCGGCCACCGACATCCGCATCAACGCCGACCTCATCATCAAGATGAAGCAGGAGCTCGCGGAGATCACCGCGGCCAACACCGGGCACACGGTGGAGGAGATCATCGCCGACTCCGACCGCGACCACTGGTTCTCGGCCCAGGAGGCCCTGGAGTACGGGTTCGTCGACCACATCGTGCGCTCCAGCCGGGAGATCGGCAAGCAGAACGGAGACAACTGACATGTCCTCGACCCGCCCCTACTTCGAGGCCATCGCCCGCCAGGCCGGAGCCATGCCGCAGGCCCGCTACGTGCTGCCCCAGTTCGAGGAGCGCACCGCCTACGGCTTCAAGCGTCAGGACCCCTACGCCAAGCTCTTCGAGGACCGCATCGTCTTCATGGGCGTCCAGGTCGACGACGCCTCCGCCGATGACATCATGGCCCAGCTCCTGGTCCTGGAGTCCCAGGACCCCGACGGCCTCATCACCATGTACATCAACAGTCCCGGCGGATCCTTCACGGCGCTGACGGCCATCTACGACACCATGCAGTACATCAAGCCACAGGTGCAGACCGTCTGCCTGGGGCAGGCGGCCTCCGCCGCAGCCGTGCTCCTGGCCGCCGGAAGCGAGGGCAAGCGCCTGGCCCTGCCCAATGCGCGCGTCCTCATCCACCAGCCCGCCATGGAGGGGATGCAAGGACAGGCCAGCGACATCGAGATCGTCGCCAACGAGATCGACCGCATGCGCTCCTGGCTGGAGGACACCCTGGCCGCGCACACCGGCCGGGACCGCGAGAAGATCCACGCCGACCTCGAGCGTGACAAGATTCTCACGGCCGCAGCCGCCAAGGAGTACGGGATCGTGGACCAGGTGCTCACCTCCCGCAAGACCCCGGCCTCCCCGCACTCCTCCTGAGGAGGCGCCGGGATACAGGCCGGGCCGTCGACGCTGTGCTGACGCTGCGTGCAGTGCTCCCTCCAGCAACCGGCGGGAGCACTGCATGTGCAGCCGGTGGAAATACAACTCGCAAACGCTGGCAGCGCGGTGCTCAACGTGGCATATTGCGGACTGGACACGCCGCCATGCCCTCGGCGCACCTGCCGTACCAGCCCGTAGGCTGACGCAGGACCGCCCGGGCTCGGGGGCCGATGACGAACCTGGAGGAAACTGTGGCACGTAACGCTGAGAGTGTGGATCTGCTCAAGTGCTCCTTCTGCGGAAAGAGCCAGAAGCAGGTCAAGAAGCTCATCGCCGGGCCCGGTGTCTACATCTGTGACGAGTGCATCGAGCTGTGCAACGAGATCGTCGACGAGGAGCTGAGCGACTCCGGCGCAGGCGTGCCTCTCGAGCTGCCCAAGCCCCAGGAGATCTTCGACTTCCTCAACCAGTACGTCATCGGTCAGGAGGCCGCCAAGCGAGCCATGAGCGTGGCGGTCTACAACCACTACAAGCGTGTCCAGGTCAAGGAGCGCTCCGTGGCCGAGGGGGACGGCCTGGAGCTGGGCAAGTCCAACATCCTCCTGCTGGGGCCCACCGGAACCGGTAAGACTCACCTGGCCCGCACCCTGGCTCGCCTCCTCGACGTCCCCTTCGCCATCGTCGATGCCACGGCTCTGACCGAGGCGGGATACGTCGGCGAGGACGTGGAGAACATCCTCCTCAAGCTCATCCAGGCCGCTGACGGCGACGTCAAGCGTGCTGAGAAGGGCATCATCTACATCGACGAGATCGACAAGATCGGTCGCAAGGCGGAGAACCCCTCGATCACCCGCGACGTCTCGGGTGAGGGCGTGCAGCAGGCACTGCTCAAGATCATCGAGGGCACAACGGCCTCCGTGCCTCCCGGCGGCGGGCGCAAGCACCCCCACCAGGAGTTCCTGGAGATCGACACCACCAATATTCTCTTCATCGCGGCAGGCGCCTTCGCCGGTATCGAGGAGATCGTGCGCCAGCGTCAGCGCAAGGAGTCCGGCGCCCAGATGGTGGGCTTCGGAGCTCAGCTGGCTACTGGCACGGGGTCGCAGGACGTCTTCACCTCACCGGTGCGCCCCGAGGACCTCCACAAGTTCGGTCTGATCCCCGAGTTCATCGGCCGTCTGCCCGTCATCGCCACGGTCCAGGACCTGGGGGTGCGTGAGCTCGTGCGCGTCATGACCGAGCCCAAGAACGCTCTGGTCTCCCAGTACCAGTACCTCTTCAGCCTCGACGGCGTCGAGCTGGAGCTGACCGAGGCGGCCATTGAGGCAGTGGCCTCCCTCGCCCTGGAGCGCAAGACCGGCGCCCGGGGGCTGACCTCCATCGTTGAGGAGGTCCTGGGGCAGGCCATGTTCGAGGTTCCCTCCCTGCCTGAGGTCGGGCGCGTCGTCGTCGACGCCGATGCCGTCAGGGGCACCGGGAAGCCCAGCTATCAGTCCGGATCGGGCACGCTGCGCTCGACGAACAAGGTGGGGGAGCGGAGCCGGACCGCATGAGTGAGGGGCAGAAGGGGATCCCCCCGCAGCTGGCCGTCTACCGGGACACCATCGACAACCTCGACGCCGCCCTCGTCCATCTCCTGGCCGAACGTTTCCGCTGTACCCAGCAGGTGGGCCTGCTCAAGGCCCGACTGGACCTGCCGCCGGCCGACCCCGGGCGCGAGCGGCAGCAGGTGGCACGTCTGCGGGCCCTGGCCGAGGAGTCCGGTCTTGACCCGATCTTCGCCGAGAAGTTCTTCACTTTCATCGTCGCCGAGGTCATCCAGCACCATGAGGAGATCCGTGACGGGCATGAGGCCGAGCGCGCCAAGCAGTCATAGCCGCAGGAACCTCCGGACGCAGCTGTTCGGGTGAGTTCTCGGTGACTCCCTTCGACATGAGCCATTGAGGCCGGGGCGAGTGAGATCGCGGTCGTGGAGCAGCTATCGGGCCGAGCCCAGCGTGCTCTCGTGGCGGCCTTCAGTCCTGTGACGGTGAGACAGTGGCGTTGGGGACAAGTGGCGTGCGCGTGTAGAGCGCCTCGATCTCGGCCGAGAAACGCTTCTCCGCCTCAGCACGGCGCACCTTGAGCGAGGGGGTCAGCAGGCCGTTGGCCACGGTGAAGTCCGTGGGCAGCACCTCGAAGGTGCGGATCGACTCGGCCCGCGAGACCGCTTCATTTGCCCGGGCCACGGCCCGCTCCAGGGCGGCGCGCACCCGCGGGTCCCGGGCGGCGTCGACCACCGTCATCTCCTCCAGCCCGTGGGAGGACAGCCACAGTGGCAGCATCTCGGCATCCAGGGTGAGGAGCGCGCCGATGCAGGGACGGCTCTCACCGACGACGAGCACCTGGCTGACCAGCGGATGACCCCGCAGGCGGTCCTCCAGAGGGGCGGGGGCGACGTTCTTGCCTCCGGCGGTGACGATGAGCTCCTTCTTGCGCCCAGTGATCCTCAGGAAGCCCTCAGCGCCTTCGAAGGAGCCGATGTCCCCGGTGCGCAGCCAGCCGTCGGCGGTGAAGGCCTCGGCCGTGGCCTCGGGATTGTTGTGGTAGCCCGCGAAGGTGCCGATGCCCCGGACCAGGATCTCCCCGTCGTCGTCCAAACGGAGCGCGCAACCGGGCAGCGGGGTTCCGACGGTCCCGATCCGGGTGGCCTGGGGCAGGTTGACGCTGCACGGCCCCATGGTCTCGGTCAGGCCGTAGCCCTCCAGGACGGTGACCCCGGCGCCGCGGTAGAAGTGCCCCAGGCGCTCGCCCAGAGGCCCGCCCCCGGAGACCACGTGCGTGACCTGCCCGCCCAGCACGGAGCGCAGGGTGGAGAAGACGAGCTTGTCGAAGGCGGTGCGCTGAGCCTTGAGGCGGCGCGACGGGCCCTGCGGGGTGTCCAGGGCGCGCGAGTAGGCGATCGCGGTCTTGGCCGCCAGGCGGAAGACCTTCTGCTTGGCTCCGGTCGCTTTGGCATCCGCGGCGTTATAGATCTTCTCGAAGACCCGTGGGACGGCCAGGACCGCCGTGGGCTGGAAGGAGCCCAGGTCGTTGACGAGATTACGCACGTCGGGCACGTGCCCCAGCACGCCCGCACGCGAGCAGACGACCGAGATCTCCATGAACCGGCCGAGTACATGGGCCAGGGGCAGGAACAGCAGGAAACGGACCGCTGCCCCGCCCAGGACCTCGGGCACGTGCGGGCAGACGTTGACGCACAGGTGCACGAGGTTACCGTGGCTGAGCTCGACGCCCTTGGGGCGGCCGGTCGTTCCGGAGGTGTAGACGATCGTGGCCAGGGACTGTGAGGTCAGGGCCGCGCTGCGCCGGTCGAGCTCGCCGGCGTCCACGCCGCGACCGGACTTGATGAGCCCCAGGACGTCCTCGCGCTCGACGCACAGCACCTGCAGACTCTCCAGCTCGGGCACGGTGGAGGCCAGCGCGCCGACCATGGAGGCCATGGCCTCGTTCTCCACGACGATGAGCTTCACGCCGGCGTCGGTGAGGATCCACTGGGCCTGCTCGGCCGAGGAGGTCTCATAGACGGGGACGACGACCAGGCCCGCCTCCCAGGCGGCGAAGTCCAGAAGCGTCCACTCATACGACGTGTGCGACATGATGCCGACGGCGTCTCCGGGCTGAAGACCTCGGGCCACCAGACCCGCGGCCACTTCACGCACCTGGGTGCGGAAGGCGCTGGCACTCATCTCCCGCCAGCGCCGCCCCAAGGGGGACTTGCGGGCGATAAGCCCGCCGTCGGGACTACGGCGCACGCGCTCGGCCAGCGCCCAGGGCGTCGTCATGCCGTTGTGAACCGGGACCAGGAGCTCGGTGGCGTGCTCCTCGGACGAGGCGGAGGGGCCGGAGTCGGTCGGTCGGGCGGAGGCGTCGGTCATGGTGGCAAGTATGCCCGCCTGAGGCTGGTGACGACGTTTGCTCCCGTTTACTCCTGCGGCCCTTTGCGCGTGGACCTGTAGATGTCCGCAATGACGTCGGCGTGGGCCTCCATGACCGGGCCGCGCTTGACCTTCAGCGACGGGGTGAGCAGTCCGTTGGCCTCGGTGAAGTCGGTGGCCAGCACCCGGAAGGTGCGGATCGACTCGGCCCGGGAGACCGCGCGGTTCGTGCGCGCCACGGCCCGGTCCAGGGCGGCGAGCACCTGCGGGTGGGAGGAGGCTTCGACCACGTCCATCGCCGCCAGCCCGTGGTTGCGCAGCCACTGGGGGAGCATCTCCTTGTCCAGCGTGATGAGTGCGGAGATGAAGGGCTCCCCGTCCCCGATGACGAGCACCTGGCTGATGAGCGGGTGGCCGCGCAGGCGGTCCTCGAGCTGGGCCGGGGCGACGTTCTTGCCCCCGGCGGTGACGATGAGCTCCTTCTTGCGTCCGGTGATGCGCAGGTAGCCGTCGTCATCGAGGGCGCCGATGTCGCCGGTGCGGAACCAGCCGTCGTCGGTGAAGGCCTCGGCGGTGGCCGAGGGGTTGTTGTGATAGGTGGAGAAGACGCCCATGCCGCGGACCTGGATCTCGTCATCCTCACCGATACGGATCTCGTTGCCGCAGACGGGTGGACCGACAGTGCCGATCTTATTGAGCCAGTCGGTGTTGACGCTGACCGGGCCGATGGTCTCAGTCAGGCCGTAGCCCTCCAGGATAACCAGGCCCAGTCCGCGGTAGAAGTGCCCCAGACGCTGTCCCAGCGGCCCCCCGCCGGAGATGATGAAGCGGGCGTTGGGGCCCATGAGTCCCCGGATCCTGCGGAAGACGAGACGGTCGGCCACGGCGTGCGCCCGACGCAGGCTGCGGGAGGGCCCTTCAGGGGCGTCCAGGGCGCGGGAGTAGGCGATGGCGACCTTGGCGGCCCAACGGAACAGCTTGAGCTTGGCGCCACCGCCGGCCTTGGCGTCGGCGGCGTTGTAGATCTTCTCCAGGACGCGTGGGACGGCCAGGATGTAGGAGGGGGCGAAGGACTGCAGGTCGGGCAGGAGGGTCTTGGCGTCGGGGGTGTGGCCCAGCACGCCCTCGCCGGCCAGGGACAGCAGTTGGAGGCAGCGGGCGTAGACGTGGGCCAGCGGCAGGAACAGCAGCAGGCGCACGTTGGTGCCCCACAGGACGCCGGGCAGGTAGCGCACCCCGTGATAGGGGATGCCCACGGCGTTGCGGTGGGTGAGCTCGACGCCCTTGGGGCGGCCCGTGGTGCCGGAGGTGTAGATGATGGAGTAGACGTCGTCGACCGTGAGGGCGTTGGTGCGCTGGTCGACCTGGGAGGGGCTGACGCCCGAGCCCGCCTGGACGATGGTGGTGATCGCGTCGGAGTCCAGGGCGAGGACCCTCACCGTGTGCTCGATACCGGCGACGGCGCCGCGTACGAGCTCGGCCAGCGTGCCACTCTCGGTGATGACCACCCGCACGTCGGAATCGGTGACGATCCACTCGACCTGCTCGGCCGAGCTCGTCTCGTAGATGGGCACGGAGATGAGGCCCGCGCGGGCGATGGCCATGTCCAGGAGGAACCAGTCGTAGGAGGTGTGCGCCATGATGCCGACGGCGGCGCCGGCCTCGAGCCCCATGCCGATGAGGCCCGCGGCCACGTGGGCCACCTCCTCGCCGAAGGCTCGGGCCGAGACCTCCTGCCAGTCCCCCGACAGGGGCGACTTGCGGGCCACGAGTGGCCGGTCGCCGCTGCGGGCGATGCGGTCGGCCAGCAGCCACGGAACCGACCAGTGCGCCTCGGGCTGGAAGGGGATCTCGGTGCGGGAGACCCCGCCGGCCATGTGGGCGGGATAGCGCGGCGGCCTGGTGCTGGTGGCCTGGGGCGAGGAGTGGTGAGAGCTCACGGCCTCATTGTGTCAGGCGGTGGTCAGGGTGGCGCGCCGTTGAGATGAGAGAAGAAGAGCGACGCTGTGGAGGTTTTCACAGGCGGTGTGCGGTGGTCTCGTGGAGATCGCGGGGCGCGGGCGATGGCGGGGGAGCTTGGGTTCAGAGGTTCTTCTCAAGGACTCCGGGGTGGCGCGCTCGAAAAGGTTTGACCGACCGGTTGCAGATGTGTAACGTGCATCTCATGCCCAAGTCGACGCGCGTCGACGATGTGGGTCCTTCCGGAACGGAGCCGATGGGCTCCGCAACAGTTTCAAGGAGGAAACACACATGTCACCCCTACCCCGTCGTCAGTTCATCCAGGGCTCGGCCCTGGCTGCGGCGCTGGCCTCCGTCGGGGCCTGCTCCACCTCCCGCGGAGACGACGACGGCCCTGTCACCTTTGAAGGCACCGGACCAATCACCTGGGTCCAGGGCAAGGACAACTCGGCCGGCAAGGTGCAGGCCAGGATAGATGAGTGGAACAAGGCCCACCCCGGTGAGGAGGTCAAGCTCATCGAGCTCTCCGCCGAGGCCGACCAGCAGCGCACCGCCCTCATCAACGCCGCCAGGATCAACTCCAACGCCTACGACGTCGTCTCCCTGGACAACGTCTGGGTCTCCGAGTTCGCCGCCAACCGATGGGTGGTCGAGCTGCCCCAGGACGAGCTCAAGAACGACGACATCCTCGAACCCGTGTGGAAGACGGGCCTCTACAAGGACAGGCTCTTCGCGGTCCCCTTCGTCACTGACGCTCCGATGATGTTCTACCGCAAGGACTTCCTGGCCAAGGCCGGCGTCGCGGTCCCCAAGACCTGGGACGAGGTCAAGGCCGCCATCGACAAGGTCCGGGCCCTGCCCGGCCACGAGAACATCGGAGGGTTCGGCGGTCAGTTCGCCAAGTACGAGGGCCTGACCTGCTGCGCCTCGGAGTTCATCCACACCGCAGGCGGCGGCTTCTACGACGCCGATACCCAGGTCATCCTCGACTCCACCGAGTCGGTCACTGGTCTGCAGTGGCTCATCGACGGCTTCTCCAAGGGCTACATTCCCAAGGAGTCCCTGGAGTGGAAGGAGGAGGACGGACGTAACGCCTTCGAGGCGGGCGACCTCCTGTTCCTCCGTCAGTGGCCCTACCAGTACGCCAACAACAAGGAGTCGCTGGGAACGGACAAGTTCGACGTCGCCGCCCTGCCGAGCATCGATGGCAAGTCATTCGTGCCGACCCTGGGTGGGCACAACTGCGCCATCACCAAGGGCTCCAAGAACAAGGCAACCGCCTTGAAGTTCGTCAAGTGGTGGATCAACGAGGAGTCCCAGCGCTACCAGCTCAAGACCCAGACGCTCGCCCCGATCCTCGGATCCCTCTACGACGACCCCGAGCTCCTCAAGGACTTCCCCTACCTGCCGATCCTCAAGCAGAGCCTTGAGAACGCCAAGAGCCGTCCCCAGGCCGTCTACTACGGCGACGTCACCGCCACGATCCAGGACAGCATCTATCCCGCGATCCAGCAGCCGGGGAGCAGGACAGCCAAGGACGTCATCACCGGCCTGAGCAGCAACCTGAAGAAGCTGGAGGGATAGGCGCCGGTACCGGCGAGTGCCGCAGGCGGCGTCCCGTATGAATCCGGTCAGGTCAACTTAGGTCAACAAGGACAGTCAAAAGGACGGTCAAAGGACAGTCATGAGTACAACGACGCACTCCGAGCAAGTCGTCAACCGCCAGTCCAAGAGCTCCAAGGCCCAGGCCCGTCTGGCCTGGCTGCTCATCTCGCCCACGGTGCTGGTGCTGACGATCGTCATCCTCATCCCCATCGCGCAGTCCCTCTACCAGTCGCTCTTCGGGCGGCCCCGCCTGGAGGACGACGGCTTCTTCTCCACCACCGAGCCCTTCGTGGGTCTGAAGAACTACACCGACATCTTCTCCAGCGCCGGTGAGCGGTTCTGGGTCGCCTTCTACAACACGACCCTCTTCGGCGTGGTCACCGTGGTCCTGGAGACCATCCTGGGTGTGGCCATGGCGCTCATCATGCACAAGGCGATGAGGGGGCGCGGCATCGTGCGCGCCTCCATCCTCGTGCCCTGGGCGATCCCGACCGCCGTCTCCGCCATCCTGTGGGGCTGGATCTTCAACCAGAACGGTGTCGCCAACGCCATCCTGGGCAGGCACGTCATGTGGGCCTCGGGGGACCTGAGCGCCAAGGCGGCCATCATCATCGCCGACGTGTGGAAGACGGCCCCCTACATCGGGCTGCTCACCCTGGCCGGGCTCCAGCTGATCCCCGACGAGGTCTACGAGGCCGCCAAGATCGACGGCGCCAGCGCTTGGAAGCGCTTCACCTCCATCACCCTGCCGCTGGTCAAGCCCGCACTCGTCGTGGCCGTGGTCTTCCGTGCTCTGGACGCCCTGCGCATGTTCGACCTGCCCTACATCCTCATCGGCCCCAGGAAGGGCAGCGTGGAGACCCTTTCCATGCTGGTCCAGGACGAGAGCTCCAACTCCCGCTACGGCAGCGCCGCGGCTTACGCCCTCATCCTGTTCCTCTACGTCTTCGTCTTCGCCGTCGCGTTCCTGAAGATCACCAGGACCGACCTCAGCGGTAACGACGAGGCTCGGCGCAAGCGCAATGAGCGCAAGCTGCCGGTCAGCGCCTTCTTCAAGCGCTCCGGCTCCTCCACCCCGGCCTCCCAGACGGCTACTGAAAGGAGCCAGCAGGCATGAGCACCTCCACCGCCGCACCTGTCCGCAAAACCAAGAGAGACTGGGGAAGCCTCTTCTCCACCGTCGGAATCGGCCTCATCGTCATCTACTGCCTGGCGCCCTTCTACTGGATGCTGGTCTCCTCGCTGCGCCCCGACAGTGAGATCTTCGAGAACAGCTGGTGGCCCCGCCACGCCTCTTTCGAGAACTACAAGGCGGTCTTCTCCGAGAAGAACGACTTCGCCAACGGCCTCATCAACTCCCTGGTCGTCTCGATCGTCGTGACGATCGTGGCGCTGGCCGTGGCGACCTTCACCGCCTACGCCCTGGCGCGCCTCGACTTTCGGGGCAAGGGCCTGCTCATGCTCCTCATCATCGCCACCTCGATGTTCCCGCTCGTGGCCATCATCGTGCCCCTGCTGAAGAACTTCGCCGCCTGGGGCTGGACGGACACCTACCAGGCGATGATCGTCCCAGACCTGTCCTTCTCGCTGCCGCTGGCGGTGTGGAACCTGACGAGCTTCTTCCGGCAGATGCCCCAGGAGCTCGAGCAGTCCGCCATGGTTGACGGATGCACCCCCGGCCAGGCCTTCCGCAAGGTCATCCTCCCGCTGGCCGCGCCGGGAATCTTCACCACCGCCATCATCATCTTCATCGGCGCCTGGAACGAGTTCCTCGTGGCCGTCACGATGATCATCAACCCCTCCATGCAGCCGGCCACGGTGCTGCTGTCGAAGTTCACCGGGGACTCCCAGTTCAACACTCCCTTCGGCTCCCAGATGGCGGCCGGAGTCATCATGACGCTGCCGCTGGTCATCATGGTGCTGCTCTTCCAGCGCCGCATCGTGGCCGGACTGGCCGCAGGAGGACTCAAGCAGTAAGGACAGACGCAGTCCGGGCCCGGCTCACTGGAGAGCCCGCCCACCCACCCGTTCGTCTCTGTGGGGCGGCAGCACCGCGCCGCCCCACAGAGATCGTTCGGGACTACGCTGGATGCCTCCTCCGACCTCCCACTCCACCATCCCTCCTCTTCATTCACCCGGCCGAAATGCCGCGGCCCGACCAGGACCTGCTCATGACCTCGACCAGTGACCGCTCGCAGGGCCTCCTGCAGCGCACCGACATCGACGCCTGGTGGCGCGATGCCGTCATCTACCAGATCTACCCCCGCTCCTTCGCCGATGCCAACGGCGACGGCATCGGCGATATCCAGGGGATCCGGGAGCACATCGACCACCTGGTGGCACTCGGCGTGGACGCCGTGTGGCTCTCGCCCTTCTACCCCTCGCCCCAGGTCGACGCCGGCTACGACGTCTCGGACTACTTCGACCTGGCCCCCGAGTACGGTTCCCTGCAGGACCTCGACGCGCTCATCACCGACCTCCACGAGGTCGGCATCCGCGTCATCATTGACCTGGTCCCCAACCACTCCTCCGACCAGCACGAGTGGTTCCGTGCCGCCCTGGAGGCGGGCCCGGGATCTCCCGAGCGTGACCGCTACATCTTCCGCCACAGTGACGACGGCGCCCCGAACAACTGGGGCTCGCTCTTCGGTGGGCCGGCCTGGCAGCCGGTGGAGCCGCTCACCGGCCGCAGCGAGGACCGGGACTGGTACTACCTCCACCTGTTCGCCGCCGAGCAACCCGACTTCAACTGGTCCAACGAGGACGTCCACGAGCACTTCCGCACCTTCCTGCGCTTCTGGGTGGAGCGCGGTATCGACGGCTTCCGCGTGGACGTCGCCCACGGCCTGGTCAAGGCCGAGGGCCTGCCCGACGACGACCTCGGCCCCGACCGGTGGAACACCGCCGGCTCCCCGGACGAAGACACGGCCCACGAGAAGCTGCTCGACGTCGGACCGGCCTTCAACCAGCCCGGGGTCCACGACATCTACCGCGAGTGGCGCCGTGTCCTGGACGAGGTTGGTGAGGACATCCTCCTGGTCGCCGAGGCCTGGGTGCCCACGGAGGCCGATGCCGCCCAGTACGTGCGCGCCGACGAGATGAGCCAGGCCTTCAACTTCCCCTTCCTGGGCGCCGGATGGGACGCCGACGAGCTGCGCCGCGTCATCGACGTCTCCCTGAGCGAGTACGGCGCCGTGGGGGCGCCCGCCACCTGGGTGCTGTCCAACCACGACGTCGTGCGCCACGCCTCCCGCCTGGCCTACCCCGCCGACATGGACACCGACCCCGGGATCGGCCCCAAGGATCCCCAGCCCGACGCCGAGCTCGGCCTGGCCCGGGCGCGCGCCGCCACCCTGCTCATGCTGGGCCTGCCCGGCAGCGCCTACCTCTACCAGGGTGAGGAGCTCGGACTGCCCGAGCACACCACCATGGAGGACGAGGCCCGCCAGGACCCCCTGTGGGAGCGCACCAACCACGTCATCCCGGGGCGCGACGGCTGCCGGGTCCCCCTGCCCTGGACGCGGGACGGGGCCTCCTTCGGCTACAACGCCACCGGCCGCACCTGGCTGCCCCAGCCCGAGGGCTGGGGCGAGTACTCGCCCCAGGCCCAGGAGGGGCGCGAGGACTCCACCCTCACCCTGTACCGGCGGGCCATCGCCCTGCGGCGCGAGCTCCGACTCGGGCGCGGGGCAGTGGAGTGGCTGGACAGCGAGCCCGGGATCCTGCACCTGTGCAACGGCACCACCGGGATCGTCCTCAACACCACCGAGCAGCCGGTGGCGATCAAGGCAGCCGGCACGCCCCTCATCACCTCCTGGCACTGGAGCGAGGCGGACGGGGCGGATGCAGCGGATGCTGCGGGTGCCGTGGGCGCCGTCGTCGTACCACCCAACGGTGCCTGCTGGCTGGATGCGTCCGCTGGAGGAACCGATGGCGGCGACCCGCGCTGACGTGGCCCGGGCGGCGGGGGTGTCGCCCTCGACCGTCACCTACGTCCTGAGCGGCCAGCGCTCGACGAGCTCGAGCACTCGGGAACGGGTCATGCGGGCCGTGCGCGAGCTCGACTACCACCCCAACACCGCCGCCCGCTCACTGGCCTCGCCGGTGCTGCGCACCGTGGGGGTCCTGTTCCGGCGCCAGCGCTCCATCATTGACGCCAATGACCTCGACTACGTCGATGGGGTGCGCCGTGCACTGGCACTGAGAGGGATCCAGGTCGTCATCCCGGTCATGACCTCCTCGACGCCGCTGATCGAGCTGCGCTCGCTTGTGCGCTCCGGCGCCCTGGGCGGGGTGGTTCTCATGGATGTGGCTGACGGCGATGAGCGCGAGGCGATGCTGCTGGAGGAGAAGGTCCCCACCGTCCTCATCGGCTCCTCCGATCGCGCCGGTGGGGCGCCCGGCATCGACGCGGACTTTGCTCAGATGGCCCGCGCCGGCGTCGAGCACCTGACCGGGCTCGGGCACCGCCGCATCATCGCTCTCATGCGGCAGACCGCCTCCGACGACGCTCACGCCCGCCAGGACCACACCCACGAGCTCCTACACGCCGCGCAGAAGCTGGGGGTGGAGATCCTGGTGCGCCAGGTCCCGGAGGCGGCGCTGGCCGGCGCCGACATCGTGCGATCCGGCGGCCTCATCGAGGGGTGCAGCGCAGTCCTGTCCAACAACCCCGCCGCCGTGGTAGGACTGGCCTGCGCGGCGCAGGCCCACGGCCTGTCCGTTCCCGCCGACCTGTCCGTGCTCACCCTCGGGATCACGCAGGACAGCGGCCGCAAAGAAGAGGCCTTCAGCGAGCTCAGTGTGGACCGTGAGGCCATGGGCGCCGAGGCCGGCTCGCTCCTGCTGAGGCACCTCAGGGGAGAACCGGATCCGCCCCAGCGCCGCAGGCTCATACCCACGGTCCTCACCGACCGCGGCTCCACGGCGCGCCATCAGGAATAGCCGGAGCCGCTACGGATTGCGTCCCCCTACTCCGGGAGCCCCACATACTTGACGAAGCGGAAGGAGAGGTCCTTGTCCATGCCCGGGGCACAGGGGGCGGGGTGGTGCTCATTGAAGAACTCCACGATGTGGAAACCGCACTTGTTGACGTAGAAGTGGATGTTGCGCACCTCGAAGTAAGGGGTCACCAGCTCCCACTCCCGCACATCGGGGTACGCCTCCTCGATGGCGGTCCATGCGCGTGCGCCGATGCCGCGTCCGTGCGCGCTCGCATTGATCGCGAGAATCTCGATCTCTCCGCGATCTCCCTTCACTGTGAGGATGACGCCGCCGACCGCAGTGCCGTCCTCAATGATGCGTAGAGCCTGGGCCTCGGACCTGCTGAGTGACTCCTCAATGTCCTCTCGCGGAAGGATCGGAGGGGCGGCGGGGTTGACGGTTCCGTCCTCGAGCAGGGATGTGTCGATGAATGAGGCTCGTGCGTCGCCTACGAAGTGCTCGAAGGCCTCCTGCAGGTCGGCGATGAATTCCTCACGGTCGACGGCATCCAGGGGCTTCAGGCTGATCGTCATAGATGCAGTGTACGAAGCCCTGCCTGGGATGCAGCCCGCCTGGACAGTGACGCTTGGTGATGACGGGACAGCAGCTGAGGTGACGTCACCCGAGGAGGCGCGTGGTGTGCCAGACTCGACGGTGAGCGTGCGGCATTGAAGGAGAAGGGATGACGCTGAGCAGAACCCGCGTGGTCGACACTCTGATCGTCCTTCTGACCGTGGCCGTGGTCGGTCTGAGTATTCTCCCGTGGCTGGTCCCTAGAGTCCAGGAGTCGATGCGGGGGCACCCTGACCCCGACCTCGTCCTGACTGCGGTCAAGAAGCATCAAGCGGTGCTGGACGCCGAATGGACCAATCCTGAGGCCTCCACCGGAGTCGCCCCACCTATGCAGGCCGAGCTGATGATCCGAGATGCGCGCAAACAGCTGACCCAGGACGGTATCCCGGTGACCTCCGCGACGAGCGAGGTCAGGCGCATCAGGGCCACCTACCAGGGTGACGGCAGTGTTCACGTGATAGCCGAGGTCTCCACCTCCAAGACCTACGCAGACGTTTCCGGCACGACCAGCGTGGAGACGAACCGTCACACTCTCGTCCTCACTGGGAACGATGACCGCGGGTACTCGGTGGTGAGCGACGAGATCGTTGATCCGGCGCGTCCCAGTCCTCCCGTTGACATCCGCCGCCGCGCCGACCTCATGGGGCTGGGGGTGAGCATCGTGTTCGTCTCCATCGCCGTCGTCGCGGTGGTGCTGTCCTGGCGGAATCGAGCCCATCTGCCTCGTGGCTTCGCCCGGCTGCCTTTCGGCGGCGCCTTCGCACTGATGATCGGGATCGCCTGGGGCTACACGGTCGGAAACGCGGGCATTCAGGACGACGACGGGGACGCGATGAGCTGCCTCGGGGAGCGCGTGACCTCGCTCGACTCCCGACTCATCCCCTTCCTCAGCCGCGACTGCGCGACTCAGAGCCGCATCGACGTGCTTGCTGCCCTGCTGGCCGCCGTGGCCATCGTCCTCATCGAGTACAGGATTCTGCTGAGCCTCCGACAGACAACCGGAGGCGCGGACCTGCTCGACAGGCCCTAGAACGACAGCGGTGGCGCCGCCCCGAGGAGGGGGCGGCGCCACTGTTCGTCACAGGGCCGGGTGCTCGCGGCTCACTTCTTCTTGGCCGGGGCCTCACCGAGCTCGGCGGCGGTCACGGTCACCGGGGAGGCGCCTTCAGCCGAGTCGGCTGCCGGGGCGGTCTGCTCCACGGTGAAGGGGCCGGTGACCTTGGCGGCCTCCGTCAGGTCCGCACGCACCGCCTCAATGGCCTGGGCGTACTCGGGCCGGTCGGCGGCAACGGCCAGCTCCACCGAGAGGATCGGCGTCTTCTGGCTCGTCTTGGCCTCCGACTTCACCTTGCGCAGCGCCGCCAGAGCAGCCCCGGCGCGGGCCACCAGCTCGGCGTCGGCCCCGGCGGAGGCCTCCCGCAGACCATCGGACTGCGGCCAGGCGGCCCGGTGCACCGAGCCGGTGCGGTACCAGCTCCACACCTCCTCGGTGGCGAAGGGCAGGAAGGGGGCCAGCAGGCGCACGAAGGTGTCCACGGCGATCGCCAACGTCGCCCGAGCCGAGCGGACGGCCGCGTCGTCGTGTGAGCCATCGAAGTCATTGGCCCGGTCCTTGACCAGCTCGATGTAGTCATCGCAGAAGGTCCAGAAGAAGGACTCGGTGACCTCCAGGGCCCGGGCGTGACCGAAGTCCTCGAAGGCCGCCGTGGCGACGTCGACGACGTCGGCCAGGGCCGCCAGCACCGCGCGGTCGATCGGCTCACTGACCACCGAGGCGTCCAGGCAGGGGGCGGGAGCCGCGGCCACGGTGGCCTCGTCGGCGTCCCAGGGGATCCCCATCGACAGAGCGAACTTGGAGGCGTTGAGGACTTTGATGGCCAGGCGACGGCCGATCTTGATCTGGGTCTCCTCGAAGGCCGCGTCCAGGCCCAGGCGGGCCGAGCTGGCCCAGTAGCGCACGGCGTCGGAGCCGTACTGCTCCAGCAGGCTCATGGGGGTGACGACATTGCCCTTCGACTTGGACATCTTCTTGTGGTCGGAGTCCAGGATCCAGCCCGACAGTCCGGCGTTCCGCCACGGCAGGGCCGCGAACTCCAGGTCCGCGCGCACCACCGTGGTGAACAGCCAGGTGCGGATGATGTCCTGACCCTGCGGGCGCAGGTCCATCGGGTAGACCCGGCCGAAGAGGTCCTCGTCACTCAGCCAGCCCGAGGCCAGCTGGGGAGAGAGGGAGGAGGTGGCCCAGGTGTCCATGATGTCGAGCTCACCGACGAAGCCACCGGGCTCGCCGCGCTGGTCCTCGGTGTAGCCGGCTGGGACGTCGGAGGAGGGGTCCACCGGCAGCTCGGACTCGGACGGCGTCAGGATCGCGTCGTAGTCGACCTCGCCGTCGGCCCCGACCTTGTACCACAGCGGGAAGGGGACGCCGAAGAAGCGCTGACGCGAGACCAGCCAGTCGTTGTTGAGGCCGCGTACCCAGTTCTCGTAGCGCACGCGCATGAAGTCGGGGTGGAACTCCAGCTGGCGGCCGCGCTCGAGCAGCTCCTCGCGCAGGTCCGTGCCGGAGGCCGGGTTCGTCCACTCCTTGCCGCCGTTACGGATGTACCACTGGCGGGAGGTGACGATCTCCAGGGGCTTGTCGCCCTTCTCGAAGAAGTTCGTCTGACGCACCGTCTTGACGGGCTCACCGCGCATCTCACCAGTCTGGGCCAGGCGGGCCACGAGGGCCTCGCGTGCCGAGAAGGTGGTCTTGCCGGCCATGGCCTCGTACATCTCGCGGCCGGCCTCGGAGGTGATCCACTCGGGAGTCTCCGTCTCGATGCGCCCGTCCTTGCGCAGGATCGCGCGCAGCGGCAGCTGCAGGTCGCGCCACCAGTCGATGTCCGTGGTGTCACCGAAGGTGCAGCACATGGCGATGCCGGCGCCCTTGTCCTTCTCCGCGGCCGGGTGCGGCAGGACCGGCACCTCGACGCCGAAGACGGGGGAGGACACGGTGGTGCCGAACAGGGGTTGGTAGCGCTCGTCGTCGGGGTGGGCCACCAGAGCCACGCAGGCCGGCAGCAGCTCGGGACGGGTGGTCTCGATGCACACGTCGACGCCGCCCTCCACCGGGGCGCCGGCGGCCTCGGCCTTGGCAGCGGCCTCCTCATCGACGATGTGGAAGGCCAGGCGGTGGTAGAAGCCGGGGTACTCGCGGGACTCCAGCTCTGCCTGGGCCACCGCCGTCTGGAAGGTGACGTCCCACAGACCCGGCGCCGCCGCCTGGTAGGCCTCCCCGCGCTCAAGGTTGTGCAGGAAGGCGGTCTGGGCGACCTTGCGGGCCCGCTCGCCGATGGTCTGGTAGGTGTGCGACCAGTCCACGCTCAGGCCGAGCCTGCGCCACAGGGCCTCGAACTGCTTCTCGTCCTCCACCGTGAGGCGCTCGCACAGCTCGACGAAGTTGCGACGCGAGACCGGCACCTGGTCGCGGGCCTTGATCGACTTGCCCTCCCCGCCGGTGTGCGGGGGAGTGAAGTGCGGGTCGTAGGGCAGGGAGGGGTCGCAGCGCACCCCGAAGTAGTTCTGGACGCGGCGCTCGGTGGGCAGGCCGTTGTCGTCCCAGCCCATGGGGTAGAACACCGCCTTGCCGCGCATGCGCTGGAAGCGGGCCACGGTGTCGGTGTGGGTGTAGGAGAAGACGTGCCCCACGTGCAGGGAGCCGGAGACCGTCGGCGGCGGAGTGTCGATGGAGAAGACCTCCGCGCGCTCGGCGCTGCGGTCGAAGGCGTAGATCCCCTCGGACTCCCAGCGCTCGCCCCAGGTGGTCTCCAGGCCATCGGTCGACACCTTGGCCGGCACTCGCGGGCTGTGGGGCTCGGAGGGCAGCAGGCGGCTGGACGATGACGAGGGAGCGGCGTGGCTCGTGGGGGTCTCAGACATGGGGCCGATTCTGTCACGGCCCGGCCCGGGCCCTCGACACGGTCCGGTGTGAGGTCGGTGGGCGTCGACGCCGCTCCGCCTTCCTCAATAGACATGGATCCGGGTTACGAAACGGACGTCGATTGGTACGCTTGTACCAACACGGATCGAGGGGGACCCGCAGCACCCCCGGACCGCAGTCGAGGAGGACGCGCATGGATGAGGAGCCGGAGGAGCACAAGGACCCGGTGGCGCAGACGCTGACGGGCGTCTCCCGGGACCCGTCAGCGCAGGCCGGCAGCCAGGCCGGAGGGGACGTCACCGACCGCCTGCGGGAGCTCAGCGAGCACGCCGGCGTCCTCAGCCGCAAGAACACCCACCTGGCCAACGCCCTGAGGGCGGCGCGCCAGGAGCTGGCGGCCCTCCACGAGGACGTCAAGGCCCTTCAGCTCCCGCCCCTGGCGCACGCCACCGTCCTGGCCGTGGACGCCACCGCGCGCACCGCCGACGTCTCCATCGCCGGGAGGCGCCACCGGGTGGGTGTGGGGCCCGCCGTCGTGTCCTCCTCCCTCCACCCGGGCGACGACGTCGTCCTCAACGAGCACCTCGTCATCACCGCCACCTGCCCCTCGCCGCGCTTCGGGGAGGTCGTCACCGTCAAGGAGACCTACGACGACGGCACCGTCCTGGTCCTGGCCCGCCACGACGAGGAGCAGGTCCTCAGCCTCTCGGCGACCCTGAGCGACCACCGTCCGCGGGTCGGTGACGCGCTCGTGGCCGACCTGGCCGTGCGCATGGCGCTGCGCCCCGTGGTGCGCTCCGAGGTCGAGGAGCTCGTCCTGGAGGAGGTGCCCGACGTCGGGTACGGCGACATCGGGGGACTGGGTGAGCAGATCGAGCTCATCCGTGACGCCGTCGAGCTGCCCTTCCTCCACCCCGACCTCTACCGCGAGCACCGGCTCACCCCGCCGCGCGGAGTGCTGCTCTACGGGCCGCCCGGATGCGGTAAGACCCTCATCGCCAAGGCCGTCGCCGCCTCCCTGGGTGCGGGCGGGCGTGGCGAGGCCTACTTCCTCAACATCAAGGGCCCCCAGCTGCTGGACAAGTACGTCGGGGAGACCGAGCGGCGCATCCGCGTCATCTTCGCCCGCGCCCGGGAGAAGGCGGCCACCGGCGTGCCCGTCGTCGTCTTCTTCGATGAGATGGACTCCCTCTTCCGCACCCGCGGGTCCGGGCGGTCCTCAGACGTGGAGACCACCGTGGTCCCGCAGATGCTCGCCGAGATCGACGGCGTCGACGAGCTCGACAACGTCGTGGTCATCGGCGCCACCAACCGCGAGGACATGATCGACCCGGCGATCCTGCGGCCGGGCCGCCTGGACGTCAAGATCCGCATCGGACGGCCGGACCGGCGCGGCGCCGCCGAGATCCTGGCGACCTACCTGACCCCCGACCTCCCCATCAGCGAGGAGCTCCTGGCCGCTCACGGCGACGCGCAGGGGGCGGTGGAGGCCCTCATCGAGCAGGTGATCGAGGCCCTCTACACCCGCCGCCGCGCCACCGAGATGGTCGAGCTCGCCCGCTCCGACGGGCAGGTCGAGATCCTCCACGTCGCCGACCTCGTCAGCGGCGCCATGCTCGCCAACATCGTCGACCGCGCCAAGAAGGCGGCCGTCAAGGACCTGGTCACCAACGGC
Source organism: Actinomyces oris (assembly GCF_001929375.1). Lineage (GTDB taxonomy): Bacteria > Actinomycetota > Actinomycetes > Actinomycetales > Actinomycetaceae > Actinomyces > Actinomyces oris_B. Next base: position 67,883 of record NZ_MSGO01000009.1, on the reverse strand, counting down.
AGGCGCGGCCTGACGTCAGAGCACCTGCGCCGCGCCGTCATCGAGGAGATCATGGAGAACGAGGGCCTGCCCGCCACCGTCCATCCCGACGACTGGGCCCGCGTCAGCGGGCGGCGCGGCACCCCCGTGGTCTCCATGAGCGTGCTCCAGCGCTCGCGGGAGGAGTGAGAGCCGTGGCGCAGGCGAGCACCCAGCGGGTCCCCGGCCGTGAGGTCACGGTCATGGGCCTGGAGACCGAGTACGGCGTCCTCGGGGCCGAGCCCGAGGACGTCGTGGCCGCCTGCCTGGACGCCGAGGGCGAGGCGGGGCGCAGCCGAGGCGTGCGCTGGGACTACTCCGGCGAGTACCCCCTGCGCGACGCCCGCGGCTTCGAGATGGACCGCGCAGCGGCCGACCCCTCCATGCTCACCGACATCCCCGGAGCCGCCTCCGTCGAGGCCCCCGTCCCCGGACGGGTGCGCACCACCGCCGTCGTGCGCCTGACCGCCCAGGAGGAGGCCTGGCAGCGCGGCACCGCCACCTGCGTGGGCACCGGCGGGCGCCTCTACGTGGACCACGGCCACCCCGAGTACGCCACACCCGAGTGCACCGGTGCCGCGCAGGCCGCCCTGGCCGACCGGGCGGGGGACATCCTGGTGGCCAGGGGCGCTGAGCGGCTGCGCCGTGGAGGCGTGAAGGCCCGACTGTTCAAGAACAACGTCGACGGCAAGGGCGCCACCTACGGCACCCACGAGAACTACCTCGTGCCCCGAGCCCTCGACTTCGACGACCTCGTCCAGGCCCTGGTCCCCCTGCTCGTGGTCCGCCCGCTCCTGGTGGGCTCCGGCCGGGTCGGTACCGGTGCTGTCGCCCAGGGCGCCGACTTCCAGATCAGCCAGAGGGCCGACTACCTGGAGAGGATCGTCGGCCTGGGCACCACGGTGGACCGCCCCCTGGTCAACACCCGCGACGAGCCCCACACCGACCCCCAGCGCTGGCGCCGTCTCCACCTCGTGGCCGGAGACGCCAACTGCTTCGACACCATCGCCTGGCTCAAGCTCGGCATGACCGCCCTCGTCCTCCAGGTGCTGGCCGACGGCGTCCCCGCCGCCTGGCGCCGCCTGCGCCTGGCCGACCCCGTGGCCCAGGCCCGGGACGTCTCCCGCGACACCGGCCTTCAAGGCGTGCTCGAGCTCGCCGACGGTCGGCGCCTGAGCGCCCTGGAGATCCTGGAGCACTACCTTCAGACGGTGCGCAGCCACCTGAAGGACCGCGGCCGCCCCGCGCCGGCGCCAACGGGCGACCCCCTGCGCCCGGACCTGGCCGCGCTGGCCGACGGCGCCGACACCGAAGGCGCCGAGACCGGAGCGATCCTCGCCTTCTGGGAGGCCTCGCTGGCCTCACTGCGCGAGCTTCAGGCCCAGTGCGCCGGTGGCCACGAGCCGGGGGAGTCGCAAGGAGCGGCCGGGCACCTGGAGTGGGTCGCCAAGAAGCAGCTCCTGGACGCCACCGCCCGCCGCCATCCCGGCACCGGCGGACACGACGTCCTCCACGCCGTCGACCTGGCCTGGTCCGAGCTCTCCCCGACCGGACGGGGCCTGGCCGAGCGGGTGCCCGCCGGCGTCGACGCGCGTGGCGGGCTCAGTGACGAGGTGGTTGAGGCGGCCCTCGCCGAGCCGCCCACCACGACCCGGGCCTGGCTGAGAGGTAGGCTCGTAAGCGACTTCCCCGGGCAGGTGGTCGCCGCCGGTTGGCACTCCATGGTCCTGGAGACCGGTGAGAGGGCTCAGCGCCGCCTGCCCCTGACCGACATCCTGTCCTTCACCCGCACCGCCACGGCACCGGCCCTCAAGGACGCCGTCGACGTCGTCGAGGTCCTGACGCGACTGACGGGCGAGAGCCCCGGCGACCCCGGGCGGGCTGCCGAAGCAGTGACCACATCCGCCACCCTGTCAGGAGAGCAGACATGAGTGAGTTCGCCCAGCCGTCCCGCAGCCGCCAGGACGACCCCGCCCCCGACGACGACCCGACACCCGCCCCCGCCGGCCCCGCCCGGGGCCAGGGCCTGGACTCGGTGCTGGACATGATTGATGACGTCCTGGCCGTTGACGCCCAGGAGTTCGTGCGCGGCTTCGTCCAGAAGGGCGGCCAGTGAGCACCAGCGCCCCGGGACCGCGCGTCACCGGCCTGGAGACCGAGTTCGGCGTCCTGTGCGCCCCCGCAGGGCCGCAGGACGCGGTGAAGGCGGACCTGCCGGACGTCGAGCGGGCGGCGGCGCTCATCTTCCGTCACCGGCCGGCCGGCTACCGCAGCACCAACCTCTTCCTGCCCAACGGCGGGCGCCTCTACCTCGACATCGGGGCCCACCCCGAGTACGCCACCGCCGAGTGCGTGAGCGTGCGCGACCTCGTCGCCCAGGACCAGGCCGGGCGGGCGATCCTGTCCGCCATGGCACAGCGCGCCGCCACGAGCCTCGCCCAGGAGGGGGTCGCGGTCCGCTTCCACCTCCTGGCCAACAACACCGACTCCGCCGGCCACACCTACGGCTGCCACGAGAGCTACTCCGTGCCCCGCAGCCTGCTCGACGCCACCGACGACGCAGCCGGCGCCAGCCGTGAGACCACCATGGCGGTCCTCACCTCCTTCCTGGCCACGCGCCCCGTCCTGGTCGGCTCCGGGCGCCCACTGGCAGGCGGCCCAGCGGAGCCGAACGAGGACGGCCCCGGTGCGGGGGAGGAGGCCGCCTGGGGCCTGTCACCGCGCGCCCCCCACCTGCAGGCCCTGACCTCGGCCGACACCACCGGGCAGCGCGCCCTGGTCAACACCCGCGACGAGCCCCACGCCGACGCCGCCCGCCTGCGCCGCCTGCACGTCACCTGCGCCGACACCACCATGGCCGAACCGACAACGGGGCTGCGCAGCGCCGTGACCCTCCTGCTCCTGGACGCCCTCGAGGCGGGGTGGGACTTCAACGACCTGGCCCTGGTCGACCCCCTGGCCACACTGTCCGCACTGGGGGAGAGCCCCTGGGGGGACGTCCCCGCCACCACCGTCCAGGGCCGGCGCCTGAGCGCCGTCGACATCCAGGAGGCATTCCTGGAGCGACTGACCGCCTACCTGGACGACGCCGGAGCGCCCGACTTCCTGCGCGGCGCCGAGCACCTGCTCACCGACCTGGCGCCCCGCGTCATCTCCGCGCTGCGCAACCATGACGACGGCGCCATCGACACCGAGATCGACTGGGCCATCAAGCGTCGCCTCATGCGCGCCCAGCGCGAGCGCCACCCCCAGCTGTCCGGCCAGGTCCTGGAGACCCTGCGCTCGCGGGTGGACCTGGCCTACCACGACCTCAACGCCGAGACCGGGCTGGTGCCGCGCCTGACCGCCCAGGGGGCCATGGCTCACCTGTGCGAGCCGGAGGAGATCGAGCGCGCCCGCCAGGTTCCCCCGGCCACGCGCGCCGCCCTGCGGGGAGCGTTCGTGGCGGCCTGCCTGAAGGTGGGCGCCGACTTCTCCGTGTCCTGGGAGAGCCTGCGCCTGGACTCGCCGCCCACCGCGCCCGTGGATCTGCCGGACCCGCTGGAGACGGCCCATGAGGCCGCCGAGTCCCTGACGGGGCGGGTGCGGCGCCTGCGTCCCGAGGAGATGCACCGCATCGACCTCGTGGGTCGCGGCGGCCTGGGTGCACCGGGCTAGCCTCCGCTCGCTATCCCGGGGCAGGACCAGACGCGGCCGGCTCACCTTGCAGCCCGGTTTCCCCGTCATTTCAACGGTTAATTCTACTTGTCAAGTTCCTGTCAACCGCCTGTTCGGCCCTTGCGGGAGCCTCTGAGAAGGAGTAGAAACTTAGGTGTGCCTCACCAAAGCTGGTGGTGTGCTGACGAAAGGACGAGGATTCGGTATGGCCAGTACAGCCGGTTCGGCCGGAACAGCAGCGACCAACCCAGCCGGCAACAGTGGTGGTCGGGCGGCGAGCATCACCTCACCGCGCAACCTCATCAACGTGGGAGTCTTCACCGCCCTGTACTTCATCGCCCTGTTCGGCACCGGGATGCTCGGGGCGATCCATCCGATCATGATCTTCGTCGGCGGGATCATCGGTGTCATCGTAGAGGCGATTATCTGCATGCTGTACGTGTCCCGGACGCGGGCCATGGGCGCCTACACCATCCTGGGTCTCATCATCGGCATCCTCATGGTCGTTACCGGACACGCCTGGGTCACGCCGCTGGTCGCGACCGTCCTGGGACTCGCCGCCGACGCCATCACCCGTGCCGGCGGATACGACAGAACCGTCACCAATGCCCTGGGATTCGCCGTCTTCTCCATGTGGGCCATCAGCCCGATCCTGCCGGTGGTATGGGCCTCAGAGGCTTATTTCGCCCACATCCGCGAGTCCATGGGTGACACGTACGCCAGTGATCTCCAGGCGCTGATCAGCCCGATGTTCCTCCTGGCGTGGATGCTCCTCATCGCGCTCCTTGCCTGCGCCGGCGCCCTGCTGGGAATGAGGGTGCTGCGCAAGCACTTCAAGCGAGCGGGCGTCGCCTGAGCATGCGGCGCACGCGACCCCGGGGGTCCAACGTTCCTGCGGTGGGCGTGGAGGAGTCCCCGGCCTCACCGCAGGAGCTCGCTCGAGAGGGCCGCTCTGTCCTGGATGCCGCCTTTGGGGGACGTCCCCGTCCCAGGGGTGCCGCTGCTCCTCGTGTCCACGCCGATCCGCGCAGCAAGTTCATCCTGCTGCTCGTGTGCAACGTGCTGGTCATGGGCATGGCCTCCAACCGAGCCGTTGGACTCATCGCCGTTCTGGTGGGTGCGCTCATCGCCCTGGACGAGCCGGTGCGCGTGCTCATCAGCTACTCCGCCATCACCGCAGTGTTCTGGGGGCTCACTCAGGTGCCCCTGTGGTGGCCTTCCGGGGTCGCGGTCTTCTTCGGGGTCGTCGCCTACTGGCTGCTGCGCTTTGCCATCTCACTGTCGCTGGGGGCCTGGTTCGTCACCACCACGCGCGTCAGTGCCCTGCTGGCGGCCCTCAACCAGCTGCGCGCGCCACAGTTCCTCACCGTCCCGTTGGCGGTCCTCTTCCGGTTCGTGCCGGTGGCCCTCGATGAGGCCAGGGGTGTTATCGAGGCCATGAGACTGCGTGGCTACAGCGGCTCCTACCTGTGGCGCCACCCGCTGGACGGCATCGAGAAGCTCGTCGTCCCGGTCCTGGCCACCTCGGCTCGCAGCGCCGACGACCTCTCGGCCGCGGCCCTCATTCGGGGCCTGGGCAGCGGTGGTCGCCCCACCGTTGTCGACCGCCTGCGTTTCGGGGCTGCCGATGCCGTGCTCCTCGCGCTCAGCGCCGGCCTGGTGGTCCTGGCGCTGCAACCCGTCTGGGGGAGGTGATGATGACGCCCTCCCACGATTCTCGCCTTCATCTTCGTGGCGTCTCCTACGCCTATCCCACCGGCCAGCGGGTCCTCGACGACATCGACCTGGACATCCCACCCGGAAGCCTCACCCTCGTGTGCGGGGCCTCGGGATCTGGCAAGTCCACCATGCTGAGGCTGCTCAACGGGCTCATCCCGCACTTCCACGACGGCGAGCGCACTGGCCGGGTCCTTGTCGGGGACGAGGAGGTCTGCGATACCCCGATCGAGCGCTCCGGGCTGCGCACCGCCACGGTCTTCCAGAATCCCGCCGCCCAGTTCTTCACGACCACCGTAGCCGACGAGCTCGCCTTCGCACCCCAGAACTACCAGGTACCCGCCCCGGAGATCCGGAGGCGTCGTACTGAGGCCCTGGAGCAGCTGGGCATCACCGACCTGGCCGACAGGGATTTGCGCGGCCTGTCCGGCGGACAGACCCAGAAGGTCGCCTGCGCCCAGGCCCTGGCCCAGCAGACCCCCGTCATCCTCCTGGACGAGCCCACCTCCAACCTGGATCCGCGGGCCATCGACGACGTGCGCGCCACCATCGGGCGGCTCAAGGCGGCGGGGCGGACCCTGGTGGTGGCCGAGCACCGCGTCTACTTCCTGCGCGGCCTCGTCGACGAGGTCGTCATCATGGGGCAGGGGCGCGTCGTGCACCGCATGGCGGGGGAGGAGCTGTGGCGGATCGACGATGTGCGGCGCAGGCGGCTGGGTCTGCGGACCCTGGAGCGGCCCCGCCTGGACCTGTGCCCCGCACGGATCGCCGCGCTGGCCGGCCATGCGGACAGGCGGGTCGACGACGGCACGAGCGGCGGCGTCGAGCGCAGTACCCCACCAATCGCTGGCACTGTCCAGGTCGATCCTGACGAGATGCCCGGAGAGGAGGGGGAGGGCGGGCTGCGCATTGAGAACCTCAAGGTGGAGCGAGGCGGTCGCCTCATTCTCGACATCCCCGAGCTCACCTTTCCCGCCGGTGCGATCACCGGCGTCATGGGGGCCAATGGGATCGGGAAGACGACCCTGGCGCGGGCAGTCTGCGGCCTACAACGCACCCAGCGGGACGCGCGCGTCACGTACGGCGGCAAGGAGCTCGCCGCCGGGCAGGCCTTCCTCGTCATGCAGGACGTCCACCGCCAGCTCTTCACCGAGTCGGTCTCTCGAGAGGCGGGCCTTCCGCAGCTCGAGCGCCTCGACCTGGCCGACCTGGCCGATCGTCACCCGCTCTCGCTCAGTGGCGGGCAGAAGCAGCGCCTCGTCATCGCCACCGCGATCGACCAGGGCACCCGCGTCCTCATCCTGGACGAGCCCACCTCCGGTGTCGACCACCGTCATCTCGTGGCCATCGCCGCTGAGCTGCGGGACCTGGCGCGCGAGGGTCGCGTCGTCATCGTCATCAGCCACGACGTCGAGTTCCTCAATGAGTGCGCCGACCGCGTCATCGAGATTGAATGACATCTCACTGAAGGTAGATAATGATAATGATTTGCAAATATGACGATGCTCGAGTAGATGTGCGGTCATCGCGCTGGCGCGCCTGAGGTGGTGCGTCCTCGGTACTCCGGTACGACGTCGGACTGTTCACCACGACCTGCGAGAACACACAAGGAGAAGACATGAGCCCCACCAACCGCACAGCGACATCGACTGGGCAGGAGCGACCCACCGTGCGCACGTCGTCGCGCTCGGGCCTGGCCGACTCCGCGCTCGGCACCCGCAATCTCATGACGATCGCCGCCCTGGCGGTCGTCTCGATGATTCTCCTCGTGCCGCTGAACTACCTGGCCCCGGCGGCGGGGGCCTCCCGAGACGCCGTGCTCCTGGGGTGCGCGATCATGGGACTGTGGCTCGTGCCGTACCTGCTGCCCGCCACCGTCGTGCGCCGCCCCGGCGCCGTGATGATCGCGGCCCTTCTCATGGGCATCATGAGTGTCTTCACCACCCCGGTCGGCCCCGCGGCCATCGTCGGCAACCTCATCGGCGGGGCCTTCGTCGAGGTACCCCTGGCTCTCCTGCTCTACCGGAAGTGGACCTGGTGGTCCTACCTGCTCTCGGCGATGACCTTCGGCCTGCTCAACGGCATCATGTACGTCTCCGTCATGAGCGCCTCGGCGGGCATCGTCTCCGCGAGCGCCGGCGTCGTCATCGCCGTCGTCTCGGCCCTGGTCGGTGGCGGCCTCACCATCCTCCTGACCCGGCTGCTCAACCGCGCCGGCGTCGGCATCGACCACCGCTCGACCGGCCGTGCCTGAGTCAGCGCCCGCCGTGCTCACCGAGCCCGAGGCCGAACAGCCTGCGGCGGGGACAGCAGAAGCGGTGCTGGTGAGCATCGAGGGCCTCAGTGTCCACTACCTCGGGCGTGAGAGCTGGGTCCTGGACTCGGTGAGCCTCACCCATCTGCGCGCTCAGGTCACCGCCGTCATCGGCCCCTCGGGCTGTGGCAAGACCACGCTCGTGCGCGCGCTGTGCGGGCTCATCCCGCACTGCCTGCCCTCGGAGTACGCCGGCAGCCTGAGACTGTCCGGCACCGAGGTCGCCGACGCCACCGTCCAGACCCTGGCCCAGACCGTCGCCTACGTCGGCCAGAGCCCCGATGCCGCCGTCGTCACCCGCACCGTCCACGATGATGTCGCCTTCCCGCTGCAGAATCTCTGCCTGCCCAGGTCCGAGATCACGGCGAGGGTCGAGGAGGCTCTGCGTACGGTGGGACTCATCGAGCGCATCTGGGACGACCCCTGGACGCTCTCGGGCGGGCAGCGTCAACGGCTCGCGGTCGCCGTCGCCCTGGCCATGCGCCCACAGCTCCTCGTCCTCGATGAGCCGACCAGCACCATCGACACCACCGGCTGTGAGGACTTCTACGCACTCATCTCCTCCCTGACCTCCTCCGGGACGGCAGTCGTCGTCATCGACCACGACCTCGACCCGGTACTGCCCATCATCGACCAGGTCCTGGCCCTCGACGCCGACGGGCGGACCATCGCCGTCGGCTCGCCGCGCGAGGTCTTCATGAGCCACCGCCGCGAGCTGATCGACGCCGGAGTGTGGATGCCCCGAGCCCTGCGTGAGGCCGACGACGACCTCCCCGCGGGGGCGCTGGCGTCGGAGGCGGCGCTGACCTGCGCTGAGGCCGGAATCCGGGTGCCCCGGCTCGCCGACCTGTGCGCCGACGACGAGGTGCGCTACCTGGAGAGGCGGACGTGCGGCTCCGCCGAGAGCTGGCATCAGGTCGAGGCCATCGACACCCGCGAGGCACTCGCCGGTCGCACCCGGCCCGAGCCCCGCACCAGCGTCGAGCTGGTCGACCTCGAGGTCCCGGGGCGCACACCGCGAGTGTCCCTGCGGCTGGGAGGCGGAGAGCTCGTGGCGCTGGTCGGTCCCAACGGCGCGGGCAAGTCCTCGATCCTGTCCGCCCTGGCCGGACTCATCCGCTCAAGTGCCGACAAGGCAACGGTCGGGGGCCGGAACGTCGGCAAGGACAGGCACCTGGTCGGCTACGTCTTCCAGAACCCTGAGCACCAGTTCGTGGCCACCACCGTGAGAGCCGAGCTCGCCGTCGGAGGCACCCGGCCGGAGCGGGTCGACCAGCTCCTCGAGCAGTTCCACCTGACCGCCCACCGCGGCCACCACCCGCTGACCCTCTCGGGCGGCCAGGCCCGCAGGCTCTCGGTGGCCACCATGGTCAGCGAGGAGCGCGACGTGATCGTCCTCGACGAGCCCACCTACGGGCAGGACTGGGACAACACCTGCGAGCTCATGGACTTCATCGACCAGCTGCGCCACCAGGGGCGCACGGTCATCATGGCCACCCACGACCTCGAGCTCGCCCTGAAGCACTGCACCCACATCATCGCTCTACCGGGGGCGCCGGTACGGACCGGAACGGGGCCGGAAGCCGCACACGAGGTCACCGCGACCGACGACGCCGGTGCGGCGTTCACCTGCCTGCCCAGCCATCCTCCGGTGCCGCCCAGGCCCCAGCCGCGGCGAGGCCTGTTCACCTCGCTCAACCCCCTCACCCTCTTCGCATCGGTCCTGCCGGCCATGGTGATGGTCTTCGCCCTGCGCAACCATCACCTCAACCTGGGCATCCTGCTGGCCGCCTCGGTCCTGATCGTCGCCGCGCGCGCCTCCCTGCGACGCACCGTGGCCTCGGTGATCGCCCCCTGGGTGGTCACCGCGCTCATGACCTGGATCCTCAGCGGCGGAAGCCAGTACCGGGAGACGGCCGCGCGCCTCTACGACCTGGGCGACGCGGTGACCGGAGGCACCGGCATCGGCGCGCTCATCGCACTGGTCCTCGTCTCAGGAGTCTCCACCGACCCCGAGGCCCTCATCCGCACCCTGACCACCACCTTCCGCATGCCCTACCGCCTCGGGGCGGCAGGCACCGCGGCCATCGCCTTCATCACCCGCTTTCATGACGACTTCGTCCTCCTGCGCACCGCCAGGGCACTGCGTGGAGTCGGAGGGCGTTGGGGGCTGCTCGCCCCCGTGGTCCGCTGGACCGGATCGATCCTGCCGCTGATGATCCTGGCCATCCAGCACGCCGAGCGCGTCGCCCTGTCCATGGACTCGCGCGCCTTCGGTGCCCACAAGCGGCGCACCGAGATGACCGATGACCCCTGGAGGGCGCGCGATTGGAGCGTCGTCGCGCTCACCTGGGCGCTGGTCACCATCACCTGGAAAACCCTCCACTGAGGAGACAGCCATGCCGAAGCAGCCGATTCACCAGGCAGCCGAAGACCTCACCGAGCAGCCGGCCAAGCACCCCGATCACTCCGACCACTCCGGGCAGGTCGGCGGCGCCGGACGCCCCGGCGTCACCGTCGGCGAGCTCATCCGGCCGGCGCGCCCGGCCATGATCGCAACCGGGCTGCTGACCACGCTCGGAGCGCTGATGTCCATCGTCCCCTTCGAGGCCCTGCGCAACATGGCGGCCATCTGGCTGGGTGAGACCTCGCCGGAGGGCTGGCGCGGCAGCCTGTGGATCTGGGCGGCGATCGCAGCCGTCGCCCTGTTCGCCTCCCAGGCCCTCTACCTGGCGGGCCTGGGGATCACGCACCTGGCCGAGGCCCGGCTGCGACACCACCTCCGCAGACAAGTCGTCGAGGCCATCAGCAGCCTGCCCCTGGGGCGGGTGGCGCAGATCCCGCACGGCACCATCCGCAAGATGGTCTGCGACGACACCACCTCCATCCACACCCTCGTCGCCCACGTCCCCGGTGACGCCACCAACGCCGTCGTCATGGCGGCAGCCGGGGCGGCCTACCTGCTGTGGACCGACTGGCGCCTGGCCTGCGCGCTGCTCGGGCTGTGGATACTCACCCTGGGGGTCATATCCCTGGCCCTGGCCGGCATGTCAGATATCACCGAGCGCTTCGGCGTCGCGCAGACCGCGCTGGCCGCCGCGACCGTCGAGATGCTCGAGGGCATCAAGGAGATCAAGGGCTTCCAGGCCACCGACGCCTCCCGCACCCGCTTCAGCCGGGCGCGCACCGAGTTCTCCAGGCTGTCATACGAGTGGGTGAGCAGATCCGGGAAGGCCATCAGCGCCATGACCGCGGTCCTGCGGCCCTCCACGGTCTTCGCCACGGTCGCGCTCCTGGCCGTCCTGTTCACCTCCCAGGGGTGGACGCCGCTGTCAGCCACCCTGCCGTTCTTCCTGGTGGCCCTCGGGCTGCCGGAGGGGCTCATGATCCTCGTCGGTCTCATGCAGCACATGTACGAGTCCAGGATGGCCGCCCAGGCCACCGCCGACCTGCTCTCCTTGCCGCCGATGCCCGAGGGGACCCATGACGACGGCGAGGGACCCGCACCCGGGCGCGTCGACGTCGAGGACGTCACCTTCTCCTACGAGACCGGCTCCCCGGTCCTGCAGGGCCTGTCCTTCACCGCCGAACCGGGAAGCGTGACGGCGCTCGTCGGCCCCTCCGGTGGCGGCAAGTCGACCCTGGCCCGCCTCATCGCCCGCTTCTACGACGTCGACGCCGGCGCCGTGCGCATCAGCGGCGTCGACGTGCGCGAGGCGACGTTCCCCTGGCTGCTCTCTCGGGTGGCGGTCGTGCTGCAGGACGTGGCCCTGGCCCACGAGTCCGTCCACGACAACATCGCCCTGGGACGCCCCGACGCGACCCGGGAGCAGGTCGAGGCCGCCGCCCGCGCGGCCTGCATCCACGAGCGCATCACACGTCTGCCCCATGGCTACGACACGATCCTGGGCGACACGGGAGGATTCCTCTCCGGAGGGGAGCGCCAGCGCGTCACCCTGGCGCGCGCCTACCTCCAGGACGCCCCCGTCCTCGTCCTGGACGAGGCCACCGCCCAGGCCGACCCGGCCTCCGAGCGCGACATCCACCAGGCCCTGTCCCGGCTGACGACCGGGAGGACCGTCATCATCATCGCCCACCGTCTGTCCACGATCCGCGACGCCGACCAGATCCTCGTCGTCGACGCCGGACGTATCACCGAGCGCGGCACGCATGAGGAGCTGCTGGCCGCAGGCGGCCGCTACACCGCCATGTGGAGGAGCCAGGACCTGAGCGAGGAGACCGACGCCGCGGCGCTGACCGCCCAGGTCGATCAGCTCGGAGCCGAGACCGCAGGGCAGGAGGAGAAGTAACCATGTGGAAGCTGCTGACGCGAGTCGTCAACGCCGCCGAGATGCGGACCATCACCGCCTGGTTCGTAGCCTCCGCAGTCCTTCAGGGCCTCACCCTGGCCCTCATGATCCCCTTCCTGCGAGCCCTCTACTCGCGCTCGGAGTCCCTGACCGGTTGGCTGATCGCAGTCGTGGTCCTGGGGGTGGTGAGCGTCGTCGTCGACACCACCGCCATGCACCGCTCCTACCGGGTCAGTGTCTTCGAGGTCTGCGACACGATGATCGACCGCGTCGCCGATCACGTCCTGACCCTGCCCCTGGGCTGGTTCAGCGCCGAGCGTGAGGCCGCCGTCGTCAACGCCACCTCCAAGGAGGTCAACACCCTCTCCCACCTGGCCTCCATGGTGATCCCCAACCTGTGCAACGCCTTCATCGTCCCGCTGGTCATGGTCGGGGCCACCGCCGTCGTCGAGTGGCCCCTGGCGCTCATCATGGCCGCCGCCATCGTCCCGCTGGTCCTGACGTGGCGGCTCATGGGAGCCGCAACCACCCGCGCCAACGAGATGGAGGACCGCACCTCGAGCGCCGCGGCCGGACGCCTCGTGGAGTTCGCCCGGCTCCAGCCCGTGCTGCGCGCCACCGGCGTCACCAAGACGGGCTGGGCGCCGGTGCGAACCGCCCTGGAGGCCGACTCCACCGCCACCCTGGACGGGTTACGGGTCAAGGGCAGGCCCGGGCAGTACTTCAACCTCATCGTCAACATCGCCTTCGCCCTGGTCATGGCGATGGGACTGTCACGTGTGAGCGGGCACCGGCTCGACGTCGTCGCATACCTGGCGATCATGGCCGTCACCGCGCGCACGCTCCTGCCACTGACCAAGGCCGCCATGTACGGCGCCGAGGCCGACAACGCGAAGGTCGCCCTGCAGGCCGTGGGGGACATCCTTAACGCCCGTCCCCTGCCCGACCCCGAGCCCGGCCAGGAGATCGAGCCCCGGGGGACCACGATCGCCCTGAACGACGTCTCCTTCTCCTACGACGCCGGCCGCCCCGTCCTGGCGGGCGTCTGCCTGAGCGCACCGCAGGGACGAGTGACCGCCCTGGTGGGGCCCTCAGGGGCAGGAAAGTCCACGATCCTGCGCCTGGCCGCCCGGTTCTGGGACGTCGACGGCGGGACCGTCACCATTGGCGGCGCACCGGTCCGCTCCATGCGCGCCTCGACGATCATGGGCATGACCTCCATGGTCTTCCAGGACGTCTACCTGTTCGACACCACCATCCGGGAGAACCTGCGCATCGCCCGGCCCGAGGCCACCGACGCCGAGCTGGCCGAGGCCGCCCGACGCGCCCGCCTGGACCGCGTCATCGAGGCGCTGCCGCACGGGTGGGACACACAGGTCGGTCCCGGCGGGCTGAGCCTGTCCGGTGGGGAGCGTCAGCGCGTCGCCATCGCCCGCGCCTTCGTCAAGGACGCCCCCATCCTGCTGCTCGACGAGATCACCTCGGCCCTGGACGGGGAGAACGAGTCCGCCATCACCGAGGTGGTGCGAGAGCTCTCCGAGGGCCGCACCGTCATCGTGGTGGCCCACCGCCTGTCCACCGTCCGCCAGGCCGACGAGGTCGTCTTCCTCGAGCCGAGTCAGGCCGGCGCCCGCGTGGTCCAGTGCGGTACGCCCCAGGAGCTGGCTGCCGTTCCCGGCCCCTTCCGTGAGTTCATCGAGGCCTCCACGGCCTCCTCGCGCTGGCACATCTCCTCCTCACCGAGAAAGGCGATCTCCGCAGAAGGCGACTGAGCAACGGTGGCGGAGCCTCAGCAGGGCTACGCGAAGAATGCCCGTTTCGGCGGTGGGCTGTGCTCGCGCTCAGGCTCCCAGCCGCCGATCCTGTTCGGCGATGGCCTCAAAGGCGCGCACGACGGCGTCGGAGAAACCGGCCCGTTCCAGGGCCACCATGCCCGCCACCGTTGTCCCGCCGGGGGAGCAGACCGCGTCAATGAGGTCGGCCGGGGTGCGGCCGTGGCCTCCCTCCGCGGTGCGCTGAGCCTCGGTCTGCACGGTGCGGGCGGTCCCCAGCACCGCCTGAGCCACGATCTGGACGGCCAGGGCCTTGGGGATACCGCCCATGACGCCGGCGCGCGCCAGGGCGTCGATGAAGGCGCACACCAGGGCGGGGGAGGAGCCCGCCAGACCGATGAAGGAGGAGAAGTCCTTCTCCTCCAGGATCACGGTGCGGCCGATGGACTCCATGAGGGTGCGCACCGTCTCCAGGTCCTGGGCGCTCACACTGCTGCCCGGGGCCAGCGCCGTCATCGACTCGCCCACGGAGGCGGCCATGTTCGGCATGGTGCGCACCACCCGGGTACCGCCCGGCAGCATCGACTCCAGGCGCTCCAGGGTCAGGCCGGCCGCGATGGAGACCACCAGGGGCCGGCTGCCGGCGATGGCCTCCGACAGGCGGGGCAGGACCTCGGGGATGACGTAGGGCTTGAGGCCCAGGATGAGGACGTCGCTGCGTAAGACCAGCTCGGCGGCGTCGGGCACGTGGACGGCCCCGACCTGCCCGGCCAGGTGCTCGGCGGAACCGTGCTTGCTGGTCAGCAGCAGGTGCCCGGCCGGTGTTCCCGCGGCCACCGCCCCTCTCACAATGGCGCTGACCATGTTGCCGGCGCCGATGAACCCGATACGCATGATGGCCTCCTGCTCGTGAGCGACATGAGGCCATCACCGTACCGCGGCGGCGCGCTAGGCGGTGAGACTTCCGGGGCCCCGGTGACCTTCAGAGCACCAGTGCGGCGATCCACCCGGCGATGAGCAGGGGGATGTTGAAGTGCAGGAAGGTCGGGATGACCGAGTCGCGCATGTGGTCGTGCTGCCCGTCGGCGTTGAGCCCGGCCGTGGGACCCAGCGTGGAGTCCGACGCCGGTGAGCCGGCGTCCCCCAGGGCCCCGGCGGTCCCGATGAGGGAGACCGTGGCGACCGGCGAGAAGCCCAGGGACACGCACAGCGGCACGTAGATCGCCGAGATGATCGGCAGGGTGGAGAAGGACGAGCCGATGCCCATCGTCACGATGAGGCCCACGAGCAGCATGACGAAGGCGGCGGCGGGCTTGGAGCCCGCGAACAAGGAGGTCGCCGACTTCACCAGCGGCTCGATCTGCCTGGTCTCCTTCAGGACGGCGGCGAAGCCCTGCGCCGTGATCATGATGAGCCCGATGAGGGCCATCATCCGCATGCCTCCGGTGAAGACGTCGTCGGCCTCGGCGATGGTGACGACCCGGGTGGCCATGAACAGCAGCAGGCCGATCAGGGCCCCGACCAGGAGCGGGTCGGCCTTGGACTCCGTCCAGGTCAGGATGGTCTGGACCACGAAGCAGGCGACGACGGCGACCAGCGCGATCGCCACCTTGCGGCGGTCGATCTCGACCGGGCCAGAGGCATCCTCGCCCGAACCGGGGCCGCTGCCGGTGTCGATCCGGTAGACGCGGGGCTTGCGGTAGGTGACGAACAAGGCGATGAGCAGCCCCGTGAACATGCCCAGCGCCGGAATCCCCATGGCCTGGGTGGCCGGGATACCGGAGACGTCCAGGCCCGCCTCCTCGATGTTGGCGTAGAGGATGTCGTGGAGAAAGACCCGTCCGAAGCCCAGGGGCAGGAACATGTAGGTGGTGACCAGCCCGAAGGTGATGGCGCAGGTCACGGCGCGGCGGTCCAGCTGCAGACGGCTCATGACGATGAGCAGCGGTGGGACCACCAGCGGGATGAAGGCGATGTGAACCGGGATGAGGTTCTGACTCATGACCGCCATCGCCGTGATCCCGCCCAGCACCAGCATGGTGGTCGTGCGCACGGCCCTGCGGGAGGCGGACTCGTCCTTGTTCTCGATGCGGCCGATGAGCCAGTTCGCCAGCAGCTGGGGCAGGCCCGAGTGCGCCACCGCCATGGCGAAGGCCCCCAGCAGCGCGTAGGACAGGGCGATCTTGGCCCCGGCAGCCAGCCCGTCCTGAAAGGCGACCATGGTGCGGCTGATGCCCAGGCCGGCGCTCAGCCCACCGGCGAGAGCGCCGACGAACAAGGACAGGACCACATGGACGCGCAGCATCGCCAGGACGAGCATGACCAGGACGGCGAGGATGATGGCGTTCATAGGGGCCTTCCGGTGGGGCCGACTGTGCTGGGCTTCGCAAGCGGGCCTGGGAGGACCCGTGCGAATCGAGGCCGATTGTGCCAGGCGAGCGTGACGGGGACGTATCGTGGACCGATGAGCGAGAACCCGAAGAACGTCACCGTCGACTCCGCACCGGCCCGCCGCGCCCTGGTCACCGGGGCCTCCACCGGTATCGGTGCCGCCACCGTCCGGCTCCTGCGCTCCCACGGGTGGGAGGTCGTCGCCACCGCGCGGCGGGTGGAGCGCCTCGAGGCGCTGGCCGCCGAGACCGGCTGCACGTGGGTGGCCGCAGACCTCCAGGAGCCCGACGACGTCGAGCGCCTGGCCAGCGAGGTACTGGCCGAGGGAGGCGTTGACGCCGTCGTCAACAATGCCGGCGGCGCGCTGGGAGTCGACCCGGTCGCCGAGGGCAGCGCCCGGGAGTGGGCCACCATGTATGAGCGCAACGCGCTCGCGGCCCTGCGCGTGAGCCAGGCCTTCCTGCCGGGTCTGCGGCAGCGGGGCGGGGACCTGGTCTTCCTCACCTCCGCGGCGGCCCACGACACCTACCCCGGTGGGGGCGGTTACGTGGCGGCCAAGCACGCCGAGCGGATCATTGCGAACACGCTGCGCCTGGAGCTGGTGGGGGAGCCGGTGCGCGTCATTGAGATCGCCCCCGGCATGGTGGCCACCGAGGAGTTCTCCCTCAACCGTCTCCACGGGGACGCCGAGGCCGCCGCGAAGGTCTACGCCGGTGTCGCCGAGCCGCTCAGCGCCGACGACGTCGCCGCCTGCATCGCCTGGACGCTGGAGCTGCCCGCCCACGTCAACATCGACTCCCTGGTGGTGCGGCCTCGGGCCCAGGCCTCTAACACGCTGGTGGCCCGGGAGCAGTAGGGGAGCGTCGTCGGACATAGGTGGTCCACAGGCTCGGCCTGCCCCGAGCACAGCGCGGGTTCCTAGCGTCTCTTCCAGCCCCGGCCGGGCCGGGAACCAGACTGAAAGGACACCCATGAGCAAGCACGTCTCCTCCGGTGGCGAGGCCACTTCCTCCCCGCGCGACGCGGCCACGGAGAGTCTTCCCACCAGGGACGCCGCCGACGCCGCGCAGCGCCTCTCGCAGGACGTCGCTGACGGCCGCGACAGTGACGACACCACGGGCGTCAAGGATCTCAAGGACTCTGCGGGTAGCGCTGACTCAGGCTCGGTGAGGACCGAGGTTCTTGCCAAGGACGTCACGCAGGACTCCGCCACGGGCTCCGGGGCGGCTCGCTCGGCTGCCGGCAGCAGCACCGCCGACACCAGGCTGGGCGGGGCGTGGGCGTCCCCGGATGCTCAGAACGCTGCGACGATCGGTGTCGTGCCGTCCGCATCCGCGGCGGCCAAGAAGGTGCGGACCAAGGCGCGTGGGCCCTGGTACCTCCGCCGTGCCGTCGTGGGTGCCGCTGGAGTGGCGCTGCTGGCGGGCTCCTTCGGGGCCGGGTGGGGGGCCAACGAGCTCCTCAGCTCCAGTTCCCAGCACGGTCAGGCCCAGCAGCAGGGAGGCGGCAACGGTCAGGGCATGCCCGCAGAGGGCCAAGGAGGTCCTGGCGGGGGAGGTCCCGGCGGGCAGATGCCCGGCGGCGGCCCTGGCGGACAGGGCGGCCCCGGTGGCCAGAACGGCCAGGGCGGTCCGGGAGGAGGCTCCGGCGGGGCAGGCCGGACCACCCCCAACGGCGACGCCTCCAGTGGCTCGGGCTCGAGCGGCGACCAGCAGTCGGGCTCCGGCTCGGGTGATGGCAACCACCAGAAGGGCGGCTCAGGCTCCTCGGGCGTCCTCCAGCAGCAGGACGCCTCTCCGAGCACGCAGGGCTGAGGGCGCCGGCACTGCGCCGCCCACAGATCAACTTTTTCTTCAAAGGCGACGCGTATTCGTGTCGCTTTTGAAGTTCTTGTCGGTGTGTGCAGATTCGGTTACGGTCGCTGGTGTGCCTCGCACCGCTCACCTTGATGACACGGAGGAGAGGAACCCGATGACTGATGCACATCCCCGCATGGCGCTGGGAACCATGCACTTCGGAACCCGCCTGTCCGCCGCCCGGTCCCGAGAGGTCCTCGACGCCTACCTGGAGCTGGGCGGCCAGTGGATCGACACCGCGAACTGCTACGCCTTCTGGGGAGCCGAGACCGGCCTCGGGGGCCAGAGCGAGACCGTCATCGGCCAGTGGCTCACTGATCGTGGCGTGCGCGACCAGGTGAGGATCAGCACCAAGGTCGGTGCGGAGCCGACCCGCCCCCACGGCTTCCCGGGCGCCGTGGAAGGTCTCGGCAGGGACACTGTCAATCAGGCCATCCGGGACAGCCTGCAGCGCCTGCAGACGGAGCGCGTCGACATGTACTGGGCCCATATGGAGGACCGGGCGCAGCCGGTCGCGGATGTCGCTGAGACCTTCGGTGACCTGGTTGAGCAAGGGCTGACTGCACGGATCGGGCTGTCCAACCACCCGGCCTGGTACGCCGCCGCAGCCAACGTGCACGCCCAGCAGCGGGGCTCGGCCGGATTCAGCGCCCTGCAGCTGCGGGAGTCCTATCTCCACCCGAGGCCGGACACCCCGGTTGAGGGCGAGGACCACCCCCACGGGATGATGACCATCGAGAGCAAGGACCTCGCCGAGCGCTGCGGGCTGGACCTGTGGGCCTACACGCCGCTGCTCACCGGCGCCTACGAGCACCCGGAGCGCCCGCTGCCCAAGGCCTACAGGCACCCGGGGACTGACAAGCGGCTGACGGCTCTGCGTCAATGGTCGGACAGCCTGGCCATGAAGCCGAGCCAGGTCGTCCTGGCTCTTCTCAACGCCCAGCAGCCGACCATCACCCCGATCGTGGGCGTCAGCAGCGTCGCTCAGCTCACTGATGCCGTCGAGGCCACCCGCTTCAGCCTCCCTCAGGAGGTCGTCGAGGAGCTCAACGCAGCCGGCTAGACCGAGCGGTTCCGAGCCGGCGCCGGCAGTTCCACCGCCCACAGATCAACTTTTTCTTCAAAGGCGACGCGTATTCGTGTCGTCTTTGAAGTTCTTGTTGGTGTGTGCAGATTCGGTTACTGCCGCTGGGACCGGCTCCGGGGACAGGCGTGCAGCCGCCCGCTATTCCACCGCCGGGTGTGGGGAGGACGACGCCGTCAAGCCGTGGCGTGAACTGGCCCCGGTGGCGCACCGCCCACTACACTTCCCGGAGCAAAGGCACAGACCCGGCCATCACCGGCGAGCCTCCGGAAGAACCGGACCCCGGCGCACCAGCGTCGTCGGCCCTCAGTAGAACCGGACGGGACAGCCCGTCACAGCTGGAAACGAAGCGGTCGTGCACACCGTCCCTCTCGGGGCGCGCAGCACGGCAAGCGAGGTGGTACCGCGGTGCGGCACCAGCCGGGCACCAGGCCCGGCCGGGAGCCGACGTCGTCCTCGTCAAGCCCCGGGCACCCGCCCGAGGCGGCAGGAACGAGTGAGACGAGAGCACACCGCGATGGCTGAGAAGATGGCTGACAGCACCACCGCCGGCGGCAACGAGCCGACCGGCGCCGCCTTCTACCCCCTGCACCGCCCGGGGGAGCAGATCGACCCCTCGCTCTCCTTCCCCGCCATTGAGGAGGACGTCCTGGCCTACTGGAAGGCCGACGGCACCTTCCAGGCCTCCATCGACAACCGCGCCGAGCCCTGCGACGAGTTCGTCTTCTACGATGGCCCGCCCTTCGCCAACGGCCTTCCCCACTACGGCCACCTGCTGACCGGCTACGTCAAGGACGCCGTCGGGCGCTACCAGACCCAGCGCGGCAAGCGCGTCGAGCGCCGCTTCGGCTGGGACACCCACGGCCTGCCCGCCGAGCTCGAGGCCCAGCGCCTGCTCGGCATCGACGACGTCACCGAGATCACCCGCCCCGGCGGCATCGGCATCGAGAAGTTCAACGAGGAGTGCCGCTCCTCCGTCCTGCGCTACACCAAGGAGTGGGAGGACTACGTCACCCGCCAGGCCCGCTGGGTCGACTTCGACAACGACTACAAGACCCTCGACCCCGACTACATGGAGTCGGTGCTGTGGGCCTTCAAGCAGCTGTGGGACAAGGGCCTGGCCTACCAGGGCTACCGCGTCCTGCCCTACTGCTGGCACGACCGCACCCCCTTGAGCAACCACGAGCTCAAGATGGACGACGACGTCTACCAGGACCGCCAGGACAACACGGTCACGGTGGGCCTGCGCCTGGAGGAGCCGCTGTGCCAGGGCGCCGAGCGCCCCGAGCTGGTCCTCATCTGGACCACCACGCCCTGGACGCTGCCCTCCAACGTGGCCATCGCCGTGGGCCCCGACGTCGAGTACGCGATCGTCCACGTCGACGAGTCCCTCGACTCGCCGGTGGCCGGTCAGGACGTCGTCATGGCGCGTGACCTCCTGGGCTCCTACGCCCGCGAGCTCGGTGAGGACCCGCAGGTGCTGGCCACCTGCACAGGGGCCGACCTGGTGGGGCGGCGCTACCACCCGATCTTCGACTACTTCGACGACGCCGCCCACCGGGCCGAGGGCGCCGCGCCCGGGCCGAAGGCCTGGCAGATCATCGCCGCCGACTTCGTCACCACCTCCGACGGAACCGGCCTGGTGCACATGGCCTCGGCCTTCGGTGAGGACGACATGATCGCCTGCTCCGGGGCCGGCATCGAGACGGTCGTGCCCGTCGATGACGGCGGCTGCCTGACCGAGGAGATACGCGACTACGCCGGGCTGCAGGTCTTCGAGGCCAACAAGCCCATCGTCGCCGACCTGCGCGACGGCACCGGCCCCCTGGCCCGCCGCGACGAGAACCAGCGGGCCGTCCTGGTGCGTCAGGCCTCCTACGTGCACTCCTACCCGCACTGCTGGCGCTGCCGCAAGCCTCTCATCTACAAGGCCGTCTCCTCCTGGTTCGTGCGCGTCTCGGCGATCCGCGACCGCATGGTCGAGCTCAACCAGGACATCGACTGGTACCCCGGCCACATCAAGGACGGCATCTTCGGCAAGTGGCTGGCGAACGCGCGCGACTGGTCGATCTCCCGCAACCGCTTCTGGGGCGCGCCCATCCCGGTGTGGGTCAGCGACAACCCCGACTACCCGCGCACCGACGTCTACGGCTCCTACGCCGAGCTCGAGCGTGACTTCGGCGTGAAGGTCACCGACCTGCACCGCCCCTTCATCGACACCCTCGTGCGGCCCAACCCCGACGACCCCACGGGTAAGTCCATGATGCGCCGCATCCCCGACGTCCTGGACTGCTGGTTCGAGTCCGGCTCGATGCCCTTCGCCCAGGTGCACTACCCCTTCGAGAACGTCGAGTGGTTCGAGTCGCACTACCCGGGCGACTTCATCGTGGAGTACATCGGCCAGACCCGCGGCTGGTTCTACACCCTCCACGTCCTGGCCACCGCCCTGTTCGACCGGCCCGCCTTCACCTCCTGCGTCTCCCACGGCATCCTCCTGGGCAACGACGGCGCGAAGATGAGCAAGTCGCTGCGCAACTACCCGGACGTCTCCATGGTCTTCGACCGTGACGGGGCCGACGCCATGCGCTGGTTCCTGCTCTCGGCGCCGGTCATGCGCGGGGGCAACCTCGTGGTCACCGACAAGGCCATCCGCGACACCGTGCGCCAGGTGGTGCTGCCGCTGTGGAACACCTGGTACTTCTTCGCGCTCTACGCGGGCCAGGTGGGCCAGTCCGGCTACGTCACGGGTGGCGTCGACCTTGACGACGCGAGCCTGTTCGCCAAGCACGGCGGCCTGCACGTCATGGACCGCTACGTCCTGGCCCGTACCAAGGACCTGGCTGAGACGGTGGCCGCCCAGATGGATGGCTACGACATCACCGGCGCCTGCGCCACGATCCGCGACTTCCTCGACGTGCTCACCAACTGGTACCTGCGCACCTCGCGCCAGCGCTTCACCGACGGCGAGACGGCCGCCTTCGACACCCTGGCCACCGTGCTGCGCGTGCTCACTGAGGTCATGGCGCCGCTGGCGCCGCTGGTGAGCGAGGAGATCTGGCGGGGCCTGATCGGTGGGCGCTCCGTGCACCTGACCGACTGGCCCGTCCTGCCCGAGCACGTTGCCAACGCCGAGCTCGTGGCGGCCATGGATGAGGCCCGCGCGGCGGTCTCGGCCGCCCTGAGCCTGCGCAAGGCTGAGAAGCTGCGCGTGCGACAGCCGCTTCGCAGCCTGACCGTCGCCACGGCCGACCCGGCCGGTCTGGCCCCCTTCCGCGAGCTCGTGGCCGAGGAGGTCAACGTCAAGGAGGTGCGGGTCCTGGACGCCGAGTCCGCCGGCTACGAGGCCCGAACGGACCTGGCCCTCAACCCACGCGCCTTCAGCCCCGAGGTCCGCAAGCTCACCTCCAGGCTCTTCGCCGCCGTCAAGGCGGGGGAGTGGGTGCTCACCGAGGACGGGGACGTGCGCTTCGACGACGTCCTGATCGACGGAGCCCCCGTGGTCCTGGAGGCGGAGGACTCCGCCTTCACCCTGACCACCCGCATCGAGGTCGACGACGACTCTCTGGCCGCCACCATGCTGCCCTCGGGAGCCTTCGTGGTCCTGGACACCGCCCTCGACGACGCCCTGGAGGCCGAGGGCTGGGCCCGTGACCTGGTGCGCCTGGTCCAGGACGAGCGCAAGGCCTCCGGCCTGCACGTGGGTGACCGGATCCGCCTGGAGCTGACCGTCCCCGAGGACAAGGGCGCCTGGACCGGTGCCCACCTGGACCTCATCAAGCGGGAGGTCGGCTGCGTGGACGCCTCCGTCGTGGCTGACCCGGCTGCGAAGGAGCCCACCGCCACCGTCGAGAAGGTCACCGAGTCGGCCACTGGGGCGGGCGAGGCCTGATCTTCAACACGCCAGTTGATTACTTTACAAATACATCTGGTGTGATGCAGGATAAAGCCGTTGCTCGGCCACCAGGGTCTGGTCGGGCAATGGCGTGCTCCTGTTCCCCCAGGACCGCCTTTCTCATCTCCCTAGCCGGTACTCGTCAGGCTGCCGACACGGCGGTCTGAGAGGCGTGCGCGTGTCCACTCCCTGGGGTGGGGCTGCCGGCACTCTTATTAAGAGGTGTTGACAATGAGTGTCAAGGGTGCCGCCGAGGTCATTTTCTCCCCGCCGGTTCAGAACTGGTTGAAGCGGGCGATCTACCGTCATAACTGCCGGATGTCACCGGATCACTACCGTTCTGCGCTCAAACGCTGGTACTGGCTATTCAAGTGCCGTCCCTGCCACGTGGAGGAGCCTCGCACCATGACGGAGAAGATCCACTGGCTCAAGCTCTACGACTCTACGCCGGTCAAGGGGCGCTTGGCGGACAAGTTCCTGGTGCGTCAGTGGGTTGCCGACAAGGTGGGGGAGAAGTACCTCGTACCCCTGCTGGGCGTGTGGGACTCTCCCGATGAGATCGACTTCGAGTCCCTCCCGGACAGCTTCGTCCTCAAGGCCACGCACGGTTCGGGATGGAACATCCTCGTGCCTGACAAGAGCGCTCTCGATGTGGCGAGGACTCGTCAACGCCTGCGGGAGTGGCTTGGCCTGCGCCAGGCGATGAAGGGCGGCTTCGAGCTGCACTACGAGTACTGCGAGCCTCGCATCGTGTGCGAGCCCTTCCTGCGTGACGCCTCAGGAGGACTGCGCGACTACAAGTTCATGGTGTTCGACGGGGTCGTCCAGTTCGTCTTCACTGTGGACCGGACTCAGGGGCGTGCGCTGCGGGGCACCTACCTCCCGGACTGGACCCGAGCGCCTTTTGAGTACACCTGTGAAGCCGACCGGGCCTCGGACATCCCGGCACCCGCAGGCCTGGAGACCATGCTCTCTCTGGCTGGCGAGCTCGGAAAGGGGTTCGCCTGCGCGCGCATCGACTTCTACGAGGTGGATGGGGCCGTCTACTTCGGCGAGATCACCTTCACGGATGCTGACGGACTGTCAGACTTCACTCCCTCGCGTTATGATCGCGTGTTCGGAGACCGGATCGTCCTGCCGGAGAAGAAGTGCTTCAAGGGCGTCATGCTGTGACGGGATAAGCGGGCAGGGAAGGTCGTTTCGTAGGCTTCCTACGAAACGAGTTCGCTCCATTGGGAAGAAATGTTCAAAAACTCATCGATGTTATGAGTGCTTCCTCATTAAATCGACTGGATACTTGCACGCCATGACCTCAGGTGTGTTACTGTCTTGGCCGTAAATAACGGCGCTTCTTCAATGGTTTTCGCATTGATTGGCGCCCTGATCCGTCAGTCCTGATTATTATCCGGTGGTGCATAGATGACGCTTGAGGACCTTCTTCACCTGACCCGTCGACGTATTGGATCCCTGGTTTTGGCGCTTGTTGTGTGCGTACTGGCCTCCATGCTGTTCGCTTTCGCCTCGCCAAGCACCTATACGGCGACTTCCCAAGCCTATCTGCGCGTGAAAGTGGTGGGAGACCCGGCGCAGAGCACGTTGTCTCAGTACAGTGCGGCACAGCTCGCCGCAATGAAGGCCGACGCCGTGGTCCCCGTCTTCACCTCGGCTGCGGTCGCTCAGCGCGTCGTGGACTCGCTCAAGCTGGATGAGACGGCGGAGGAGTTCGCCTCCTCGGTCTCTGCGACCAGGGTCCCCGAGACGGTGTCGGTGCAGGTCTCTGCCACCGCCTCCTCGTCGCACCGGGCTCAGGTCCTGGCTGACGAGGTCGTTCGCCAGGCCTCCGCCGAGATCAAGGACCTGGAGGGCGAGGACTCTCCCGTGGAGATCGTCCTGCTGTCCTCCGCCGAGCTGGTCAGCGCGACTCGTTCGCCGGCCCTGGTGACCTGTGCGGCGGTGGGGCTGCTGGCCGGGCTGGTCCTGGGGTATGTCTGGATCCTCGTTCAGGAGCTGCTCGACAAGAGCCTCAAGGGGCCCGAGGAGGTTCGCGAGGCGTTGCCGGTGCCGTTGCTCGGTGCTCTGCCGCGGGTTCCATCGCTGCGGTGGCTGAGTCGAGGGGCGGAGCTCAAGATGGAGGAGCAGCTGCGTGTGGCCCGCACCAACGTGCTCCATGCATTGTCTCAGGGTGGCCGGCGAGTCATGGTCGTCACCTCGGCCGGTCCGCAGGAGGGGACGTCGGTGACCGCCGCCAGCCTGGCGCGGGTCCTGGCTCTGTCTGGGCACCGGGTTGTCCTGGTTGGAGGAGACTTGCGTGCGCCCAGCACGGCCGAGCTGCAGGGCAGTCCTGGGCTCGCAGACGTTCTGACGGGCTCGGCGTACCTCGGTGAGGCTCTGATCAAGGGGGCGGTGGACGGCTTGGAGCTTCTGCCCGCAGGCCGAATGCCGGCGAATCCCTCCGAGCTGCTGGGGGCTCCCATGATGCGCGATCTGCTGCGTGAGCTGGCAGAAGACCGGCTGGTCATCATCGATGCTCCGCCAGTCCTCCGATTCACTGACGGAGTGGTTCTGGCAGCCCATGCCGGAGGCGTCATTCTCGTGGCGCGCGCTGGTCGTACCAGTGCGGAGGACTTGCGTGAGGCGGCCCTGGCGGTCGAGCAAGGGGGCGGGCACATGCTTGGAGTGGTGCTCAACAATGTGCCGGAGCTCGGAGGAAAGCGTAAGGGCGTGCGGGGCGGTGTCGTTCCTGCCGAGAGTGTGCCTGCCTAGGCTCCTGAGGCGCGTCATGATCGGCACATGGGGGCGTGGGACTTGTGAGGCAATCGCTGCTGGCCCCGAGCACCTTCAGTGAGCATGCTCCGCTTCTCGCCTTGGGCTTGGTGTCGCGCAACGTTCTTTCGTGCACGAGGCGCGTGCTGAACGCGCACCGTCACTGTCAAGATGTTTATGAAATTGTTATTTCATTTCAGTGTAGACATCTGCTAGTTATGTGATATTAGCAGCCTTCGGCGTTGTTTCTTGTCGTTTCAAACAATCAACGAGCGTTGATTGGTGAATTCATATCATCGACTGGCGTTGTTTCTGTCAATAAACGATGATTACGGGTGAATCACGTCAGAATCTTCCAATCGGTGGCATCTGATGCTAGATTGATGCGGAGCCGTAAAAACGGCAAGTACTCGTGTTGGCTGAGTGTGCTTCAGCTGCCATGTTGTTGATCTGTTGTTGCCTGCTTCGGTGACTGCAGTTGTATTCTCCAGTCCGTCCAGCGAATCAGCTGATGCTGTTCGCCATCCTCAGATTGAAACCCTGATGACATTTGAATTCTGTCGCTCCTGCCAGTGCGAATCGCTTGATCAGAGTTCCTCGCTCACAGGCGGCACGTCCTTTACCTATCGGCTGGCACAGTGGAGTGTGACGACCCATGGCTGAGACGCGTCAGTGCTCCTCCGGTGCGACAAGCCGTCTCGACGGGAGTACCGGGAACCGAGAGCCGGATTCGGAGCCGTTGTCGTTACGCGCATCCGAGGGATATGAGGCGTTGGCCCTCTCCAGCGCCTCCTCGCCGATCGGATCCGTGCCCATGCAGCTGCCTGCTCGTGGACCGGCGTGGGTGAACCTGCCCGTGTCCCGGATTGAGCCCATCGCCCTGATGGTCGTCGACGTCCTGGCCACCTACCTGGCCCTGTACTGCGCGGCGTGGGGGACCACGAAGTGGGCGACCGCGACGGGGGCAACCGGTGGCCTGCTGGCCGTGGGCATCCTCGCGGTTGTCAACGTCGGGGTATTCGCCGCCTTCAAGATGTACAACAGCCTGTGGCGCTACGCCTCGATGACCGAGGCGCTGCGGATCCTCTACGCGACCGTCGTCGGCTCGGTGTGCGGGGATCTACTGTTCTCCTTGGCCTTCGACGGCGGGCTGTCGGTGCGCTCCTACGTCATGGCCTGGGCACTGCTCGCCATCATGACCGCCGGGACTCGTCTCGCCGTGCGGGCCCTGTGGAGCAGCCAGGTGCAACGCTGCGCCCGAGCGGGAGCGCACGAGGTCCGGCCCCGCACACTCATTGTCGGCGCGGGACAGACTGGTTCGTTGACCATTAAGCGCATGCATCTGTGTGATGAGGACATGTACGGCGAGCCGGTGGCCCTGGTGGACGACGACGTGACCAAGCACGGTCGCCACGTCCACGGCGTCAAGGTCCACGGCTCGTGTGAGGACATCCCCCGCATCGCCCAGAAGTGCCGGGCCGAGCAGATCGTGCTCGCCTGCCCCTCGGCGCTGGCCTCCGAGCGCCAGCGCATCCTGGCCATCTGCCTGAAGACGGGGCTGAGAATACTGACCCTCCCGAACGTACGGGACCTGGCCCAGCAGGACGATGGAAGGATCGCACTGCGGGAGGTCGAGATCTCCGAGCTGCTCAGCCGCGACGAGGTCGCCTTCGACACCATGAGCATGGGCTACGTGCGCGGAGAGGTCGTCCTGGTGACCGGCGGCGGCGGATCCATCGGCTCCGAGCTCGTCCGTCAGCTCATCGAGGCCCAACCTCGCCAGATCGTCATCTTCGACGTCTATGAGAACACGGCCTACGAGCTGTTCCACGAGATGCAGTCCAGGGCAGCTGAGCGGGGGGTGTCCCTGTCGGTCGTCATCGGCTCGGTGACCAATGAGCGGGTTGTCCGAGACTGCTTCGAACGGTACCGGCCCAAGGTCGTCTTCCACGCGGCGGCGCACAAGCACGTCCCCCTCATGGAGGACAACGCCCGTGAGGCCGTGGAGAACAACGTGCTGGTTACCTGGGTCGTCTGCCGTCTGGCGGAGGAGCTCGGCTGCAGCCACTGCATCCTGGTCTCCACCGACAAGGCGGTCAACCCCACCAACGTCATGGGGGCGACCAAGAGGCTGTGCGAGCTGGAGGTTCAGGCCCTAGCCAGCACCAGTCGCACCACCGTCTTCGCCGCCGTGCGCTTCGGCAACGTCCTCGGCAGCCATGGCTCCGTCATCCCGCTGTTCAAGCGGCAGCTGCGATCAGGCGGGCCGCTGACCGTCACCCACCCTGACATCGCCCGCTACTTCATGACGATCCCTGAAGCGGCCCAGCTGGTCATCACCGCAGGCTCGATGTCTCGTGCCGGAGAGATCTTCATCCTGGAGATGGGCAAGCCTGTGCGGATCTATGACCTGGCCATCAACCTCATCAAGCTCTCAGGCCTGCGAGCGGGGCGTGACATCGAGGTGGTGTTCACCGGGTTGCGGCCGGGCGAGAAGCTCTATGAGGAGCTGCGGATGGACGGAGAGGACCTGCACCCCACCGACAACAAGTCCATCCTCGTCTCCACCGCGTCGCCGCCCACCATGCAGGAGGTGGAGGACACGATCGCTCAGTTGAAGAGCTGCCTTCCCGAGGGGAATGACGAGATCAAGCGGGAGCTCGCTCGCGCGGTGCCCACCTACCAACCGCGCTTTGACCACGATTCAAGTACGTCGCCGACGATGAGGAGGGCAGGCTGATGCGCGTCGATTTCTCACCCCCAGACATCACCGACGCCGAGTGCCAGGAAATGGTGGATGCGCTGCGATCGGGCTGGATCACCACGGGGCCGCGGACGAAGAGCCTGGAGAAACAGGTGGCGCAGCGCTGCGGAACCGCCCGGGCTGTCTGCCTGAACTCCGCAACGGCCTCGTTGGAGCTGACCCTTCGAGTCCTTGGCATCGGTCCCGGAGACGAGGTCATCGTCCCGGCCTACACCTACACGGCCTCGGCCTCCCCGATCGTGCACGTGGGCGCCACCCCGGTGATCGTTGATGCCGGTGACGCCGACGGCGGTTACGGGCTCGACCCCCGGGTCCTGGAGTCCGCCATCACCCCGCGGACCAAGGCCGTCATCCCGGTCGACATCGGTGGACGCATGTGCGACTACCCGGCCCTGCGCGCAGTCGTCGACAGCCACAGCCACCTCTTCACCCCGGCAGGCTCGGTCCAGGAGGCGCTGGGCCGCGTCGCCCTCCTCGCCGACGGCGCCCACAGCTTCGGTGCCCGGCGCGACGGCACGCCCTCGGGCAGCGCCGCCGACTTCACCACCTTCAGCTTCCACGCCGTGAAGAACCTGACCACCGCCGAAGGCGGGGCCGTCACGTGGAGGCCGCAGCTGGGCCTGGACGAGGAGCTCTACCGCCAGTACATGCTGCTGTCCTTGCACGGGCAGAGCAAGGACGCCCTGTCCAAGACCCGCCTGGGGGCCTGGGAGTACGACGTCGTCAGCCCCGCCTACAAGTGCAACATGACCGACGTGTGCGCCGCGATCGGCCTGGCCCAGATGACCCGCTACGACTCGATGCTCGAGCGCCGGCGCCAGATCATCACCCGCTACGACCAGGCCCTGGCGCCGGCGGGAGTGACATCGCTGCGGCACTACGAGGACGGGAGCATCTCCTCCGGGCACCTCTACCTGGCGAACCTGCCGGGTCTGGGGGAGGAAGAGCGCAACGAGTTCATCGAGCGCATGGCGTGCGCGGACGTGGCCTGCAACGTCCACTACAAGCCGCTGCCCCTGCTGAGCGCCTACCGGAACCTCGGCTTCACCATCGAGGACTTCCCACGGGCCTACGCCCTCTACGCCAATGAGGTGAGCCTGCCTCTGCACACCTCATTGACCGACGAGCAGGTCGACTACGTCATCAGCTGCGCGCTCGAGACGCTCGCGGCGATGGGCCGATCATGAGGATGCCGCCCTGGGAGGACCTGCCGGACGCCCTGCGGACCGAGGAGGTCCGCCCCTACTACGAGGCACTGTCCCGGCGCGGACTCCAGCTGCGGCTCAAGCGCCTGCTCGACGTCGTCGGAGCGACGATCCTGATGATCCTGCTCGGGTGGCTGTTCATCATTCTGGCGGCGCTCATCAAGCTGGACTCACCCGGACCGGTGTTCTTCCGCCAACGGCGGGTCACCCAGTTCGGACGCGAGTTCCGCATCGTCAAGTTCCGCACCATGACACACCGGCAGGCAGACCCCGGCGACCAGATCACCCGGGGCAACGACCCCCGGGTCACGAAGGTCGGTGCGGTGCTGCGCCGGTACCGGCTCGATGAGATCAGTCAGCTCATCGACATCCTGCGCGGCACGATGAGCTTCGTGGGGACCAGGCCGGAGGTGCCCGAGTACGTCAAGCAGTACACCCCGCAGATGCGGGCCACCTTGCTGCTGCCGGCCGGGGTCACCTCCACGGCCTCCATCGAGTTCAAGGACGAGGCCGAGATCCTGGCGGCCGCCCCGCCGAGCCAGAACGCCTACCTCACCCAGGTCCTGCCGGCCAAGATGCGCCTCAACCTGCGCGACGTGCAGAACTTCAGTATCGGGCGGGATCTGTCGATCGCACTGAGGACCGTCCTGGCGGTGGCCACATGAGACGCGCAACGACGACACCTAAGGAGCAAGCATGACAGCAGGCACTGAGCACGATCGCGAACCGGATTCCGACCTGGTCTCCATCATCATGCCGACCTACAACTGCGGCGCCTTCATTGCCGAGACCATCGCCACCGTCCAGGCCCAGACCCACCCCCGCTGGGAGCTGCTCGTCGTCGACGACTGCTCCACCGACGACACCGCCGATGTGGTCGGGGCCCTGGCCAAGGACGACCCGCGGATCCGGTACGTGCGCCTGGAGACCAACAGCGGTGCCGCCATGGCCCGCAACCGGGCGATGGAGCTGGCCCAGGGGCGCTACATGGCCTTCCTGGACTCCGACGATCTGTGGCACCCCGACAAGCTCAGGCGCCAGATCGACTTCATGACCTCGCGCGGCGTGGCCATGTCCTGCACCGCCTACGCCCAGATCGACGAGCAGGGCGTGCCCACCGGGAGGATCGTGCGCAGCCCGACCAGGATCAGCTACAACCGCCTGCTCCTGGACTGCCCGGTGGGCAACTCCACCGTCATGTACGACGTGGCGCGCCTGGGCAAGTTCGAGGTGCCCAACATCCGCAAGCGCAACGACGACGCCCTGTGGCTGCGCATGCTCCGCACCGAGCCCTACATCTGGGGGATGCCGGTCGTGCTTATGAGGTACCGGCTGCGCTCGGGATCGGTGTCAGCCAACAAGCGGAGCCTGGTCAAGTACCACTGGACGCTCTACCGCGACATCGAGCATCTCAGCGTCCCCCGCTCCGTCTTCCATATCGGCGTGTGGGTCCTCATCAAGACCCTCAAGGTGAAATGAGGACGAGCATCTCCCCGGACCGGCCCGGGGCCGACGGAGGGAGGCCGGCGATGAGTCAGGAACAGTCATCGACCCCGCAGGACTCCGGGGGCGGACCTCTGCGGGTCCTGCAGATCAATTCATCAATCTCCCGGCGTTCCGGTGTCATGAGCATGCTCATGAACTACCTCAGGCACATGGACCGCTCACAGGTGGTGCTCGACTTCTTCTGCTTCGCCACGCCCGACGAGACCCACCGTGAGGAGATCGAGTCGCTGGGCGGGCGCTGCTATGTCATCGACGCCGGGAACCGCATCGGGCGCATCCGTTCATCCCTGGGGCAGCTGCTGGAGCAGCATGCGGGGCAGTACCCCGTAGCGCACCTCCATGACCCCATCCTCTCGCGCTTCCTCTATCCGGTGGCTCATCGCCGCGGGGTGCGTGCCTTCGCCGTCCACTCCCACTCGACCGCCTACTCCGACTCCCGTCTCAAGAGCGTGCGCAACTGGATCGTGTGCCGCAATATTGGTGCCTACTCGGATGTGCGCCTGGCATGCTCGCACGCTGCCGGTGAGTTCATGTTCCGCCGTAGCCGTTTCGAGGTGCTCCCTAACGCCATCGACGTGGGTACCTACCGTTTCGATCGTCAGGCCCGCGTCAAGGCTCGGCGTGTGCTCGGTCTGGGGGACGGCCCGGTAGTGGGGCACGTGGGACGCTTCAGCGAGGAGAAGAACCACCGGTTCCTTCTTGACGTCTTCGGCGAGCTGCTCCGCCTCAGACCTGGGGCGCGCCTCGTGCTCGTCGGAGACGGGGCCTTGCGCCCGGGGATCGAGGAGCGCGCGGCTGACAGAGGACTGGCCGACCACGTCCTGTTCCTGGGGGACCGCAAGGACGTTCCTGACCTCTACCAGGCCATGGATGCGCTGGTCCTGCCCTCGCTCTTCGAGGGGCTACCCATGGTGGGGGTCGAGGCTCAGTGCGCGGGGCTGCCCATGGTCTGCTCGGACCGCGTGCCCGACGAGGTCGCGATCGGGGACTGCGAGTTCCTACCGTTGGAGGCTACGTCGGACCGGTGGGCCACCCGGGTGGCGCAGGCGATCGACCTGGGGCGGGACCTGGAGCGCAGGGCCCAGGGTGCAACCCTGACGCGCACCGCAGGCTTTGATATCGCGCGTGAGGCCGACCGACTCGCTCACCGGTACCGGAACCTGGCCGGGCGGTGAGACAGCAGTATGTGGATCCACTTCGCACTGTTCACCACTCTGCTCCTCCCCGCGGCTCTGCTGGGGCTGCGAGGCAATGCGGGGCGTCGCGGTTCTCCGATCCTCCTGGGTGTCACTTTCGTTGCTTTCACGGCCTTCTCCACCTTCAGAGCCGTCAGCGTCGGCAACGACACGGTCGAGTATCACCGCGTCTTCAAGGCGATCGCCGCCACGGACAGCTTTCAGGAGGCCCTGAGCATCAGCCGCTTCGAGTACGGCTACGTCCTGGTCAACTACCTGGTCAGCCGCCTCACGCCGGATTTCAACATCCTGCTGCTCATCACCTCGGTCTTCGTCTACGGCTCAGCGGTCCTGTTCATCAAGCGGTATACCGCCAGCTACTCCCTGGCAGTTCTCTTCGCCTTCGGTATGTCCGTCTTCTACGACCTCATGCTCGCTGTGCGCCAGGGCATCGCAGTGGCGATCTTCCTGTTGGCCGTCCCCGCGCTCATGGAGCGCAAGCTGGTGCGTTACGTGCTTCTCGTCGTTCTCGCCTCGCAGTTCCACGTCAGTGTGCTGCTGCTGCTCGTCGTCTACCTCATTCCGTATATGAGGCTGAGTACCTTCGGGGACTGGTTCAAGTGGGGTGCCCTCATCGGTATCGTCATGTTCTCGCTGAGCTGGCTCCTGAACTGGCTGCTGATCTCCTCGGCCTACTACGGTCACTACCTGCACAGCGACTACGCAGACGGAGGTGTCCGCTCGGCCACGGTCCTGCTGATCATCACCCGCATCATCCTCCTGCTCCTGGCAGCGACCTGCGGCTGGAACGCCTCGGTGGAGGCCGACCCCTCCGGGCGCACCCGCAACCTTCTGGCCCTGGCGGTGACGGACGTCGCCTTGGTGGTGATCGCGCTTGGATTCAACCTCCTGGACCGCCTCGAGATGTACCTGACCCTGCCCTTCGCCGTCGGACTGGCCAACCTCGCGGCGCACGGTGAGCGGCCCGAGCGCTCCTACGTCAGCGCCCTGCTCGTCGTCATCGCCTTTGCCGCCACCACGATCTTCTTCCTGTACCGCCCCGAGTGGTACCACCTGTTCCCTTACCGCACGTTCCTCGAGGAAGGGCTCCCGTAATGGATCCTGTCTACGTCTCATACTCGGCCGCTCGGTGGCTCTCGCGCCATCATCTTGCGCCCGCCGCATACCTCATCCGCGGAGCTATGCGCGTGGTGTTCGCCTGCGACGTTCCGTATGCTGCCCGCATCGGTGAGAACACAGATTTCCCGCACCATGCCCTGGGAGTTGTGATCCACCCTCGGGCCGTGATCGGTACGGGCTGTCATATCGGTCAAGGGGTGACCATCGGTGGTCGTAAGGGCATCGAAACAGTTCCCGTGCTGGGGAAGGATGTCGTCGTGGGCTGTGGAGCGACGATTCTCGGGCCGATCACTGTTGGGGATGGCGCGATGATCGGGGCGGGTGCCGTTGTGATCCACGATGTTCCTGCTGGCGCGACGGTCGCGGGAGTTCCGGCCAGGGTCATTGGGGAGAAGGCCGCATGACATGGGCTCTGCAGAGGGGTACCTCTATCGGCTCACCCAACATGGGTGATGAGCCCATCGGTATCGAGGCCTGGAAGGTGCAGTTCGGTGTTGGCAAGCAGTAAGGGGCGCATCGCGTTCCTGCTGGGCAACACCCTGGTGTTCGCCCTGGGTGGCCTGGCGGTCAAGGCGGTCTCGCTGGTCCTCATGCCGTTGTACACGACTGCGCTGACGGCTGGTGAGTACGGGACGGCCGAGCTGCTCAACAGCGCGATCGAGATCGTGCTGCCGCTGCTCTCGCTTGGTGTGGTGGAGGCTCTCTACCGCTTCTCCATTGACGACGACGTTCCCAAGGATGAGCTCTTCGCCGGCTCCCTGCTGGTTCTGGGTGGGGGTGTCGTGTGCACCGGGGTGCTGTGCGCCCTGGGCAGTGCTGTGTGGGGCATGGAGCATGCGGGGTCCTTCTTCGTTCTGTTCTGTTCGGTGTGTCTGTTCAAGGCCACGACTCAGCTTGCCCGCGGGCTGGGGCATGTGCGCCGCTTCGTGGTCTACGGGCTGATCAATGCGCTCGCCATGGTGGTCTCCACCTACCTGCTCCTGGTGCGTGCGCACGCGGGTATCGAGGGCTACCTGTGGTCCTTCACGATCGGCTACCTGGTGGGTGGTCTTGTCGCCTTCCTGGGGTCGGGCGAGTATCGGCTGCTGGTGCCTTTCCGGGTTGATCGGGCGCTGCTGCGTCGGATGCTCGTCTACAGCCTGCCGCTCGTGCCCAATCTGCTGTCGTGGTGGCTGGTCAGTGTCTCGGGACGGTACGTGGTCCTGTGGGGCAGCGGAGTCGTGGCCGCGGGGCTCTTCACGGCGGCGAGCAAGATGCCTGCGCTGGTCAACATCGTGGCCTCCGTGTTTCAGCAGGCCTGGCAGTACTCCACCGCCCGCGAGATCGACTCGCCCGACCGAGGTGCCTTCTTCGGTTCCGTCCTGCGGGGTTACTCGCTGGCCACGCTGACGACCGCGGGCCTGGTCATTGCTCTGAACCGGCCGATCTCCAGGGTGATGCTCCAGGCGGAGTTCTCCGAGGGGTGGCGCTACGTCCCCCTGCTCATGCTGGTCGCGTCCTTCGGGGTCATCAGCATCTTCTTCGAGAGCTTCTACCAGGCCTTGAAGAACAGCGGCGTTCTCATGGCCTCCACGGCGCTGGGGGCGGTGGTCAACGTGATCCTCGGTGTGGCTCTCGTACCGTTCATGGGGCCGTGGGGCGCCGGCCTGGCCGGGGCAATGGCCTACGCCCTCATCCTGGTGGTGCGGGCATACGATCTCGGGCGCCGCATCGACCTGCCCATAGACCGCCCGCGCCTCACCTACCAGCTCGCTCTGCTCATCGGTATCACTGCGTGCATGTCCTTCGACGGCGGCTCATGGCTGAACGCCGCAGTCTGGACCTGTCTGATCCTTCTGGCGGCCAGTGACACGACAGTGGCGGTCGCCTGCGCTCGCGCAGTGGCCGGACCGTTGACCCGCAGACTTGGGCGGCGCTGAGCCCGCACCGCCCAAGCCCCTCACCGCCGTCCGATACCGCGGTAGCTCCAACCGGCCGCCTTCCAGACCTGCGCATCCAGGCAGTTGCGTCCGTCGATGACGTAACGGGTGCGCACCAGGCCGGCCGCCTGGGCGGGGTCGAGATCCCGGTACTCGCGCCACTCCGTGCCGATGATGACCAGATCAGTCCCCTCCAGGGCGGACTGCGCGGAGGCGGCGACCTCGTAAGGGCGGTTCGTCCTCTCGGCGAGGATCGGGCCGGCAGCGGGATCGTGCACGACGACCCGCTCGACCATGCCCGACAGCTCCACGGCGAGATCCAGGGCGGGAGAGTTACGCATGTCGTCGCTGTCCGGTTTGAAAGCGGCCCCGAGAACCGTCACCGTGGCAGCGGATGTGTGCTCGCCGAGAAGCTCAGCGACTGTGTGGATGACACCGGCGCGCATGGTGTCGTTGACCCGATCGACCTCCCCGAGGAAGGCCAGGGCATCGCCGACGCCGAGCTCATCGGCGCGGGCCTGGAAAGCGCGGATGTCCTTGGGCAGGCAGCCCCCACCGAAGCCGATACCGGCGCGCAGGAACCGGCGCCCAATACGGTCATCCATACCGATAGCCTCAGCAAGGGCCGTCACATTGGCCCCCGCCGCGTCGCAGACCTGGGACATGGCGTTGATGAAGGAGATCTTCGTGGCCAGGAAGGCGTTCGCACTGATCTTGACCAGCTCAGCGGTGGCGTAGTCCATGACCAGGCGCGGAGTACCAGCGGCCAGGATCTGCGCGTAGACCGCATCCATCGTCTCCTGGGCGCCGGCGGCGGCGTCGGGATTCTCCGGCAGGCCGTAGACCATCCGGTCCGGACGCAGCGTGTCCTGAACAGCGAAGCCCTCCCGCAGGAACTCCGGATTCCACAGCAGCAGCGCCCCGGTCGGCTCGATCAGCCGAACCAGACGGGAGGCGGTGCCAACGGGAACCGTGGACTTGCCGGCGACCACCTCGGGGCCGCTGGTGCAGTGCCCCAGGTGGGGGAGCATGGAGGTCACGGCCGCGTCGACGTAGGTCATGTCCGCCGCCCCCGACTCGGACTGCGGCGTGCCCACGCCGATGAAATGAACCTGGGCGCCCTCAATGGCGGAGAAGTCCTGAGTGAAGGTCAGGCGTCCGGCCTCCACGTTACGGGTCAGAAGCCCCTCCAGCTCGGGTTCGAAGAACGGCGCCCTGCCGTTACTCAGAAGATTTACCTTGCGAGCGTCGACCTCCACGCCCACCACGTCATGTCCAAGCTCCGCCATTGATGCAGCGTGAACAGCACCGAGATATCCGCAACCAATCACTGACAAACGCATGGAGGAAGCCTAGGCAGGCATGAGGGGGGTGTGTCTACCCCTATACCCATAGGATTCCATGGTGAATTCCTCAAATATTTCACCGAGAATTAGGATGTATTCATCGAGTTTTTATACAACAGTTATGGTATTCGTATTGTCGGGGTCGGTTGTGCGCGCTTGTGGCTCGGAAAAGATTTAAGAAGAAATCGTTTCTCGGGTCCGGGTCTTGCTGTGAGAGATTGTGCTCACGTGATTCTCCTGTCATTCATCTCGGCGGGGTCGCGCATTGGCGTCCGTGGTTTCGTACGTCGATGAAGCGGGTGGTTCTGCGATCGCCAGAGTCGTGGGAGTGTTCAGTGGGTCTCTGGAGGTGCGGGGGCCTTGCGTCGTCGCAACGAGCGGTGAGACATAGGCCCACCCGTTGGGTCTGGGACGACAGGAGTCAGGGCAGTGACCCGAGCAGCCCTGGGGCCTCGGCTAGATTAGGGCCGGACGGGAGTGCTTGAGAGACCTCTGTCCAACCCGCCACGTCGAGTAAAGGATGGCACAGTGCCCGTAGACGACGACTCCAAGCAGGTCAGGCCCGGCGCCGCCTTCGGCATCCCCGAGGGTGCCACGGGGGAGGAGGTCGTCGACGCCGTCTTCGGTGAGGCAGGTGTCGACCCTGAGCTCCTGCCCTACCTGGAGGCCGCAGGCGCCCCCGGCCTGGACGAGGGTGAGGGGCTGACCGTCTCCGTCTCCGAGCTTCAGCAGGCCGGTGCCCAGCGGCAGGCCGACGCCGAGGCCCAGGACCGTGAGGACCTCGAGGCTCTGCGTGAGCTCGTCGCCGCCAACATGATCCCCGGTGGTGACACCGATCGCCTCGAGGAGCTCCTGGCCGAGGTGGACGCCGATGACTCCGACGACTGGAACTCCTGGGAGCCTCAGCTCCCCGATGACTCCGAGAATGAGCACCTGCGCGACCTGGAGACCGCCGCCCGCGGCGTCGAGATCTCCGCCCGCATGCGCCAGGTCGAGGCCGAGATCCTCGCGCGCGCTCCCGAGCACCAGGTCCAGCCCTCCCTGGAACGAGTCGAGGCCGTCCTCGCCCTCCTGGGCAACCCTGAGCGCACCTACCGCACCGTCCACATCACCGGCACCAACGGCAAGACCTCCACCGCCCGCATGACCGAGCGTCTTCTGGCCGCCGGCGGCATGCGCACCGGCCGCTTCACCTCCCCGCACCTGGCCACCATCCGTGAGCGCATCAGCCTTGACGGTGAACCGATCAGTGAGGAGGGCTTCATCGCCGCCTGGGAGGACGTCGCCCCTTATGTCGCCATGGTCGATGAGCGCTCCCAGGCCGCCGGTGGGCCGCGCCTGTCCTTCTTCGAGGTCCTGGCCGTCATGGCCCTGGCCGCCTTCGCCGACTATCCCGTCGATGTCGCCGTCATCGAGGTGGGGCTGGGCGGGATGTGGGACGCCACGAACGTCATCGGTTCCGACGTCGCCGTCATCACCCCGATCGGGCGCGACCATGAGCGCTGGCTGGGCTCGTCGATCACCGAGATCGCTCACGAGAAGGCCGGCATCATCAAGGACGGCTCCACCGTCATCGTCGCCCATCAGGTCCCCGAGGCTGCTGCCGAGATCGAGCAGGCAGCGGCCTCTCACCGGGCCATTGTGCGTCGGGAGCGCGACCCGCAGGAGGATCCCACCTCACCGGAGGCAGGCGTCCTGCAGGTTCTCGACCGCCAGCTCGCCGTCGGCGGCCAGATGGTCACCTTCGCCACCGCAGCGGCCGTCTACGAGGACGCCTTCGTTCCGCTGCACGGGGAGTACCAGGCTCACAACGCCCTGCTGGCCCTGGCGGCCGCCGAGGCGGTCCATGGCGGGCGCCGGCTGCCCGCGCGCATCGTCGAGGACGGCTTCGCCTCCGTCACCAGCCCGGGCCGTCTGGAGGTGCTGCGCTCCTCGCCCACCGTCCTGGTCGACGCCGGACACAACCCCCACGGCATCGAGGCCCTCACCGGAGCCATTGAGGAGGCCTTCGGCTTCCAGCACCTCGTCGCGGTCCTGGGCGTCATGGCGGACAAGGACGCTGAGGGCATCCTGGCGGGCCTGGAACCCGTGACCGACGCGGTCGTGTGCGTCCCCATTGACTCGCCCCGGGCCATGGACGTCGACGACCTGGGTGAGATCGCCCGGGAGGTCTACGGCGCCGACCGCGTCGTGGTGAGCCGGCAGCTCGGCGAGGGGGTGGGGCAGGCGGTCGCCCTGTCCGAGGGGCACGACGCTCCGCTGACCGCCTCGGGAATCCTCATCGTCGGCTCCGTGGTCCTGGCCGCAGAGGCCCGCGCCCTGTTCGGCAGGCCCTGAATCGCCCGAGCGTTCTAGCCGGTCACCTGGTTTCCCTGGGAGTCGTGGACTGTGACATTCGACTTGTCGAACGAGTTCCCGTTCCAGGTCAGGTCGGCGCTGCCCGTCCCCGAGCCGGTGTGTATCCCGCTGGTGTCCGTCGGGAGCCTCTCGTTGCGCCACTCCACGTGCAGGACGGCGCCCCGGGGATCCAGTGAGGTGACGAACGGTTCGTAGGATTCTGCGTCACTGATCCTGGACAGGCCATAGGAGGCCACGAGGTTCAGGTCGTTGTCGTAGAAGGCCAGGGAGGGGAAGACGGCCGAGCCGCCGCCGTTGCAGGTCAGCGCCACCACTGTGGTGGGAGTGCCGTTGAGGACGTAGGTGGCCGAGGGATCCTCGATCCTGGCGAATCCCCCGAGGCTCAGAGAGGCCTGTCCGCCGGAGAAGGAAACGGGGCCGCTGGCTGTGCAGGTTGAGGGCAGGGGCAGTGAGGCGTTGAGGAGGGCGTCGCGCCCCGGGGCGGCATCAGTCGGCGTCGGGGTGGGGGTCTGGGTGGTCGAGGTCGACTGAGACGGTGATGCTGAGGCGGTTTGCGGCGGTGCCGTTGACGACTTCTGTCCGTCTGCGGACGTAGAAGGGGCGGATGGAGCGGGTGAGGCGTCGGTGGATGCTGTCCCACTCGCGCCACAGGAGCTCAGTGCCAGGGCGCACAGAAGTGGGAGGGTGCACAGAACCGCGCGAGGGTGGGACGGGGAGGCAGGGAGGCGATGCGGGCGAGTGGGCTTGCAGCTGCTCATCAGAGGGCATCTTTCTTGTGGAGAGGATGGGGAGGCGCGGGCGCTATCGGGGGCGGTCGGGCCGCACCTGGGAGATGGGCGTCCAGCCGCTCGTGATACCGCTTGCAGTAATCGATCATATGATTTATAGCACAAAACTTCAGGTGGACAACTTGTGCATACAAGCACATACTTGTGTGCACAAGTTGCCTGGAGGGCGGATCCTCCGGTTCCATCCCGTTTCCCACAGGAGTCCCGCATGTCATTGACGGACAGCGTCGTCTACCAGATTTATCCCACGTCCTTCCGTGACTCCACCGGTGATGGTGTAGGCGACCTGCGCGGCATCATCGAGAAGGTCGACTACATCGCCTCGCTGGGGGTGGATCACGTCTGGCTCAACCCCTTCTTCCCCTCGCCGGGCCGGGACAACGGCTACGACATCTCCGACTACTGCGCCATCGACCCAGCCATGGGAACCATGGAGGACTTCGAGGATCTTGTCGCCGCCCTGGGCGAGCGCGGCATCGGTGTCATGCTGGACATGGTTCTCAACCACGTCTCCACCGATCACGAGTGGTTCCAGCGGGCCCTGGCTGGAGACCCTGAGTACCAGGACTATTTCTACCTGCTGCCGCCCAAGGAGGACGGCTCGCTGCCCACCAACTGGGTCTCCAAGTTCGGTGGCCCCGCCTGGGCGCCTTTCGGCGACACCGGCCTGTACTACCTGTGCCTCTACGATCGCACCCAAGCCGATCTCAACTGGCACAACCCGGCTGTGCGCGCCCAGGCCGCGGGGGTCGTCAACTTCTGGCGCTCCAAGGGTGTCAAGGACTTCCGCTTCGACGTCATCAACGTCATCGGCAAGACCCTTCCGCTTGAGGACGCACCCGCTGGTGCCGATGACCGCTACATGTACACCGACGGCCCTCTCGTCCACGACTACCTGCGTGAGCTCTCCGCCGCCAGCTTCGGCCAGGACCCCGATGCGATGACAGTCGGCGAGATGTCCTCAACCACCGTCGAGGCCTGTGTCGGCTACTCCAACCCGGCCAATGGTGAGCTGAGCATGGTCTTCAGCTTCCACCACCTCAAGGTCGACTACGCCAACGGCGCCAAGTGGACCCGCGTCCCCTACGACTTCGCCGCTCTCAAGCGCATCCTCAACGAGTGGGCCCTGGGCATGCAGGCCGGCGGCGGCTGGAATGCCCTGTTCTGGAACAACCATGACCAGCCCCGCGCCATCGACCGCTTCGCCGATGCCGTGAGCTACCACGTCGAGTCCGCGACCATGCTGGCCACTATCATCCACCTGCTGCGCGGAACGCCTTATGTCTACATGGGTGAGGAGATCGGCATGACCGACCCTGCCTACCGGTCCATCGAGGACTACGTCGATATCGAGGCCCGCAACGCCTACAAGGAGCTGACAGCCGGCGGCATGGAGCCCCAGGAGGCCTTCGCCGTCGTCCGCTCCAAGGCCCGCGACAACGCACGTACCCCCATGCAGTGGAACGCCGAGGTCCCCGGTGCCGGATCCACCACCGGCAGGCCCTGGCTACGGCCCACCAACCAGGGGGGCCGTCAATGTCGAGCGCGAGGAGGCGCAGGGGCGGATCCTGCCCTACTACCGGCGTCTCATCGCCCTGCGCAAGGAGCTGCCCGTCATCTCCCGCGGCGCCTACGCCCCCTACCTCATGGAGCACGAGGACGTCCTGGCCTATATCCGTGAGCACGAGGGCAGCCGCCTGCTGGTGCTGTGCAGCTTCAGTGCCCGTGATGCCGAGGTCCCTGTCCCCGAGGACTTCATCACCGCCCGCATCCTCGTCGGCAACTACGACGGCAATGACTCCTCACGCAGCCCCGGTGAGTCGCCCGCCGTCGCCGACCGCCTTGAGGAGGGGGTGCTTCGCCTGCGGTCCTACGAAGCCATCGCCCTGCTCGCCTGAGTCTGCTGGCCCCTTTCCTGTCTCGATCCGCCCGCCCCGGAGAGCTGCTGAGCCCTCCCCGATTCCGTCGTACTCCTCCACGCCCCGAAAGGAACCCTCCATGTCCGAACCAGATCACGGCCCCGTGGTCCCCATCTCCGCCCCGATGACGGGGACGGTCATCGACCTCACCGACGTCCCCGACCCCCGTCTTCTCCTCCAAGGCCGTGGGAGACGGGCTCGGGATCGAGCCCGCCAACGACGGTGCGATCGTCTCCCCGGTGGACGCCACCGTCACCATGGTCGCCGGCACCGGTCACGCCATCGGCTTCAAGAGCGAGTCGGGCCTGGAGATCCTGCTGCACCTCGGCGTCGACACCGTCGAGCTCGAGGGCGCCCCCTTCGACCTGAGCGTCAAGGTCGGCGACACCGTCAAGGCCGGACAGTCCTTGGGCGCCATGGATCTTGAGGCCGTCCGCGCCGCGGGCAAGGCGACCGCCGCCATCGTGGTCCTGACCAACACGATCACTCACCTGGCCCGCCTGAACGTCACCACGGGGAGCACGGACGCGGGCACCGCCATCGCCACCGCCACGCTCAAGGTCGAGGGTGAGGCTGCGGCTTCAGCGGAGGCCACGAGCGCCGAGGTCGGTGCCGGTACCACCGACGG
The DNA here is from genome assembly GCF_001929375.1 of Actinomyces oris. Lineage (GTDB taxonomy): Bacteria > Actinomycetota > Actinomycetes > Actinomycetales > Actinomycetaceae > Actinomyces > Actinomyces oris_B. The sequence continues at coordinate 25,362 of NZ_MSGO01000009.1, read as the reverse complement.
CGCACGCACTGACGGCCTTACCGGCTTCGACGCCACCGCAGCCGCCATCATCACTGGCATCGGTGGCCCCGACAACGTCCGCTCCGTCCTGCACTGCATCACCCGTGTGCGCTTCTACCTCAAGGACGAGTCCCTGGCCGACGACGAGGCCGTAGCCGACCTTGACGGCGTCATCGACGTGGTCAAGTCGGGTGGCCAGTACCAGGTGGTCATCGGCCCCGACGTCGTCGACGTCTACGATGCCGTCGTCGCCCAGCTGCCGAACGTGGGGGGTCGGCGAGCAGGCCGCAGATGTTGAGGTCGTCGAGCGGCCCACCACCCTGTGGGGCTGGGTCAAGCTCGGCTTCTCCTCCCTCATCGGTGTCATCACCGGATCGATGATCCCCGTGGTCGGTATGCTGGCGGCCTCCGGAATCCTCAAGGGTCTCCTGGCACTGCTCGTCCAGTTCAAGGTCGTCACCGAGGCCTCCAACACCTTCCACTTCATCGACGCCATGAGCTCGTCGATGTTCTTCTTCCTACCGATCATCGTCGGCTTCACCGCGGCCAAGCGTCTGGGTGCCGACCCCATCGTCGTGGCCATCATCGGTGGAGTACTGTGCTACCCCTCCGTGGTGGACATGTCCAAGAACACCGACGACGTCATCACCGTGGGGCGCACTGTCTTCAATGCCGACTTCTTCGGTATCCCGGTCTCTCTGCCCGCAGGCAACGCCTACGCCTACTCGATCTTCCCCATCATCGTGGGGGCCTGGCTCGCCTCCAAGATCGAGCCCTGGCTCAAGAGAGTGCTACCGGCCGTCATCCGGCCGATCTTCGGGCCGCTCATCGAGATCTTCGTGGTGTCCGCCCTCATCCTGCTGGTCTTCGGTCCCGTCGTCATGCTCGTCTCAGGTGGGATCGCCACCGTCATCAACGCGGTGCTGGGCTTCAACTACACGCTCGCGGGTCTGCTCATCGGCGGCTTCTACCAGTGCCTGGTCATCTTCGGCCTGCACTGGGCGGTCATCCCGATCATCTCCTCCGAGCTCGCCAGCCCCGGGTACTCCCACCTCAACGCCATCGTCTCGGCCACGATGATCGCCCAGGGCGGTGGTGCCCTGGCCGTCTGGCTCAAGGTGCGTGACGCTCGCATCAAGCGCATGGCTGCCCCGGCCACGATCTCCGCCTTCTGCGGGGTGACCGAGCCGGCCATGTACGGCCTCAACCTCAAGTACGGTCGCATCTTCATCACCGCCTCGATCGGAGGCGGAGTCGGCGGGCTGCTCACCGGGCTGCTCAACGTCAATATGTGGGGCTTCACCGGAGGCTTCGTCGGATTCCCGTCCTTCGTGTCAACCCCAAGAGGATGGACGCCTCCTTCACCGGCTTCTGGATCGCCGGGGGCGCGGCTCTCCTGGTCTCCTTCCTGTGCACCTACTTCTTCGGCTTCAAGCAGGCCGACTTCGACAAGGAACGCACGGTCAAGAAGGTCCGCCTCGGCAACCGCGAGCCTGTCGCCAAGTAGGACGGTTGCCTGCTGGTACGGACGTGCTCAACGAGCCTGTCCCGCCGCTATCAGTAGGCCGGTGGCCCGGCAGCATCCTGAGATGCGGTCGGGCCACCGGCATGTGTCTGTGGACATTCGCGCAGCGCTCGGAGCGTGCGGCTCTGTCTGGGGCTGTGCTTTCGGCTCAGCGCTCGGCCGGAAGCCGGTGCGCGGTGTCCTGGAAGGCGAAGTCCACGGGGGAGTGGCGCGAGCGCGTGTACTCGAAGAGCACTCCGGCCGAGTCGAAGGTCACCGAGGAGACGACGACGACACAGTCCATCCCGTCCAGGTGGATGAGCCGGCGATCCTCGTCCGTGGCCCGCTCCACCGTGATCCGCCGAGTCGCGCTGGCCACCCGCACCCCGAGGACCTCCTCCAGGTAGGCGTAGATCGAGGACTCGACGATCTGCTGCGTCAGACGAGGAACCATCGAGGTCAGGAAGTAGCTGGTGTCCACGATGAGGGGGACATCATCCAGCAGGCGCAGCCGCTTGACTGCGATGATCTCAGCGCCCTCGGTCATACCGGAGGCCATAGCCATCTCGGCGTCGACCGTCCCCTCCTCCAAGGAGATCATGTGGGTGCTCAGAGGCATCCGGTTGCGTGCGGCGGCCTCCTGGAGCGACTCGATCCCCCCGACCAGGAAGGTGGAGGTTGCGCGTGGTCGGGAGATCACCTGGATGCCTCGCCCCTGCATCGTCTGGACATAGCCCTGGGCCACGAGCAGAGCGAGCGCCTTGCGCACCGTGTTGCGGGTGCACGCGAACTCCTCGGCCAGCGTGTTCTCCGAGGGGAGCATCTCGAGGAAGCCGTAGGCGCCTGACTCGATGCGCCCGCGCAGGGTCTGGAAGATCTGGTTGTACTTGGCCTGGGCCACGGGGCGGCTCCTCTTCCTGAGGCTTGGTGACGGTCGGTGGGCGAGTGGTGCTGCACCTGAACCTGTGCATACAAGTATGGCATCGTCGGCCTCCTCCGCGCCACCTGCCGAGGCGTGATCGTTTGTGCTGGTCAAGCGCTACTTTCCTGTCCCAACGAGCGAGGTCGTCCGGTGCGTGAGAGGATGGAAAAACGAGCGGGCGATGAGCACCTCGTCGGCCTGCTCCGGCGCGTCCCACGGACGTTCCCGGGATGCGTCGGGACCCATCGGGTCCGCGCAGGGCCCGATCACAGCCACATGGTCGTCCTTCACCCTCGGGTGCATGGCGGTCAGGCCTGGAACCAACACCTGCCAAGACCCGAGAAGGAAACACCATGTCCTTGGATGCTGCCTGGGCCCTCGACTGGGCCCGTCGCGCCGCCCTGCTGGCCACCGAGAACCGCGCTGAGCTGACCGAGCTGGACCGAGCCATCGGAGACGCCGACCACGGGGACAACCTGGATCGCGGAATGAGGGCCGTGGTCACCAAGCTCGATGCCGCCCAGGAGGCCGGAAACCTTCCGGCTACTCCCGGGGGAGTCCTCAAGCTCGTCGCCACCACACTCATGGCCACCGTCGGCGGTGCCGGAGGCCCGCTGCTGGGCACCGCCTTCCTCAGGGCCGCGCGCTCCAGCGACGCCTCCGTCTGGGGGGCTCAGGAGCTGGTCCGGGCTCTGGAGGAGGCCACCTCGGGCCTGGAGGCCAGAGGACATGCCACCAGTGGGGACAAGACCATGGCTGACGCCTGGCGACCCGCGGCGATGGCCGCCAGGGAGGCCGCGGAGATCGGAGAGGACGAGATCGGAGTCCTTGCCGCGGCCGCGCAGGCCGCTGCCAAGGGGGCCCAGGACACCGAGCCGCTCCAGGCCCGCCGCGGCCGGGCCTCCTTCCTGGGGGAGCGCTCCTGCGGGCACCGCGACCCCGGCGCCCAGTCCTCGGCCCTCATCCTCCAGGCCGCCGCCGACGCCGCCCGCGACCGCTCCTCAGACCCGCTCCTGGTGGTTGAGCAGGCCTGAGTCCGACACTGCCATGGCCTTAAAGGGGTCGGACCCGTTATGGTCCACTCGGTCCCTCACCAGCCAACCCAGCAAGGAGATCCCATGGCCAGCACGTCCAGCACCGGCCGCATCCTCATCCTCATCAAGCCCGACGCCGTCGAGCGTCGCCTCACCGGTGAGATCCTGCGTCGTATCGAGGCCAAGGGATACGCCCTGACGGCCCTGAAGGTTCTCACTCCCACCGAGCAGATCCTCGCCCAGCACTACGCCGAGCACGTGGACAAGCCCTTCTACCCCGGCGTCGTGGAGTACATGACCTCCGGCAACGTCGTGGCCGCAGTCGCTGAGGGCCGGCGCGTCGTCGAGGGCGTGCGCAGCCTCATGGGCCCCACCGACCCCACCACGGCCGCCCCCGGCACCATCCGCGGAGACCTGGGGCGCGACTGGGGCACCCCGGCCATCCTCAACCTCGTCCACGGCTCGGACAGCGATGAGTCCGCCGCCCGCGAGATCGCCATCTGGTTCCCCGAGCTGGCCGACTGAATCGCAGCCCCTCCCGCAGAGCGCCTGACGCCTGCCATGAGATGACGATGGTGCGACTTCCCTCATAGGAGTCGCACCATCGTCGTCGGAGCGTGGCCGGCGAAGGCCGATGAGACCTTTCGCTCAGGCCCGCTCGGCCCGTCTGAGGACCTCCTTGAGGGGGACCCGGGTGCCGGTGCGGGTCACGGCCCGGGTGTAGATCGCCGCCGCCACGCGCACCAGCAGTGGCAGGAAGACGAGTGCGATCCCCAGGGAGATCAGCTGCTCGGTCCAGGAGGAGATCCCCAGCACCAGGCGCGCCGGCATCATGAAGGGAGCGAAGGGCGGCAGGTAGGACAGGACCCGGAAGGTCGTGCTGTTGCTGTCCCCGGTGGCCATCAAGAAGCTCAGGACATAGGGGACCATGGAGAGCATGACCAGGGGCATGCTCACCGAGCTGACGTCCTCCTGACGGCTCACGAGCGAGGCAGCGGCCCCGAAGGCGACCGCGAAGATCGCGTAGCCCACGATCATCCACACGATCATCGCGACGAGCACACCGTCCAGGCTGAGACTGATGTCCGGCATGACTCCCGTGGTCTTCGCGGCGGTGACCCCGACGACGGCGACGAGCCCTGTGGTCAGGACCGAAGCGATACCGATCCCCAGGATCTTGCCGGCCAGCAGCGAGCTGGGGCGCACGCAGGCCAGGAGGATCTCCACGATCCGGCTCGACTTCTCCTCCACCACCCCCTGGGCGATGAACTGACCGCCGCCCATGATGGCGAACAGCAGCAGGACGTCGATCGTCATGAGGATCGCGTAGCGCGAGCCGAAGTCGGCCGAATCTCGCTGAGGGGCATGGAGCACCGTGACCTCGGGCTTGGCGGCGCTGAGCTGAGAGGCCACCTGGGCGGGATCACCTCCCAAGGACGCGATCTGCTGGCCCAGAGCCGATTGCTGAAGGAAGGCCGTGACCCCTGAGACGACCGCGTCGTCGGCTGACTTGTCCACAGTGATGGTGGGGGCTGAGCCGGAGACGTCGAGGACCATGTCCACGTGCGGCGTGCCCTCGGGGGAGTCGTCGGCCAAGACGTCCTTCGCCTGGTGGGCGGAGACGTCAACGAGCTCGATCGTCCTCCCGCTGGAGGCGGCCACCTTGTCCAACCCGGCGGCCTGGGTGAGAGTCATGCCCTTGAGCCCAATTCGGTAGGCCTGGTCCTGGCCCGAGGTGTAGAGCTTGACGCCGACGATGCTGCCGACGGCGGCGATGAGCAGCACCAGGGTCAGGATGATGGTCGACTTCTTCAGCAGGTGCGCCCGCAGCTCGCGGCCGGTGACCAGGGCGATCTCCTGACGACGAGTAATGGGGCTGGTCCGGTCGCTCATCAGTGCGTCTCCTTCGTCTCGTTGGTGTCTGCGGTCCCCTCGTGGGAGGACGTGGTCAGCACGTCCCGGAAGATCTCGGTGAGCCGGTGGCGCACCGGGCCGAGCTCGCGCACCGTCCCCAGGCGCTGGGCCGTGCGCAGAAGCTCCTGCTCATCGGCTCCCGCCGCGGTGATGACCAGGCGGCCGGCGTCATCGACCTCGACCGTGGGGGCGGGCAGGTTCAAGGAGGCGGCCTGCACTGGTGCGCTCCCCGCGGCCGGCTCGACGACGACCCGCCACCGGGGCGCCTCGGTGGCCTGCAGCTCGGGAATCGTCCCGTCGGCCACGAGCCGGCCCGAGCGGATGATGACCACCCGGTCGCACAGGCGCTCGACGACGTCGAGCTGGTGGGAGGAGAAGAGGGTGGGCACACCTGCTGCCGCCCGCTCCAGGAGCACCTGGCTCATGACGTCCACGGCCACCGGGTCCAGGCCGGAGAAGGGCTCATCGAGAATGAGCAGCTCGGGGCCGCTCACCAGCGCGGCGGCCAGCTGGACGCGCTGCTGGTTGCCCAGCGACAGGCTCTGCACCTCGTCGCCGCGGCGCTCCTCCAGGCCCAGGCGCTCGGTCCACTGGTTCGCAGCCGTCTTGGCGGCGGAGGCGGACAGCCCGTGGAGGCGGGCCAGGTAGAGGAGCTGCTCGGCCACCTTCATCCGCGGATAGAGGCCGCGCTCCTCGGGCATGTAGCCGATGCCGCGTCGGATGGCGGCGTCCACGGGGGCGCCCTTCCAGGTCACAGCGCCGGCGTCGGCGTCGAGCACCCCCATGACGATGCGCATCGTGGTGGACTTACCCGCTCCGTTCGCGCCGACGAAGCCGACGATCTCACCGCGGTCCAGCGACAGGGAGAGATCGTCCAGGGCCTGCAGGCTCCCGAAGCGTTTGGACAGGCCGGACAGTTCAAACATCTTGGCTCCTTCGGGCTCGGGGACGAGGCGGGGATGGTGGGGCGGGTGCACGTGCCGCGTGCCCGCCTCCCTTGATATGGAAAGTTTGCTTGTCTCGTGCGGTCATGTCAAGTCTCTTTGACGTTTTAGTCCCCGTGGGAACCGTCCGCGCTGTTAGGGTGGCGCCCGTGCACCTCAAGACGTTGACGATCAAGGGATTCAAGTCCTTCGCCTCGTCGACCACCCTCCGCCTGGAGCCCGGCATCACCGCCGTGGTCGGCCCCAACGGGTCCGGAAAGTCCAACGTCGTCGACGCCCTGACCTGGGTCATGGGGGAGCAGGGCGCCAAGAACCTGCGTGGCGGCTCCATGGCCGACGTCATCTTCGCCGGCGCCGGCTCCCGCCCGGCCCTCGGGCGCGCCGAGGTCTCCTTGACCATTGACAACACCGACGGCGCCCTGCCGATCGACTACACCGAGGTCACCATCTCGCGCACCCTGTTCCGCGGCGGCGGGTCGGAGTACCGGATCAACGGCAGCCCCTGCCGTCTCCTCGACGTCCAGGAGCTCCTCAGTGACACGGGCCTCGGGCGCCAGATGCACGTCATCGTCGGGCAGGGGCAGCTCGACGCGGTCCTGAGCGCCACGCCTGAGGACCGCCGCGGCTTCATCGAGGAGGCCGCCGGCGTCCTCAAGCACCGCAAGCGCAAGGAGCGCGCCCTTCGCAAGCTCGAGTCCATGGCCGCCGACCTCGCCCGCGTCGCCGACCTTGCTCAGGAGCTGCGCCGTCAGCTCGGCCCGCTGGCCCGGCAGGCCGCCATCGCCCGGCGCGCACGGAGCATCCAGGTCGAGGTTCGTGACGCCACCGCCCGGCTCCTGGCCGACGACGTCGTCCAGGCCCAGTCCCTCCTGGAGGCCGGCGATGAGGACAAGGAGGCCCTGACGCGACGCCGCAGCGCCGTCGAGGAGGCCGAGCGCGTCGCCAGGGTGCGCCTGAGCGAGCTGGCCGCCATCGAGACCACCTCCGCCCAGCGCCTCGCCGGGGCCGGCAGCACCTGGGAGGAGCTCACCGGCACGGCCCAGTCCCTCGGGGCGCTCGCGGACGTGGCCGGTGAGCGGATCCGGCTCCTGGCCTCCGCACCCGCCCCGAGCCACGGCACCGATCCTGAGGAGCTCGAGCGGCGGGCCGAGGCCGCGGGCCGGGAGGAGGCCGAGCTCGCCGACACCCTCGAGGCCGCCCGCACCGCGCTCAGTGACGCCACCCGGGTGCGCACGGACGCGGAGACTGCCGAGAAGGCGGCGGACCAGGAGCTCTCAGCGGCTCAGCGCCGTGTCTCAGAACGACGTGAGACCATCGCCCGGGCCGGCGGGCGCGTCGCCTCGGCCCGCAGCCGCCATGAGGCCAGCCTGGCCGCCCTCGAGCAGGCACGCAGCGCCTTGCGCGCCGCCGAGGCTCGCGAGGACAGCGCCCGGGCCGCCCTGGCCGAGGCCGGGGGAGGAGCGGAACCGGCGCAGGCGGCCGCCGATGATGCGCAGGACGCCGCCGGTGCTCCACGGCGGGCGTCTGCGGAGGCGGGTGCGGCGGCCGACGCGGCGGTGCGGGCCGCCGCCGAGCACGATGAGGCCACGCGGCACCTGGCCCAGGCCCGTGAGGCCGTCGCGGCCGCGACCGACGCCCGCAGGGAGGCGGCCTCCGACCGGGCCACCTGGACCGCCAGGCGCGACACCCTGGCCATGTCCCTGCGCGGCCAGGACGGCACCGCCGCTCTGCTGCAAACCGGTATCGACGGTCTCCTCGGACCGCTTGCGGAGCACCTCAGTGTCGAGCGGGGCTGGGAGAACGCCGTCGCCGCCCTCCTGGGAGCGCTCGCCGAGGCCGGCCTGGCCGCCGATGCCGAGGCGGCCCTGGCCGGACTGGATCATGCCCGCAGCCAGGACATCGGGGCGGTGCGACTGGTGCTGGCCGACGACCCCTCCCTGGGCGACGCAGCCGACACCGATGAAGAGGGAGAGCCGGCTCCCGGTGATGGAGCACTGGCGGCTCGCAGCCTCGTCAGTCCCGCGCAGCCGGGGCGCCTCGAGCAGGTCCTGGACGGGCTGCTCAAGGGCTCCTGGGTGGTTGAGGACCTCGAGGCCGCCAGGACCCTGCGCGGCGAGCTGCCCGACGCCGTCGTGGCCACCCGCGGCGGCGACGTCCTGGCACCCGGCTGGGTCGCCGGCGCCGGCCGGGGGGCCTCCTCGGTCCTCGAGCTCACCGCCGCCCACGAGGAGGCCGACACGGAGGCCGCCGCCGCCGCGCAGGCCGAGACGGAGGCCGACGCGGCCCTGGAGGAGGCTCGGCGCCGGGAGGATGCCGCTCGCCAGGCGCTCAGCGAGGCACTGTCCGCCCTGCGCCAGGCCGACGCCGAGGCCGCTCGGGCCGCCGAGGCGATGGCCCGCCTGACCTCCGCTGCCCATGCCGCCGCCGAGGAGACCGGGCGTGCCCGCCGGGTGCTGGAGCGCGCTGAGGCGGAGTCGGCTCAGCGCACCGCCGAGCTCGCAGCCGCCACCGCCGCGCTGGCCGAGGTGGAGGGCGGGTTGGACGATGCTGAGGATGCCGGCGGTGCCGGCGAGGCGGAAGCCGCGGGCACCTCGGGGAAGGGGGGCCCCGACAGCCTCGAGCGCGCCCTGGAGGCCGCCCGCCGGGAGCGTGAGGCCGCTGCGGAGGCGGCGCGCCAGGCCCGAGCCGTCGAGACCGACGCCAGGCTCGCCCTGCGCACGGCCGAGGAGCGCGAGCGCTCCAACCGTGGACGCGCCGACTCGCTGCGAGCGGCCGCGCGCCGCGAACGCGAGCAGCGTGCCGCTGCCGAGCGGGCCCAGCGGCGCCGCAGCGCCCAGCTGGCCGTCGCCACGCACGTGCGGGACCAGGCGCGTGCCGCCGCCGAGGCGGCGCGAGTCAGTGTGCAGCAGGCGGCCGATGAGCGTACGGCCATCGAGGCCGAGCGCGCTCAGGCACTGGCCGCCACCAACGAGGTTCGTGAGGAGATCGACCAGCTGACCAAGGAGCTGGGCAGCCTCACCGATGCCGCCCACCGCGAGGAGGTGGCCCGGGCGGAGCAACGCATGCGCCTGGAGGCCCTGGCGGAGCGCGCCATGAGCGAGCTCGGCCTGGAGCTGGACCCCCTCGTGGAGGAGTACGGGCCGCACATGCTCGTTCCCGAGCTCATCGAGGACGCTGATGCCGACTCCGATACCGACTCTGACTCCGCCGCGGACCGGGACACTGCTCATGAGCCGGCCGGCGGCGCAAACCACGTGGGCCGTCCCTACGTGCGCTCCGAGCAGGAGAAGCGCCTGGCCAAGGCCTCGCGCGACCTCGCTCGGCTCGGCAAGGTCAACCCGCTGGCCCTGGAGGAGCATGCGGCCCTGGAGCAGCGTCACCAGTTCCTGGCCGAGCAGCTGGCCGACCTCAAGCGCTCGCGGGATGACCTGCTGAGCATCGTCGAGGAGATCGACGCCCGGGTTCAGGAGGTCTTCGCCCAGGCCTACGAGGACACCGCCCGTCAGTTCGCCTCCGTCTTCGACCGGCTCTTCCCCGGCGGCGAGGGACGGCTGGTGCTCACCGACCCCGATGACATGCTCACCACCGGTATCGAGATCGAGGCGCGCCCCGCAGGCAAGAAGGTCAAGCGGCTCTCGCTGCTCTCAGGCGGGGAGCGTTCGCTGGCCGCCGTGGCCCTGCTGGTGGCGATCTTCAAGGCGCGGCCCTCGCCCTTCTATGTCATGGACGAGGTCGAGGCGGCCCTGGACGACACGAACCTGGGGCGGTTGCTGGAGATTTTTACCGAGCTGCGGCGCTCCAGTCAGCTCATCATCATCACCCATCAGAAACGGACCATGGAGGTGGCCGACGCCCTCTACGGCATCACGATGCGTGACGGGGTCACCAAGGCCGTCTCGCAGAGGCTGGCCCAGCCCGACCGTGGTACGGCTGTGACTCCTGGTGTCTGAGTGAAACTTGATGAGAATGTGGTAAACTGCTGACAGTATGACGCTCGTTTTCAGATACGAGCCATTGTTGTGTCAGGAAATTACCAGGTTTTGTTGTCGATTGGACGACAAGTGCGCGCAAAGTCTGGTCAGATCGTATTTCACAAGGCAGAATCCTGACTATGGGTGTCATCATTCTTCCCCTCGTTGTCGTGCTGGTCGCCGGCCTGCTTGTGCTCGGCGTGGTTTGCGCTGAGCGCTTCCCGGTGCGCTCCTGGCCCTCACGCATTCGCAGCGTGATCCGCAACTCGCAGGAGGTGCGCCTGGAGGAGCAGGACGTCGAGGTCGAGGTCGTGCCCCAGGAGGTCCGTCTGTCCGACCTCATGACACGTGAGGGGCCGGCGGCCTACGCCGGTACCGACGGCTTCGGAGGCCTGGTCGGCGCCCTCGGAAAGGCGATGGACGCTGCGGAGAGGACCCGGAGCTCCGCCGGCTCCCGGCATCGCGGTCAGGCTCACGAGCCGGCTACCGGTGGGCTGTCGCAGCCTCAGGGGTGAGCGGAGGCGATAGTCTCGTGAAAAACGATGGTTGACGTTTTCTCACGACTATGCGATGCCGCCGTGTTGCTACTTCTGGATAAAATCCTGGCCCTGGGAGATCGCCGCTTCGATACCCTCTCGCCCTTCCTCTCACAGCCCCGAGCTGCTTCGGCGTAAGAGCGATACAGCTCAACGGGTAATGCCGCTACGACAGCGGCCCGTCCTGCAGCACGCCCACAGGCGTGCTGCAGCTTTCTTATTGCCGCAGCTACGCCGCAGGTCCCTGGCGCTCACGCCTTCCGTGGGAGAGAGACGGTCGAGGTACGTCGACCCTGCCACAGGGGGCCCTTGATCGGGCATGATGGGCCCATGGAACCGATCCTCATCGTTCTCGGCATCATCCTGGTCATCGTCATCGGAGGAGGGTTGTGGCTCTATGCCGGCAGACGGCGGGGTCAGGTCCCCGATGAGATCAGTGCTCACGAGCCGATGTCCGTTGAGGACCTTCTGCCCTCGGAAGGCGAGGACACCGAGGAGGAAGCGGAAGGGGAGCCGGCTGCGACGCTGGAGTCCCCCGAGTCCATCCCCGGTCGCATGCAGCGCCTTCGCGCCCGCCTGGCCGGCGCCGGTGGTTTCGGCAAGGCGGTCCTGTCTGTCCTGTCCCGAGGAGACCTCACCGAGGAGGACTGGGAGGAGATCGAGGACACCCTGCTCACCTCCGACCTGGGCATCGAGGTGACCACCTCCCTCATGGACGAGCTGCGCACTCAGGTCAAAGTCCTGGGAACCTCCGACCCCGAGGCGGTCCGCGCCGTCCTGCGCGCCGAGCTGCTCAAGCTCGTCGCCCCCACCCTGGACCGCTCCCTCAACCTGGAGCGCCCCGCCCCGGCCGAGGGGGCCCAGGGGACGCCCGCTGCGGCCATCCTCATGGTGGGGGTCAACGGCACCGGCAAGACCACCACCTGCGGCAAGCTCGCCCGAGTCCTGGTGGCCCAGGACAAGACCGTCGTCCTGGGGGCTGCCGACACCTTCCGCGCCGCGGCGGCCGAGCAGCTGAGCACCTGGGGCGAGCGCGTGGGTGTTGACGTCGTGCGCTCCGAGAAGGAGGGGGCCGACCCCGCCTCAGTCGCCTACGACGCGGCCCGCGAGGCCGCCGCCCAGGAGGCGGACGTCGTCGTCGTCGACACCGCCGGGCGCCTGCAGAACAAGGCCGGCCTCATGGACGAGCTGGGCAAGATCAAGCGCGTCATGGAGAAGATCGCCCCGGTCGGCGAGATCCTCCTGGTCCTGGACGCCACCACCGGCCAGAATGGTATGCGCCAGGCCCAGGTCTTCTCCGAGGCCGTGGGTGTCACCGGCATCGTGCTCACCAAGCTCGACGGCACCGCCAAGGGCGGCATCGTCGTCACCGTCCAGAAGGAGCTGGGTGTGCCCGTCAAGCTCGTGGGCCTGGGGGAGGGAGCCGACGACCTGGCCCCCTTCGACCCGGAGGGCTTCGTCGACGCGCTGCTGGGCTGAGCCCGCATCCTGACGAGCGCCGCCCCAGAGGGCGCCCTCTCTGAACGGCGAACGAGTGTGGGGTCAGTCCCGGTCCGGGCGCGGGGGAGAGGACGGGCCCCTCTTGCCGCTATCCTGGGTCACAGTCGAGGTGAGCGCCATGGCCCATGGGCCTGGACGCTCCACCCTCACCCGACCTCAAGTCTCCCGACCAACGCGCCCCACGGCGCCAGGAAGGACCATCGCGTGTTCGGCAACCTCTCCGATCGCATCACCGCCTCCTTCAACCAGCTGCGCGGCAAGGGTCGTCTCACCGAGGCCGACGTCAACGCCACGGTCACCGAGATCCGCCGCGCCCTCCTGGAGGCCGACGTCGCCCTGCCCGTGGTGCGCGCCTTCACCGCAGCGGTGCGCGAGAAGGCGGTCGACGCCGCCCGCTCCCAGGCCCTCAACCCGGGCCAGCAGGTCGTCAAGATCGTCAACGAGGAGCTCATCGAGGTCCTGGGAGGCCAGACCCGGGAGATCCACTGGGCCGACCACGGCCCCACGATCATCATGCTCGCTGGCCTCCAGGGTGCCGGTAAGACCACCCTGGCCGGAAAGCTCGGACGCTGGCTGCGCGACCAGGGCAAGCGCGTCCTGCTGGTGGCCTCCGACCTCCAGCGCCCCAACGCCGTGACCCAGCTGAGCGTCGTCGCCGAGCGCGCCGGGGTTCACGTGTGGGCGCCCGAGCCCGGCAACGGCGTGGGCGACCCGGTGGCGGTGGCCCGCTCCGGCGTCGAGCACGCGCGCGCAAACGGCTACGACGTCGTCGTCGTGGACACCGCCGGCCGCCTGGGCGTGGACGCCGAGATGATGGACCAGGCGATCCGCATCCGCGACGCCGTCTCCCCCCACGAGATCCTCTTCGTCCTGGACGCCATGGTCGGTCAGGACGCCGTCAACACCTCGGTCGCCTTCCGTGACGGCGTCGGCTTCACCGGCGTGGTCCTCTCCAAGCTCGACGGCGACGCCCGCGGTGGTGCGGCCCTGTCCGTGCGCGGCGTCACCGGCGCCCCGGTGCTGTTCTCCTCCACCGGTGAGGGCCTGACCGACTTCGAGCGCTTCCACGCCGACCGCATGGCCTCGCGCATCCTGGACATGGGTGACCTGCTCACCCTCATCGAGCAGGCCGAGCGGACCCTGGACCGCCAGGAGGCCGAGGACGCCGCCGCCAAGCTCGCCAAGGGAACCTTCACCCTCGACGACTTCCTGGGCCAGCTGCGCCAGATCCGCAAGATGGGCTCCATGAAGAAGCTCCTGGGCATGATGCCCGGCATGGGGCAGATGCGTGAGGCCCTGGACAACTTCGACGAGCGCGAGGTCGACCGCATCGAGGCGATCGTGTGCTCCATGACGCCCGCCGAGCGCAAGGACCTGTCCATCCTCAACGGCTCTCGCCGCAGCCGTATCGCCAAGGGATCGGGGACCACGGTCCAGGCCGTCAACGAGCTCGTGGACCGCTTCGAGCAGGCCAAGAAGATGATGGAGGCCATGGCCTCCGGGGGCATGGGCGGACTCGGCGAGGGAGGTCCCATGCCCGGCATGGGATCACTGCCCGGCATGGGCAAGCACTCCAAAGCCCGTCAGGCCCCCAAGGCCAAGCGCGGCAAGGGCGGCAAGAAGGGCCGCAGCGGCAACCCCGCCAAGGCCGCCCGCCAGGCCAAGGAGGCCGCGGCCGCCAAGCAGGGCAGGATCGAGGGCGCACAAGGGTCTGCGCCCGCAGCCGGATCCTCCTTCGGGCTCGGCGGCGGCCAGGGCGGCGCCTCCGGCTACGGGATCATGCCTCAGGGCCAGCCGCAGGCCCAGGCCGGCGCGCAGCCCTCGGGCGACGACGTCGCCGACGCCATGAGTGCCCTGCCCGAGGACCTGCGCCGCCACCTCGGGCTGTAGAAGCCGGGCCCCGCTTACAGCCAGCCGTTGGTCTCGGCGGTGCGGGCCGCCTCGGTGCGGCTGTGGGCGATCTCGCACCTCACTGTGAGGCGGCGCCCCGGCTCGGGCTGGCGACCTCGTCGGAGGCTCTGGCAGAATATCCGGCTGTACTCGGTCGGACGTCGGTCCCTCTCCCGGCCCCGGTCGCGTCTCGGCTCACGCCGGAAACCGTTGCTTGACCCCACCGGGGACCAGCGCGCGCCAAACCATCCAGAACCAGGAGTTCAACCAAGTGGCAGTCAAGATTCGCCTCAAGCGCATGGGCAAGAAGTTCGCCCCCTTCTACCGGGTCGTCGTCCTCGACTCCCGCAAGAAGCGCGATGGCCGTGTCATCGAGGAGATCGGCGTCTACGACCCGATGCAGGAGCCCTCGCTCATCAGCATCGACTCCGAGCGCGTCCAGTACTGGCTCGGTGTGGGCGCGCAGCCCTCCGACGCTGTCTACAAGCTGATCAAGATCACCGGCGACTATCACCGGTTCAAGGGCCTCAAGGGTGTCGAGAGCACCCTCAAGGTCAAGGACGCCGACGCCGCGGCGGTCGCCAAGGAGGCCGCGGTCAAGGCCGCCGCCGACGACGCTGAGAAGCGCAAGGCCGCCGCCGCCAAGGCCAAGGCAGACGAGGAGGCCGCTGCGGCGGCCGAGGCCGCCGAGTCCAAGGCCGAGGAGGCCGCCGAGGACCAGGCCTCCGATGAGGCCGCCGCCGAGGAGGCCTGAGATGCTGGCCGACGCCCTCGAGCACCTCGTACGGGGCATCGTCGACAACCCTGACGACGTCACCGTCACCTCCCGCTCGCTGCGCCGCGGCGACCTGCTGGAGGTGCGGGTCAACCCCGAGGACCTCGGCCGAGTCATCGGCCGCTCGGGCCGTACTGCTCGAGCACTGCGCACAGTGGTCGGAGCACTGGCGGACTCGCCGGTGCGCGTCGACGTCGTCGACACCGACCGCCGCTGAACGCAGGGCCTTCAGATCGGTGCCGCAGGCCGCCTCGGCCGGACTGATCGATCAACGCCGGTGCCCGGTCCCCGCCAGGGGACCGGGCACCGGCGTCCTGACGGGCCTGCGCGCCCCTGCGCCGCAGACGCGACCACCGCGGCCGACCGGAGGACGGTCCGCATCGAGTTGGTCAACCTCACGCCGTCGGTGCGCCACCTCATTCCTGGTGCCGATGGGAACACAGGCCACGGCGCGGTAGGTTGGCGTCAGACATCCAGACCTTCCGGACACACCGTCCCATGCCCCGATCCCAGGAGAACAGGTGCTGCTCACCCTCGCTGTCATCGGTCCCGCCCATGCCCTCAAAGGCGAGGTGCGCCTCGAGATCCGTACCGATGACCCCAAGCGGCGTCTGGCCCCCGGAACCACCGTCCCCACCGAGCCGGCCCACGCGGGCCCGCTGACGGTCAGTCGTCTGCGTTTCGACGGCTCCCGCTGGTTCGCCGCCTTCGAGCAGGCGCGCGACCGCACGGCCGCTGAGGCCCTACGAGGAGTGAGGCTCCTGGTCGACACCGACGACGATGCCCCTGGCAGTGAGAGGGCTGAGGACTCCGAGGAGGCCTGGTACCGCCACGAGCTCATCGGCCTGCGGGCACTGAGTGCCTCCGGTGAGGAGCTGGGCGAGGTCACCGACTTAGAGCCCGGCGTCGCCCAGGACCGGCTCGTGGTCACCACCCCTGAGGGGGACGAGGTGGCCGTGCCCTTCGTCGAGGCCCTCGTACCGGACATCAACCCCGAGACCGGCACGGTGACGCTCGCTCCGCCCGGTGGACTGTTCCCCGGACGCGGCCAGGCGGAGGAGGCCAGGTGAGGATCGACGTCGTCACCATCTTCCCCGACTACCTCAAGGTCCTCGACCTCTCTCTCATCGGGAAGGCAGCCGACCGCGGCCCCCTCGACCTGCACGTCCACGACCTGCGCGACCACGCCCACGACCGCCATCGCACCGTTGACGACACACCCCTGGGCGGTGGGGCCGGCATGGTCATGAAACCCGACGTGTGGGGCGAGGCCCTCGATGAGGTGCTCGCCGCGGACGCCCCCGGTGAGGGCCGTCAGGTCCTCGTCGTCCCCACCCCCTCGGGGGAGGTCTTCACCCAGCGCACCGCCGAGGACCTGGCCGGCGCCGACCGCCTGGTCTTCGCCTGCGGCCGCTACGAGGGCATCGACGCGCGCGTGCCCGAGCACTACGCCTCCCACGGTATCGAGGTGCGCGAGCTGAGCATCGGCGACTACGTGCTCAACGGGGGAGAGGTCGCCGCCATTGTCATGATCGAGGCCATCGCCCGGCTCCTGCCCGGGGTCCTGGGCAACCCCGAGTCGCTGGTCGAGGAGTCCCACGGAGCCTCCGGCCTGCTGGAGTACCCCGTCCACACCCGCCCCACCCGGTGGCGCGGACTCCAGATCGACCCCGTCCTGCTCTCCGGTGACCACGGCCGTATCGCCCGAGTGAGACGGAACCAGTCCATCACCCGCACCGTCGAGCGCCGACCCGACATGATCCAGGCCCTGGACCCCGCCGGCCTGGATCGTGAGGACCGCGCGATCCTGGCCTCCCAGGGCTGGGCCGTCCCGGCCGGGGAGGAGCACCCGGTTCCGGTGCGCCTTCGCAACGCCACCGCCGACGACGCCCACGCCCTGGCCGCCCTCGCCGCCCGCACCTTCCCCGATGCCTGCGGCAACGTCATCGACCCCGAGTCCCTTGACAGGCACATCGCCACCACGCTTGTTCCCGAGCTGTTCACCACCTGGGCCGGAGACGACCGCGTCGACCTCGTCGTCGCCGAGCTGCTCGAGCCTCCGTCAGCACGGCACTGCCACCTCGAGGGGGAGGTGGGTGCGCGCACCGCTCCGGCGCTGGTCGGCTACGCCGCGGTGCTGCGCGAGGAGGCCGACTCCGACGGCGAGCAGCCCCACGGGATCGACCCCCGCCCCGCCTGCGTGCGGGCCGACGGAGGACAGATCGTCGGCGAGCTGTCCAAGATGTACGTCGACGCCACCATGAGGGGATCCGGACTCACCCCCGCGCTCATGGACGCCGTGATACGCCAGGCCGCCGCCCACGGAACGGACCTGCTCTGGCTCGGCACCCACGTCACCAACAAACGCGCCCAGAAGGCCTACAAGCGGGCCGGCTTCCGCCAGGTCGGCACCCGCACCTACAACGTCGGTGGCCAGGACGCCCACGACGTCGTCATGACCCGGCGGACAGGAGAAGGCCTATGAGCAGCGGACCCGACCAGAACCCTCAGGGCAGGATCCATGATGAGACGGATGAGGAAGTGACCTCGGGCAAGCACCTGCGGGTCGACAATGACCGCCGGAACGACCACCAGCACAAGGGCCGCACCCACAAGGACAAGGCCGGGGCCACCGAGGACGCTGAGCCGGCCTCTGTGGGGGAGCGGATCATCTTTCGTCTCAAGCAGTGGGGCATCACCCTGTCCTACCTGGTCGTCGCCGTGGTGATCATCGCCCTCATCCGCACCTTCATCATCCAGAGCTTCACCATCCCGTCGGGGTCGATGGAGAACACCCTCAACGAGGGCGACCGCGTCACCGTGACGATGTACGACTCCGACAAGGTCAGCCGGGGCGACGTCGTCGTCTTCACCGACCCGGACCACTGGCTGACGACCCAGGAGCCCACCGGTCTGCAAGGCGCCGCGCAGGACTTCCTCGTCGCGATCCGCATCTTCCCCCAGAACGCAGGCCACCACCTCATCAAGCGGGTCATCGGGATGCCCGGTGACCACGTCGTCGCCGACGGGAAGGGCTCCTTGACCGTCAACGGCGTCGAGCTCCATGAGAACTACCTCAAGCCCGGCCGGTCGGCCTCCGAGGTCGCCTTCGACATCACCGTTCCCGAGGGCTACATCTGGGTCATGGGCGACAACCGCTCCAACTCCTCGGACTCCCGCTACCACCAGAACGACGTCCACCGCGGCTTCGTGCCCCTGGGCAACGTCGTCGGTGTCGCCAAGAACGTCGTGTGGCCCTACTCCCACTGGTCCAGCCTCACCTCCGGACACGCAGTCTTCTCCCAGGTCCCCGAGCCGACGTCCACCCCGACGGCGCTGCCCAGCGGAGCGGCCGCGCCCGCCCCGGCGAGCACGCTGGCGGGCTCCGGGAACTGAACGCCCCGGATGCGTGCTGGGACGTGAGAAAGGCGTGAACTCAGGCACGTCGAGGCTGACGCACTCGTCCGTGGACTGAGCCTGTGGCAAACTGAGCGGGCACTTGGGTCCTGCGGTTCCTCTGCCACTGGGGAGGCGGCCGCTTCGAAGGAGCCCAGGAGCGTCCGCCTCCGGCGCTGCCCCGTACGGCGCGGCGCCGCCGAACCAGCACTCCTGACCAGTGGCACGGGTGTGGAGAGAAACATGAACCTGATCGACGAGATCAACGCCGCATCACTGCGCGACGACATCCCCTCCTTCCGCCCGGGTGACACCCTCAAGGTCCACGTCAAGGTCGTTGAGGGATCCCGCACCCGCGTCCAGGTCTTCCAGGGCGTCGTCATCGCGCGCCAGGGCGGCGGCGTCTCGGAGACCTTCACCATCCGCAAGGTCTCCTTCGGCGTCGGCGTCGAGCGAACCTTCCCCGTCCACACGCCCTCCATCGAGAAGATCGAGGTCGTCACCCGGGGCCAGGTGCGCCGTGCCAAGCTCTACTACCTGCGCAACCTGCGCGGTAAGGCCGCCAAGATCAAGGAGCGTCGCGAGGACTGAGCGCCTGCACTCTCGAGGCGGCGCCCGGAGCCCACGGGTTCCGGGCGCTCGCCATCTCCCACCGCCGTGCAGCGGTGGACCCATGCCCATCACATCCGGGGAAGGAGCACGGTGAGACCGGCGCAGGAAGGGGCCGACGACGTCGGGCTGGACCTGAAGCAGGCCGATCCCTCTCAGATCGGTCGGACCTCCAGGTCTGCGATCACACCGGCCTGCAGCTCTCCGTCCGCGGACTCCCCCCAGGAGAGTCTCACGGCTCCTGAGACCGCCGGAGAGGATCCGAAACCGGCCCCGGTCGACGACAGCGACGAGTGGGACTACGACCCGTTCATCGACCCCGACGCCGAGCCCGGTGACGAGCTCACCGAGCTGCCCCCCTCCATCCAACCCCGCCGGCAGGTGGCCCCCGCCATCCCCCCGCCGCAGACCAGCTCCCTGTACCAGCGGGTGATCAGGCTGGTGCTCGTCGTGGTAGTCGTCATCCTGGTACCGGCTCTGCTACGGGCCTACGTCGTCCAGATCTACGAGATCCCCTCGGGCTCCATGGAACGCACCCTGCGTGACGGGGACAAGGTCGCGGTCCCCATGTACGGCTCCGACGACGTCGAACGGGGCGACGTCATCGTCTTCACCGATCCTGACGACTGGCTTCACATCAAGGAGCCGACAGGGCTGCGCGGTGTCTCCCAGAGGATCATGGTCTCAGTGAACCTTCTGCCGGAGAACACCGGCCATCACCTCGTCAAGCGGGTCATCGGTGTCGGCGGCGACCATGTGGTCGCCGACGGGAAGGGGTCCTTGACCGTTAACGGCGTCGCGGTCAAGGAGACCTACGTCAAGGACGGTCAGTCCCCGTCCCTGACCTCCTTCGATGTCACCGTCCCCCAGGGGTACGTGTGGGTCATGGGGGACAACCGCAGCAACTCGGCCGACTCCCGCTACCACCGCGACGACGCCCATGGCGGCTTCGTGCCGCTCAAGAACGTGGTCGGGGTGGCCAGGGTGGTCTTCCAGTGGACGCATCTGAGCCGGTGGGGGCTCTTGGACGGAGGGGAGCGCGTCTTCTCAGACGTCCCTGCGCGAGAGGCGACGCCGCCCGCACCGCCCTCGCCTCCGGCCGCTCCGACAGGCGACGGGGAGACGGCTTCTGAGGAGGAGGTGCCCTCGCAGACCGCCGAGGGCAGCAGCTCCGAGGACGCCGGCGCTGCCAGTGAGGGGCACGGCAACGACGAGGCCCCACGGACTGTGCCCGGTGGGGCAGCCGACGTTCCGGACGCCTCCGGCGGCATGGCCGACCAGGGGCAGGCTCCGGGGAGAACGAGGTGAGTCCTCGGGGACGCACCCGCCCCGACCGGCGTCTGGAGAAGGCACTGCTGGAGACCCACGACCACGTCGGCGGTCTGGACGAGGTCGGTCGCGGGGCCCTGGCCGGACCGGTCAGCGTCGGGCTGGCGATCGTGGCGCGGTGCACCGATGACGACTTCCCCGAGGGGCTCGCCGACTCCAAGCAGCTGACGGCCCGGGCCCGAACAGGCCTGGTGGATCCTGTGCGCGACTGGCTCGTGGACCACGCCGTCGCCCACGCCTCACCCGCTGAGATCGATGAGCACGGCATCGTCGGAGCCTTGAGAATGGCGGGTCTGCGGGCCCTGCAGCAGGTCGCTGAGCGCGGCCACGCCCCCGACGTCATCATCCTCGACGGCGTGGCCGACTGGCTCACCGCGCCTCAGCCCGACCTGCTCACCGCCCTGGAGGGCGGACACCTCCCTGAGCCTGCTCCCGAGCCCGCCGGGGCTCCTGCCGTCCCGCCGGTGCGTATGGAGGTCAAGGCCGACGCCCGGTGCGTCGTCGTCGCCGCCGCCAGTGTCCTGGCCAAGGTCGAACGCGACCGCCTCATGGCCGATCTCGACGACCCCGGCTACGGGTGGGCCTCCAACAAGGGCTACGCCTCACCGGCCCACATCCGGGGACTCACCGCCCTGGGGGCCAGCGACCAGCATCGACGCAGCTGGCACCTGCCCGGCCTGGAACAGCGCCACGACCGAGGCGCCGTCTGACGCGGCCGCCAGGCCCGGAGCGACTCGCGGGCAGGGCCGACTCGCCCCCGTCGCCTGCCGCCTCCAGCGGCTGCGGGCAGGCATGATGGCCCGGTGAGCGCAGAAGACCTCGAGTCCTATGAGAACGAGCTGGAGCTCTCGCTGTACCGGGAGTACCGCGACGTCGCCTCCCTGTTCTCCTACGTGGTGGAGACCGAACGGCGGTTCTACCTGGCCAATGCCGTTGACGTCCAGGTACGCACCAGTGGCGGGGAGGTCTTCTTCGAGCTGACCCTCGAGGACGCCTGGGTGTGGGACATCTACCGAGCCTCCCGGTTCGTCAAGTCCGTCCACGTCGTCACCTTCAAGGACGTCAACGTCGAGGAGCTCACCAAGCTCGAGATGGACATCCCCTCCTCCTGACCGCCTTCCCGATGCTGCGCCGCCTCTGACGGCTCCGTTCCGCTGGCCGTCCCCGCTCGCCGGGGGCCACAGGTCGTCTTCTGACAGCGCCGTCCACAGGGCCGACGGGACCGTGACGCGCACCGGCTGATCCGGCCTCACGCTAGTGGCGGAGGTGATCGGGATGACCGACCAGGTCGCAGCAGCCACAAGGGGACGAACGGTGATCGCAGCCAGATGCGGCGATCACGGGCCCACGCCGCCCGCCCGGGGCCCGGGTGGCGCAGGAGCCGCTCGCGCAGGGGCCTCCCGCCAGAGCACCGGGCGGTGCGGGGAGGACCTCGCCGCCACCTACCTGGGGGACATCGGCTGGAAGATCCTGGAGCGCAACTGGCGCCCGGACCACGGCCTGCGCGGAGAGCTCGACATCATCGCCCTGGAGCCGGCTCCGGCGCACCACGAGCCGGGCAGCGCGCGCGTCGCCGACCCCGCAGAGGCGTGGGCAGGACCGAGGCTCGTCATCGTTGAGGTAAAGACCCGCAGCTCCCTGCGCCAGGGGCCACCGGCGGCCGCCGTCGACTCCCGCAAGGTCGCCCGACTGCGTGCCCTGGCGGCCGCCTGGGCGAGCACCCATGAGACCCCGCCGCACGCCGGCATGCGCCTCGACGTGGTCTCCATCCTCCTGCGCGACGCGCGTCCTGCGCTGCTGCGCCACCACCGGGCGGTGGATGCGTCATGGGGCTAGCGCGCACGCTCGCTGTCACGCTGACCGGGCTGGCCGGACACATCGTCGACGTCGAGGCTCACGCCACCCAGGGCCTGCCCGGGTTCACCCTCGTGGGCCTGCCCGATACCGCCGTGCGCGAGTCGCGCGAGCGCGTCCGGGCCGCGTTGAGCACCTGCGGCGTCACCTGGGGCGAGCAGCGCCTGACCGTCAACCTCTCCCCGGCGGACCTGCGCAAGACCGGGACCGGGCTGGACCTGGCGCTCGCCCTGGCCGTCCTGGGAGCACGCGGGCGGCTCGGACGGTCCGCGGCCGGGCTCCTGGGACGAACCGTCTACATCGGCGAGCTCGGGCTGGACGGCTCCGTGCACTCGGTGCGCGGCATCCTGCCCAGTGTCCAGGCCGCGGTGGCCGCCGGGGTGGAGGAGATCGTCGTCGCCCAGGAGGCCGCCGCTGAGGCCGAGCTCGTCCCCGGTGCCCGGGTCACCGCCGTCAGGCACGTCGGCCAGCTCGTCGAGCGCTACGGAGGACGCCTGAGCGCGGCCGTGGCCGCCGCGCTGGAGCAGATCACCGAGGCCGCCGCAGACGATGCCCCCACGCCCCCGCCCCATGACGCCGAGCCGCCGGACCTGGCTGACGTCGTCGGACAGGACGAGGCCCGCCAGGCCCTCGAGGTCGCCGCCGCCGGGGGCCATCACCTCATCATGGTGGGGCCCCCGGGGACGGGCAAGACCATGCTCGCCGAGAGGCTCCCCTCCATCCTGCCGCCCCTGGAGCAGGCCGATGCCGTCACCGTCACCTCCCTGCACTCCGTGGCAGGCATCTTCGACCCCGCCCGCGGGCTCATCACCCGGCCGCCGTTGCGCGCACCGCACCACACGGCGACCCGGGCCGCCGTCGTCGGAGGCGGCTCCGGCCTGCCCCGCCCCGGGGACGTCTCCCTGGCTCACCGCGGCGTGCTCTTCCTCGACGAGGCCCCCGAGTTCAGTGCGGGAGTCCTGGACTGCCTGCGTCAGCCGCTGGAGTCGGGAGTGGTCACCATCGACCGCGTGGGCGGACGCGCAAGCTACCCGGCCGCCTTCCAGCTCGTCCTGGCCGCCAACCCCTGCCCCTGCGGCAAGGCCGGCGGCCGCGGCCTGGAGTGCACCTGCACCTCCTTGCAGCGGCGACGCTACTTCTCACGGCTGTCCGGTCCACTGCTGGACCGGGTCGACATCCAGGTCGAGGTCGGTGCCGTCAGCGCCGCCGATCTCGCTTCTGCCGGCCATGGAGAGTCCAGCGCCACGGTGGCCCGGCGCGTCCTGCGTGCCCGCCGGGCCGCGGAGCGCAGACTGGCCGGCACACCGTGGCGCCTCAACGCCGAGGTGCCCGGCTCCTACCTCAGAGGCCCCGACGGCGGACTCAGCGCTCCGCTCAACCGCAGGCTCATGACCGCCCTCGAACGCGGCGACCTCTCCCTGCGCGGGGTGGACCGGGTCCTCAGACTGGCCTGGACCCTCGCCGACCTCGAGGGCGTCGAGGCTCTCTCCCTTGCCCACATCGGGACCGCCCTGGCCCTGAGAACCTCAGGAGTGCGCCCATGACGCCCATAACACTTCCATATGACATCGATGATCCGGCGCTGGCACGCGCGACCTGGTCCCGTCTGGCCGAGCCCGACAGTGCCACCGCAGCCATGGTGGTGGGCCGGCTCGGGCCGGGACCCGCCCTGAGGTGGCTGCTGGAGGAGGCCGTCGACTCCTCAGGGCAGGTGCGCAGCTCCCCACGCCCGCCGGTGCCACAGCTACCCCCGGGGATGCCCAGCGACGGTGACATCAGGGCCTGCTGGGCTCAGGTCGCCGCCCGGTGGGCGCCGCGCCTGGAGGGACTCGACATCCGCCGCGAGCTCGATGTGCTCGACCGCCTGGGTGGGAGCCTCATCCTCCCGGGGGAGTCCTGGTGGCCGCCGGGACTCGACGAGCTGGAGCACCCGCCCTTCTGCCTGTGGGTACGTGGCGACCCCTCACTACTGGTCAACGCCGCGGAACTGAAGGACAAGGGCCTCGGGGGCGGGGAGGCCGGGAACGCAGGAGACGACGCGCAGAGCGTCGCGGGCACCGGTCAGCCCGTACGCGAGCAGCGGATGCCGGTGGGACCGGCCAGCGGACTGTGCCTGGCCCTGGTGGGGGCCCGGGCCTCCACCCGCTACGGTGAGGGCGTCGCCACCTCCCTGGCCTCAGGGGTGACGGCCCAAGGCGGCCTCATCGTCTCCGGGGGAGCCTTCGGCATCGATGCCTGCGCGCACCGCGGGGCACTGCGGGAGGGACCAACCGTGTCGGTCTCCGCCGGGGGAGTGGATCGCCTCTACCCGGTGGGAAACGCCGGGGTGCTGGAGGCGGTCATCGCCTCCGGGGCACTGGTGGCGGAGGTGCCGCCGGGCTGTCAACCGGGCCGCCACCGGTTCGTCTCGCGCAACCGCGTCATCGCGGCGATCTCCAGGGCGACGATCGTGGTGGAGGCGGCCTGGCGATCGGGCGCCCTGTCCACCGCCCACCGCGCCCTCGAGCTGGGAAGGCAGCTGGGCGCCGTCCCCGGCCCCGTGACCTCCATGTCCTCGGTCGGATGCCACCGGCTCCTGCGCAAGGGGGCGGTCTGCATCACCGACACCGACGACGCCCTGGAGCTGCTGACGCCCCTGGGCACCGTCGACGCGGACGCCGCCAAGGAGCAGGACCCCGAGCTGAGTGGCGGCGGGCTTCTTGACGGGCTGGACCCGGCCGCCTCCCTCGTCCTGGACGCCATGCCGGCCCGGGCCGTGGCGAGTACTGAGTCCATCGTCCGCTCCTCGGGGCTGTCCCCGAAGGAGACCACATCGGCACTGGGGATCCTGGAGCTCTCAGGGAAGGTGGAGCGCACCGCCTCCGGCTGGAGGCGACGCCACCCGAACCGCTCAGGTGGTCGGGACTAGGGCCTGTTATGTAAGTCGTTTGAGCCAGTGGTCGATGCTGGCGATGTGGATGGTTGCTCGGTAGCGTACGGCTAGCTTGTCGTAGCGGGTGGCCAGGGCCCGGTGGTGCTTGAGGTGGCTGAAACCGCGTTCCACGGCGTTGCGGTCCTTGTAGGCGGCGGCGTCGAAGGCTGGTGGGCGCCCGCCGCGTGGGCCCCTGGCCTTGCGGTGGGCGGCTTGGTCGGCCTTGACGGGGATCGTGGCGCGGATGTGGTGAGCGCGCAGCCAGGCCCGGTT